>JABFXY010000051.1 GCA_013361525.1 Polyangiaceae bacterium | reverse complement strand
ATCACGGATCCGTGGCTCGAGGGGCGTGCTCGATTCGCCGAGGAACCGATCGTCATCGACGCCGGCAAAGCGCGCCTCCTCGCCGACTCCGGGCGGAAGATCGCCGAGGTCTACGACGAAGCCGTGCAGATCGTGATGGACGACCCGGCGTTGCTCGATTCGTTCTTCGGGCTCACGCCGGTGCAAAAGGCGATGTTCACCGCGTCGCAGCCGCTGTGGCACGCCTTCGCGCGGGCCGATGTGTTCTTGACCACGGACGGGATCGCGGTCGCCGAGCTCAATTGCGATACCCCGACAGGGGAAGCCGAGGCGGTGGTCCTCGGCGCGATCGCGCGGGCGGTGAATCCCCAGCTCGTCGATCCGAATGCGCAGCTCGAGCGCGCCTTCATCCGCGTCGTCCGCGCGATGCGAGACGCGATCGTCGGCCCCTCGGCAAAGAACGTCGTCGGTATCGTGTACCCAACGGAGTTCACCGAAGATCTGTCGCTCGTGCGCCTGTACAAGCAATGGTTCGAAGCGGCCGGATTCGAGGTCGCGCTCGGGTCTCCGTACAACCTCGGCGCGACCGAGGACGACCCGACCTGTCGAATTTTCGAGGAGCCGGTGAGCGTGCTCGTCCGCCATTACAAGACGGATTGGTGGAGCGAGCGCGCGAGCCCCTGGACCGACGAGGAGCTCGACGATACCGCGCCTCTGTCGGCCCCGCTCTACGTCGCATTGCGCGCACAAGCCGAGGGCAAAACGGCGATCGTCAACCCGTTCGGCGCCGTATTGCCACAGAACAAGCGAATGATGGCCTTCATGTGGGAGGGCATTCACCGCTTCTCCCTGCGTTCGCAAGACATCATTCGCGAGCTCGTCCCGATTACCAGCCGCCTCGAATCGATCCACCCCGAGATGCTCAAAGCCCAGCGCGAGAGCTGGGTCATCAAGAGCGATTACGGCGCCGAGGGCGACGAGGTCGTCGTCGGCCGATTTGCCGATGAACCGACCTGGCTCGAAGCGATCGAGCACGCCCGCTCAGGCAGGTGGATCGCGCAGCGCTACTTCGAGGCCCAATGCGACGCCCAAGGCCGAGCGACGAACTTCGGCGTCTTCCTGGCAGCCGGCGAGCCCGCCGGCCTCTACGCCCGAGTCCAAGCCGGCCCCACCGACGCCGCCGCGCTGAGTACGCCCGTTTTGCTGCGGGCATGAGAAGACGAGAGGGGTCGCCAAGGGCAGAAAGAGGAAGAGGAGAAAAGAGGTTTTAGTTCGATTGTAAAGAACCCTCTTCTCCCTCCTTCTTCCCTTGGCGCCCTTGGCGACCTTCTGCTTCCGGCATTCAGCGCAAAGAGCGCGACCGGCGTTCTAGGTCGCGGAGGAAGGCTCGGTCGAAGATGCCGTCGATGCGGATGGAATAGCGGAAGAACGGGTCCGGGAGGACGCCGTGGTAATCCATGTCGTTGAACCAATAGACGCGCGCGTCGACGATTGTGGGGGCGGCTTCTTGGCTATTGGATAGGTAGAAGCGTTTCGTGCCGCGAGGATCGATCGATATCGATTGCGCGACCGACAGGGAGCGGCCGGGCTCGGTGTCGCGGTGGAGGGGGGCGTGGTCGTTCGGCTCGAGGCCGAAGACGACGACCCTTCCGATTTCGGTAAACGGCAACGACTCCAGCAGGCGAATCGTCTCGGGAAACACGTCTTTGGCTTCGGCCGAAAACGCTTTACCGGTGCCGGAGTGTTTGTCCTCCCATTTGTCGTTTTCGAGCAAGTGATAACAGACCTTCCACGGGAAATAGACACCGTGCCGTAGCGACAGCCAGCGCATCTGCGCGCGGTTGAAGGGATGGTCGGTCTCGTCGCCGAAGGTGTACGAAACGCGGTTGTCGAGGTCGAACCGCGAGGGGTCGTCCGCGAGCTCGACGAGCTCCGCGAACTCGTCGTCGCTGAATGCCTCGATGGTCGTCATGGCATCCGCGTAGCCGTCGTCCATTTTCCACGGAGCAACGACGCCCATCCATTTGAGCGTGCCGCCCGTGAACGACGTCTCGACGTGCAAGAGCCCGCGCGTTATCTCGCGATCCATGGTGTCGAGCGCGGCCTCGTCGATGAGGTGCTCGAGGTTCGCGTAGGGTCGGCCGAACACGCCGTTCAGCTTGGCGGTCATCGCTCGCTCTTCTTCGTTCTCGCGGCGCCCGAGAGCGCGAGGTAGGCCGCCGCGACGCGGCGGTCGAATGCGTGCACACCGTCCTCGACCGGCGCGTATGGGCCCATCTCGAACGACGGCGAGGCGAGGCCACGTTGCTGGCGCTCGCAGATTTTGCGGTCCTCCGCATTCGTGCGATCCCAGAAGCGATAGACATTCGACGGGTCGAAGCCGAGACCGAACGCGCTTGCGTGAAAGTAGATGTCGGCAATCACCGTCGTTACGGCGGGCGCCTCGGGCACGATCCTGTAGCTCAAGAAGTAGTCGGGCTGCAGGCTGGTCATCCAGCCGGGGAAAAGCAGCGCGTCGGATACGTGACGGGCGTCGGCAGGGGACGCGACGAGCGGACGTCCTTCGAGCCCGGGCGCTTCGCTCACCGTGTCGATACCGTCTCGGAGCTCCATCGTTCCACCGATGAACGCGCCCCCGAAGTCGACGCTGTCGGATCGTTGCCACGGCGTCCGCGCTTCGAGCCCGGGGTGAACCAGCGTGAAATGGTGCGACTCCTGGAAGTTCTGCACGACGAGCTTCCAATTGGCGCGCACTTCGTTGGTCACGCGGCGGCCGAGCCGGAGCGCGTGCATCTGCGCCCGCGAGAGCCAAGGAGGAAGCGGCCCCGCCCACTCCTCGAAGGCCGGCGTCGCGGGCTCGAGGCAAACGAAGACGAACCCGAGGCGCTCGACGGCGCGGACGGGTCGCAAGCGCGCGCCGGGCGCGAGCCCGAACGCGGGGCACGCGCGCGCTTCGGCGATGCCGCGCAGGTCGTAACGAAGCCCATGGTACGGGCACGTGATCGAGAGGCGCTCGAGCTTGCCTTCGTCGTCCTCGAACAAAGGTGTTCCGCGGTGGATACATCCGTCGATGAACGCCGACAGCTCGAGGTCTGCACCCCGCACGACGACGACGCGCTCACCGGAGACGCCCGCGACGACGTAACGACCAGGCTCGTCGAGCAGGGTGACGTGGGCCACCGGGATCCAGCTCGCGCGGAACATCGCGCGGTCGAGCTCGAAGCACGCGGGGTCGACGAACACACGTCGCGGCAGCGGTCGCGCGTCGGCGAACGGACGCAGCACGCGGCTCAGATCACGTAGAGCTGCATCGTCGCCGGCCACGTCACCCACGCCCGAACTCTACTCCCAACCAGACGATAGCTCGATCGCCGCGCGTCTCGATTGCGGGCGCTCGGCATGGCTACTAGTCTGCCGGACCGTGGCGCATCAGTTCGTTTTTCAGATGCAGGATCTTCGGCGGGTCCATCCCCCGAACAAAGAGGTCCTGAAGGGGCTGTGGCTGTCGTTTCTTCCGGGCGCCAAGATCGGCGTGCTCGGTCACAACGGCGCCGGCAAGAGCACGCTTCTGCGCATCATGGCGGGCGTCGACAAGGACTTCCTCGGTGAGGCGCGGCCCGCCGACGGGATCCGCATCGGCTTCCTCCCGCAGGAACCGAAGCTCTCCGAGAAGACCGTACGCGACGAGGTCGAGCTCGCCGTCGCCGACGTCCGACACCTCCTCAAGCGTACGGAAGAGCTCGGCATGGAGATGGCCGAGAACCCCGACGACATGGACAAGCTCATGGAGGAGATGAGCCAGGTCCAAGACAAGATCGAAGCCGTGAACGGCTGGGAGCTCGATCGGACGATCGAGCGCGCAATGGATGCGTTGCGCCTCCCACCTCCCGATGCGCCCGCCGAAAAGCTCTCCGGCGGTGAGAAGCGTCGCGTCGCACTGTGCCGCCTCCTCCTCGAGAAGCCGGACCTTTTGATCCTCGACGAGCCGACGAACCATCTCGACGCGGAGAGCGTCCACTGGCTCGAGCGCTTCCTGCAGGAGTTTCCGGGCACCGTCGTGTCGGTCACGCACGATCGATACTTCCTCGACAACGTCGCCGGCTGGATCCTGGAGCTCGATCGCGGACACGGCTACCCGTTCGAGGGCAACTACTCCGCTTGGCTCGAATACAAGCAGAAGCGCCTCGTCGACGAGCAGAAGCAAGAGACCTCGCGCAAGAAGACGCTCGAGCGCGAGCTCGAGTGGGTCCGGTCCTCGCCCCGCGCGCGACAGGCAAAGAGCAAGGCGCGCATCACGGCCTACGAATCGCTCCTCGCGCAGGACAAGGAAGACAAGGCGTACGACGCGTCGGAGATCCACATCCCCGCCGGCCAGCGTCTCGGCAACGTCGTCATCGAGGCGAAGAATCTCAAGAAGAGCTTCGGCGATCGTCTGCTCATCGACGACCTTTCGTTCTCGCTCCCGCGCGGCGGCATCGTCGGCGTGATCGGTCCGAACGGCGCCGGTAAGACGACGCTGTTTCGCATGATCGTCGGCCAGGAGAAGCCGGACAGCGGCGAGATCCGCGTGGGCGAGACGGTGCAGCTCGCGTACGTCGACCAGTCGCGCGACGCGCTGAGCCCGAAGAACAACGTGTGGCAGGAGATCTCCGGCGGCGAGGAGAAGATCCTCGTCGGCAAGAAGGAAGTGAACAGCCGCGCATACGTCGCGTCGTTCAACTTCGCCGGCAGCGACCAGCAGAAGAAGGTCGGCGATCTCTCCGGTGGCGAGCGCAACCGCGTCCACCTCGCGAAGCTCCTTCGCGCCGGCGGGAACGTGCTCCTCCTCGACGAGCCTTCGAACGATCTCGACGTCGACACGCTGCGATCGCTCGAAGAGGCGCTGCTCGGGTTCGCGGGCTGCGCGGTCGTCATCAGCCACGATCGCTGGTTCTTGGACCGCGTCGCGACGCACATCCTCGCGTTCGAGGGCGACTCGAAGGTCGTCTGGTTCGAGGGGAACTACGAGGCCTACGAGGCGGATCTCAAGCGCCGCCTCGGCAAAGAAGCCGACGAGCCGCGCCGCTTCCGGTATCGCAAGCTCGCCGACGTCTGAGATCGCATCGCAGAGCGGCGCCACCGCCCGCGAGCAGGGCCGCTGCCGAAGAAAGAACCGTGGTAATGTCCGACGAATGCGGTTCTTTCTTCATGCGGCGCTGCTCGCCGGTCTGACGAGTCTGTTTGCGTGTGGTGACGACACGTCGGCGACCGGTGCCGGCGGTGCGGGCGGAACCCCGTCGAGCGGCGGCGGCGGACAAGGTGAAGGCGGCGGCGGCGGAAGCGAGCCGCTCACCGGCGAGCCGGTGAAGATCCTCAACTGGAACCTGCACAACTTCTTCGACACGGTCGAGGACACGTCCAACACCGAAGACGACTCGGTCTCGCAGGCTGAATACAGCGAGAAGCTGAACGCGATCGTCGACATTCTCGCGGAGCTCGACCCGGACATCATGGTCCTGCAAGAGGTCGAGAACGAGACGATCCTCGAGGACTTGAACGCCGCGCTCGGCGACAAATACCCGCAGCAACACATCCTGCAGGGCCACGATCCGCGCGGCGTCGACATCGCCGCCATGTCGAAGATCCAGTTCGACGACGTCGTATCGCACTTGGGCGACTCGTTCGTCGTCGAGGGCACGACCGCGCCCGAGTTCACGTTCACGCGCGATCTGCTCGAGTACCACTTCCACGTCGGCGAGCAGAAGGTCGTCTTGCTGGGCGTCCACCTGAAAGCGAAAGGCCCGCCCGACAACCCCGACAAGCGCCTCGCAGAGGCACAGCGCGCGCGCGCTGTCGCCGACGGGCTAACCGCCGACGATCCGGAGCTCGCCGTCGTGGTGCTCGGCGACTTCAACGATCTGCCGGATTCGCCGCCTCTCGATGCCGTCGTGGGTAGCGATCCCACCTACGAGAGCATCGCGAGCAACGTCGACGAGGGCGATCGCTGGACCTTCGACTTCGAGGGCAGCCTCGAGCTCATCGATCATCAGATGGCAAACCCGGTCATGGCCAAGCGCGTGGATACCGAGAGTGTGGTCATCCGGCACGGAAACGACGTCGCCGCCGCATCGGATCACCACCCCCTGATGGCGACGTACATCCTCGAATAGGCTAGGCTGCGCGGGTGGCGCAGCCGGAGGACGACCCGGAGGACGTCGAGCTGCCGCTGATCCCGCGGCCGCCGCGATCCCCTGCTCTCCTCGAGCTCGATCCCGCCTCGGACGCGGACGCGCAACGGCCCGACGAGCCCGCGTACTCGAGGCGCGGGCCGTTCCCTGCTTATTCCGCCACCTCGAATGCGCCTCCGTCGTATTCGGTCCGGCCGCCGCCCGTAGCGCCCGTTGCGTCGGCACCCAGCGAAACCATCGAGATCGCCGCTCCCCCGGAAGGCATCAGCGCGTCGGCGTCGCCGCCGGGTACCGAAGCAGGCGGCTCGGTCGATCCTCCTGCCCCACCACCTCGGCGACCAGCGCGCACGTCGGGGCCGCCGCCGAGCTCGACGCGCAAGCGCGGCCGATTCGGCCGCGGCGTCGCGATCTTCTTTTGTGTTCTTTTCGCGACGATCGGCTTCATCCCGGTGTTCGCAGCCGTGCTCGTCCGCACACCGGCCGTGCAGGCGTGGGCCTCGCGCGAGACCGCGGTGCTCCTCGAACGTGAGCTCGGTGCACGCGCGAGCTACGACGTGCGGGTAAAGCCGTGGCCGCTGACGGTCGGCGTCGAAAACCTCGTCATCGAAGGCGACGACGGCCTCGGCGATTTCCTCACGGTGGAGACGGCCAGCATCCGGCCGCGCATCTTCTCGCTGCTTGCCGGTAAGCTCGACGTCGGCGACATCGAGGTGACCGGGGCCCACGCCCGCGTCGTCCTGCGCGACGGCGAGCTCGTCAACTTCCGCCCGAAGAAGCCCGAACCATCCGCCGAGAGCGAGAGGTCGGAGCGCGCACCGTTCCGCGCGCTCGCGCTCACCGACGCGACGGTCGACCTCGATATCGACGGCACCCTCGTCTACGTCACCGAGGTCGATCTCGACGTCGTCTCCGAGCCCGACGGCTCGTTCGAGCTCGCCGCACGCGCCGGCGGAGGAACGCTCTCGCGTGTTCGCCCCGACCCGCGCCACCCCGAGGAGCAAGCCGCGGACGAAGATCGTCTGTGCCAGCTCGAAGCCCGCGCGCGCGTCGATCCGAAGGCGGAGACGTTGCTCGTTCGAAGGCTCGGTCTAGGCGCCGTCGTCGACTTCGATCCCGATCTCGATACGCGGCCTGCGTGTGACCTTCCCGAAAAGGATTGGCGAAGGCTCGACGTGCGCCTCGGCGCCGTCGAGGTCCCTGCAACGGTCCTGCGCGGCGAGGGTATTCAGAACATCGCGGGCCGCGTCGCGCTCACGGCGCCCGCCGCGCTCGTTCATCGGTTCGTCGCGATGCCCCACCTCACGGGCTCGGTGCGCGTCGAGGTCGAGGCCACGAAAGCGCCTCAGGCGAAAACACCGCTCGTCACCGGCAAGGTTCACGCGGACTTCATCGGCCTCGATGGAAAGGTCTTCTCCGACTACGTCGACACCAACGTCCAATTCGACGGCAGCGCGGTCGTCGCGACCGACATCAAGGCGCGCTGGGCCGACGGCGACTTCGCGATGGAGCGCGCGAGGTTCTCCTTCACCGAGCCGGGCATGACGCTCGACGTGCGGAACATCAAGGCCGATCACGTGGGAATGCAGGGCCTGTTGCGCGATCTCGGCGTGCATCCGCAGTCGCACGTGGGGTGGACGCTCGACCACGTCGAGTTCGAGAGCTTCGGCGGCACCATCGATCCGCTCAACATCGAGGGAAAGCTCGTCACGAGCACGAGCGACTTCGGCGTCTACGACCGGCCTTCTCATCGCGAAGACAAACAGCGCATGATCAGCATCGATCGCGGCGAGGTGAAGGGCACGCTCGCGATCCGAAAAGACGCCGTCTACCTCGACAAGATGCACCTCGTGACGCCGCGCTCGAGCGTCTTCACGACGGTCAAGCTGGGCTTCCTGGACGAGTTCGGGCTCGATATCTCGCAGGGGTCGTATGTCGACCTCGCGGAGATCTCCCCGCTCGTATCCGTCGCGATCGGTGGCAAGGCGACCGTGCACGCGACCGGCACGGGGACGTTCGACTACCCTCGCATCGAGGGCGAGCTGAAAATCGACGGGTTCGAGCTCGGAGGATTCAAGGCGGGCGACATCCGTACGTCCCACGCCGTCTTCGTTCCGCTGTCGCTCGAGCTCACCGAGGTCGAGCTCGCGAAGAACCAGAGCCTCGTGACGAGCACGAAGACGAAGGTCGACTTCGATGCCGGCGCCGACGTGCTCGTCGACGCCGAGCTGCAGACGACGCAGGCGCCCTACCTCAAGGTCTCCGACTTCTTCGAGGTGTTCCAGCTCGACAAGGACCCGCGCTTCAAGAACTTCGCGGGCACCGGGATCGGCACGGCGACCGTCCACTACGCGATCGGTGGGCCCGAGGACAAGTGTGGCGGTGGGCTCATCGACGTCCGCACCAAGATGCAGCTCGATCGACCCGACCTCTTCGGCGAGTCCTTCGAGCGCGGCTCGATGGATGTGCACTTTCGCTGGGACGACGCGAGGGCGGGCGCCGAAGGCATGGAGATCGAGCTCGTGAGCGCCACCGTGCAAGACGCGACCGGCAGCATCACCGCGCAAGCAGACGTGCGGCACGGCGGTGAGCTGCGCGGCACGGCGGTGGTCGCGGGGATGCCGCTCGCGAAGCTCGAAGGCTTCGGCCCGCTGCGCGACTACCTCGACGGCGAGGTTTCCGCCGTGGCCACGCTCGGCGGCACGCTCGCGCGGATGAGCGCCGATCTCGACGTGTCGGTGAGCCCGCTCCGATTCGGCGCGAGCAAGATGCCGAGCTCACGTTTCTCGGTACGGCTCGAGCCCGATCCGATGCCGCCGGCCATCGTCGGAAGATCGACCTGCGGGCTCCCCATCTCGCCTCCGCACGATCCGAACGCACCGGACACCGCGAGCGGATCGTTCCGCATCAACGGCCAGCTCTTCGACGGTCAGGTCGCGATGAGCGACGTCACGATCACGAACCAGTCGAACAAGATCGTCGCGGGCCGGGTCACGCTGAACGAGCTCGACCTCGGCACGATCGCCGGTGGCCTGCCGATCTACGCGCTCGGCGGAAAGCCTCCCGACGCCAAGATCAGCGCGGTCGTCGATGTCGCGCGGCTCGAAACGGCGAACCTCGCGGCGACCGAGGCATCGATCGATCTGCGTGGCGTTCACGTCTCGCGCGGCGGCAGGACGGTAAAGCTCGCGCGATCCGATGCGCCCGTCGTGGTGAAGAACGGCGACCTGTCGCTGCCCGAGATCGGCTTGTCGCTGGAGGACAAGAGCGGCGTCTCGATCGGGTTTACCGCGAAAGGAAAGATCCTGCGCGTCTTTCAGGAGGAGCCCAAGCTCGACGCCAGCGTCACCATTGCGCCGTTCGATCTCGCAACGCTGCGCGACGATATCCCGTCCGTGGATCGCATCGCAGGCATCCTCAGCGGCTCCGTCGAGGTGACCGGCAACCTCACCGCCCCCAAAGTCACCGGCTACGCCAAGCTGCGCGACGGTGCGCTCGCGATCACCGATGTCCCTGCGACGCTCGAACAAATCGCGGTCGATATCGCGCTCGGCGACGGCGAGGTACGTGTCACCAAAGCGACCGCGAGCGTCGGCGCCGGCACGATCGACGTGACCGGCCGCATTCCCATCGAAGGCCTCGGCTACGGCACCGGCAGCGCGACGATCACCGCGCGAGGTGTAAAGCTCCCGGTCGGCGAAGGAATCGACGTCGTCTCCGACGCCGATCTCGATTTGACCATCCCCGCCTCATGGCGGACCGACGATCCCCTGCCCGAGCTCCGCGGCACGGTGTCGGTGACGTCGTTCCTCTACAAACGCCCCATCGCGCTGTCGCTCGATCTCGGCGAGCTCTCCCGCACCATCGGGCGATCCGAGGTCGACGCCTACGACCCCGAGGGAGATTTCCTGAAGTTCGCGCTCAAGATCGTCTCCCCTCGCCCGCTCGTCGTACGAAACGACCTCGCCGACGTCCGCCTCGAGATCGTCGATCCGGGCCTCGAGGTCTCCGGGACCAATCAACGTTATGGCGCGAAGGGTGCGCTGAAGGTCCTTCAGGACTCGAAGATCCGCCTCAGAAACCACGAGTTCGACGTTCGCGAGGGGTACGTTCGCTTCAACGACCCGACCAAGGTCAAGGCGGAGATCGACGTCCAGGCGTCGACCGACATGCGCCGCTATGCGAGCGCGCAGGCCGAGAGCACGACCGAGACGCAAACGGGCTCCACGACCGCGGGGCAATGGGATGTCAACATCCATGCCCACGGCAGCACCGAGGACCTGAAGCTCGACCTATCCAGCGACCCCCCGATGGATCAGGAGGACATCGTCCTGCTCCTCACCGTCGGCATGACCCGGGCCGAGATCGATCGCGGCCTCGCGACCTCCCTCGGCGAAACCGTCGGTCTCGAGGCACTCAGCGCATTGACGGGAGCGGACAAGGCCGTCAAAAGCGTCGTTCCGATTATCGACTACTTCCACTTCGGATCCAGCTACTCCGCTCGAACCGGCCGCACCGAGCCGAACGTCACCGTCGGCAAGCGGATCAACGACGATGTTCGCGCCAGCGTCACCACGACGCTCACCGAGCGGGACGTCGCCGCGACCCTCGAGTGGCGCTTGAAGAAGGGCGTCAGCATCCAGGCTTCGTACGACAACACCAACGACATCGGCACGATCATCGGTAATCTCGGCGCGGACCTGCGGTGGCGTCTCGAGTTCGAGTAGCTCTCCTTTCAAACTTCCTCGTTCGCTTCGCGCGCGCCCTATGGCTCGCGATCGCGTGCGCGCTCGCCTTCGTGGTGGTCGCCCGCACGGCCCGCGCCGAGGACCCGACGCCCGCGGAGACGGCCGTCGACGATCCGCTCGTGCCGCTCGACGATCTCGCGACGCTCGAGATCCCCGAAGACGACCTGACCTTCGACGAAGCGCTGATCGGCCTGCCGATCGTCCGCGTCGAGGTCCGGGTGACCGGTAAGCGCTGGGCGGCGAAGCCCGCCATCAGCTCGGTCAAATTCGGCGAGAAGCTCACGCCGGAGGCGGCGCGCCGCGCGATGCGCGAGCTCGCCGGCGCGGGCAGCTTCGTGCGCCTCGCGGCGGAGGCGGAGCGTGCAGGTTCCGGCGCGTTGCTGCGCATCGTCGCCGTGCCATCCCGCACGGTCGCCGCGGTGCAGCTCGACGGCGGCGTGCTCGATCGAGCGGGGACGCTGAGAGCCGCGAACATCGTCCAAGGCGAAGAGGTCTCCGAGTCGGAGCTCGACGCGATTCCCGCAAAAATCGGCGCATTCTACGATCTACACGGGTTTCCGAATGCAGTCGTCACGATCCAAGCCGCGCAGCTCGACGATCCGCTCGACGTGCTGGTCGTCGTGACGATCGATCCGAAAGAGCCGAGGCTCGTTTCGCAGCGCATCTTCGTGATCGAGCCGCACGACGACGCGCACGTCGGTGATCTGAAGTTCGACTACGCCGTCAAAGCCGGCGACCGCCTCGACGACGCCGCGCTGTCGGAGGCGGACCGAGCGCTCTCGCAAGCGCTCCGAGAGGAAGGGTTTTACAAAGCTCGCATATCGCACAAGACGAAGATCATCGGCCCTTTCAGCTATCTCTACGTCTACGTCGAGAGCGGCCCCAAGCTCGTCCCGATCTTCGAAGGAAATCGCTCCTTCGACGCCGATCAGCTCCGAGAAGCGCTCGAGATCGACGAGGGGCAGATCGGGTCCACCGAAGAGCTCGTTTCCAAGCTGGCGAAGTTCTACGAGAGCCACGGCTTCCTCGACGCGCAGGTGAAGGTCGTGCCGCGCGAGAGCAAAGACCCGGGCCTCGAATACGTCGCCTTCGACATCATCGAGAACGACCGCGCTCGCGTCTCGCGCCGCGTGTTCGTCTGCCTGGCGAAGGACGTCGACCCCGACGACGTCGGCAGCGAGATCGACGGCGTCCTCGAGACGGTGCTTCCGAGCCACACGTTCTTGTCCGTGCCCGACCCACGAATCGTCGATCAGACCCTCACGACGACCGCAAACACCGGCGCACGCCCCGCGCCTCTGTCTCTCACGCCGGCGACGACGTACACCCCCGAGGCCTACACGGCCGCGCTCAAGCGCGTGCGCGAGGTGTTCCTCGCCAAAGGGTATTTGAACGCCGTCATCGGCCCGGTGACCGTCGTGCGCGCGCGTTGCGCAGCCGATTCCCCCGCAGAGGGCTGCATCGAAGAGCCGATGCCCGAGCTTCGCGGCGCCTGCAAAACGACGGACGCGGGCCTTCCCCTCCCCGAGCCGGCCGCTCCCCAGGACGTCACGTGTGTGCCCAACCCCGCAAAGGGCATCCGTTGCTCGCCGGATCTCACGCTGCGAATCCCCGTTCACCTCGGTCCGATCACCAAGGTTTGGGATCTCGCCTTCGAGGGCAACGCTCACGCGACCGCGAAGGAGCTCGCGGAAGCGGCGAAGCTCGAGCTCGGCGCGCCGCTCAGCCTGCAGGCGCTCGAGGACGCGAAGGGCCGTATCGCGGAGTACTACCAAGACCGCGGTTATGCCTATGTCGGTATCGCATCCGACGTGGAGCTGTCGCCGGACCGAACGCGAGGCCGCGTGAAGTTCGTCCTTCAAGAGCGCGACCTCGTCTTCATCGAAGACATCGACATCGAGGGCGCGACGCGCACCGATCACGCGCTCATCCGGCGGAGGATCGCGTTCAAAAAGGGCGACGTCTATTCGAAGACCGGGATTCGCCTGAGTGAAGAGCGCCTCGCGACCTTGGGCGTCTTCGCGAGCACGTCGGTCGCGCTCGCGGATCCCGAGGTGGTGAGCCGCCGCAAGCGGCTCGTCGTGCGCGTCAGCGAATACCCGAGCCAATACATCGATCCGAAGGTCGGGTTCTCGACCGGCGAGGGTTTGCGCTTCGGGTTCGAATACGGTCATCGAAACATCGGTTCGCTCGCGATCGCGCTCACCCTGCGAATCCAGCTCTCGTACCTGTTCGACTTCATGATTCTCGACCCCGACGTCGAACGAAACCTCGCGCCGCTATCGGCCAGTGAGCGCCTCGAGCGACGCAATTCGGTGCGCGTCGCGTTTCCGGAGATCGGATTGGGCCCGCTCGTCAGCTTCGGAATCGAAGCGGTCGACGTCCGCGACAACCAACGCGACTTCGGCCTGAGCCGCGAAGCGATCGTGCCGAACCTCACCTACCGTCCGGTGCGCGAGGTGGTCGCGACGCTCTCCGCCTCGGTGGAGCTCAACGACGAAAAGATCTTCAATGGGGACTCCATCGACGAGGCCATTCGCAAAGACCCGCGACTGGCGAACCTCTTGCGCTTTCCGGACGGGACGACGCTCGCCGTCGCACAGCGAATCGGCGTCTCCTGGGACCGGCGCGACACACCGTTCGCGGCCACGAGAGGCACGCTCGTCACCGTCGACGTCGAGCACGTCAACGCGCTCCCCGCGGATCCCGACGACCCCGATACCGACCCGCTGGTGTCTCACTTCATGAAGATGAGCGGTCGGTTCTCCGGATACATTCGATTCACCGACAGCGGCATCGCGCTCGCCGCGAGCATCGCGGTCGGCGCGAACGTGCAGCTGCAATCGGGCAGCAAGACGTACCCCGATCGCCTCTTTTATCTCGGCGGTTTCGATTCGATTCGCTCCTTTCTCGCCGAGTCGGTCATCCCGGAGGACGTCGCGCAACAGATCCTCGACGATCAGCTCGTCGCCGCCGACGTCGCCGTTCGAGGCGGCGACTTCTTTTGGAACCCGCGCCTCGAGCTCCGCGTCCCCGTGACCGGAACCTTCGCGCTCGGCTTCTTCCTCGACACCGGAAACCTCTGGGTCGACCCGCTGAACTTCATCCCGTGGCACCTGCGCTATGGCCTCGGCTTGGGACTGCGCATCACCACGCCCATCGGCCCGCTCGCGTTCGACTACGGCTTCAACGTCGACCCGCGTCCGTGGGAGGACATAGGAGCTCTCCACTTCTCGATCGGGCTGTTCTGATTCTCGTCTCGGCGGGTGCTTGTTGTTCGCGCGCGAAGGTGGCCTAAACGTCTCAGGAGCCGGCCATCGGCCGGCGTCGGCTCGCGTCCCCAGGTTGGAAATGGGCGCGCACAGGCTTGGGTGCCCAGTGCGACCGCAGGGAGCACCCCCCCAGGCGGGACCCGAGCCGTCGTGCGCGCGCCAAACAACAAACAGCTGCTGGGGGCTGTTTGTGGAAAGATTGTTAGGACATTAATTGTCCTAGTGGAGGCGTCGGAGCCTTTCGGGGGGCCGGTTTCGGAGCTATGAAGGAGCTGCGCTCGCGTACAGGACGCGGCCTTGACATACTGAACACCGGAATAGTAAGGTACACACCATGAGCGACGATAAAAGCGCCAAGCAAAAGGCCGCGGCCCTCGAGCTCGCCATCGCGAGCGTGGAGAAGGAATACGGCAAGGGCGCGATCATGCGCCTCAAAGACGGTGAGTCCCTGCACGAGGATCTCGCGACCGTCTCGACCGGCTCGCTCGGGCTCGATATCGCGCTCGGCGTCGGCGGTTATCCGCGTGGTCGTATCGTCGAAATCTACGGTCCGGAGTCGAGCGGCAAGACAACGCTCACCCTCCACGCGATCGCGAGCATCCAGCGCATGGGCGGCACCGCTGCCTTCATCGACGCGGAGCACGCGCTCGATGTCCGCTACGCGAAGAAGCTCGGCGTGAAGACGGACGAGCTCCTCATCTCCCAGCCGGACTACGGCGAGCAGGCGCTCGAGATCGCGGACATGCTCGTCCGATCGAACGCCGTCGACCTCATCGTCGTCGACTCGGTCGCCGCCCTCGTCCCCAAAGCCGAGATCGAAGGCGACATGGGCGACAGCCATGTCGGTCTGCAGGCTCGCCTGATGAGCCAAGCGTTGCGCAAGCTGACGGGCACGGTCGCTCGCTCGCAATGCCTCATGCTCTTCATCAATCAAATCCGCATGAAGATTGGCGTCATGTTCGGCAGCCCCGAGACGACGACCGGCGGCAATGCGCTCAAGTTCTATGCGTCAGTTCGCCTCGATATTCGTCGCGTGGGCGCGATCAAAGAAGCGGCAGCAGGCGGCAAAGAGCCCGCGGTCGTCGGCAACCGCACCCGCGTGAAGGTGGTGAAGAACAAGCTCGCGCCGCCCTTCCGAGAGGTGGAGTTCGATATCCTCTACGGGCAAGGCATCAGCCGCAGCGGCGACATCATCGATCTCGCCGTCGAAGCAGGCATTCTGGAGAAGAGCGGCGCTTGGTTCTCCTTCCAAGGAGAGCGCATCGGCCAAGGAAGGGAGAACGCGCGCACCTTCCTCGAGCAGAACTCGCAAACGATGGCGCGGATCGAGGCGCTCGTTCTCGACAAGCACGGCGTGAAGCGGAAGGCATCGCCCGAAGCCGCAGGCGCGAAAGGTGCGGGGTCCCCCACCAACGGTGCGTCGGCGAAGGGTGCGGGGCCGTCGGGCTCGGCCGGCCAGCGCGCCGACGTCGACGCGAAGGATGCCAAAGGCTCTGAGGCGAAGGGCCAGGACTCGAAGGCTCACGAGCCGAAAGGCCAAGAGTCGAAGGGCGCTCCGCCGGATGCGAAGCGCACAGCGTCGCCTCCGACGAAGTCGAACTGATCTCCGAGACCACTCCGCCTCGATCGAAGCGTGTGCGGCGCGGCGCTCCCCGGTGCGGGTGCGCCGTCGGATCGGCCGCGCCATCGCTGCCAACATGCGAGCGCCCGCGCTCGCATGACCTCGTTCGAGCGCGCGATCGACTGCGCTTGTGCACAGCCCTCATTGGGACCTAGGGAGCAACACGCGCTCAGTCTGCTGTGAGTTTTCTGTGGAAAAACTGCGGATCTGGACATCCGGTTAGTCGCTCGACAAGCATCATTAAAGCAGTGTTATTTTGAGCACTTCCGGACCCTTTCTTGACAACGAAGGGGGGCCGGAATACCCCGAAACAAGGTCTCAATGGGGCTGATCGTCTTTCCTTTCGCTCAGAAACCGGTCGGCCGAGACGCGCGTGCTCGCTCGCGTGTGCGGCCGCTCGCACCGCGCGTCGCCCCTGCCGCGGTGCGAGTGCCGGACCCGCGGCACGTGCAGGTCGAGATCCCGTTCCCCGCGGGGCGCCCTCAGATCTTCGTCCACGAAGGTGCGCGGCAGCTGCTCGAGCGAAGGCTGAGCACGGCGGCGAGCCGGCCGGTGATGCTGAGCGTGACGGACAACTGCCGGAGCATGATCGCGTTCGGCGAGCGTGACGGCATCTTGCGCGCACGGCTGCACCATATGTTCCTCGATGCCCCGCATCGCGTGCAGGAAGCCCTGGTCCGCTACATCGCAAAAGCAGATCGGGCTGCGTCGCTGCTCGTCGGTCGGTACATCGAGACGAACAGCCACCGCATTCGCGCCGCGCGCCCGTTCCTTCGACCGCTTTCCACGCAAGGGCAGCATCACGATCTGCTCTCGATCTTCGCCGGGCTGAACGACAAATACTTCGGCGGCACGATCGATGCGCTCGTGACGTGGGGACGTGTAGGCCGTCGCTCGGTGGACGAGCAAGGCAAGGTGCTCGTCGCGCCGCGGACGGTGAAGCTCGGTAGCTACTCGGCCGCCGAGCGCCTCATCCGGATCCACCCGGTGCTCGATCGACCCTGGGTCCCCCGGTACTTCGTGTCGTACGTCCTCTATCACGAGATGCTGCATCACGTGATCCCGCCGCTCGCCGACGGTAAGCGGCGCATTTTGCACCCCGTACATTTCATCGAGCGCGAGCAGCTCTTCCGCGACTACGAGCGAGCGCTCGCTTGGGAACGCGCGCACATTCATCGCCTCCTCCGCGCCCGCGTCTGAGCGCGCTGCACCACCGCGCGAAAAAACAAACGAAACGGCTGGGATCCGGGCATCGCATCCGCTAGAGCGTGCGTCCCTCGCAGCCCCGTCAGCCGTTGAGGGATGCCGCGTCGGTCTCCGCCGGGCATGATGTTTGTGGAGTTCGTCGTGCGCCCGCCATGGCGGCGCGCAACGCTCGCTTCGCGCCGGACAGCGCGCGCAGCGAACGGCGACGGGCTCCCCGCTGACGACGATGAGGTTTCGAGACCGCCGTGACGCTCCCCCGAGAAGCAAAGCAGTCATCTTTTTCCAACCCGCACGGGGAGGCGTCTGATCGCACCGCACGCGACGACGCAGGGGACCCGGGGCGTGCGATGGAAGCGCTCGGCTGGGCGGCGCAACGTGCGCGCGGACGCGAAGAAACGATCGTTCGCGCATCGGCGGCAGATTTTCAGCGCGCTGCGGCTCGGTACGGCGCGGATCTGAGGAACGAGCTCGATGCGATCCTGATGTCCTCGGACGCCGAGGCCGGCCTCGATGCGCTCCTCGAGAGCGGCGCGCTCACCGCCCTGCTCCCGGAGGTCGAGGCGATGGTCGGCTTCGGCGACGGGGAATGGCGCCACAAGGACGTGTGGAAGCACACGAAGCAGGTCGTCCGCCAGGCGGTGCCTCGGCTGGAGATCCGGTGGGCGGCGCTTCTACACGACATCGGTAAGGTGAAGACGCGCACGATCTCTCCGGACGGGGAGGTGCACTTCTTCGGTCACGCCGAGGTCGGGGCGCGGATGTTCGACAAGATGAACCGGCGCTTGCCGATGTTCGATCGCGACGAGGCGCTCCGCAGGTCGGTGCGCTTTCTGATCCTCCATCACCTCCGCGCGAGCCAATACGACGCGAGCTGGACCGACAGCGCCGTCCGTCGCTTCGCGCGGGAGATGGGCGACGAGCTCGACGACGTTCTGTGCCTGTCCCGCGCCGACATCACGACGAAGCGACCGGAGAAGAAGCGCCGAGGGCTGCGACAAATCAGCGAGCTCGCCGAGCGTGTGCGCAAGGTTCAGGAGGAGGACGCTGTCGTCCCGCCCCTCCCGAGCGGCATCGGGGACGCGATCATGGCTGCGTTTGCGCTGCCTCCGTCGCGCCTCATCGGCGACATCAAGCGCAAGCTCGAGGAAGCGGTCGCCGCCGGCGAGCTGCCGGGCCAGCAGGATTCGGCGTTCTACGTCGAGCTCCTTCGCGAGCGCGGCGAGGCGTTCGGCCTCAAGCGCTGATCGTCCGGCTGTGCGGCGCCGCAGATAGGCGGCCCCGCAGATAAGGCTCAGCGCAGCTCGGCGTCGCAGCTCAGGCAGCGTTCCGGGACGCCTTCGCGGTGGTAGGTCTCGCCGCACCGACCGCAGAGCCGGGCGTCGTGCTCGAACGCGATGAGCTGATCGGAAGCGCGGCAGTGCAGCCCTGCGAGCTGAGGGGGCGGCAACGGAAGTTTCTCTCCCGCTTGTTGGGGCGGCGCTTTCGCCTCTTCCTTGATGCCCTCGACCTTCGCAGGGATTCGTGCGCGCGCATCGATCAGGGCGCGCGCGAACGCAGCGGGATGGGCGCTGCGTGGCACGTGAATCACCCGACCCGTCGGGCCGCGAAACGCGAGCACGCCGGGCTCGAGGGCGATGCTCGAGATCTCGTGCCAACCGATTCGCTCGATGCCCTTCGACGCCTCCACCGCGATGCCGGCGTCTCCGATGCGGATATTGCGCGGCGCGCTCGCGCTGATAAAGAGGCCGGCAACGAAGGCCACGACACCGCCGAGCAAGATGTAGAGCGCGTACGAGTGGGGTCCTTGCCCGCGCAAGAACTGCGAGAAGAACCCGGCTCCCGCGAGGACGGCGCCGCCGCTCGAAATGATCACGCCTGCGAGCGCGGCCCCGTGGGACGACGGCTCGTAGCGGATCTCGCTGCGCGGCTCGTTCGGATTCCGGAGCCATTTGGAGGCTCCGCCCGGCTTCGAAACGCTGGATTGCTTCGCTTTGGCTTTGGTCTTGGGCTTGGCCCCCGGCGACGCCATCGTCATGCGCTCGTAGCGAAGGATCTCGCAGCGCGCAAAGGATCCCGGATTGCTCGGCCCCGATGCGCCTCGTTTCACGGGCCAGTAAGCTTGCGGTCGTGCTGAGGCGCCGCCTCCTCTACGTCATCCCGGCCGTGGCGACGCTGCTCGTGGCGGCCGTCCTGCTGGGGCCCGCGCAAGCGCGCTCGGTCACGGTGGCGCGGCTCCTCGCGAGCGGGTCCGATGTGCGTTCAGCGCGAATTGTCGTGGTGGAGCGCGCAGAGGGAATCGAGCGTCCCTGGCCGAACGCCAAGGTCTCGCTCTTCGTCGGCGACGAGGCCACCGCTCGATGGTCCGGCGCGACCGACAGCGAAGGCATCGCCGACGTGAGCTTCGACGCGCCGGTGCCCGCGGGCGCGCCGGTTCGAATCGTCTCCGAAGGTCAGGTGTTGGCAACGGGAACGCTCGCCACCTCCGAGGGATCGCCGATCCTCGAAGAGCGCGCGCCGGCCGCCACCGTGCAAGGTGGGGGCGTCGTGGTGCGGGTCGCGCCGGAGCGCGGCGCCCTCGTCCCGCCATTCGCGGAGCGCGTGCGCGTGCTCGTCACGCGGGCCGGACAGCCTGTCGCCGCGAGCCTGAAGGTCTCCGCGCTCTCCGCGGAGCCTTCGGAGACCACGACGTCGACCAACGATGAAGGCGTCGCCGAGCTGTCGCTGACGCCGCTCGCGAACCCGATCATGCTGTCGCTCGAGGTGCGTGGAGATGCCGTCGCCGACGCGGAGGCCTCGATCGGCATCAGAATGAGCGGCGTGTTCGTCGCGCCCGAGCTCGACGGCGGCCGTGTGACGGTGACGAGCCCGGTTCCGCGCGATCGAGTTTACCTATCGTTTTACGACGATCGCGCTCGAACGAGCGGCTGCTCGGTGGATCTGACGAAAGACGAGCAGGGTTTCTTTCGCGGTACGTGTGGCGTCGAGATGCCCGCCGAAACCCTGGCCGTCGTCGCCTCCGGCGAGCCGAACGAGAAGGGCCCATCGACCGTCGTCTGGCCTGCGCCCGGCCGAAAAGGCACCGCCGGCGCGCCGCTCCTCGATGTTGCGTTGGATGGCACCCGCGCGCGCGTCGGCGCCGAGCGCCGGCGGGTTTCGATCGTCCGCACGGCGACGGTCGCCGGGCTGTGCGCAGCTGCAGCGATCGAGCTCGCGCTGCTTCTGTGGACGGGACGCCGCGAGCGCCGTCGCCTGTCCAACTTCGCCGCGGTGCTGGACCAGGAGATGAAAGACGCGGCGGAACAGAACGCCGCAGCCGTTGTCTCGGATTCCCAGACGGAAGCCGTTATCCAGCCAATCCCGCCGAAAACAGCGGTCGGCGTGAGCCAGCGCCTGCTGGTCGTGACCATCTGCGCGCTGGTCGTGCTCAGCTTCGCGATGATCGCGGTTTTGGTCCTGCGATAGCCGCTCGGACGCCTGGCTCGATACGCGCGTCAGGGCTAGTCTCTCCGGGTGCGAAAGCTCTTGTTCGCGGCCCTCCTCGGCACGATGGCGGCGCCGTACATCGTCGTTCCGATCAGCAGCGCGAACGCACAAGACTTCGACCCGTCGGGCCGCCGCAAGAAGCCGAAGAAGCCGGGCGGTGGCAAAGCCCCCGGTGGAGGCAAACCACCCGGAGGTGGCAAGCCACCGGCCGACACGGGAACGAAGCCTCCGAAGGACACGGGCACGAAGCCGCCCGCAGACGCGGGCGACGACGAGAAGGGCGGAAAGAACCCCGAGGTTCAGATCGCCCGCTACATGAAGATCGTCCTGTCGCAGCCGAGCGCGCCGTTCCCGCTGCAGAAGCTCGCGCAGCTCCACCGCGAGCGCGACGGAAACCTCAAGAAGCTCATCGCGGACTTCGAGCAGCGCGCCGCGCAGACCGGTGACGAAGCATGGGCCGCGAAGGTCGCGCTCGCAGGCATCTACAAGCAGGACGGGCGCTACGACGACGCGATCAAGACGTACGAAGGAGCGATCGGCGACAAGCCGAAGGAGAGCGCGCCGCTGCTCGCGCTCGGGCAGCTCCAGGCCGATCGCGGCGACAAAAAGGCCGCGCGCGGCAACTACGAAAAGGCGCTCCCGCTGTTGAAAGAGAGCGCGGACATCGAGCAAGTGACGCGCACCTTGATGCAGCTGTCGCTCGATTTGAAAGACGTCGAAGCGGCTCGCGCCCACCACACGAACCTCGTCAAGAAGGCGCAGGGGTCGTTGTTCGTCAAAGCCGAGCTCGGCCGCGAGATGATGAGCCGCGGGCTCTTCGAAGGCGCGGAGGCCGAGTTCAAAGAGCTGGTGAAGGCAGCGGCCGGTGACAACCGCGCGCTCGCACCGGCATTGCGCGATCTCGGAAACTCGCAAGCGAAGCAGAAGAAGATGAGCGAGGCGGTCGACACGCTGAAAAAAGCGCTGTCGGCAGCCGGCAGCCAAGCGGGTATTCGCGCCGAGATCCTCTCGATCATGACGGATGCGTTCCGCGCCGAGGGCAAGCTCCCCGAGCTCGTGACGATCCTCGAGAAGGAGAACGCGCAGGACTTCCACCGCACGTACACGCTCGGCAAGCTCTACGAAGAGACCGGCAACGTCGACAAGGCGCTCGCGACCTACAAGAAGGCGCTCTCCATCGACGGCAGTCACGTCGACACCCGCGTGCAGATCGTCCACTTGCTCCAGACGGCCGGCGAGCTCGAGGAGGCGATCAAAGAATACGAAGCGCTCGTCCGGGCGGCGCCCAACAATCCCGATTACGTCTTCGAGCTCTGCGAGACCCTCATTCAGCGAGGGGATCGGCCGAAGGCGTTGAAGCTGCTCAAGGAGCTCGAAGGCCGAATCCAAGAGCCGGACGTCCTCGCCGCCGTCGCCGACTTCTACGAGCGCGTCGAGGAGAAAGACCGCGCGATGGCGCTCCTTCAGCGCCTCGCGAACTCCACCGGAGGCGACCCCACGTTCCTCAAAGATCTCGGCGACCGCTATTACCAAGCCGGCGACAAAAAGAAGGCCGTCGACACGTGGGCGAAGCTTCGCACGCTCATCCCCAACAAGGCGCGCGCGAGCTTCGAGCTCGGCGAGGTGTACCTCGACCACGACATGACGGAGGAGGCGCTCGCTTCGCTGCGCGAAGCAACGACGCTCGATCCTTCGAGCACGCCGTACAAGAAGGCGCTCGCGATCGCGCTCGAGCGGACGGCGCCGGGGACACCGTTCGCTTCGGAGCGGTTCGGTGAGGCGGTGCGCATTTGGGAAGAGCTCCTTCGCAATGCGAAGAACGACGTGAACCTCGCGCGCGAGGCGCGGACGCACATCGTCAACGTGTGGTCGGTGCAGAAAGAGCTGCCGAACCGCATCTCGCCATTGAAGCAGCGCTTCGAGGCGGAGCCGCCGGATCTCGAAGCGGGCCGCCTGCTCGCCGAGGTCCAACGAAAGCTCGGCAAGCTCCCCGACGCGGAGGCGACGCTGCGCACGATCGTCACGAAAGATCCCGGCGACGAAGCGTCACTCCTCGCGCTGGAGCGCGTGCTGGTTCAACAGCAGGATCTACCCGGCGCGATCGAGGTTCTACAGAAGCTCGCGGATCGCAACGACAAGGCTGCGCGCCAGTACTACCAGCGCATGGCGCACTACGCGGGTGAGCTCTACCACGACGACGACGCCATCAAATACGCGGCGAAGGCGGTCGAGCTCTCACCGGAGGACGCGGCCGGGCACCAGAAGCTCGGCGACATGTATCGCAAGCGCCAAGACTTCGAGAAAGCCATCGCCGAGTACCGCCAGGCGATCACGAGGAACGATCGCCTCTACCCGGTTTACTTCGATCTCGCGGAGCTCCTCCTCGCGTCCAGCGAGACGCAGGAGGCGGATCGCCTCTTCCGCCGGGTGCTCCGCTCGAGCCCCGACGAAGAGCTCGTCGCGCGCGCGGCGCGCATGTCGATGCAGATCAACCTCGGCAAAAACGACCTGGAGTCGCTCGAGCGCGAGCTGTTGCCGGTCGCGGTCGGCAATCCGAACAAGCCGATCTATCGCCGCCTCCTCGTGGAGCTTTACGGCGCGATGACCTTGCCACTCGTGCAGAAGGTCCGACACAGCGAGGACGCCGCCGCCGTCACCGATGCACGCAAGCAGCTCGCGGCCATCGGATCGCGCGGGCTCAAGCCCTTGCTCGACGCGCTCGCCGACGACCGGGACGCGCAGCAGCGGGTCGCGATCGAGGTGCTCGCCTACGTCGCGAACAAGAGCGCCGGTCCGACGCTGTTCAACTTCGCGACCGGCCAGGCCGACAAGGACCTGCGCACCCGCGCGATGATCGCGGTGGGCGCGCTCGGCGATCCGGAGATGCTCCCGAAGCTCGAAGCGCTGCTCGCGCCGAAAGATCGGGACGTATCGCTGCTTCCTTCCGATGAGCTCGCGATCGCCGCCGCATGGTCGGTCGCTCGCGTGCGTAACGCGAAGGCAGAGGCGCTTCTCGTGCGCCTCCTCGACGCATCGTCCCCGGACGTCCGCGCGATCGCCGCGGCCGGCCTCGGCCTCACGAAGAACAAGAAGCACGCGCCCCTGCTCGTGAAGCTCGCGCGCGCGGTGGAGAGCGGCCCATCCGCGCGGGCGGCGGCGCTCCTCGCGCTCGGCAACCTGGTGACCGAAGGTGGACTCGCGGCGGACTCGGATCTGAACGGTCTCGTCGCGTCGAACATCGACGCAAACGACTTGATGCTTCGGCGCGCGGCACTCGTCGTGTCGGCACGCCTTTCGGCCGCGTCGAATTCGAAGGGAGCCGCGAAGCCCGATTCCGCCGCCGCGATGGAGGCGCTCGCGCAGGGGATCCTCTCGAACGACACCGCGCTCCGCGAGGACGCGATCGCGGCCGCGGCCGCACTGGTCAGTCATCCCTCGGGCGGCGGCGCAAACGACGGCGGCTTTAAAGAGAAGGCGGAGCCGCTGCCCGTTCCCGACGGCAAGCTGCAGGTCCGCTCGGTCCTCGGCGGGCTCTTGCCGGACCGACCGACAGACACCGCGCGCACCAATGTGCTCATCGTGCTCGCGCCACACCTCGCGAAGGCCGCGACCAGCGCCGTGTCGACCTCACCCGACAAGGCCGCGGCGATCGCCGACGCGCTCAGCGAAGGGCCGGTCCTCGCGCCGTTCTCTGCGTCGGCAGCGAAGGTCGCGCCCGAGGTGCACGCGAAGGCCGAAGCAGCCACCAAAACCATCCTCGACGCTGCCGCACCGGGCTTCTCGCAGCTCGTCAAACACCCGGACGCGGGAACACGCGGCAAAGCAGCGCAAGTGCTCGCCCTCATCGGCTCGAAGGACGCCGCGGCTTCGCTCGGCAAGGCCCTCGAAGACGGGGACGAGGAGACGAAACGCGCCGTTCTCGCAGCCGTCGGCGAGCACCGGACGCCAGGGCTCGACGAATCGATCGCGAAGCTCGCGAAGAACGACACGAGCTGGGCCGTCCGCGTGCGCGCGGCGGAGACGCTCGGCAAGCTCGGAGCGAGCGCAAAAAAGGAGAGCGTCGTAAAGGTCCTCTCCGACGTCGCGAAGAACGACGGCTACGCGCTCGTGCGAGAAGCCGCGCTCGTTGCGGTGTATGGGATCGATCCGTCGGCCTCGCAGGCCCTCGTCGCCGAGGCGGCGAAGGGCGACGCGGAGACCCGCGTCCGCGAAACCGCGACGAAGCTCCTCTCGCAGAAGCAATCCGCACAGAAATGACCGTTACCGTTTTGGGTCTCGAGACGTCGTGCGACGAAACCGCGGCGGCGGTCGTCACGTCCGACGGCGACGTGCTCTCCGATGTCGTGCGAAGTCAGGTCGCGATCCACGCGCCCTACGGCGGCGTCGTGCCGGAGGTCGCCGCGCGCGATCACGCCGTCGCCCTCCCCGAGATCGTCACGCGCGCGCTCGCGAGCGCGAATCGAGAGCTCCGCGACGTCGACGGCATCGCCGTGACGAACAGGCCGGGCCTCGCCGGCGCGCTCCTCGTCGGGCTGCTCACGGCGAAGGGGCTCGCGTGGGGAGCAGGCAAACCTCTCATCGGCGTGGATCATCTCGTCGGGCATTTGCTCGCGGTGTTCCTTCGTCGCGAAGGCGCGACGCCGCCCCCCGCCTTTCCCTTCGTGGCGCTGCTCGTGTCGGGCGGCCACACCGCCATCTACCGCGTCGACGGCTCCCGCCTCGATGACATTCAAGAGCTCGGCGCGACGCGCGACGATGCAGCGGGCGAAGCGTTCGACAAGGTCGCGAAGCTCCTCGGTCTCGGGTATCCGGGCGGTCCCGTCGTCGATCGCCTCGCCGCACGCGGCATCGCGTCGCGAGCCCCGGTCACGCTACCGAGGCCGATGGCGGGCCGGGCAGGCTTCGAGATGAGCTTTTCGGGGATCAAGAGCGCAGTCGCACGCCACGTCGAACGAAACGGCGTGCCCGAAGGCGACGCGCTCGAAGACCTCTGCGCCGCATTTCAAGAGACCGTCGTCGAGGTCCTTGTATCGAAGACGCTCGGCGCGACGAAAGCCGAAGGTCTCGGCCGCATCGTGCTCGGTGGCGGCGTCGCCGCGAACCGCGGCCTGCGAAAGCGCATGACCGAAGCAGCCGCCACGCGCGGCATCGAGGTCTTCATCCCGCCGCTCGCCAGCTGCACCGACAACGCGGCCATGATCGCCTACACGGGTGCGCTCTCCCTGGCGCGCGGCGAAACCTCACCGCTCGATCTCACCCCGTCGACAAAAACCGCCCTCCTCCGCGTCACCCGCAAAGGCGGCGGCCGGCGCTAAAAGCGAAGAGCTAAGAGGGGTCGCCAAGGGCGCCAAGGGCAGAGAGAGGGAGAAGAGGAAGACGGTTTTCGGCTTCCGATCGAAACCATTTTCCTCCTCCTCTTTCTCCTTCTGCCCTTGGCGCCCTTGGCGACCCCTCTCGTCTGCTTCTCCTCACCCGATCTCGCGGACGATTTCCAGGAAGCGCACTTTGATGCGCTTCGGTGACCAGCCGGAGAACTTCACGGTGGCGGTGGCGTCGGGGGCGTTGTCGACCTCGAGGATGACGCCGATGCCGAAGGTCTTGTGCTCGACCTTTGCGCCGACGACCATCCCGCCAGGCCGAGGTGCGTCGGGCGGCATGCGGCGGCGGAAACCTTGCGGAGCCGCGTCGTCGTCCCGCTCGACATAGCGCTCGCCGGGCTCGAAGCTTCGCCCGCTCGCGGTGACCGGGCGCGTGGCCCCGCCGCCAGCGGGGCCGGCTTGTGGATGGGACCACGCAAGGCGTCC
Source organism: Polyangiaceae bacterium (assembly GCA_013361525.1). Taxonomy (GTDB): domain Bacteria; phylum Myxococcota_A; class Polyangia; order Polyangiales; family Polyangiaceae; genus Xiheicaenibacterium. The sequence continues at coordinate 110,997 of JABFXY010000051.1, read as the reverse complement.
CTGCGCGCCCGCCGCGCCCGGCCTCGTGGGCTCGGACCTCGATGAGGCGCCCCAGCCGTCGCGATCGATGAAGCGCCCCGCGCTCGCGCGCAGGACCTCGGTCCTCTTCTCGGCGATGACGTCGCGCGGAAGGTCGGCGATGAAGCGGCTCGCCATTCCATATTTGGTCCCGCCGAAGACCATTCGCCGCTCGGCGTGCAGGATCCAGAGCTTCAACCGCGCGCGTGTAATGGCGACGTAGGCGAGCCGCCGCTCTTCCTCGATGTCGCCGGAACGCGATGGATCCTGGCTCCGAAACGGGAACATGTCCTCCTCCATGCCGGTGAGGAAGACGAACGAAAACTCGAGTCCCTTCGCGGCGTGCACGGTCATCATCGCGACGCGCGGCGCATCCTTCAGCTCGTCGGTGACGGCGACCAGCGCGACCTTCTCGAGGTAGCCGGCGATGTTCGGCACCTCCTCGGCGGCAAGCGCCTCGCGCTCGTACTCTTCGATGGAGCCGACGAGCTCTTGCAAGTTGAGGAGCCGACCTTCGGCTTCGTCGGTGCCCTGCGCCTCGAGCATCGCGACGTAACCCGTCTCCGCGAGGATCCGCTCGGCGAGCTCGCGCGGAGAGGCGGTATCCGCGATCGTCGTGAACTGTGCCATCAGCGTGTGGAACACGGCGAGCGCCTTTTTCGCCGGCGTGCCGAGCCGATCGGACCGCACCAGCGGCTCGATCGCCTCGAACATCGAGACGCCGAGCTCGGAGGCCATCGCGGCCAGCTTCTCGACCGTGGTGTCGCCGATCTTCCGCGACGGGACGTTGATGATGCGCACCAAGTCCACGTCGCTCTTCGGGTTGGAAACGACACGCAGGTACGAGACGAGATCCTTCACCTCGGCCCGCTCGAAGAAGCGAACGCCGCCGATCACTTGGTACGGAATGCGCTCCGACCGGAGCACCTCTTCGAGCACGCGGGACTGCGCGTGTACCCGATAGAACACGGCGATCTCGGCGGGGGATACCCCCGCGTCCATGAGCTCGCGGATCCGCTCCGCGACGAACGCGGCTTCGTCGCGCTCGCTCGCGCACGCGACGACGTCGACGTGATCGCCGGGGACGTTGTCGGTCCAGAGCTCCTTCGGCTCACGGTCGGCCGCGGGCTTGATGACGCCGAGCGCGGCGGCGACCACGTTCGCGGACGATCGGTAGTTCTGCTCGAGCTTCACGATCTTCGCGTCGGGATGGTCCTTCCTGAAGTTGCGCACGATGGTGACGTCGGCGCCGCGCCACCGGTAGATGCTCTGGTCGTCGTCACCGACGACGAACAAGTTGTGCGTCTTGTGCGAGAGCCCCCGAACGAGGCGGTATTGGACGCGGTTCACGTCTTGGAACTCGTCGACCAGCACGTGAACGAACTTCCGCCGGAGCTCGGCTCCTGCGCTCGATTGCTGATCCTCGACGATGCGCAGCACGCGAATGAGCAGGTCGTCGAAATCGACGGCGTTCGCCGCCATCAGGCGCTCTTCGTAGGCGCTGAAGCAACGTGACACGACCGCTTCGATCGGGTTCGACGGGATGAAATCCGCGGCGAGCAGGCCGTCCTGCTTCTCGCGCTGGATGCGTCCCATCACCTGCCGCATCGGGTGGCGCTTGTCGTCGATGCGAAGGTCCTTATAGACGCGCGTCATCACCGCGCGCTGGTCGTCGTCGTCGTAGACGATGAAGTTCTTCCCGAGACCCGCAGCCTCGTAGTGGCGCCGAAGCAGACGCGCGCACGTCGCGTGGAACGTCCCGACCCACAGGTCGCGCACGAGCTCCGGCCCCACGAGGTTCTCGAGGCGGCGCTTCATCTCGCCGGCCGCCTTGTTGGTGAACGTGACCGCGAGCAAGCGATAGGGCGGCACGCGATGCGTCGCGAGGAGGTTCGCGATCCGATACGTGATGACGCGCGTCTTGCCGCTGCCCGCGCCCGCGAACACGACCATCGGCCCGTCGACGTGCGCCGCCGCGTCGGCCTGCGGTCCGTTGAGGACGTCGGCGATCGCAGGGGCGCCTTCCGGCGCCTGGGAGCCAGAGCTCGGTGGATTGAGCACGATCCGGCCTACCACGAGGTCGCGCCCGGCCAAAGACGATCGGTGGGCGCATGTGGTAGCCTCGCAACATCTTCATGCTTGAATGGGGACGGTCCCGTAGTTGGTTCGCCTGCATCGCGACGGCAGCCACGGCGCTTGCGCTGGTCGCGCCGTCCACCGCGCACGCCTACTGCCGCAGCACCACCTGCACCGGCGACTGCCCGCGCGACGACGAAGGCTGCAAGACCTCCGGCGAGAAGCTGTTTTGGCCGAGCAGCTGCGTCGGCGTCAGCCTCCAGAAGGACTCGAGCGAGTTCATCCCGTTCAAGTACTTCGAGCAGACGGCGCAGAAAGCGTTCGTCGAGTGGAGCGATCTATCGTGTGACACGGGCACTGCCACGATGTCGTTCTCGCAGCTCGACGACGTCGCCTGCCACAAGGCCGAGTACAACACCGACGGCACCAACGCGAACATCATCCTGTTCCAAGACACCAAGTGGAACTACACCGGTGTCGACAACAACCTCGCGAAGACGACGGTCACGTTCAACGACGAGACCGGCGAGATCCTCGATGCCGATATCGAGGTCAACCACGCGAACAACAACTTCACGATCTCCGACATGGTCATCGAATACGACCTGCAGGCGATCCTGACGCACGAGATCGGCCATTTGATCGGGCTCGATCATTCGCCGGATTTCTCCGCGACGATGTACGCCGGCTACGAGCCCGGAACGACGGACCAGCGGTCTCTCGAGCCGGACGATGTCTTCGCCGTCTGCGACGCCTATCCGCCCGAGCGACAGGCTAGCTGTCGCCCCGAGCCGAACGGCGGCATCGGTGACGAATGCGGCGGGGTCACGCCGGACGACGGCGACGGTGGTCCCGCGGATGCATGTTCGATATCGGCGGCGGGCGACGAAAGCGGAGCGCGATGGTCGGCCATGGTGATCGCCTTCGCCGCAATGGCTCTTGCGATGCGTCGCCGGAAGAATGAAATGGCTTCGTCGCGAACACTCCGAGAAAAAGGGGACGGCTGACGATGGTTCGATGGTTGTTGGGCGGTGTCGCTGCGATCGCGGTCGGCTCTCTCTTCGTCGCGTGTGGCCCTGCGGAGGAGACGCTCTGCAACCCGGGTGACGAGGTGTTCTGCAAATGCCGCGGCGGCTTCGACGGAACGAAGACCTGCAAAGCGGACGGAAACTCCTTCGAGGAGTGCACGACGCCCGAAGGCGCCTGTCCCGAGATCCCCGACTCGAACTCGACGACGTCCGGCCCGACGCAAATCTGCATTCCGAACGAAGAGGTGCCCTGCACCTGCGACGACACCACCGAAGGCACGAAGATCTGCGCCGGCGACGGCCTGTCTTTCGGCGATTGCACGACGGCGAGCGGCCCCTGCGGCACGACGACCACCGGCGACAAAGTCCTCTACGACGCGTGTGCGTCCGGCAGCGAGTGCCAGACCGGCGTTTGCGACGGCGGCTATTGCACACGATCCTGTGAGGACTGGACCGTCTGCTACGACGACGCCAATCAGCTCTACGGCGATTGCATCGTCTTCGACGACGGCCAAAAGCAGCAATGCGCACCGTATTGCACGGCGCAGGACCAGTGCGCGGCGTTCGGCGAGCTGAGCCTCTGCGGTGGGGCCGTTGCGCTCGACGATCCGCAAATCGGATTTGCCGCGTGCGCCGATTGGGGTGCCGAAGTGAGCGGCATGCCTTATGGCACGATCTGCGACTCCTCCACGGGGGAGCTCTTCTATCTCGGTGACAACATCGTCGCGATGCCCTGCGACATCGGCCTCCCCGGCGTGCAGAATGTCTGCGTCTTCGAGGAGTGCACGAAGGCTTGCGAGACGGACGACGACTGCCCGAACCTCGACTGCACCGACACCCAATATCCCTGTTGCGCGAGCGACCCTGATTGCCAGTGAAGACCACGATGACGACCCATCGCGAAGGCTTCGCCATGTTACCGAGGTGGCTCGCCGTCGCGACCATCGTCGCGCTCGCTCCGCAGCCGAGCTGCGGCGACGACACGGGAACGGGTGGAAGCGGCGCGAGCGGGGGTGGGCCGGAGCTGTATTGCGGTGACGGCTTCGCCGATCCGGATCTCGGTGAAGAGTGCGACGACGGCAACTTCGACGACACCGACCAATGTTTGAGCGATTGCACGCTCGCCAAATGTGGTGACGGCATCGTGCAGGTCGGCGTCGAAGACTGCGACGATCAAAACGCCGATGATACGGACGGCTGCGTCGCGGGGTGCGTCGCGGCCTCTTGCGGGGACGGCTTCATCCGCGCCGGCGTCGAGGAATGCGACGATGGCAACGAGGAGGACGGCGACGCCTGCACGAGCGCCTGCAGCGCGGGTGCCGGGTGCGGCAATGGTGTCGTCGACGACGGCGAGGCGTGCGACGACGGCAACACCTCGGCCGAGGACGACTGCATCGATTGCGTCGCCGCCGTCTGCGGCGACGGCCACGCGCTCATCGGCACGGAAGAGTGCGACGACGGCAACACGGTCGACGACGACGCATGCAGTAACGGGTGCATGGTGAACGTGCCGGAGACGTTCGGCTGTCCGGGGACGGCCGCCGACGTCGGCCCGAACGCCGACGTCACCCTGGGAGGCGATACGAGCCTCGCTCCCCCCCAATACGAGGGAAGCTGCGGAGGCTTCGATTCCCCGGAGATCGTGTACGCCATTACGGCACAAGCCGAAGGCACGCTCACGATCGACATGATTGCGATCAACGACGATCTCGATCCGATCCTCTACGTGAAGACGGATTGCGAAGGCTCGTCCACCGTTGCTTGCTCGGATGACACCTTCACCGGCGGCTACGAGACGCTGACCATTCCAGCGCAGGCGGGCTCGACCTATTACGTGTTCGCCGACGGCTGGGGTGGAAGCCAGGGTGAGTTCCTGATCGGCGCAACCCTCGTCACCACGATCGCCGGGGACGACTGCCCCGGCGTCAACGTGCCGCTCGCCAACTTCAACGACACCTACACGGTCGACGGCGACACCTCGCTCGCGAACCCGGATCGCAAAGGCACGGGCCTCTGCGACTCGGCGAGCACGAAGGAGATCGTTTACAAGGTGACCGCCCCTGCGAGCGGCAAGCTCGTCGCCGCGCTGGCACCGTCGTACGACGCCTCGCTGTACATCCGCACGCTCTGCACCACGCCCTCGAGCCAACTCGTTTGCGCCGAGGAAGGTGGTCCGGGCGATCTCGAGCTCGCGAACGTCAACGTCACGGCCGGCAGCACGTATTACGTGTTCGTCGACGGTTGGGACGGCGACGCGGGCGCCTACAGCATCGACTTCACGCTCTTGCCTCCCTGAGCGTCTCGCGCCAAGACGTACGCCTCGAGAACGCGAATGTACGCCTGGATGGCCATGTCCGCCCAAGGGGGGCTTCCACCCGCCCTGCGAGGAGTGCTCCTCGGCATCGTGGAAGGTCTCACGGAGTTTCTTCCCGTCTCCTCCACGGGTCATTTGATTCTCCTCTCGTCGACGCTGGGCCACGAAGACGACGCGTCGAAGACGCTCGACGTGGTCATTCAGCTCGGCGCGGTGCTCGCCGTCATCGTCTACTACCGGGCGCTCCTCGGTCGCGTCATCGCCGGCATCCTGAAGCGGGACCCGGAGATGCTTCGGCTCGTCGCTGCGCTCGCGATCGCGTTCTTTCCTGCCGCGATTTTGGGCTTCTTCTTTCACAAGGCGATCAAAGAGGTGGGCTTTGCGCCCGTCCCCGTGGCCATTGCGGCGATCGTCGGCGGCGTCGCGATGATCGTGATCGAGATGCTCGCGAAACGCCGTCCTCCGCCCGAGGACGAAGGCGTGAAGAGCGTCACGCCAAAACGCGCGCTCCTCATCGGTCTCGCCCAATGCCTCTCGCTCTGGCCGGGCATGTCGCGCTCGATGACCACGATCCTCGGTGGACAGATCGGCGGTCTCCGAACGGCGACGGCGGCTGAGTTTTCCTTCCTGCTGTCGATCCCCATCCTCGGCGCGGCCACGCTCTTCGATCTCGCGAAGACCGGTGGGGCGCTGCTGCGCGCGCCCGGCGGCCCTGTGGCGCTCGGCGTCGGTCTCGTCACCGCGTTCGTCGTTTCGCTCGCCGTGATCGCGATGTTTCTGCGCTACTTGAAGCGCTTCGGTCTCACACCGTTCGGGATCTACCGAATCCTCCTCGGCATCGTGGTGCTGTGGGCAGCTGCTTGAGCCAAGGTCGCGAATCCTGATTCGCGACCGACAACGAGAAGACTCAGGCGGGCAGAGTGCGCGCATTCGGCGGAAACCCGGCTCACCCCATCCCTCCTGGGTGGGTCAGGGTGTAGCCGAATCGCGCCCGCTGATTTAGGGTCGCGGTTGCTATGAGCGACCGCCACCCCCCGAAGAAGCCCTCGGACAAATCCGCCGACCGCGCCGGCCACCGCAAGCTCGACGACGGCGCCGAAGATCGGCTCGTCCCGCTACGTTCGCTCGATCCGCTCGCGATCGACTCGTTCGACGGCATGCTCCGCGCGATGAGCGAGACCGCCTTCAGCGGTCGCCAGCTCGGCGAGGCGGCCGACGTCCTCACCGAGATGACGCAGGACCCGGACTGCCTCGTCGTCGCGACGTTCTCCGGTGCGATGACGGTCGCGAAGATGGGCATGATCATCGTGCGGATGATCGAGGCGGGGATGATCGATTGCGTCGTCTCCACCGGCGCGCTCATGGCGCACGGCTTGAGCGAAGCCGTCGGCCTCTCCCATTACAAGGTCGACCCCACCGTCCCCGACGAGGTCCTCTTCGAGAAGGGCTACAACCGCGTCTACGACACGCTCGAGCTCGAGGTGAACCTCAACGACATCGAGCGATTCGTCCGCGGCGTGCTCGATTCGATGCCCGAAGGCGAGACATGGGCGAGCGAGTCGATCTGTCGCGCCATCGGCAAAGCGCTCGCCGACGCCGGGGATTCGCCGGGCATCCTGCGGAGCGCATATCTCCATAACGTGCCGGTGTTCGTCCCCGCATTCACCGACAGCGAGCTCGGGCTCGATGTCGCGACGTGGATGATGCGAAAGCGCAAGAGCGAGCTCGGTGACAACCCCACGCCGGAGCAGCTCTTCGCGGGCACACCCCCGCCCTACAACCCGTTCCTCGATCTGCTCAGCTACGCGCGCCTCATCGCGAAGAAGAAGAAGGTCGGCATCTTCACCATCGGCGGCGGCGTCCCGCGCAACTGGGCGCAGCAGGTCGGCCCGTTTTACGACATCGCTGCGCACCGGCTCGACGTCGACCTTCGCAGCGTGCGCTTCAACTACGGCGTTCGCATCTGCCCGGAGCCGGTGCATTGGGGCGGTCTCAGCGGCTGCACGTATTCGGAGGGTGTCAGCTGGGGGAAGTTCGTGCCCCAGCGGGAGGGCGGCCGTTTCGCCGAGGTCTATGCGGACGCGACGGTCGTGTGGCCGATGCTCGTGCGAGGCGTCCTCGAGCGGCTCGGCAAGGTGAAGCCCGCGAAAAAGTAGAACGGTGAATCCGAGTCACCTTCGAGGTGACGACGACCACGTTGGTCTCGGGGCGATCGCGCTGCAGGTTGAGCGCCGTTCGAAACGAAAACCCGAAAGGCCAACCAATGCATCGGATCGAGACCATTCTGTCGGCGGCGGCGCTCCTCGTCGCCGCCTCCGCCTGCACGCCCAGCACGACGAACGCGACCATTGCGGGTTCGGCGGCGAGCGTAGAGAGCGCGGCCGACACCCCGAAGCGCGTCGCGCCGACGGTTCACACCGTTACGGCGAGCCCCGAAGGGATCGTCGTCAATGCCTACCTCGTCGAGACCCCCGAAGGCGTCGTCGCGATCGACAGCGCGCTCACCGTCAGCGACGCGAAGAAGCTGCGAGAGAAGCTGGATTCGCTGAAAAAGCCGCTCTTGGCGGTCCTTCTCACGCACGGTCACCCCGACCACTACAACGGCGTGACCGCGCTGGTCGAAGGGCGGCCCGACACGCCCATTTATTCGACCGCCGAGGTCGCGAAGGTCATCGCCGCCGATGACGCGAAGAAAGAGGCGCTGTGGAAGCCGATGTTCAAAGAACAATGGCCCGACAAACGTACGTTCCCCAATCACGAGATCGCGAGTGGGACGAAGCTCGATCTCGGCGGGTTGTCGTTCACGGTGTTTGCCGTCGGGCCGGGGGAATCGCACGCGGACTCGTATTGGGTTCTCGACGCGGATCGACGCTATGTCTTCGTCGGTGACGTCGTGCTCCACGGCGTCCACGCTTATGTCTCCGACGGTCACACCACGCCCTGGCTCGAGACGCTCGCTCGCCTTCGACGAGAGCTCGACGGAGCCGGCGTCCTCTACCCGGGCCACGGTCCGGCAGGGGGCGTCGAGCTCCTCGATTGGCAAACACGGTACCTCGAGTCGTATCGAGCCTCCGTCGAACGGCTCCGCGAAGGGCGCGAAAAGCTGAGCGACGATGCGAAGAAGACGCTCATCGCCGATATGAAGCAGAAGTACCCCGACGCCGCGCTGGATTTTCTGATCGGGCTCGGCGCGGACGCGGTCGCGTCGGAGCTCGCGCGGGCGCACTGAGCCGACGGACCACTCGATTCAGCCGTCATTCAATGAAAGCGAGCACGAACATGCAAATCGGAGTTTTCGGAACGGGAATGGTGGGAGAGGCGATAGCCGACAAGCTCGTCTCCCTCGGCCACGAGGTGAAGATGGGGTCGCGGACGGCGAACAACGAGAAGGCCGCGGCATGGGTGAAGAGCGCAGGGGCGCGCGCGTCGCAGGGAACGTTCGCCGACGCGGCCTCCTTCGGCGAGATCCTCTTCAATTGCACCGGCGGCGGCGTCTCGCTCCAGGTCCTCGAGCAGGCCGGCGACGGCCTCCGCGGCAAGGTCCTCGTCGATCTCGCGAACCCGCTCGACTTCTCGAAAGGCCGCCCGCCGCGGCTCTCGGTGTCGAACGACGACTCCCTCGGCGAGCAAATCCAGCGCGCACACCCCGACGTGAAGGTGGTGAAGACGCTCAATACCGTCAACTGCGACGTGATGGTCAATCCCGCCAAGGTGAGCGGCGACCACACGATGTTCCTCTGCGGCAATGACGAGGGCGCGAAGAAACAGGTGCTGGAGATTCTGACGGAGTGGTTCGGCTGGCGTGACGTCATCGATCTCGGCGACATCACCGCCGCCCGCGCCCTCGAGTCGATGCTCCACGTCTGGCTGCGCCTCATGGGCGCGCTCAAAACGGTGCATTTCAACGTGAAGGTCGTGCGATAGCGTCCGGCTCGATGGCATCGTCGGAGACGGATCTCTTCACCGGAATCGTTCCGTTCGTCGCGGCGGCGGAGGCGAAGAGCCTCCGCGCCGCCGCCGAGCGGCTCGGGCTGACACCTTCCGCGGTGAGCAAAGCGATAACCAGGCTCGAAGCGGATCTCGGCGTGCGCCTCTTGCATCGCACGTCGCGGAGCGTCGCGCTGACGGAGGAGGGCGAGGCGTTCCTCCGGAGCTGCAGCGATGCCGTGACCAGTGTTCGTGCGGCCCGCGAAGGCGCCGTCTCCTCCCTGCGGGCGCCCCGCGGGCGGTTGTCGATATCGGTGCCGCTCATGCTGGGCAGGCTCGTCATCGTGCCCGCGCTGAAGCGCCTGTTGGATCGCCATCCCGCGCTCACGATCGACGCCAGCCTGACGGATCGGTTCGAGCGCCTCGGCGACGGAAGCTTCGACGCGGCGGTGCGAATCGGGGCCGTCGGCGATCCGCACCTCGTCGCGCGCAAGCTCGCGACCATTCGATGGGTGACCGTCGGGGCGCCGGCCTACCTCGCGCGGCGCGGGACGCCGAGCTCACCCGACGAGCTCTCGGGCCACAACTGTCTTTCGTTCAAGCAGCCGAACGGCAGCGTCCGCGCGTGGGAGTTTCGTCGCGGCGCCGGGGCGAAGGCGACCGAGACCGCGCCCACGCAAGGCAACCTCACGACGGATCACGGCGAGGCGCTGGTCGAGGCTGCGATCGCGGGCCTCGGGCTCTTCCAGGCTCACCATTACATCGTCGCGGACGCCGTCGCACAGGGCCGCCTCGTCGAGGTCCTCGCTCCGTTCGCAACGGAAGGGCCGCCCGTGTCCCTCGTGTTGTCACCGCAGCGAAAGAACACGCCGAAGGTTCGTGCCTTCGCCGAATTCATGGTCGAGCTGCTGGGTCGCCCGAGCAAGTAGCGGTAGGCTCGCGCCATGTCGTGGGGCCAACCTCCCAACCAGCCACCGTACGGTCAGCCACCCTACCCTCAATATCCGCAGCAAGGCATGCCGCAGCAGGGGGCCCCCTTCGGCGCACCCGGCGCGTACGGCCCGGGGTACGCGCCGAAGCCACCGCCGCCAAAGAGCAAGGCCGGATGCATCGTGGGGATCATCGTCGGCGTGCTCCTCCTCGGCACCTGTGGAGGCGTCGGGACGGTCGCGTTGAAGAGCTTCAGCGGTGACGGGGTTCCTTCCGCGAAGAGCGATTACGTCGGCTCTTGGGTGGGCAAAGGCGTCGCGCTTCGAATCAACAAGGACGGCACCATCAACTACATGAAACGGAAGGGCAGCGGCCACACGAACATCAATGGAATGGCGATCACCGATTTCGACGGTGACGATTTCGTCGTCGGCTGGTCGTTCATGTCGACACGCTTCGAGGTCTCCGAGCCGCCGAAGCTCGAGGACGAGACGTGGCATATGACGGTCGACGGCGTGGAGATGATCCGGCGCGCGAAGAACGACGACGACGTCGACACGCTCGCGGCCGTGAAGTGCAACGGCGTCCCGCTCACCGACACGTCATGCGACGTGATTCACCAAGGCGGTCCGTACGACGCTGAGATTTGCTTCGACCACGTGATCGAGTGTCTCGACGGTAAGAAGGTGCGTGCCCACCATTGCGACACGCTGAAGAGCGGCGACACGCACACGAGGAAGCTGACCAGCGCCGACTACCCGGGGTCCGAAGGGTGCGTCCCGAAGGGGGCGCAGGTCGAAAGCCTGAAGGTCGACCCGAAGGCCGACTGAGTCGCGGAGGGTTTCACCTCCGCGACGCTACGGCTTCAGCAGCTACAGAGGAATTGATCCTCGGCCTCGGTCACGCAATCGGCGTCCCAGCCGAGGATGCAACATTCGGGGATCGAGAAGCAGACCGCCGCTGCGCACGCCGAACAATCGAGCGGCAGCGCGGCGCCGGTTTGGCATTCGTCGTGGGGGCAATCCCCCGTTGCGCAATCGTCGGGACAGGATTGCGCATCCTCCCCGGCGTCGCAGTTGCCGTTCGGACACGTCGTCGGACAGTCCGCGGGGCACGAGGCGAAGCTCTCGTTGGGGTCGCACGTCCCGTTGGGACAGCACGCGCCGCAATCGTCGGGACACGTCGAGCAAGTCTCGCCGCCGTTGCAATCGTCGTCGGGGCACATGGCCATGACGGAGCTGGTCGACGAGTTGGTGGAGGTCGAAGTCGACGTCGACGTGCTCGTCGATGTCTGCCCTTCGCCGCCGCCTCCCATCATCGAAATCGTGGTCCCACCGGCGCCGCCATTGCCACCTTGCCCCGGTGGTGAGCCGCCTTGCGTGCCTGCGCCGCCGAAGGGGCCGTCACTGCCCTCGGCACAGCCGAACAACGATGCCGCCACCAAAAGCCCGGCCATCCGAAGCCCCAGCGGCGCCCACGACCATGCGCGATCGAATCGAGCCACGACGCACCTCGCTCCGCAGTTTTATAGGGAACGGGGCGCGTCGTCACCATTGTAAGGTTCGTTACTTCTTCTTTCCGGCCCCGTGCTTCGCGTCGAGCTCGGTGATGCCGACGATCTCCTCGATGTTCGGGACGAGGATGATCTCGATTCGGCGGTTCTTGGCGCGGCCCCCGGGGGAGGTGTTGTTACCGACGGGGTCGTACTCGGCGAACCCGGCCGCCGACAAATTGGCGGATTTGACGCCTTGTTTGACCAGGAGCTTCACCACGACGACCGCGCGCGCGGTGGAGAGCTCCCAGTTCGACGGGTACTCCTTCGTCTTGATGGGCGCGGTATCGGTGTGCCCCGCGACCTGGAAGCGCCGCCCGCTCACCGTCTTGATGGCGTCGGCGATCTCCTTCAGCGCGGCCTCCCCCTCCTTCTTGATCTCCGTCTTGCCGGCATCGAAGAGGACGTCGGTCTCCAGCGCGAGGACGATCTGCCCGCGCCGCACGTTGATCTCGAGCTTTCCGGCGTCGATCATCTTTTTGAAGCGCGCGACGAGCTCGTCGAAGGTCTTCAAGCGAGCATCGGCCGCAGCCTTCTGTTTTCGCAGCTCGTCGAGCTCCGCCTTCGTCTTTTCGTCGACGCCTTCCGTCGGCTTCGCTGCCTCGGGCGGGCTCGACGCCTTCGCGCGCTCGGCCTCCGCCTTCGCGTCCGCGAGCTGCTTTTCGAGCTCCGCGCTCCGTCCCTTCTCCTTGCTCGCGTCCGCGAGCGCTGCATCGTATTGAGCCTGCGGCACGCCGCACGCTGCCACGGCCATGGAGGCGGAGAGCGCGCACGCGGACAGCACTCGAGCTTTCATCGATTGGCGACTCATGCGGGCCACTCTAACGCACGATGACGCAGTGCGCGCTTTCGACGCGCGTGGACCTCAGTCGTAGATACCGGGCGATGGCGGCGGCGCGGTGGTAGGCGCCGTCGTCGGCGCGGGGCTCGCGGGCGGTACGATCTCGAGGCTCACGACCAGTCGCACGTCGGCGTCCGCGACGAACGTCAGCTTGCGCTTGCGATAACCCGCGGCCTCGACGCGCAGCTCGTGTTGCTTTCCGTCTTTGGGAAGCACGTGCTCTTTTGCCTTCGGCGGCAATGCGACACCGTCCAAGAGCACGCGCGCATTCTTCGGCTCCAGATCGAGCACCAGACGGATCTGGGCCGCGCTCTCGGCGGACGCAGAGCCGGTCGACGACGCCGCGGGCTCGCTCGCGACAGGCGCTTGCGCATTGCGATCCGGCGGCGCGCTTCCGGTCGGCGGCGGCTCCGGCGTCGTCCCTGCTGGGGACGCTTGGTTTGCAGGCTGCGACGACATCGAGCTCGCGAAATAGAAGACGACGCCCGACGCGACGAGCAGCGCCGCGCCTGCGATCCACATCCACGACGAACGTCGGCCCGTCTCCTCGTGCTCCGTGTGTGGAGGCGCGGTAGCGAGTGGTTTCTCACGCGGCCGTGCGACCTCGGCAACGCGCACCGGCATGGGAGCAACAGGAGTAGGAGCGGGAGCCGGAGTTGGAGCCGCCACAGGAGCTGCGGGCGAGTTCGGTACCGGTGATTCACGGTCGAAACGCAGCGCCGCGGGGACGTCGTCGTCCTCCTGCGGCACCGGGCGCTCCTCCTTTTGCTTCCGATCCGGCGCCGGCGGCACGGGCGTCGGGATCTGCTGCATGCGCTCCGTCTGCATCGCGATCTCGACCGGATCCGCGAGCGTCAGACGGCTGCTCTGCGGAATGGATTCTTCCGAGCCGAGCAACACGGCCGGGACGGCGAGCGGCGTCGGGCGCTGCGCCTTCGGCGGCGGCACGCTCAGCGGTCGAAGCCCGGTGCGCAGCGCCGGCGGGAGCGTCTCATTGCCACGATCACGCCCGCCATCGTGCGAAGGGGAGCTCGGGGGTCGCTCGGCGTGCGCATACGCGGACGCCGTGCCCTCCTCCGGGGGATTGGAGATCGGCGGTGGCGGACGCGACTCGAGCACGCGCACGGCGCTCTTCGTGTAGACCATCGGGCTCGAGCGCGGCTCGTCCCCCATGACGGGTGCGGCCCCCGGGTCGACGACTTCAATCGCGCCCGTCTTGAACCAGGCGGCGAGCGCTTCGAGCCCTCGAAGCCGATCCTGCTTCGATTTGCGCAGAATGCCTTCGACCGGTGTCGATCCGTCGATGAGCTCGGCGAAGCGCTCGCGATCGCCGAGGCGCGTCGTCGGAAACGATCGCGTTTTGTGCGGCACGACGTGGAGGCCGCCGAGCGCCTCCTCGTAACGCGACATCACCTGTGCGCGAAACAGGCCGAGCGTCTTCTTGATGGTGACGTTCTTCGGATACCGCTCTTGCAGAATCAGCAGCTGGTCGTGCGCGCGCCCGAGCTCGCCGAGATCCAACGCGGAGCGAAAGCTCTCGCGCTGTTCATCGGTCATCCAACCGATATGGGGACCGAGCGCCGCTGCGATCCCTTCGTAACGGACCGGCCGGTAAGCTCGAGCTCGACCATCGGAGAGCATTCTGCGCGCGGAGGGCAATTGGACCCTTCTAAATCAGCGAGCGTGGTTCCGCTACGCGCCGCTCACCCCTGACGGGGCGAGGGTGCGCGGCGTTTCGCGGAATCCCGCTCTCTGCTCGACCTGATTCCTTCGCTTCCGATCGAGAATCACGATTCTCGATGTAGCTAACTCCCCGAGCTTACTCCAGGACCGGTTACCGTAGAAATCGGCGTGTTGCCGCCGTCATCGAGGTCGGCGGTGTCGAAGGTCTCGAGCAGGGAACGAATCGCGCGGCCTTCGTCGTCTCGATCGAGCCCTTTTGCCGCGAGAGCCAGCGCGAGCACACGACCCCAGTGCGGAGCCGTCCCGCCTCGCACGCCGCTCAACCACGCCCGCTCGAACGCCGCAGGGACACGCAAGGTCCAGTTTTCCTCGTGGACCTCACCGGGGCGGTTGTAGATCCGCCGCTCGCCGAAGAGGTCCGCCCAGAACACGATCACGTTCTTCGCCGGCCCGACGAGCGTCTCCGCGAGCATGCCTTCGACCATCGCCGACTCGTCGCGCGCCAGCCGAACGCCGAGGGTCACGCGCGTGAACGGGTCCGGCGCGAGCCGACTCGCGAGATACGCGGCGCGACGGTCGATCTCCGCGCCGCCCTTCCATCGATCGAGGACGAGCGCGAGCGGCGGCGTGTCGTGATTGCCGACCATGATCCAATCCTCGCGCTTGGCTTGATCGCCGCGGTACACGTCCGTTGGATCCTCGGTCTTCGCCTTTTGCGTCACGCGGAAGCGACCGAGCTGGTGGCGAGCGAGGACGGCGGCGAGGGGGCGGGGGCACGTGCTCAGCACTTCGACGAGCAGATCCCGAGGCCCGGCACCACGGGCGCGCAGGGCCGCGAGGATCTGGTCGAATGCGACGGCATATCGGTCCACCTGCTCCGGCTCGAGACTCTTCACCCAATCATCGGCATAGCGAGGTCGCTCGCGGTCGATTTGCTCGGGCCGAACGCGCGCAAAACCCGCGAGCGCCGGGTGGTCGTCCAAATCGGGTGATTCGAAGAGGCGCGCGCCCCCCTGAACCGCACGCAATGGATCGACATCTTCGGCCCGATAAGCCCAGGGACACACCCAGCCGTGCGGGTGGTCGATCCGCAACCCGTCGTAATCGTCGAGCAGGCTCTCCACGCGCGCGGACAGGAACGCGCGGCTCGCTCCACCCTCGACGAACCGCCTCGGATCGAGAATCGGATAGCCCCACGGCTGCCCGTCGGGATTGGTGCGGCTGGGCGGCGCGCCCATTCGATATCCCGGCAAGAACAGGTCGCCATAAAGCGCGCGGTCGCGAAAGCTCGTCCCGATGGCGACGTCGGCATAGAGACGAAGCCCGGCGCGCCCCATCGCGGATCGAAATGCCTGATGCTGCTCGAACAACAGGCATTGCTCCATCTCGAATGTTCGATCCCGCTCACCCGAGGCTCGCCAGCCCTCGGGCCATCGCGTCCAATCGTCGTCCTTCGTGGCGCGCGCGATCCGCTCGAAGCGAGACTCCGCTTCGAGCCACGACGACCGTTCTCGAAAACGCCGCAGCTCCGGTGGCTCCGCTCCGTCGCGTTCGAGCGCGCGCTCCGCAGCCTTGCCGAGGAGCGCGCGGGCCGCGTCGTAGGCCGCGACATAACGGGCACGATCGGCGTCTGTGTCGGCGACGATCGAGGCGAGATCGCGCTCGTCGAGGAGGCCTCGCGCCACGAGGTCCGCCACCGAGACGTGCAGCGGGTTACGGCTGAACGCCGTCGCGTCGTACGGGGAGGGGTTGATGCGGCTGGTGATGCCCTGAGGCCCGAATGCCACACCCGTGAACCCCAGCGCTGCAGCCCAAGCGAGAAATTCCGTTGCACGCGGAGCGTAGGGGCTCCCGTAGCCGATATCGAGATCACCAGCAGGGAAGCTCACTTGGTGAATCGACAGCACGAGATGCTCGATACCCAAGCGCGCGAGCGCAGCCCGTGCAGCCTCGGTGAACCGAGCAGACACGCCTGAGGCGGTGTTGAGCGGCTCGACCGCTATCGACATTTTTGCCTCACACCGACACCGCAACGCGGTGGATCGTCTCGGGAACGTTCGGTGCAATCGTCTTGCCCGATCGTCGTGCCCGTTAGCCAAACGACGAACGGGTATGGCACGGTTCACCTAGGAACCCGAGAGATGGACTGGAAATCACGAAGACATCCAATCCGCAAGCCCGCCGCGCTGAAGCCGGATCCGTTGTGGTTCAAAAACGCCGTCATCTACGAGGCGCACGTGCGCGCCTTCGCGGATTCCAACGGTGACGGGATCGGCGATTTGCCCGGGCTCACGTCGAGGCTCGATTTTCTCGAGGATCTCGGCGTCACCGCGCTCTGGCTCTTGCCCTTCTACCCCTCACCGCTGCGCGACGGCGGCTACGACATCGCCGATTACACCAACGTCCATCCTTCGTACGGCACGCTCGACGACTTCAAGCGGTTCCTCGACGGCGCGCACCACCGGGGCATCCGCGTCATCACCGAGCTCGTCATCAACCACACCTCGGTGGACCACGCGTGGTTCCAGCGCGCGCGCCGCGCACCTCCCGGCAGCCCCGAGCGCGACTTCTATGTTTGGAGCGACACGCCCGAGCGCTATGCGAAGGCGCGCATCATCTTCAAGGATTTCGAGACGTCGAACTGGGCGTGGGACCCGGTCGCGCGCGCCTACTATTGGCACCGCTTCTACTCCCATCAACCGGATCTGAACTTCGACAACCTCGCCGTACACGACGCCGTTCTCCGCGTGCTCGACTTCTGGTTCGACATGGGCGTCGACGGGCTGCGCCTCGACGCGGTTCCGTACTTGTACGAGCGCGAGGGCACCAGTTGCGAGAACCTCCCCGAGACGCATGCGTTCCTGCGAAAGCTGCGCGCACACGTCGACACCAAGTACATGGGGCGAATGCTGCTCGCGGAGGCGAACCAGTGGCCCGCCGACGCCGCCTCGTACTTCGGAAACGGCGACGAATGCCACATGAACTTCCACTTCCCGCTCATGCCTCGCATGTTCATGGCGGTGCAAATGGAGGACAGCTTTCCCATCCTGGACATCCTCCGCCAGACGCCGACCATCCCGCCTACCTGTCAATGGGCGACGTTCCTTCGCAATCACGACGAGCTGACGCTCGAGATGGTGACCGACGAAGACCGCGATTACATGTATACGGCGTACACCGAAGATCCCGCCGCGCGGATCAATCTCGGCATTCGACGGAGGCTCGCGCCGCTCTTGAAGTCGCGCAGCCGCATCGAGCTCATGACCGCGATGCTGATGACGCTGCCGGGGACACCCGTCCTTTATTACGGCGACGAGATCGGGATGGGCGACAACGTCTACCTCGGTGACCGTGACGGCGTCCGCACACCGATGCAATGGAGCGCCGATCGCAATGCCGGGTTCTCGCGCGCCAATCCGCAAAAGCTCTATCTGCCCGTCATCATCGATCCCGAATACCATTACGAGGCGGTCAACGTAGAGCTTCAGCACGAGAGCCCGGCGAGCCTCCTTCGCTGGACGAAACGGCTCATCGCCCTCCGAAAAGAGAATCCCGTTCTCGGTCACGGCGACATCGAGCTATTGCAGCTCGACAATCCGAAGATCCTCGGGTTCGTCCGCTCCCACGGCGACGAGCACGTCGTCTTCGTCGCGAATCTGTCGAGCAAGCCGCAGTTCGCGGAGCTTCATGTTCCGCAGTTCGCCGGCCGTACGCCGATCGAGCTGTTCGGCCGCGTGCGCTTCCCGTCCCTCACCGAAGCGCCCTACCCGCTCAGCTTTTCGCCTCACGCGTACTTTGCATTCCACCTCGAAGGAGTCGGCGTAGGCACGCAGGAGCTACCGTCGATCACGGTCGCGGATTCATGGTCCATGATCGTCGAGGAGCGCGCGCTTCTCGCGAAGGTGCTCGCCGCCTATGCGACGCAGCGCCGCTGGTTCCGCGGGAAACTGCGGCCGCAAACCGGGGCGCGCGTCGTCGATGTCTTGGAAGGGACGGGCGAGTACGGGCGCGTCCTCATCACGCTCCTCGAGATCGACTTCGCCGAAGGCGAGCCGCAGCTCTACATGATCCCGCTCGGCTTTCGATCGGGCGAAGCGGCGCAACATCTTCAACATCAGGTGCCGCACTCGATCATCGCGAGCCTCTCGATCGAGCCGGGCCCGCGGAGCAGCGTGCCGCCCTCGATGTCGCTGCCGGCGCCGACGGAGCCCCAGCGCGGCTTGCTGTACGACGCCCTCGTCACCGGCGAGGCGGCGAAGGTCTTTTACGGAATCACGCGGACGGCGGGCACGCTCACGGGTGAAGCCGCGCGCCTCGAAGGTGTGCCGTACAACGCGCTCGAAGAGGTGCTCGTCGCCGGCGAGCCGACGATTCGCCATACCGAGCTCGAGCAGACGAACTCGACGGTTCAGCTCGGAGATCGCGCTCTCCTCAAGGTGTTTCGCCAAATCGAGGGGGGCGTGAACGCCGAGATCGAGGTCGGCGCGTTCCTCGCGGACAACGCCCCCTCCGTCAAAGTCCCGCGCATCCTTGGCTCGGTGACGCTGCGTCCCGACTCGGGCGACGCCGCTGCCGTCGCCGTGCTGACGGAGTTCGTCCCGCACCAAGGCCTCGCATGGGACCTGTTCACGCACGAGATCGAAGGGGTCTTCGAGGCGGCGCTCAGCATGGAGCAGCAGCCGCTGCTGGCCGCCCCAAACCCGTACGACGCCGTTTCGCTCGAGCCGCCGGAGCCGATCCTTCGCCTCGCGGCGCATCATCTGCGGCACGCGCGTAAGCTCGGCGAGCGCACGGCGGAGATCCACCTCGCGCTCGCTTCCGGCACCCACCCGGCTTTCGTGCCCGAGCCGTTCACGCTCATGCACCAGCAGTCGCTCTTCCAACGGGCGCGCGGCATGCTCGCTCGGTCGATCGAGCTCATCTCGAAGCGAAAGAAAGAGCTTCCGCACGCGAGCCGGGCCCTCTACGAGACGCTGCTGCACGACCAGCCGCGCATCGAGCACGCCCTCGCGGAAATCATCCGTGAGCCGCTCGACGCCGTGCGCGCACGCGGTCACGGCGATCTCCATCTCGGCCAAGTGCTCTTCACCGGCGACGACTTCGTCATCATCGACTTCGAGGGCGAGCCCGCTCGCCCCCTCCGCGAGCGTCGATACAAGCGCTCGCCGTTGCGAGACGTCGCAGGCATGGTGCGCTCGTTCTCGTACGTCGCGGAGTCGAGCCTGCGAGGGGGCTTCCAGCGCGTGCAAGACGAAGCGCGGCTGCGCCCCTGGGCGGAGGCCTGGGCCGCGTGGACGAGCGCCGCGTACGTCGACGGGTACGTGACGCGCCTCGAGGGCTCCGTCCTCGTGCCGAAGGACATCGGCACGCGGTCGCTGCTGCTCCGTTTCTATACGCTGGAAAAATGCGTCTACGAGATATCGTACGAGCTCAACAACCGGCCCGAATGGCTGTTCATCCCGGTGCGCGGAATGATGAACCTGCTGCCGCCGCCGCGAGTCTGATCGGATTCCTCGCGGCTCGGTGATCGTCGCTAAGGACGCGCTCACGCATCGCAAGGCGTGAGCGCGACTTTTTTATGGACAAACCACGCGCGCACAGACGCAGCGTTTAACCATCCCTGACAGCGAAATCGCTCGTCGTGTCACTTCGTGAGAATGGTGCCAACGCGCGGACAACTTTCGGTCGCCAATCGTTTCGGCGGTGCTAGTAGCACGCTCCCAACCGCTCGTTACGAGGTTCCTTTATGCGCTACGTGGTTGCGATCGCGGGCCTCCTTCTGGTGATCGGCGCGCTTGTCTTCATCAAGTTCCAACAGATTTCGATGCTCATCGGCTTCGGCCAAGCGATGGAGAAAGCGGGGCCTCCCCCCGAAGCCGTCGCGACCTCCCTCGCGGATCAACAAGCGTGGGAGCAGACGGTCTCGACCATCGGCACCGTCACGTCGATGAAGTCGGTGACGATCAGCGCGGAGACGCCCGGCGTCGTCAGCAAAATTCTCTTCGAATCGGGTGCGCTCGTGAAGCAGGGCGACGTCCTCGTCGAGCTCGACACCAGCGTCGAGCGAGCGCAGGTCGCGCAGGTGCAGGTGCGGCGCGATCTCGCCGCCGTCACCGCGCGCCGCACCCGCGCCCTCGGCAAAGAAGGTGTCGCGCCGAGCGCGCAGGTCGACCAGGACGACTCGCAGCTCAAGTCGGCCGACGCCGAGCTCGCGCTCCTCTACGCGCAGATCCGGCGCAAGTCGGTGCGCGCGCCCTTCTCGGGCAAGCTCGGTATCCGCACCGTCGACCTCGGCCAATACATCAACCCAGGGACGGCGATGACGACGCTCGAGTCCGTCGAGGGCACGTTCGTCGACTTCACCCTTCCGCAGCAGCAAGCGGTCGAGGTCGGGATGAAAGTTCGCGTCGCGATCGACGGCGCCCCCGACGCCGCCGCCGAGGGGACGATCGCGGCGATCGACACCTCGGTGGACGAGTCGTCGCGTTCGATCAAGCTGCGCGCGAGCGTCCCGAACAAGGACAACAAGCTCCGACCCGGCATGTTCGCGAACGTCACCGTCCTGCTCCCGACGAGCGGCCAGTCCGTCGTCGTGCCGGCGACGTCCATCGTGCACGCCCCGTACGGCGACTCCGTATTCGTCATTCAGGACGTCGAAGGCGGCACCGACGCCAAAGGCCCCAATGGTGAGCCGGTCCTCGAGGTTCGGCAGCAGTTCGTTCGCGTCGGTCAGCGCCGCGGCGATTTCGTCGCCGTCCTCGACGGGGTGAAATCGGGGGAGAAGCTCGTCTCGGCCGGCGCGTTCAAGCTGCGCAACAAGGCGCGCATCTTCGTCAACGACGCCCTCGCAGCCAAATCAGAGCTGAATCCGAAGCCTGAGAACCACTGAGGCACATGAAGCTCACCGACCTCTTCATTCGCCGGCCGGTGCTGGCGATCGTGCTCAACGTCGTCATCATCATCGCGGGTCTGCAAGCGATTCGCTCGCTCAACGTCCGCCAATACCCGAAGCTCGAGAGCGCGACGGTCACGGTCCGCACGGCGTACGTCGGCGCCGACGCGGAGCTCGTGCGTGGCTTCATCACGACACCCCTCGAGCGCTCCATCGCGGCGGCGGACGGCATCGATTTCATCGAGTCGCAGAGCGTCCAAGGCCTATCGACGATCAACGTCCGGTTGAAGCTCAACTTCGATGCCGCCGACGCGCTCGCGGACATCAGCGCGCGCGTCAACCAGGTGCGCGCGGACCTGCCGCCCGAAGCCGAGGTGCCCTCGATCAACATCGAGCCCTCGGACGCCCAAGTCGCATCCGTCTATTTGAGCTTCGGCTCCACCATTTTGGAGGAGAACCAGGTCACCGATTACCTTCTTCGCGTCGTCCAGCCGCGGCTGTCCGCGATCGAGGGTGTCCAGCGAGCGGAGATCCTCGGCGGCCGCACCTTCGCGCTGCGCGCCTGGCTGAAGCCGGAGCGAATGGCCGCGCTCGACGTGAGCCCGTCGCAAGTTCGAGCGGCGCTCGCATCCAACCATTACCTCGCGGCCGTCGGACAGACCAAGGGTCAGCTGATTCAGGTCAACCTGACGGCAGCGACGGATTTGCAGACGGTCCAAGGGTTCAAACGGCTCGTCATTCGCGAGTCCAATGGCGCCCTCATTCGTCTCGAGGACGTCGCCGACGTCGTCATGGGCGCCGACAACTACGAGCAGGACGTGCGCTTCTCCGGCAAGAAGGCCGTCTTCATGGGCGTCTGGGTCCTGCCGAACGCGAACTCGCTCGATGTCATCAAGCGGGTCCGCGAAGAGATGCAGAACGTGAAGCGCGAGCTCCCCACCGGGATGGAGGCGGAGATTGCCTTCGACGCGACGACCTACATCGAAAACGCGACCAACGAGGTCGTGAGCACGCTGACCGAGACGGTGCTGATCGTCATCGTCGTCATCTTCATGTTCCTCGGCTCGCTCCGGACGGTGCTCGTGCCGCTGGTGGCGATCCCGGTCTCGCTGATCGGCGCAATCTTCCTGATGCAGGTCATGGGCTTCACCGTGAACCTGCTCACGCTTCTCGCCGTCGTGCTCGCAGTCGGATTGGTGGTCGACGACGCCATCGTCGTGGTGGAGAACGTCGAACGCCACATACGCGAAGGCAAATCACCATTCGAAGCCGCCATTCTCGGCGCCCGAGAGCTGGTCGGTCCCGTCATCGCGATGACCATTACCCTCGTCGCGGTGTACGCGCCGATTGGGTTCCAAGGCGGCCTGACCGGCGCGCTCTTCCGCGAGTTCGCCTTTACACTGGCCGGTGCGGTCTTCATCTCCGGCATCGTCGCGCTGACGTTGTCACCGATGATGGCGTCGAAGCTCCTCAAGGCCGAACACTCGCAAGGGTGGCTGTCGCGCTTGATCGACCGCACGTTCGACGCCGTTCGCAATATCTACATGCGCATGCTCGGGGCGACGCTCCGCGCGCGACCCGCCGTCTACATCTGCTGGATCGTCCTGACCCTGCTCACCGTCCCGATGTACCTGTTCTCCCCGGCCGAGCTCGCGCCGAACGAGGATCAGGGCATCGTGTTCGGCGCGCTCGACGTGCCGGCCAACGCGACGCTCGAGCAGGTCACGACCTACTCCGAAGAAGTGTTCAACACCTTCGAGTCGACACCGGAGTTCGATCACTCCTTCCAAATCACGTTCCCGAGCGGCGGCTTCGGCGGCATCCTGGTGAAGCCGTGGGAGGAGCGAGAGCGAACGATCTTCCCGATTCAGGAAGAGATCAATGGGAAGCTCTCCACGCTCACCGGCATCCGCGCCCCCGTCTTCCTCCCCGGTGCGCTGCCGAGCTCGGGATTTTTCCCGGTCGAGTTCGTCATCGCGTCGACGGGCAGCCACGAAGAGCTGCTCCGTTATGCCGATCAGATCGTCGAAGAAGCGGCGAAGAGTGGTCAATTCGCCTTCCCGCCGATCACCGACGTTCGAATCGATCAGGCGAAGACGAAGATCGTCATCGATCGCGAGAAGGTCGCGAGCATGGGCCTCAGCATGCAGCAGGTCGGCGGCGATCTGGCGGCCATGCTGGGCGGAAACTTCGTCAATCGATTCGAAATCGACGGGCGCGCGTACAAGGTCATCCCGCAGGTCGAACGGGCTTCGCGCCTCACCCCCGACCAGCTGAAAGACCTCCACATCACCGGCCCCGGCGGCAAGCTCATGCCGCTCGGCGCGATTGCCACGTTGCAAGACGGCGTCGAGCCTCGGACGCTGAATCGCTTCCAACAGCTCAACTCGGTGAAGATCTCCGGCGTCGCGATTCAGGGCGTCGACGGCGGTCTCAAGGTGCTCGAGGAGGCGGCGGCAAAGGTGATGCCGCCCGGCTCACGCGTCGACTACACCGGTGAGTCGCGGCAGCTCCGTCAGGAAGGGGGCAAGTTCCTCCCTGCAATGGGGCTCGCCATCCTGCTCATCTTTTTGGTCCTCGCGGCGCAGTTCAATTCGTTCCGCGACCCCTTCGTCATCCTCGCCGGGTCCGTCCCTCTCGCCCTTTTCGGCGCCCTCATCTTCTCCTTTTTGAAGTTCCCGGGCCCTCCTGGGATGCAATTCGCGCTGACCGAGGGTTGGACGACGACGCTCAACATCTACTCCCAGGTCGGCCTGGTCACGCTCGTCGGGCTCGTCGCGAAAAACGGCATCTTGATTGTCGAGTTCGCGAATGCCCAACAAGAAAAAGGCATCAATCCGGTCGAGGCCGTGCGCCAAGCGGCGAGCACCCGCCTACGGCCCATTCTGATGACCACCGTCGCGACGGTCGTCGGTCACTTCCCGCTCGCGTTGGTCACCGGCGCGGGAGCGCAGGCGCGTAATTCGATCGGTATCGTCCTCGTCGGCGGCATGACGATTGGGACGTTGTTCACGCTGTTCGTGGTGCCGTCGGTCTACGTGCTCATCGCCAAGAACCGCAGCGCGGGGGTCACCCCCGCGCCGGAAGCAGCGGCTGAACAGGCCGCACCGGAAGCCGGCGCGCCGGCCTGAAGGAGAGTCGCATCATGCGCGTGCTTCTGACAGGATCGTCTGGATGGCTCGGGCGATACCTCGCCCCGATGCTGAGCCAGAGCGGCCACTCGGTCGTCGGGCTCGATCTCGCAGAAGGCACGCACACGCAAATCGTGGGATCGGTCGCCGATCGGTCCCTCGTCGAGCGCGTCTTTCGACAGGAGCACATCGAGGCGGTCGTTCATGGCGCCGCCCTCCACAAGCCGGATCTTGCGCGGTATCCGGCCTCGGCATTCGTCGACGTGAACGTGACGGGCACGCTCAACCTGCTCGAGGCCGCCACCACCGCCGGCCACGACCGTTTCGTGTTCACGTCGACGACATCCCTCATGATCTCCGCCGCGATTCGCGCCGAGGAGGGACACGCGGCCGTTTGGCTGACGGAGGAGACGACGCCGCTCGAGCCTCGCAACATGTACGGCGTCACGAAGCTCGCCGCGGAGCACCTCTGCCGGCTTCAGCACCTCGAACGCGGCTTGTCGGTCGTCGTGCTGCGCACATCGCGCTTCTTCCCGGAAGAGGACGACATGGCGCACGAGATTCCCCTGTCGGGGCCGAATACCAAAGCCAACGAGCTGTTGTATCGGCGCTTGACAGTCGAGGATGCCGCGCGCGCGCACATCGTCGCATTGGAGAAGGCGCCGTCGCTCGGGTTCGAGACGTTCATCGTTTCGGCGCCGACGCCGTTCGTCCGAGACGACGCAGCCGATCTGAAGCGTGACGCGGCTTCGGTCATCGAGCGGTATTTTCCGGGTGCGCGAGCGCTTTACGAGCGAGCGGGCTTCCGGCTGCCGACCTCGATCGGCCGCGTCTACGACGCCTCACGGGCAGAGCGCCTGCTCGGGTTTCGCTGCCGCACGGCCTTCGCCGACGTCCTCACCGCCCTCGAGGCGGGTAGTCCCCTCCCTTTCGTCCACGATCCCAACTACGTGTCACCCAAAGAGCCGACGAGCGGGCCGACCGCCGCCCCGGCGTCGCCCGCACTGTAAGCGCGCGCCGGCGCAGCCGTTCTCAGGGGCATGCTCCACAAAGATGCCCTGACCATCGCGAACCCCTGCGGCGTCGACTTCGGGAGCATGACGCGCCGCGAGGCGACACGGAGGTTCTGCGGAGCCTGCAAGAAACACGTGCACGACCTCACGCTGATGACCGAAGCCGAAGCCCGCGAGACGTTGGCCGGCGCAGGCACCGAAGGGCTCTGTGTGCGTTACATCGCCGATGAACGCGGCCGTCTCGTGTTCGTTCCGGAGGTTCCGGCGGCGCGGCTCACGGCGAAGAAGCGCGCGTCTCTCGCCGCAGCTGCCGTCGCGGCGGCGATGGCGGCAACGAGCGGATGTGCGTCGGCTCCTGAGCTGCTCATGGGTGCGATGCCCGCGACCAACCTTCCGCCCCAACCGCCGACGAAGACCTGGCAGCTCGTTCGCGGCGAGGTCCGCGTCGCGGTCAACGACGTTCCCGGCACCTTCGAGGCGCCCGGCGCGGCCGATCCGGCCGGCGCACGCGCGGTCGACGGGCGCTATGCGAGCGGGCGCTGCGACGGGGACGGCGTCGCGTGCAACGAAGTGAAGTTGCTGCTTTCAAACGCGAAGTCGGCCGACGATTTCGTCGGGTTGCTCCAAGCCGCAGGCTTCGCTGTCGTTCAGCAGTGGCAATGCACCCACCCCGACGCCAATGCGCCGGCGATCTGACTGGTAAAGGTTCCGCGCGGTAAAAGCGAAATTGCGCCCGATGAACCGTGATAGAAGGGTCTGCTCGGCAAGACCATGGTCAGGCGCGTTCGAGGCATCCTGTTCGTCGACTACGTGCGGATGATCCGTGGTCAGAAGAACGTCGACTGGTCAGCCTATTTGAACCGAGACGACGACCCGTTTCTCTCCGGCCGCATCGATCTCGACGGCTGGTATCCGATGGAGAGCTTCGAGCGATTCGGTCTCGGCATCCTGAACGAGGTCGCGAAACACCAGCTCGACGGCGTCGTGATGTGGGGACGCTTCTCGGTGATGCCGGTGCAAGCTCACTTTCCGACGCTCGTGGTCGTCGGCGACCCGATGGAGACGCTCGCGCGATTCCGCGTGCTCGCTCGCAGCTTCTTCGATTACGGCGCGATCGAGGTCGTCTCCGTACGCGAGGAGGACGCGCTCGTCGCCATTCGATTCGAGATGAGCGCAGCCGCAGAGAAGACGGCCTGCCACCAGACGCTCGGGTTCTTTCTCGGCCTGCTCGAGGCGAGCGGAGGAACGAACGGCCACGGGCGCTTCCTCGAGAAATCCTGGGAGGGCTCGACGCACACGCTGCTCGATCTTCGATGGAGCAACCCGGTCGAAGAGCGCCCCTCTCGGCCTGGAAGATGAGCCGCTTACGAAGGTAAGCCGACCAAATGCGATGAGCGGCGCCCGGCGCGCCCGTCACTTCGCGAGCGGCATCCGAATGCTCTTGAGCGGCGTCGTGTCGTCGAGCAGGTGAGAAGCCTCGGTCACGACCTTGAGCGCCTCTTCCAATGAGACGACGTCGACGGTCACGTCGTCGCCCGTCGAGTTCTGACGGCAGACGCGCGCGGCCTGGAGCCGTTGAACCGTATCGTCCGAGATGTGCGCGCACAACACGACACCGTGCCTACGGGCGTATCCGATTTCGGCGCCCATGATCTCCGCCACACTCGGGTGACTGGCCTTCATGCCGCGCATGTCGGCGATGATCATGTGCTTCTTGCCCGCGAGCGGCGACGTCGCTTGGCGGTAAATCTCGGACCACTTTCGCATATCGATGTCGTTGAAGACACCTTTCATCCGCACGAACACCGTGCGCTTCCCAATGTCCACGTTCACCGAGTACTTGGTGCTCATCGTCCCTCCCACCAACACGACGCCGCACGCGCGACGAATTCACCACTCGCTCCGGATGCTACGCGCCCGAGCGCGGATTGGGACGTGAGTTTCGAAGGTTGGAACTGATTTCACACAACGCGGAGTCGACACCTCACGATCATGACGAGTCCGTCATTCACGATTTGAGGGTCGTCGATCGCTCGCCGGGAAGGCACGAGTCCAGACGCTGACTCGAGGTCAGACCTATTCACGCTTGCGCGAGGAGCAGATTCGTGATGCCGGCAAGCATCAGACTCGGAGTCATCGCCGGCGTCCTGCTTGGGTGAGCGCCCAAAGACGTCCGTATACGAAATCGACGAACCGCCACGTGTGAATCGTGCGCTTCTGCCGCGGTGTGACACTCCAGTCACGTCCAACTCGACGTTTCGAAGCGGCGAAAACGCCACGCCGCCAGGCACACATCTTGAGAGGACGGTCGGACTTCCCGTGGAACAGCTTCCCCGTGTGAGCATCCTCCTCGTCGACGATCGGCGCGAGAACCTGCTGGCCCTGGCAGCGATTCTGGAGCCGCTCGGCCAGGAGCTCGTGTGGGCTCGGTCCGGCCGAGAGGCCCTCGGAGCAGCCGCGAATCGCCCGTTCGCCGTCATCCTGATGGACATTCGAATGCCCGATCTCGACGGGTTCGAGACCACCGCGCTCTTGAAGCAGCGTGAAGGGTCGCGCCACACGCCGGTGATCTTCATCAGCGGTTTCCCCGAGGCGCATCATGTGCTCCGCAGTTATGCGTCGGGTGCCGTCGACTACATCTTGAAGCCGATCGACCCGGACGCATTGCGGTCGAAGGTGTCGGTGTTCGTTCACCTCTGTCAGCACCAAGTGGCGCTCGAGCAGGCCAGGGTCGAGCTGGAGGAGCGCGTCGTCGCGCGCACCGCCGAGCTCGAGGCAGCCAACCGGCAACTCTCGCGCGAAATCGTGCAACGGAAGGCGGCCGAGCAGCGGCTCTTCGATCGCGCTTTTCACGACGATTTGACCGGTCTCGCAAACCGCGCGCTCTTCATGATTCATTTGAATCGCGCGATCGCTCGATGGCGGAGGCGGCCGAGCCCGAGCTTCGCAGTCCTCTTGCTCGACGTCGATCGGTTCAAGACGGTCAACGACACGATGGGCCATTTGGCCGGCGATGCGCTCCTCGTTCAGCTCGCTGCGAGGCTTCAAACATGTCTGCGCGACGTCGATACCGTCGCTCGCTTGGGCGGTGACGAGTTTGCGATATTGCTGGACGGTATTTCGGATCCCGACGACGCGAGGGGCCTGATCGACCGAATCGAGACCACGATCGGCGCGCCATTTCGCATCGACGACAAAGAGCTGGGGGCTTCGGCGAGCATCGGCCTCGTGATCATGGGGGCTGGGCACGCGCGGACCGAGGATCTGCTGCGAGACGCCGACACCGCGATGTACGCCGACAAAGAGCGACGCCGCGCGCTCCGCTGAGGCGACGGGCCGACCCCGCGATCGATTACGGATTCGACGGCTCGTAGACGCCCGGCGACTGCGACGTATCGGACGGCGCCGGCGAAGGATCCGCTGGTGCCGAATCCGCGGTCGGCGTGGGGGCGGGCTCGGCCGTGGCATCCATCTCCGGCAAGGAGGACGGCTCCGGCGGAGGCGCGAGCGGCTGCTCGCCCGGCGCCGAAGGCGTCAGCGGCCCGTCCTCCGGAACGTGCTTGGCCGTGCTCCGCGCGGATATACCCTCATCGCCGGGCGACGAGCGTACGGGGCGCGGCGTCGGACGAGGCGTGGCCGCACGGGGCGTCGGGGTGCGGGCAGACGGCTCACGTAAGGTTACGCGGTCGAGCTGAGCCGTCTGCGAAGCGGACACGGACGCGGACGGCTGGGCAGGCGACGACGCCATCGTTTCAGCGACGAAGCCGGAAGTCGACTCCGCGTGGACGCCCTCCGTACGGCGAGGCTCCGACGAGTCGGCATGGCCGTCCGTTTTCGCGGGCGCATGCCGGGCGCTGAGCGAGGCGACGAAATCGCGAAAGGCACCGGCGCGCGGACTGGTCAGCGCGAAGTAGCCGCCGACTCCGAAGGTCGCGCACATCATCGCCACGACCCCATAGCGAACGCCCACGCGCCTGCTCGAGCTCGTGACGGGAATCGACAGGGTCGCAGAGAGTGGGGAGGGTGCGTCGCTCGGCTGCACTGAGCCCAATCCGCCCGCGGGCCCTCGCTTCGACCGGGGCTCGCCTCCGCCCTTCGCGCGCTCGACGTGGTCGTCGAAGTCATCGACGTCGACGTCGACGATCGTGTCGCGGTCGTCACCGTTCGACGAGCCGTGCAGCCAAAACGAGCGCAGCGACGTCTCGGTGATGTCGTCCTCGACCCCTCGCGAAATGAGCCATGCCGCGAGCGCCTCCCCGAAGGTCCGCATGCTGCGCCAGCGTTCTTCCGCATGCGGCGCAATCGCCGTTCTGATGATGTCGCGGAAGGCCTCGTCCATTCGATCGGCGCCCGCCCTCGCGAGCAGCGCGGACGCATCGAGCATGTTCGTAGAGCTGCCGGGGGCTACGTCGTACGGCCGCTGGCCGGTGACGAGCTCGAGGAGCAGGACCCCGAATGCGTAGATGTCGACGCGATAGCTCGCAGTGGACGCCCCCCACTGCTCCGGCGCCATATAGGCCGGCGTGCCCACGCCGGCCGGACCATCGTGGCCCGGTCTGTCGAGGATCGCGATTCCGAAGTCCACGACCTTCGGCCGAAGGCGGCCGAGATCGTCCGTCACCAAAAAGACGTTTTCCGGTTTGAGGTCTCGATGAACGATTCCCCTCAAGTGAGCGTGATGCATCCCATCGATCAGCGGGAGCATGAGACGCGCTGCATTTTCCTGCGACATCGTGCCTTCGCGCGTGAGCTTGTCGCGGAGGTCTTCCCCGACGAGCCGCTCGAGCACGATGTACGGGTCCCCCATGTGGCGGCCGAAGTCGAGGATACGCACGACGGCGGGGTGCACGAGTTTGGCAGTCGCCTGCGCCTCGTGCACCAGCCGTTCGGCCAAATTGGCAGTCCGCTTTGTTGCCGTGCTCGCGTTCTTGAGATCTCGGTGAAGGAGCTTCACCGCTACGGGCATATCGAGGGCGAGGTTCATCCCGAGCCAGACCTCCCCCATCGCCCCTTCCCCTACCCGGCGCTCCAAACGGTATTTGTTGCCGAGCACGTCCCCGGTTCGGAAACGGCGCGGTAACGTCAATGCCAATGAATCCAGCTCGATGTCGGAGCTCGTGGCGGGAGAATTCGGACGCGCCATCGCGACGAAACGAATCGCAAGAATCCGGCCAGTCGTCCGTGACCGCGGATCGCACGGCTTGTGCGCCACAGTCGACCAGCATCGATGCCACAGTGCCGCCTACCCTGAGGCATGGCGCCACGCCCAATTCGCTCTCCCCTGCGTGGCGAGCTGGTACGGAACCTGCCACGCGAAGCGGCACTATGACCGATACCCGGCGGCCGCCTTTCAACCTGACAGACCGTCCACTTCAATCGAATGGATTCCGTGCTTCGCTCCCGAACGGCGTCGTCATGGATCCTGGCAAGGCGGGTATCGTGATCGCGATACGCAACGAAGAGCGCGTGAACGAAATCACGAAAGCGCTCGAAGGGCTCGGGCTGATCGTCAATGGTTGTCGATCCTCCGACGAGCTGCGCGCTTTTTTGACGACGTCACTCACGCGAGCGGACTTTCCACTTCCGGAGGTCGTCGTGCTCGACGCCGAGCTCCTCAGCGACGGGCCGGACATCGTCGCGCTCCTGAAGCGAGCCCGCTGCCTCGACGA
The DNA here is from genome assembly GCA_013361525.1 of Polyangiaceae bacterium. Classification (GTDB taxonomy): domain Bacteria; phylum Myxococcota_A; class Polyangia; order Polyangiales; family Polyangiaceae; genus Xiheicaenibacterium. The sequence goes on along the minus strand of JABFXY010000051.1, from coordinate 79,923 downwards.
CATCATCGTCATCCTGCCGGAGTCGTGGCCGCGCGGCGTCACCCCCGACCAGCTCCAGCAGGCCCAGGTGCTTCAGTCCCCGTTCCTCCTCTCGGTTCTCGTCGAGGAGGTGGCTCGCCGCATGACGCCGGCCTCGGTTCGGGCCTGTGGCGTCGCGCCTCAGTGAGCGATGTCGGTTCAACCCGCCTTCCCCCGCAAAAAACAAGCGGCCGCGCGAGGTCGCCGGGGCGAAGTGCGACACGTAAAACGCTAGATAGCTGCAAATAGCCGCTGGCCCGCTACGTGCGTGTGGCGGCCCGCTGGCCTCGAAACGGGCCGAAAGCGGCCAACGGCGCGCAGCGGAGGTTTGTCATGGGTCATCAAATTCTGGTTGTCGACGACGACGAAGCCATCTGCGACCTCATCACGCGGTCCCTCGCGCGGCTCGGACACGGCGCAAAGACCGCGTCCACGGCGGAGGAAGCGCTCGAGCTCGTATCGAGCACGCAGTTCGACGCCGTGTTCGCCGATATCGGCATGACGGGGATGGACGGGCTCGAGCTCTGCCGACGACTCCACGACAAGGAGCCGGAGCTGTCGGTCGTCATGGTGACGGGCGACAATAGCTTGCAGGCGGCGGTCTCCTCGCTGCGCGCCGGGGCGTACGACTTCATCGTCAAACCAATCGAGGACAAGCTCCTCTGCGCGTGTGTGCTCCGGGCCGCGCAGGCGACGAATCTCAAACGACAGGTGCGCGGGCTCCGCAATGACCTCGACATCGCGCGGCCGCAGGGGACTTTGCTCGGCGACAGCTCCGCCATGCGGCGCGTGCAAGACCTCATCTCTCGGGTCGCGCCCTCGGACGCCTCCGTGCTCATCGTCGGCGAAACGGGAACAGGCAAAGAGCTCGTCGCGCGCGCCATTCACGAGCAGAGCAGCCGCTCGCGCGGGCCGTTCATCGCGCTCAACTGCGCCGCCGTCCCGGCGACGCTGATCGAGAGCGAGCTCTTCGGCCACGCGCGCGGCGCGTTCACCGACGCGAAGAACGCGCGAGAGGGTCTGTTCCTCGAGGCGAACGGCGGAACCATCTTCCTCGACGAGATCGGCGAGATGCCCTTCGAGCTCCAGGCAAAGCTCCTTCGCGCGCTGCAGGAGAAGACGGTGCGCCCCCTCGGAGGAAAATCGGAAGTCGCGTTCGACGCCCGCATCATCACGGCGACGAACCGCGACCTCGAAGCCGAGGTTCGTGCAAAGCGCTTCCGCGAAGATTTGTATTATCGCATCAACGTCGTTCGAATCGGCCTGCCCCCACTCCGCGAGCGAGGCAGCGACATTCTCACGATCGCTCGACATCTGCTCGCACGCACCGCGAAGGATCGCGAGCTGACGCTCTCGACACAGGCGGCCGAGCGTCTTTTGCACCACGACTGGGCCGGAAATGTTCGAGAGCTCGAAAACTGCATCGAACATGCCGTGGCACTCGCGCAATACAACCAAATCGCCGTGGACGATTTGCCACCGAAGCTACGTCGCAGTCCGTCACATGTCGTCGTTTCGGTGGAGGACCAAGTCGACCTCGTCACCCTCGATCAGCTCGAGACGCGCTACATTCAACGCGTGCTCACGCTCGTCGGGGGAAACAAGTCTCGGGCTGCAACGGTCATGGGCGTGGATCGCCGCACGCTCTACCGCAAGCTCGAACGGATGAAGGGCATCCTCCCCGAAGAGATGGAGGCGTCGGCCGTGCCGGACGGTCCGTGACGACGAGTGAGCCCTGCTGGTGCAGCGTCGACATCGACCTTGCCGGGTTGTTGATCGACGGGCGTGACTATTACCGTGCGTTCTGCGATGCGGCGCTCAAGGCCGAGCGATACATCCTGCTCGCGGGTTGGCAATTCGACAGCAAAGTAAAGCTCTTGCGCGGCGAAGACGCCGCGCAGGCCGCACACCCCGTCAAGCTCAAGGAGCTCTTGAATTGGCTGTGCGCGAACAACCCGCAGCTTCGCATCTACATGCTGGCGTGGGACTTCCACGTCGTCTTCGCCCTCGAGCGGGAATGGCTCCAGCAGGTGTCGTTCGACTGGACGACACACGAGAACATCCACTTCTTGTTCGATGCCGCGCACCCGACGGGGGCCTGCCATCACCAGAAGTTCGTCGTCGTGGACGACCAAATCGCGTTCCTCGGCGGAATCGACATTTGCGAGCACCGCTGGGACACCGATCAACACCGATTGGAAGAACCCCATCGGAAGAGCCGCGGCCTCAAGCACCCGCCGTTTCACGACGTTCAAGCCTTCCTGCGAAGTCGCGACGCCGCCCTCGCTCTTCGAGGGCTCTTCGAGTCTCGATGGCAAGGCGCGGGCGGCGAGCCGCTGGATCTCGCCCCCGCGGGTTCCGCCACGTCGCGCGTCGCCGTCTCGACCTTCATCCCCGACAAGCTACGCCGGGTCGCTGCGCGCTCCGCCGTGATAAGCCGAACGGATCCCTACGGGCGGCCCACGAACATCGAAGGTTGCCAGGAGATCAAAAAGCTCCTCTTGCGCGCAATCGACGGGGCGGAGCGCTGCATCTATATCGAAACGCAATATTTGAGCGCGCGCGCCGTCGGGCTCGCGCTCGGGGCTCGTCTCGCCGACGACGAGCGGTCACGCCTCGACGTGGTCGTGATCCTCAATCCTCGTGCGGAGAACTTCAAAGAGGAGGTCGCGATCGGTCTCGCCCAGGCGCGGATCATCGCGGATCTCCGACGGCTCGGCGCCGAGGGCGGTCACCGCGTCGGCGTGTACTTCTCGCGCCCCGGCCACGAGGGCTGTGTCGATCCGGAGGGGTCGACATACATTCATTCGAAAGTGATGATCGTCGACGATACGTTCTTGACGGTCGGATCGGCGAATCTGACGAACCGTAGCCTCTCGCTGGATACGGAGTTGAACGTATCGTTCGAGGCCGACGGCGGCGACGCCGATCTCGTTCGTAGCATACGAGCCATTCGGCGCGGTCTCCTCACGGAGCACGCGGGGCTCGAGCTTCCCGAGCGGGACGAGGAATTGATCGCGGTTTTGGACGACGCGGCGGAGCGCCGGCGCGGCAAGATTCGCCCGTATCCTCCGCCCACCGAGCAGGAGCTCGAGCTCATGCGTGTCGTCGATCCGGAGGCTTCGCCGTTCGATCCGGATCTCGGACCGAGCGTGGAGCAGGATCAGCGCGAGCTCTTCTCCAATGGGTTGAGCGTTCTTTGGGAGAAGCTGAAACGCGCGTGATTCGTGGAGCGACGCATGCATCCTCCCTCGCGTAGGAGAGGACGTCATGGCCCGAGATCTACGCTACGAACCCCTTCCGAGAGGCGGCGTTCGCCACTTGGATACGGTCACCATTCTATTCGGTGCGCTGGTGGTGATCGCCGGCATGTTCGCGCTCGTCTACGCCTTCTACGCGACCGCCTACGCAATCTTGGTCTCGGCGATTGCATTGCTCATCGCCGGCTTCGCGCGAATCGTCGACGCCGTCGTGCACCGCCGCAGTCGTGAATTGGGCCATGGCATCCTGACCGGCGTCCTGCATGCGGTCGTCGGTGGTCTGATGTTGTGGCGGCCCGACGTCACGATGCTCGCGGTGACGCTGTTGATTGGCGCGTTGTTCTTCGCCGGCGGCATCGGCCGCACGGCGATGGCGCTGAGCACGCGTCACATCGGATGGGGCTGGTCGCTGTTCAGCGGCTTGCTCTCGGTCGGCCTCGGTTTGTATATCGCGTTCACGTGGCCCGTCTCGAGCCTGTGGCTCATCGGGACGTTGGTCGGCGTCGAGCTGCTCAATACGGGGTTTGCGCTCCTCGCGAGTGGCTTCTATCTCCACCGCGCGGAGCGGCGCATCGAGGAGGTCTTCGCCACGGCCTGAGCGGGTGGTCACGAGTGGCCCGGAAGCGGCGCGCCCCGAAAGGGCGGCCGCTTTCAGCGTTTTGCTGCTGCCTTTTTCCTCGGCGGCGGGACGTCCTTTTCGGTGAATGTGTAGATCCTCCCCTTTGGGTCCCATTGCCATATCTGCTCGCGGCCCTTCTTCAGCGGGTTTCCGCCGTTGTAATCCGTATATGTTCCACGAACGATGAGCCGTGTGTAGTCGGGGGTCGCGGTGCCATCGACACTCTCGAAGTCCCAGCTCGTGTAGCTGCCCTCTTCGTCGTTGACGAGCTTCAGAAACGTCCCGTCCTGGGATACGGAGATGACGCCCCAAGACGCCCCTTGGCTGCCGCTACCGACCGTCCACTGCCACGGCGTGTACACGATGATGTGGACGTCGTCCTCGCGGGCAACGACGGCCTTGAGCTCGCCTTTTGCGCCCCATCCGTCCTTCAATCCGAGCGGGAGCAGGATGTCGAGGAGCTTACCCTCTTTCTGGATCGCGATCCCCTCGTCCCACGCGGAGACGACGCCAATCTCGATGTCTTTGAACGTGAAACGCTTTTGATAAAGGACGTGCTCGCTCGGCCCGACCGTCGACCGCGATCCTTTGTAATCGACGCTCTCGACATGAACGGAGTCGCCCGGCTGATAGGAGAGCGCCGGCGGGAAGAAAGCAGAGCTGTTGATGAGCGCGAACATCTTCGCGCGGATGTCGCCGTTCTTGTCGAACGAGACCGGCGCCGGCAGCTTTGCCCATGTCCACGGATCCGACGCGATGTCCGGCGTCATCGCCCCGGCGAGCGTGCGCGCCGAGATGCGCAGCCACTCGACCGGGGCGTCGACCATTCGGGGCAATCCCTTCACGGGGAAGGACGCTTCCAAGGCCTTTCCGCCACTTGCGGTGGGCTTCGCGGCGACGACGGCCCCCTCGATGGGCTTGGTGCTCCCGTCCGGCTCGACGATGGAGACACCACGCTCGTCGAGCCGATAGCGACGAACGAAGCGCTGACGCTGCGTTTCGACGAGCGAAGCGTGTCGCTCGAGCAGTTTTCGACAGGCTGCGGCCGCCTCGGGGGTCAACGGCGGTCCCTTACCGACCTCACCTTCGGGCAAATCGATGTCCTCGTGCTCGCATTGAAGCTCGTACGTATAGCCGCCGCGAACGCCATGGCCGATCGCCGGGACGTTCGGCGCGGGAACGCCGATCCCGAGCCATACGGCGTCGCCGCTCTTTTCGCCGAGCTCGGCGGCGACGAGGACTTGGTCGTCGCGCAATGCAATGGCGACGTGGGATGCGGCCGACGTGGTCGGATTCACGGCATTCGGCAACGTCGGGCGCGCGACCTTCGTGCCGCCGGAGGGACCGATAGCCTCGGGGTACATGGGGTTTCCCCCGACGTTGGACCCCGGCAAGAGCGACCCCCACTCCGCCAGATCGCCGTCGATCACGGCCGCTCTCGGCGCAGCGATCGCGGCGACGCTGACCGAGGCCGGCTCTACCCGGGCGGGCGGGCGTGGGGTGGAGGACGTGCTCGTCCGAATGGTCGGAACGCCGTCGGGCCCCTCGGCACCGCGACCACAGCCGACGCCGCCCGCGACGAGCAACGGCACCATTCGAATCACTTGTCTCATCCGCACGCTCATTGCGATCTCTCCCCACTCCACGTGCCACGCGCCACGATGACTTCGTCCTTCGCCGGATCGATGCCGAACAGCTGCGCCATCGGGCCGTCCATTCGTTGATACGCAACTTCCCATTGGACCGTTCGACTGCGGATCTCCTCGCCGAAATGGAGCTCGACGTGCCGCGGGTCGCCGTTCGCCGGCAATCGGTCGTCACCGACTTGGATCCGAGTGGGGCCGTTTTCACCGGGAATCATCGCGAATCGGCGCGCCAGCACGACCGGCTTGGCGATCGGCCCGCCGTCACCGTCGATGCGCGCCCGAACCTCGAGGCGCCGAAAGAGATCGCCGGTCGGAAACGCGTGACCGACGCGCCCTGCGCGAAGCGACACGACGATGCCGTCGTCGCCGAGCCGGCGTGCCTCCGCACGCACCGCGGACGAGAGCAGCGCGGTATCACCTTGAACGCGGAAGTCATGGCTCCGATAGGAGTGTCCTTCGGCGTCCTCGACCGTCGGCATGTGACACGACTGACACGTTTCACGCGCGTATGGCGAGGCACGGTGCTCGTCGACGGTGCTTTGCATCAGCGCGCGCTGGGGCTCTCGAAAATCGAATTGGTGACAGCTCGCGCAGGCACTGGTCGTCGCCAATCGAGCGTCACCCGCGACGGCGTGGTGGCCGGCGCTCGCCGAAATGGAGCGAGCTCCGATGATCTGCTCGCCTTGGACGTGGCAGGTCACGCAGCCGACGCCGATGTGCCTTGCCCCGTTCGAGACCGCTTCGGGATCGTGCTCCGGCGCGTGACACTCGCGGCAAAACGATTGCGCCTCGAGCGCATAGGCGCTCTGAAACGCGGGATCGTCCCATGCGAGGCGATGGAGCGAGCTCTGCCACTCGGCGGCGATCTCCTGGTGGCATTGCTCACAGCGCGCGTTCTCTCGAACGACGTCGTAGCCGTCGGGCCGGGCGCGCGGCCCCGGCCCGGGCAACGCGACCGGTGTCGACGCCTCGGCGAGCGCCCCCAGCGCCGCGACGGTGCCGAGGCCGAGCACGAAGTGAACAGAGCATCGCACGGTCGGGCAAGCCTACAGGGCTTGAACGACCGCGCGCGAGCGCCGCATTCCCGGCGTCAGTTGAGCGACGCGCCCTTCGAAAGGACCGCGTTGAACACGCCGCGCTCCTTCGCCTCCGTCAGGATACGAAGAGCGGTGCGATAACCGCGCAAGACGAGCGAGCGCGCGTTGAAGCGGTTCCAATAGCCGAATGCGCCGATGTCGGGCGACACGTCGAGGAACACGACGCGCGGATACGTGCGAGACAACAGCTCCACGCCGCGCCGCTCTTTCTCTGCCATCACGATGTTGACCGACTGACGGACGACGCTGAGAACGCCGCTCCGAGCGATGGATCGCTCCGGCGGACGGCGGCTCTCGGGGCGGTAGACGTTCGAGATGATGACGACGTTCGCGCCTGCTGCGACCGCGAGATCGGCCGACAACGTGCGAATGATCTCTCCATCGAGGAAGTAGCGGTCGCCGATGCGCTTCGGCCGAAACAGCCCCGGGACACAACAGCTCGCGGCAACGGCGGTGCTGATGGGGACGTCTTCGCGGTAGCCGGGCCCGAAAACGACGCGCTCGCCGGTGTCGACGTCCGCCGCGGTCACGAAGACCTGGTTGTGCAGCTTCGAGAAATCGTTGAGCGGCAAGAACTGCTCGAGGTAGCGCTCGAGCTTGTCGATCGAGAAGACGCCGGAGAGCAGATATCCCGGGTCGAGAAGATCGCGCGGTCGCGGGCCGCCGATGAACGTATCCATGTACAGGCGCGGCCCGCGATGCCTGCGCCGCCACGGCAATCGATAGCCGTCGAGCAACACGTCGAGCGGAATGTCCTGCCCGTACGTCGCGCCGACCAGCGCACCGGAGCTCGTGCCCACGAACGTGGTCGGCACGATGCCGACCTCTTCACATGCTTTGAGAACGCCCAGATGGGCGAGACCGCGTGCGGCGCCCCCCGACCCGACGAAGGCGACCTTGAGACGCGTCATGACTGCACTTTCTCGATCCATGCGGGGTAGGCCAAGATTGTCGCAAATCTTTTGAGCTTTCAGGGAGGTAGCGTGAAGTCCTCCACCACACGGTGGACGACGTACCGCCCGCCCGAGCGACGAAGCAGCAGGGTGACCTCCTCCCCGAGGAGCTGTCCGGCCGGTGTCCGCGGAAGACTGAGCGGCACGCGCACGATGACATCGCTCGGCTCGAGCGCGTCGTTCATCGATGCGGGGCTGCCGGAGGCGGGCGACGCCGTGGGGCCGACGGTGTCCGACCACAACGTGTCACCCTCGTTCGCGCGGTAGAGCTCGACCCGCTCTTCCTGCCAGAAGCTCACGTTCGACAAGAAGAAGTAGTCGAGGCGGCCGAAACGACGCGAAAAGAAATAGAAGGAGCTTTCGCGTGCGCGCGTCGAGGGGTTGATGCTCGTCGCGTCGGTCGTCATGAGCTTGCGGAGGCCCTCGAGGTCCTCACGCGAGACGGCGAGAAGGAAGCTGCGCGTCGTCTCTTTCGCCGCCTCGGGACCGAGCGGCGTGCGCAGAGCGACGACACCGTCGGCGGCCGAGGCCTCCTCGACGGCGTCGGGCGGGTGCTCCAAAGGGTCGACAGCGATGCCATCCGGATGGCGCCGGCCATCCTCGGGCGACAGGGGCTTCTGCGTCCCCGAACACGCCGCGACCTGCAGGACCAGTGCGATCGCGACGCCCTTCGGCAGAGTCACAGACGCTCGACGTGCGGATCGTCGCTGTGACTCAGCGTGACCGTCGTGCGGTCTTCGAGAGCCGTCCAACCGGCGGGCAGGCGGTCGTCGTCGAGATCGGCTGCGAGGAGCGCGATGCGCGCCGACATGAGATGCGGGATCTTCGTGCGCGAGAAGCTCTCGCCGCCGAAGATGCGCTCGAGCGCCGCCCGACCCGCCATCATGTGGAAGCCCATCGGGTTGGAGAGCCGCGTCCCGACGATGTAGTCGGCGCACCCGACGACCATGTTGAGGGCGACTCGGTCCTTCGTCTCTTCGGCGCAGAGCCGCTCGACGAGCGAGAGCGTCGACCGCAATGCGTCGCGCACCGTACCGGCGGCGACGTCGGCGCGGTCGAGCTTGTTCATGTCGTGGAGGAACGACAGAAACAGATAGAAGACGAGCTCCGCGTCCGTCTCGCCGCGGACATCGCGCGCGAGGAACTGCGGCAGCTGCTCGAGGACGCGACCGCGGAGCCGATCGAAGTGCGGCACCGTCCCGGTCTGCGCGAACAGCCATTGCCTGTATCGGAACGGATGCGTGTTCTCCGTTCGGAGCGCGCCGACGGTCGCGGTGCGGATGTGGCCGATGAGGACGTCGGCCCGGATGTCCTTCACGAGATCCGGGAAGCCGAGCGCGCGCCGTTCATCGAAAGGCCGCCGCTTCAGCAGGATCTCGCCACCTTGATAGAAGCCGACGCCCCAACTGACGCTGCCCTCCAACGTGGGATTGCTCTCACGCGGAGACGGACTCGGCGCGGCGCCAGCGGGCGGTTCGCTGACCCGCACGGTGAACGCTTTCGATTCGAGCGCGACGGCTCGAGAGCCGAGATCGGGGCGGTTGGCGATGAATCCTAGGAGCCTTGCCATATCACCTGCGACGCGTTGGTTTCGCTCAAGGAATGCTCGACGATTAGTGTGCGCGAAACTCAGCGATCGCGCCAGCCCGCGCTCACGGCGCGAGTCGGCTCAACATACGCGGGAACGGAATCGTCTCGCGCACGTGCGGCAGCCCGCAGAGCCACGCGACGCTTCGCTCGACACCAAGACCGAACCCGGCGTGCGGGAAAGATCCGTAGCGACGCAGGTCGAGGTACCACTCGAACGCTTCTTTCGGCAACTTGTGATGCTCGATCGCAGCCTCGAGCGTCGCGAGGTCGTCCTCGCGCTGACCACCGCCGATCACCTCGCCGTACCCCTCGGGCGCGAGCACGTCGACGCCGAGCGCGAGCCGTGCGTCCTCGGGATCGCGCTTCAAGTAGAAAGCTTTCACCTCGGCTGGGTACCGATGAACCATCACCGGCCGATCGTAGCGGTTCGACACCACCGTCTCGTCTTCGCCGCCGAAGTCTTCACCCCACGGAAAATCTTCGACGGGTGAGCCGTCCTGGTTCGTCTCGCCTTTCGCGCGCCGCTCGCGGCGGTGCTCGTTGATGATCGCGACGGCTTGGTCGTAGCGAATGCGCGGGAACGGACGCTTCACCGTCTCGAGCTTGGAGGTGTCGCGCTCCAAAATCGCCAGCTCTTCGCGGCGCTCGGTGAGGACGCGATCCGCGAGCGCGACGAGCAACCCCTCGGCGAGATCCATGTCGCCGTCGAGGTCCATGAAGGCAACCTCGGGCTCCACCATCCAGAACTCCGCGAGATGCCGGCGCGTCTTCGACTTTTCGGCGCGGAACGTCGGTCCGAAGCAATACGCCTTACCGACGGCAGCGGCCGCCGCCTCCATGTAGAGCTGGCCGGACTGCGTGAGATACGCCTTGTCGCCGTGGTAGTCGGTCTCGAAGAGCGTGCTCGTCCCTTCGCAGGCATTCGGCGTGAAGATCGGCGCATCCACGAGCGTGAACCCGAGGCCGTCGAAGTAATCGCGGATCGTCCGGATGATGGTGTGCCGCACGCGCAAGATCGCGTGCTGCCGCTTCGAGCGGAGCCAGAGGTGGCGGTTATCCATCAAAAAGTCGGTGCCGTGCTCCTTCGGAGAGATCGGGTACTCGCCGGAAGGTTTGCCGAGCACACGGAGCCCGGTGGCGGCGACCTCGAAGACGTTCGGACGCTTGGGGTGCGCCTTCACCAGGCCGGTGATCTCGACGCTCGTTTCTTGGGAGAGATGGTCGGCGGCCGCGAACGTCGCCTCGTCGACGTCGTTCTTCCCCATGACGCACTGGACCATCCCGGTGCCATCGCGCACCTCGAGGAAGTGGACCTTCCCGCTCGAGCGGCGATTGTAGAGCCAGCCTCGCAGGACGACCGTCGCGCCGACGTTGCGCGCGAGGGAGTCGATCGTGACGATCGATACGCCCGAAGGGGTGGAGCCAGCCGACGATGATTGGAGGTCGCTCGTGCTCATCGCTCGCGATTAGCACAAACCAGAGCCTGGGTGCGCTACCCTTCGCCGCCATGCGCTCACGCGTGCGCGCGCACGTCCTCGCCCTCGTCACCGCCGTATCGTCGTTCGGGCTCGCGGGGTGCTCCCCGCTCTATCCGGAGCTCTCGACGAAGTTCTCCGAAGCGCCGAAGAGCGGCGCGTACGACCCGCCGCCCCCTCCGGATCGCTATTACCTCTCGGTGAAGGGCGGCCGCGTTCCGCCGAAGGCGCGCGACGGCCGAGAATGGGATCAGGTGTTCGGAAGCTTGCCGGATCCGATCGCGAAGGTCCTCGTGAACGAAAAGGAGCTCTTTTCGACGAACGCCGACAGCGACACCCTCGAGCCGAAATGGGAGAAGGCGCCGCGCGGCAACTTCGCCATCTCCGCGGGCGACAAGATTCAGGTTCAGCTCTGGAACGCGAACACGCTCTCGGACACGCCGATCGGCATTCGAGAGCTCACCCTGACGCCGGACATGATCACGACGGGCGAGGTGGTCTTCGAAATCTCGGGCGGGGGTGAGGTCACGCTGGCGATCGAGCCGGCGCGCCCGATCTGGGGCGCCGGATTCTGGTTCGATCTGCGCAACGACGGCGCGGCGATCTCGCGGGTCGTCGACTCGAGCCCCGCGACCAGGCTGGGCATCCGCGCGGGCGACCGCATCCTGAAGATCGACGGCAAGCCGACCGACGGCATGTCGCTCAACGAGATCCGGAGCACGCTCGCCTCGATCCCGACGGCAGGCCGCAAGCTCTCGGTCCAGCACGACGACGGGGCGACCCTCGAGGTCACGCTGAAAGAAGGCCCCATTTACCCGCTCTACAAAGACTACGAAAAGCTGCCGCTTTTGCCCTGAGCGCGCCCCCCGCCGCACCATCGCAATGAAGATTCCGGCCTTCGGTTACGAGACGTCCGAGATCCGCAGCGAGCTCGACAAGCTGCGAAACGACGTGAGCATCGCGGTCGTCCGCGCAAAAAATCCCTTCAACGTCGGCGCGATCATACGAGTCGCGCACTCCTTCCTGGTGAAGGAGATCTTCTTGATCGGGGTGGAGCCCTATTACGAAAAAGCCGCGATGGGCATGCAGAAGTACGAGAACATCGTGGACGCTCGGGACGAGGCGACGTTCCTCGATCTCGTGAAGGGGCGGCCGCTGATCGGCGTCGAGCGCGACCACGCGGACGCTTCGCTTTGGGAGGCGCCGATGCCGAAGGACGCGGTGTTCGTCCTCGGCAGCGAAAACGACGGCGTTCCCCCATTGCTGCTCGAGGCGTGCTCGACCGTGCTCGCCATCCCGATGTACGGCATCAATCACTCGTTCCCGGTGACGGTGGCGGCTGGAATGGTCCTTTGCGAATGGGCGCGCCGCAAAGATCCCCGGGGGCGCCTGACCCCTGAAGCACTTTGAGTTGCAGCGCCGGCCGGCCCGACAGAAGTCTCGATTCGATGAAACTTACTCGTTCGCTTGGGTATCTCGCGGTCTTGGTCTCCATCTTCGCCGTCGGCTGCGGCGACGACGAAACGACGCCCAACGGAGGCTCCGGCGGAGACGCTCCCGGGGGTCAAAATGCCGGTGGTGAAGGTGGTGCGCCGACGACGGAGGCCGCCATCAAGACGGTCCACGCGCCCGATGAAACGACCGTCGTCGTCGAGCTCGAGGGTGACTTCGGCGAAGCACCGACGAGCCCGAACGCATTCGAGATCACCAGCCTGAACGGCGACCTCGGCGTCGGAGACATCACGTACGACGAGGCGACGAAGACCATTACGATCGTCACCGCGAAACAGAAGCTCGGCGTCGAATACACCCTCAAGATCCTGACGCCCGGCAGCCCGCTCGATCTCGAAACGGCGAAGTTTCTGTCGGCGGACACGGCGAAGTTCTGGGCGACGGATCTCATGACCGGCGTGGATTACGAGGTCGTCGCCGATCGCCTCTACATCGGTGAAAACGGCGTGTTCTACGCGACGCCCGACGCGGTCCCGGACGACACCGAGGCTGCGAGCGAATACCTCGACACGAAGATCGTCCCCATCGAGACGGCGCTCCTCCACGAGATGCCGGACAAGGATAAAAACGGCAAGATCCTGATTCTCGGGCTGGATGGGCACGGGCAATACGGTGGCTACTTCAATCCCATCAATTCGCTACCCAACTCGCTCGTCGAACAAAGTGGTCTTCACTCGAACGAGATGGAGATGCTGTACGTCTCGGTGCCCGACCTCGGCTACTCGTTCGGCGCCGAAGCGGTCATCGCCCACGAATTTTCGCACCTTCTCTACAACGAGAACCACGACTTCTTCAGCGAGGACTGGGCCTGGCACAATGAAGGGCTCGCCGAATGCGCCGTGCATGCCGTCGCCGGCAGCAACCAATACGCGGCCGACTACTACGTCAATCCTTTTATGGCGCCGCTCGCGAACGGCCAGTCGCTCGTGAATTGGACCTATTCGAATTATTCGCAATACGCGCAGGCGTACGTGTTTCTCACGTATGCGGCGTCGCGGCTCGGGGGCATCTCGGGCTACGGGGAGATGTTCCAGCTCGGCGGCGATCCCGCAGAGGTGGGTGCGTTCTTCCAGGAACAGCTCGGACGAAACTTCTCGGAGATGCAGCTCGACATGCTCACGAGTGTCTGGCTCCAGCAGCCGACGGGACAATACGGCTTCGACGGGATGATCTCGTTCAGCGACCGGCCGGAGACCGCGACGATGTCGCCGCTCTCCCTGGGGCCGTTCACGGGCGTCCTGTTTCCGGGTCCCGGAAGCGCGGTCGCGCCGGTCGGCGCCGGACCGGACGTCGTGTTCCGAGGCATCAACGCCGCCGGGGCGATCGACGACGAGGTACCGTTCGATGCGGATGGAGGGGTGCTCATCGCGCTCCACGCGACGACGCCTCCGGATGGAGACGATCAGTCGACGGGAACGATCCTCGAAGCGACGGCAGCGCCCAAGCTGAAGAACGCGATGGCGGATCGAGCGTGGATGCACCCGCCGCCGATCAAGCCGGCGAACCGCCGCCTCTTGCTCGAGTGGCGCAAGCAGGCGCACGGCTTCTGACCAACGGCAAGGCGCGGGGGGGGGGCGACGCTACCGTCGCCCTCTCTCCGCTGCCCACGTCGCTACATGCCGGCGATGACCTTGAACTCGCCCGCGTCGTCGACAACGAGCTCGAGGCGGTTGTCCTCGACTTTGCGCTTCCACTGGTCGCCGTGCGACGTCGGCACCTTGAAGCTCGCGCTGTACGTGTAGTCGACGAAGATGCGTTTATCGTCCTGGATGACGCGGCGATAACGAATCTCGTGACGGATGGCCATCGCGTCCTGGAACGAGAGGCCCGTCTCGTCGACGGCTTCGCCGGTGAGCCACTTCTTGAACTGGACGAAGTCCATGTCGTCGGACGCGTCGGGGTTGCCCCCGTCCTCGTAGTAGTCCGGCGACGTCATCTTCAACATCAGGTTCACGTCCTTGCGCTCGACCGCTTTTCGGTAGAGCTCGCAGAACGCGATGATGCTGCGGTTCTCTTCGTTGTCGGGGACGTCCGTGTTCGGGATGTAGTTGGTGCCGCAACCGGTCGCCGCGGCGAGGATGGTCGTGCCACCGAGCATCGCGACGATGTTGGCGATCGCGACGCCCTTTTTCAGGAAGCTGTAGCTCGACACCTTCATGCGTCAGACTCGAACATCGGGGGCCCGAGAACGATTCCTGGGCCGGTCCTGGGGCACACTACGGGGCGAGGGCGCAGGGAGCAAGCTCGATAGTCCATGACAATTTGGCAAGCCAAGTTGGCATCCGAGCGGCTCGCGCGTGCCTCGAAGTCAGCGTCGCGTAGCGAGCCTCGCGAGCGCGTCTGCCAAGCTGGCGTGGCCTTCTCCGGGCTCGAGGTCGAGCCGATCGATCGCCGCGAGCGCGCCGTCGGGATCGCAATCGACGAGGGCCGCAACGGCGCCGGTTCGTACGCCACGCGCATCCGCAAACGCATCGCCGAGAAGAAAGGTCGACGCCGGGCCGAGCAAATCGACCGCCGCGACGACCATCTTGTCGGCGTCGCCCCACGCAACGAGATCCGCGCCGAGCACGAGCGGATCGAGCGCCGCGTTGCGCCCGCTCGCGACGGCCGCGCTCGGTCCGGTGAGCCCGAAGTAGATCGCGACCTGACCGGGCATCAGGTTCGGGGACGTGGGCGGGAACAAGCGAGGCTCCGCGGACGGCGGGCCCTTCGCGAGCACGCGCGCGTAGAAGCGCTCGTTGATGTCGATCGTGGCGAGGTAGTGACCGACGACGATACCGCCGCCCTCGACGCGCGCGCGGCCGAGCTTTGCGACGGCGGTCGCGAGGAGGAGGCTGATCTCGTCGGCGCGCGCGACCTTGTCCGCGGCCTCGCCTGACGCTGCGGCAACCGCGGCGGCGTCGACGGCGTCGACTCGCTCGAATGCTTTCAGATAGACGCGCCGGCGCGTGCGCGGCTCAGCTCGCGCCTTCGTGCCCGCGCGCTCGACGACGAGCGACGCATTGGCGCCGCCGAAGGCGGCGGAAATCTTGAGCCCCGCATCGAACGTGTGCGGCTCCGCTCGCTCGAGCAGGCGGGCCGGCGCGTCCGCATCGAGCGTGCCCGTGCCCGCCGCTGCCGGCGCGACGCGCGCGTGCATCGAATGCGCGAGCGCGAGCGTTTCGAGAACACCGGCCGCGCCGAGCGTGTGACCGATCTGCGCTTTGAAGGGATGTACGACCGGCGAAACATCGCCGAAGAGCGTCGCAATGGCGCGCGACTCCATGGCGTCGTTGTACGGCGTCGACGTCGCGTGCGCGCTCACGACGCCGCACGTGGCCGCGTCGAGCGCCGCGTCGGCGAGCGCCGCTTTGCCCGCGCGCGCGACACCGCCGCCCGTTCGGTCCGGCGCCGTGATGTGAACCGCATCGGTCGACGCACCGAAACCGCCGAGGAAAAAGCGCGGCTCCGCACCTGCTTCTTCCCCTTCGCGAACGAGCGCGACGAGGGCGGCTCCTTCACCGAGCGCCATGCCGTCGCGACCGACACGAAACGGTGCAGGCATCGACGCGCTCGTCGCGCGGAGCGCCTCGAAGCCGCTCGCGACGAAGGTGCAGAAGGCGTCGTAGCCGCCGGCGAGGACGAGATCGACGGCGCGCGCTTCGAGCCACCGGAGCCCGACGCCGAGCGCCCAGGTCGACGCTGCGCACGCCGTCACGATTTGCATCGATTGGACGACCCGAGCACCCCGCCCTTCGAGCCGCGCGCGCGCTCGCTCGAACGGAGCGAAATACGTCGCGCCTCGCGCGACGTCCGGCGGAACGGTCTCCGCCCTCGCGCGGCGTTCGAACAATGCTTCGGCGGTGCACATCCCGCCGCTCGAGGTGCCGAGGACGAAACCGATACGCGGCCGCGCGATCCAGACCTCGGAGTTCGCGAGCGCGTCGAGGAGCTGATCCATCGCGCGATCGAGGAGCCGGTTCGCGCGATCGCCCGGCTCGGTTCCGTCGAAGGACGCGTCGGATGCACGTGCACAAAACGGCCGCAAAAAGCCGCGCGCAACCATTTCGTCGTCTTTGCGGATCGCGATGCGCGCAGGTTCTCCGATGCGAGCGACGTCGACGCCGTCGTCACCGACGCCGAGCGGCGACACCACGCCGTATGCGAGGGCGCTCGCTCGGAGCCTCACGAGCCCTCCCCTTCATTCGGCTCTGTTTTCCCGCGTTCGCCTCCGGCGAACAGAGCCTCGTGGGAGCCGCCCCGGCCGGTCTCGCTCCGCTCGACGTCGCCTGCCCCACTCGGCTCTTCGAACGCGGCGTCGTTGACCGTCGGCTTCGATGAAAGACACGTGACCTTCACGGTGAGGCTCGTGGACTTCTGCCGGTAGACGGCGCGCGCGCAGCCGATACCCGATGCCTCGAGCCACTCTTCCTCGTACGGCACGAAACGTCCGCGAGCGCCGGGCGCGACCCAGCGCCGGTGCGCGCTGATCGATCCGTCCTTCTTGATCGTCGCCGTCGTCGTCCGACCCGGCTCGTCGAGGAGCACTTCGAGGTCGGCGCCGACTCGGCGCGCCGCGAGGAGCTTTCCTCCGAGGGGCTCGAACATCCACCATTTCAAGAAGTCGACCGGCAGCCCTTTTCGCGTCTCCGGGCGGTTGGACGGCAGGCCGGTGAGCGTCTTTCCGATGGCGGGGATCTCGAACCTGAACTTGCCGGCCTTCATCCAGAGATCCATCGCCGTCGTTCCGCCCGGGCCGACCATGATCATGCGCAATGCGGGGGGCTCGGAGCCCGTCGCAGGACGCACCGCGATCGCCCCGCGCGCCGCGACCTCCGATTGCAAATACGGCGCGTCGAGCTCGAGCCGAATCGATTCGGTACGCGCCGCGCCCGCCGCCTTTCGCAGCTCGGCGAGCTTCTCGCGCGCCTCGACGAATGCGTGTGGATCGAGTGGCGCGGCGTCGCTGCTGGACGTCACGCACCCGGTGACGCTCCAGCCACAAGCGAGCAAAGCCACGACGCATCGCAAGGGCGACCTCACGTCGTCGCGGCGGGCTCGAGGAGGAACGCGTACGCGCGATCCGGAGCCTCACCGAGAACGAGGACGCTCTTGGCCGCACCCGTCGCGACGAGCGATGCGCCGGCGGCGAGCGCGATGCCGCCGAGCCCCACGTGATCTCCGGCCTCCGCCGACGTCGTCCATCGCTCGACCGAAGACCAGCCCGTGCCTTCCAGCAGACGTGCCGCATCGACCGCTGCCTCCGAAACGACACGCGCGCCGTCGGAAGGTGCGGGCAGCTCGGCGAGCGAGGCCACGCCGCGGCGAGACGACCACGTGCGCACGCGGCACAGCGGTGCTTTGTTGCGAGCGCGGGCGTCGCTCTCCGTTTCGATCACGATGCCGGACGCGCCCTCCGAATGAGCCGCGAGCGTCCGCACGCCGAGAAGCGGTGCGAGCACGCGCTCCGCGAGTTGGCTCACCTCTTCGACGCTGCCGACAACCGCGGCCGAGCTGACGCCGGACGCGACGAGCTCCATCCCCGTGGCGGCGGCCGCTTCGGCGGTCGCGCTCAGATCCGGCGTCGCGAGCGCGGGACCACCGAGCCCCCAATAGATCGCGGCGTGGCTCACCGGCGACGAGGGCACCAAGTTCGGGAAATCGGCGGGGCTCGCGAGGTTCGCGCCTTTGTCGAGCACGCGCTTCATGAAGCGCATCGATCCGTCGACGTTGCCGAACGCCGTCCCGCTGATGGCCGCGACGTCGGTTCGATCGCACGGGGATGCGTCGCGATCCGCGTCGCGAAGCGCTGCGCCGACGATGGCGGCGCTGAGCTTGCCCGCGCGATCCATGCGACGAGTCTTCCCCGCGTCGAGCCACGCGGTCGGATCTTCCGACGAAGGAGCGGAGAGCTGCTGCGCGTCCCTGGCCACGTTCGTGACCAGGCCGGCAAGCGCCGTTGCGCCCTCGTAGAGACGCCCGCGCGCGACGGCGGCGACGCCCGTCACCACGAGCGATCGCGGCGCCGCGACGTGAGCCTCGTCGCGGGAGGAAATCGAAGGCCCGACGACGACGCTGCCGCCCGTGCCGCCGAACCCGAACGAGTTCGATAGGGCGTAGTAGGGCGCTGCGACCTCTTCGGTCGAAAACACGTGATCGACGTCGAACGCAGGATCCGCCTCCGACGTGCCGATCGTGGGAGGGACGCGCCGGGTGCGAATCGACTCCACGCAGATGACGGCTTCGATGGCGCCTGCCGCGCCGAGCGTGTGCCCGATCTGCCCCTTCGACGACGACACCTTCGGTCGCGCATCGCCGAAGCACGCGCGAATCGCCGCCGACTCCGCCGCGTCGTTGTGCGGCGTCGCGGTGCCGTGCGCATTGACGTACGCGACCTCTTTCGGATCGAGCCCTGCGTACGCGAGCGCGCGACGCATCACGCGCGCCGCGGTCTTCCCGGTCGGCTCGGGGTTCGTGATGTGGTGGGCCTCACCGCCCAGCGCGACGCCCGCGATCTCGCCGAGGATCGTCGCCTTCCGCGCGCGTGCTGCGTCCTCGCGCTCGAGGACGAGGAAGCCTGCGCCCTCACCGAGGTTCAGGCCGGCGCGCGTCTTGTCGAATGGACGGCACGCGTCGCGATCGAGGACGCCGAGGCACCCGAAGCCGCTGTACGTCAGCCGACAGAGCGCGTCGGCGCCGCCCGCGAGGACACGCTCCGCCCGACCGGTGCGAATCCACGAAAGGCCGAGCGCTATCGCCGCGGCGCCGCCCGTGCAAGCGCAGCAAACGGTGCGCGCAGAAGCGAACGGGCCCAGTCGATCGACGACCGTGTCGACGGTCGACGACAGGGGATGCGTGCGAAGACGGACCTCGAGCGCCTCCGTCAGATCGATGCTGCCGAGCTGTGTGAGCAGCTCTTCCGTTTCGAACATGCCGGCGGTGCTGCCACCGACGACGACGTGCACCGCGTGCTCGTTCGTCCGGAGACCGGCGTGAGCGAGCGCCTCGCGCGCGGCCTGGACCGCGAGCGCGTCGGTGCGGGCGGCGATATCGCCTTGCTCCAGCCCTTTCGCCTCGGCGGCGAGGGAGGAGCGGGCGCCGTTCAGCGAGAAGAGTGAGAGCGGCCCGATGCCGCGCTCACCCGCGAAGAGCGCCTTCATGGAAGACGAGAGGTCCCCGCCGAGGGGCGAAACCATCCCCAGCCCGGTGACGACGATACGCGGCATGGCTTCAGCCGTTCTCGGCCCCTCGGACGTCGTCGGATCGTGGCGTGGCGCGATGGACCACGATGTGGCCGACGAGCGCGTTCACCGAAGCAAAGATCCTTCGCGCGGGCTCACCCTCGGGGACCTTCACACCGAACTTTTCTTCCACGACCATCGCGAGCTGGAGCGCGTCGAGCGAGTCGAGGCCGAGGCCTTCGCCGAAGAGCGGTGCGTCATCGTCGATGTCGTCCGGCTTCTTCCCCGCGAGGTTCAGCTCTTCGATCATCAGCTCTTTCAGAGCGACGCGTACTTCATAAGCATTCACAGGTTCCGCCTCCCGGGGGATTGCTGATGCCCCAAGCGATGGGCTACGCAAAGCGCAGACCCATCGGGGTCGTTGGACGTCAGCAACCAGGCCTCATAACACGGCGAGCAGGAAATTCGCGCGGCAAGCCGACGATTGTGTCGCCCGACTCTTCGCAACCGGGATCTACCGCGGGACGCCGCCGGTTCCCCCCGCGCACCAGCGCCGTTTTTTTGTTCCGTTCGCCGAAGAGACCGCGAAAAAAGTGTGCTCCACTCGCGGCAAAGCCCATGGCCCTCGTCGACTATCAGACCTCCGCAGGAGTGGCGCTCGTCACCCTGAACGACCCTCCGTTCAACGGCTACACGTTCGAGATGATGAAGGACCTCGACGCGGCGATCCTCGAAGCGAGGTTCGATCCCGACGTGCAGGTCGTGGTCATCACGGGTTACGGAGAGCGCTTCTTCTGCGCGGGCGCGAACATCAACATGCTGAAGGAGGCCGACGCCAACTTCAAATACTACTTCTGCCTCCACGCGAACGAGACGTTGCTCCGGCTCGAGCACACGCCGAAGCTCGTCATCGCCGCCATCAACGGCCATTGCGTCGGCGGGGGCCTCGAGATCGCGCTCGCTTGTGACCTTCGTGTCGCGCGCCGCGGCGCCGGAAAGATCGGCCTGCCCGAGGTCGCCCTGGGTGTCCTGCCGGGCACGGGCGGCACGCAGCGGCTCGCGCGCCTGCTCGGCAAGGCGAAGGCGCTTCAGATGATGTGCGAAGGTGCGACGTTCGAGATGGAAGAGGGGCGCACGCTCGGGCTCCTCCACGAGACGTGGGACGCCGAGTCGCACGCCGATTTCATGAAGAAGGCGACCGACTATGCGCGTCGGTTCACGAAGCCGGGCAAGGCGACGCTCGCCGTCGGTGCGATCAAGCGAGCCGTCGCCACCGGGCTCGAGGTCGGGCTCGAGCAAGGCCTCGCCCTCGAGCGCGAGCTGCAAGCGGAGCTGTTTGCGAGCCAAGATGCGAAGGAAGGGCTCGCGGCCTACGCCGAGAAGCGCAAGCCGAGCTTTTCGGGGAAGTAACGAAGAGACAACTTTTGCCACGCGCCCTCCGAACGGCCTTGGCGTGCGGCGGCGTTTGGAACATGCTCGCCACCGAAGGGAGTTTCTAATGAGCGATCGGTTTCAGTCCTTCGAGGAGTTCTGGCCCTATTACGTGCTCGAGCATTCGAAGAAGGCGAACCGAATGCTTCACTTCGCGGGCACGACGGCCGCGGTCGTCACGCTCGGCGTGGCCGCGATCAAGCGCAAGCCCGCGCTCATTCCGCTCGCGCTCGTCGCCGGCTACGGCCCCGCGTGGATCGGACATTTCTTCGTCGAGAAGAACCGCCCGGCCACGTTCAAGTATCCGCTCTGGTCGCTGCTCGCGGACTTCCGCATGTGGGGCAAGACGATCCGCGGGACGATGAACCGCGAGGTCGAGCGCCAAACGGCGAAGCGTCAGAAGGCGGAAGAGGTTCACGCGCCGACGAACGGCGTCGCCCACAGTGTGAATTGAGCAGAGTGTGAATTGAACGGCGCGAATTGAACGCGTCGTAACTCGAATACGCTGCGCTCCGGCGCAGCGCGGATCGAGCCATTCGCACCACCGTCCCAGGCCGTTCGCCATTGCAATCGAGCGCACGATCGGCCCTGAGGTCGCGGAGTCTCTATGGTTGCCGGGGGCATGCATTGATAACGTCGGGAGACTCGCGGGACGCCGGCTTTGCAGGGGCGAAGCCTCGAATGCTGTCCAGGTGAGTGGAAGGAGCAAGCATGCGCGTTCGGACCTCCGACGGTCACGAGCTCTCGGTGCGAATCATCGGTGATGGCAGTCTGCCCGTTCTCTTCATCCACGGGTGGATGGTGTCAGGCGCCGTCTGGTCGGATCTCTTCGAGATCCTCCACCCTCGAGGGCAAAAGCTCATCGTCCCGGACCATCGTGGGTCCGGCGATTCGGATCGGCCCGACAACGGGTACACGATCGATCGGTACGTCGAAGACATGATCGCGGTCGCCGATGCGGCCGGCGCGAAACGCTTTGCGGTCGTCGGCCACAGCATGGGCGGGCAAATCGCGCAGGTGCTTGCCGCTCGTCATCCCGAACGCGTCATCGGCGCGGCGCTGCTCTCTCCTGTCCCGGCGTCCGGCATCCCGATGCCGCCCGAGGTGGTGGAGCTCTTCTCGACGTGTGCGGGGAACCGCGAAAAGCAGACGGCCATCCTCGGTGCTGCCTGCAAAGAGCTGTCGGCCGCAACGCGCGACCGCATCCTCGACGACTCCGTGCGAACCAGCGAGCCGTGCATTCGGCAAGCGTTCGAGGCGTTCCGCACGGGTGGTTACGAGGCCGAGCTCGGGGACATCCGCGCCCCGGTCTTGTGCGTCGCCTGTGACGACCCGTTCTTTCCCATCGATTTCCTGCAAAAGGCGGTCGTGGGGCAAATCGCACGCGGATCGCTCGTCCACCTCCCCGGCCCCGGCCATTACCTCGCGAACGAGCGACCTCGGGAGACGGCAGCGATCGTCGGCGCATTCTTGGCAGGGCTCCCTAGGGAGGCCGATGCCTGATTCGCGTGAGACGTGGCGAATGCGGTTCACGATCGTCCCGGTAGCGAGCTCCGGTTTGAAGGTCGTCGAAGCCAGATTTCGTGGCGTCCAATTGCACGATTCGGCGGATGTCGACGAGTGGGCTCGGCGTGTGAACGTCGAGCTCGCTCGCTTCGGCGAGCGCGTCGACTTGTTGATATGCCTCGACGGTCTGCACGTCCACCCGGCTGCGAGCCGTGCGTTCGGTGCGGTCCGGGCGAAGGTCCTCTCGACGCATGCGCGCCATTCGGTGCGTTACGGCGCGGACAAGTGGACGGCGACGAGCGTGAATACGAGCCGCGTCCTTTATGGCGCCGAGGCGAACATCTTCGACACGCGCGACCAAGCCCTCGCCGCCCTCCTCGAGCAACGCGACGCCGACGATCGCGAGCAGAGCTCTTAGCGCTTCATCGCGCCGGCGTAGTACTCGACGATCGACGTCTTGCAGAGCGTCGAGAAGAACGACGAGTACGAAAGCCACACGGCGAGGCCGTTCATGTCCTCGAAGATCGGAGGCATGAACGGGGGCGGCCTCACGATTCCGTCGCTCACGTGCTGGAACAAGACGGGCACGTCCTGGTGCGCGACCTTGCCCACGAACAAGAAGGGAATCAGCTCCGCGCGATCGTGCTGCAGCGCCGCGAGCATGAATGCCTGATTCAGCACGATGCCTTTGCAGTAGCAGGCGTCCTTCGTGAAGGGCGCGCCGCCGTCGACGGTGCCGCCTCGAAAGATGCGCATCGCGCTCTGAAAGCACTCTTCGAGCTCGTATCCTTCGGTGCGGTACCACTCGTAGATGTCGAGGAAGCTCGCGCCGTCTTCTGCTTTGTCGACGGCGAGGAGGCGATCATTCAGCTTCTTCGCGCGGCGCGGCGTGCTGCGGAAGGTGAGGATTTCGAGGAGAGCCGCGAGCCCCTCTTGCACCGCTGCGGTGCGCGGCGGTCCCTTGGCGAGCCATCGCGCGACCGGCTGCGCTTGGCCATTGAGGCTCGTCGCGAGGTGGACCCAACCCTCGTGCACCTCGAGGATGTCGACGTCACGCGCGGAGAACGTCGCCCCGCTGCGAATCTTGACGTAATCGCTGCCCGCGGCGGCGTCGGCCACGAGGGCGTCGTCGACCTCTACACGCACCGTCATCTCGCCGAAGAACCGGCTCAGCCGCTCGTTGAGAACGAGCGCGGCCGTCTGCGCATCGATGTCGCGACGCTGCGGCTCCGGGCCCGTCTTCGAGAGGCGCTCGCAGGCGATCGTCGTCAATAGCTCGTAGAGCTGCAGGCCCATCGCGCGGACGGTCGTCTTGCCGTCGGGGAGCATGTCTTTCGCGGAGCCGTAGAGCTTGCGCGACAGCTCGTAGAACTTCTTCGTGCCGCGCGCTTCGAGCAGCTGCACGACCTTGATGTACTCCTCACACGATTCGCGCAGGATGCGCCCGAGCTCGTCTTTTTGGCCGAGCTCGCGGTCGATGTCGCGGACGAGCTCGACGAGCTCTGCGCGCTTCGCCTCGGGGTCGAAGCCGAGATCGGGGTCATAGGAGATCTCCGGCAGCTCGCGGGCCTTCGATTTGAGAAACTGCTCCTCGACCGTTTGCGGCCAGCGCAACGCCTGGAGGATCCTCATGGGGCGCTGCGCGTCGAGGAGGCGCTGAGCGAGCTTCGCCAGGACCTCTTTGTACGAGCGCCAAGGACCAGCCTTCTCCTCCTCGGCGGCGCGCTTCACCTCTTTGACGAGGGACGGCTTGAACGAAGAATCGGCCTTTTCCCCGGAGGTCTTCTCCGTCACCGGCTTTTCGGGCTGAGCCTTTTCGGGAGGGGCCTTTTCCTGAGAGCCCTTGTCGGAAGGCGTGACCTCGGACGCGGCAGGCGTCTCCTCGGCCTTTTCTTTTGCCGCTTCGGTCCGCGGAGGCATCGAACACCCCTCTTAGCAGGATTTGTCGAATGAACCCGGGAAATTCGCTGACGCGTCCGGGCGCGCACGCGTCCTCAACCGAGCTTTCGAACGGCGAGGACACCCAGCGCACACGCGGCGAAACAAGAGACCACCGTCGCGAGGACGTTCACGGCTGCTCGCGCATAGAGCTTCTCCTCGAACAGCACCCACGTCTCGAACGAAAACGAGCTGTACGTGGTGAAGCCTCCGAGAAAGCCAACGGTTACCGCAATGCGCGCGCGCGAATCGAGGGCACCGCGCTGGGCGAAATACGACATCGCGGCGCCAATCAGCAACGAGCCGACGACATTCACCACGAATGTGCCGATCGGCATCTTCGTATTGAACATTCGTTGGATCGCGACGGACACGCCATAACGACACACCGACCCGGCCGCGCCGAGGCCGGCCACCAACAGAGGTGCCTTCACGCTGTCGTACACCTCGTGATTGGTACACCAGACCGCGCACAAAGATGAGCGTTAGGGCATCGAATGGCGGGGCGAGCGTCGACTGCGTTCGGTTAGGATGCGCCGCCATGTCGACCTCTGCTCGAGTCGCTTCTGTCTTGTTGTTGTGTGCGCTCGGGACCGCGGCTTGTACCGATGAAACGGTCGAGCCGAACGACGGAGGCGGAGGCGCCTCCACAGGCGGCGCACCAAACGGAGGAGCGGGCGGCGCGACCGGCGGCGCGGGAGGAGAAGGCGGCGCGACGACCAACCCCTCCGCTATCTGCGAGGACCTCGGCCTGACGATTCATGCGTGGTCCGACGAGTCGCCGGGCCAGCGTCGTGGCGAGCTCGCGGCCGACTTCGAAGTACCGCTGCTCGACGGCACCACTTGGCAATTCGCAACCGAATATTCCGGCTGTGAGAGTTACATCTTCCTCCCCGACACACTCGTGGTTTCCGATCTCGACGACACGAGCATCTGGGAAAAGGATCTCGACAACCTGATCGAAGCGTCGCCGAAGAACACGCACTACTTCTTCGTCTCGCGTGCTGCCGCCGCGGATACCGCGGATGCGAATCTGCAGGCGATGCAATCGCGCATCGACGATCTCCTCGCCGGTCTCGGCGCCGAGGATGCCGAGCATTGGCGCACCCATCTTCATGTCGTCGCCGTGCGCTCCGACGAGATCGGCGGTTGGGTCTCGAGCGTGCTCGACGGCATCGGCCGGATCGGCTTTGCCATCGACACGCGACAGCGCATTCGTGGCATCGGCATGCTCGCGGACGTCAAGCGCTACAGCTCGCAGCTCTTCAACCAAGGCTACTGGCCTTGGAAGTCGAACCTCGCCTACGCCGCGAACGAGGCCAATTACTTCAATGCACAAGCGGCGACGGCCGAACGATTGGAGTCGGAGGACGTCACGGTCGTTCCGTTTTGGGACGGCGACGTGCTCGAGCAATTCGAG
This sequence comes from Polyangiaceae bacterium, assembly GCA_013361525.1. Lineage (GTDB taxonomy): Bacteria > Myxococcota_A > Polyangia > Polyangiales > Polyangiaceae > Xiheicaenibacterium. The sequence goes on along the minus strand of JABFXY010000051.1, from coordinate 54,298 downwards.
GAGATCGACGTGACGCTGCCGTCCGCAGAGGAGATGGCCGGGTTCGACACGCTGGAGATCGAGGTCGAGTCCAATTGCCCAAACCCCGACGAGCTCGAGTTCGGCAATTGCGGCGCGTGGGATTACCTCGCGTGGTTGTCGCTACGTCGCGACGATCAGACCTACGTGGAGCTCGCGCGCTTCATCACGAGCTATCACCGCGAGACCCATTGGGTCGTCGATGCGTCGCCGATGCTCGCGTGGCTGCAGGCGGGGGGTGAACACCACTTCCGCTGGGACTTCGCGCCGGAGTGGAACACACAGCCGACGTCGACCCATCTATCGCTCCGGTTCTCGAACCGCGGCAAAACGACGACGCCGCGTGAGGTGACGCCGCTTTGGACCGGCGGGTCCTTCGTGACCGCTTACAACATGGCCCACCCTGCGATCGACGTGCCGATCCCGGCCGATGCGCAGAAGGTGACGTTCTACGCGCTCGTCACCGGTCATGGCTCGCAGGTGAGCAGCTGCGCGGAGTTCTGCAATCACCAACACGAGCTCACCGTCGGCGGCATGACGTTCATGAAAGAGTTCCCCGAGGCCATGTCCAACGACGGATGCGTCGGCCAGCTCGAGCACGGCATGGTGCCCAATCAGGGCGGCACCTGGTGGTTCGGTCGCGGTGGGTGGTGCCCCGGCCAGCAGGTCGAGCCCTGGATCGAGGACATCACCGATCTGGTAACGCCCGGTCAGACGGCGACGCTGACTTACCGCGGGCTCCTCAATGGCAACGACCCGCCGGCCGATTCCACGCCCGAGGAGACGGCCAACATCAACCTCTCGTCTTACCTCGTCATCGAGCGCTGAGCTCGCCCGCGCGGACCTCGAAGCGCACGTGGCCGGAGGCGATGCCCTGGTCCCCTTGGAGAAGGACCTTGGCGATGTACCGGCCCGGTGCGCTCGGGGCGACCACCTCGAGCAGCCCTGCGCCGCCGGCGAGCTTGCCCTCCACCTTCGACAGGACCTTGTCGCTCGCGAGCTCGTAGTTCTTCGCCATCGCCTCGAAGGCCTGCTCGATGGGCATCGCCTCGATGTCGCGCGACGCGACCATGCCCGGCTTGAGCGCGCTCCGCTCGGTTTCGACGGTGACGACCATGGGGGCCTCGGCGACGTCCTTGCTGTTGATCGTGAGCGCGATCTTCTGGCCGGGTGAGACCGTCTGTTTGTCCATCGCGACCGATGCAGCGAGCGGCAAGCGGATGCGCGTCGCCGGATCGCCGAGGAGGTTGTAGAGCGTGAGGTGCTCCTTCTTGATCGCGTCGAGATCGCCGGGGACCAGCAGGCTCGCGAAGGGGATCGATCGCTCGAGCATGCCGCGCTTCGCGAGGACGATCGCGTCTCCGATCGTCGGCGAGCGCTTGAGGATCACGCTGTCGAGCAGAGCCTGTGCGTACAGCAGGTTCGGATACGGGTGGCTGACGTCGCTCGCCGCGAAGACTGCGACCGGTCCGTGCGGGTGCAGGATCATCGTTTCGGCGAGCGAGCGCTCGCCGGAGGGCCGGCCGTATTCGCCGGTGAGGCACGTGAGCGAGACGAAGATCGGCGCTCCCTTGACGATGTTGAGCGCTTCGAGCTCCTTCACCGAGCCGATCGGATAACGATGCCCGCGGTAGCGCGCGCGGTCGAAGCTGTCCTCGAGACCGTGCCCCGCGTACACCGCGAGCAGTGACCCTTCGTTGAGCTCGTGGATGATCTTGGTGCCGAGCTGATCGTACCGATAGACGTACGGTGAATCGGCTTTGGCGAAGATGACGCCGACGTCGTAGTCGTACGGCAAGAGCTCATCGAGGAGCGTCGTCGCCTGCGACTCGAGCGCGCCGTCGGCGATGGGACCGAAATCTGCGGGACCGCCGAAGACGAGCACGCGGCGCTGCCATGCGCCGGTCGACGATGCAGCCTCGTAGGCGAGCAACTTCTGCACGAGGATCGTCATCTCGGCTTCGGTCCGCGCGGGAAGGCGGCCGACCGCGACCGTGTGTTTGTCGAACATCGAGTAGTCGAAGTCGGTGCGGTGCGGGTGCGCGTCGAATCCGTCGGGAATCCAGTCGCCGATCTTGCTGAAGAAGCTCGGCACCGGCGCAGGGCCGCCGACTGGATCGCCGGCGAGGACGACGTACTTCAGGGCCTGCGGCGTCGTGGATCCCGCGATCTCCGCGATCTCGTCGGCGAGGGCCTCTGCGGTCGGCTTACCGCCGGAGCGAGCGGCGTAGATGTCCTCCACCGCCTCGAGCTTCGCGAGATGGCCCTGTGATTTTCGAAGATCCAACAGAGGCTGCAGCTCGTCCGCGTACGCCCGAGGCGCGAGGACGAGGTACTGCACCGCGGCGCCTTTGGGCGGCGGGACGGTCGGGACCTCGGCCGCGCGGCCGGTTCCGTCCGTCGGGCCCGCGCTCGGCGCGCACGCGACGATGAAAGCTGTCAGCGAGAGCAAGGCGAGGGCGCGTCGAGGTAGCAGCATGGGGACATTAGTTTTTACGGGCCCGATCGCCTTTCGGCAACTCGACACCTGTAAGGCTCGCCTCCCGCCCTCGTTTCCTGAGCCGAACGCAAGAACGCGACGGAGGATGCGGCGATGAGGAACCCTGGCTTTGTGGGCTTGTGCACGATGGTTGGTCTCTCGGCCCTGGCAGGGTGCGGTGCCTCGTCGAGGGACTACGCCCCCTCCACGAGCTACAAGGGTGAGGCAAACTACCAAGCCGGCTACGGCGTCGCCGAGGAGGCCGCTCCGATGGCCAATTCGGACAGCGCCCCCGGCCGCGCGGCTCGAGAGCCGTCCGAGACGGCCGGAATGGAGCCGCAGGCGCGGCCGGGCCTCGGCACCGAGTGGGGCGAGACGCGGACCTCGGTCATCTCGACGGCCCCGTTCGTTCGGGGCGATTCACTGACCCCGTTCGCGACCAGCGCTGTCTTCTACAACGACGAGGACGGCGCGGCGTCGATGGCCTCTGCGAACGGGTTTCGGCGTGTTGCGCACGGAAGCGCCGACATCGGCGGCGGGGTCGCGAGCGTCAGCCTCAAGGACGAGTCGGGGAAGTTTCTGAGCGGCTTCGAAGCGTCCGGAAAGAAGTTCCTCGTCGGCGAGGCCGGTGAGCGTTACACGATCGTGATCGACAGCCACGTGCCTGCGAGGCTCGAGGTCGTCGTCTCGGTCGATGGGCTCGACGTGCTCGACGGGCGCGAAGCGAACTTCAAGAAGCGCGGCTACATCATCGACCCGCACGGCTCGATCGAGATCGACGGCTTCCGCCAGAGCATGGATACCGTGGCGGCGTTCCGATTCGGTGCGGTGCAGAACTCGTACGCGAGCGAGAAGCACGGCGATACGCGCAACGTCGGCGTGATCGGTGTCGCGCTCTTCCACGAGCAGGGATCGTCGCCCTCGCAATGGTCGTTCGGCGAGACCAAGACGCGCCTCAACGCGGACCCCTTCCCCGGCCGTTTTGCGACGCCGCCGCGCTGAGCGTGGTGCGACGCAAAGCTAGGTGCGCGGCGCGTGCCGCCCGAGCTTTCGCTGCAGCGAACGACGATGGACGCGAAGCTTGCGGGCCGCGTCCGACACGTTGCCACCGCAATCGTTCAAGACCCGCTGGATGTACTCCCACTCGACGCGCTCGAGGCTCGGAATGGCCTCGTCGGGCGCGTCGGACTCGCGCGTCCCGAGGAGCGCACGCTCGCAGGTCGCGGCGTTGACCGGCTTCGTCAGAAAATCGATCGCACCTTTTCGCATCGCCTCGACCGCGGTCGCGATCGTTCCGTAGCCGGTCATCACCACGATACGCGTGCCCTCGTCGATGGCGCGAAGTCGCTCGACGAGCTCGATGCCCGTCGGGCCGGGCATGCGCACGTCGACGAGCGCATATTCCATGACGTGAGCTCTGGCGTGGGCCTCGGCCTCGACGGCGTTCGCAGCCAGTGTCACCGCGAAGCCTCGCGCGCCGAGCGCCTTGCCCATCGTGGTGCGAAAGACCTCGTCGTCGTCGACGACGAGGAGCGTCGGCTCGGATTCGACGTCGTGCTCGCGCTCAGACATGGGCGAGCTCGTGCGAAGAGCCGGCCGCGTAACGTTCCGGTTCTTGCGCGCCGAAGCACAGCCGGACGCACGTGCCGCGGGGCGATCGCTGCTCGACTTCGAGGCGGCCGCCGACCTGCTGCAGCAAGGTGCGAACGACGAACAAACCGAGCCCGAGGCCCTGACCGGGCGCGCGCGTCGTGAAGAACGGTTCGCCCATGCGGCGCATGGTGTCGTCCTGGACGCCGATACCTTCGTCCTCGACCGCGATGAAAAGCGCGCCGTCCCTGCGGCCCGCACGGACGACGATCGGAGCAGGCGCCTCGCTCGAGGGGGTGGCGCGCAGGGCGTTGTCGAGCAGCACCGTGAGCGCGGCTTCGATCTCCGACGGCCCGACGGGGACGTTCGCCGCCGGCGCCTCGACCACCTCGACGAGCGTGCCGGGGTGCGCGGCGCGCCACGACGCGACAGCCGCGCTCACCGAGGAACCGAGGTCGGAGACGCCCACCTCTTCCAGGCCTCGTCCCGGTCGCATGCGCTGCAGGATGGCGCGGCACCGCTCGATCTGCGTCGCAATGGCGCGCGCCTGCTCGGCCGACTCTGCCGAGGAAGCCTGGGCCTCGAGCTCACCGGCGAGGACGTGGATCGTCCCGAGCGGCGTGCCGAGCTCGTGGGCAGCCCCGGCGGCGAGCGTCCCCAGCGCAGCGAATTTGTCGGCTCGCTCGGCTTGTGTCCGGAGCGCATGGAGCTCTCGCTCACGCTCTTCCACCGCGCGCCGGATGCGCGTCACGAACACGGCAACGAGGCACGCCCCGAGGACGAACGCCGCCCACATGCCATAAAGGTGATTCGAGAACGCCGTCTCGACGGGGTGACCGCAGGCCGTCGTCGGCCTCGGCACGAGGAACAGTGCGCCGAACGTGCAGGCAGCGAGCCCGGCGAGCGCAAACGTCGAGCGGGCCGGTAACAGAGAAGCGCCCAGTGCGACGTAGACCAAGAGAATCGAGCTGAAGGGGTTCGCAGCTCCGCCGGTAGCGGCGAGCACGACCGCGATCGCGACGACGTCGAAGGCGACGTTCATCAGCAGCCAATGCGTCTCGACCCGGGGCGGCAGCCACGCCTCGATGTGGCGGTGCGCCAGGTTTACCGCGACGAGGAGCGCGAGCGCCCCCAACGTGAACGGCAGCGAGATGGGCAGCTCGAGCAATGTGGGGCTTGCGATCACCGAGCCGGCGAGGACGACGACGACCGCCCATCGCAAGCCGACGAGCCACCGAATCACGCTGCGAGACAGATCGCCGTTCATGTCTTCCGTGGGGGATCCCTACTGCTGTCCCGGCGGGCCGGCGCTGCGACAAGTTGTCGCACGGGACGACCTATCGATTGGACCACCTGGGCCGTCGTCGCAACGCCACGCGCTCGATACCCTCGTACGAGAGGTGCGCGCACGCGAGCGCCACGACGATGTTGACCGGGAATGCGCACAGAGCGGCCCAGACCGGCGGATCGTCGACGACCGATTGGCGAATGAACAGCTGCTGCCAGAGGTAGAGCGAATACGAAAGGACGCCGAGCCGCTCGATCCAAGGGCGACACAAGACGCGACCCACGAAGTCGCTTTGGGTCGTGACCGCGCGGTCGACCACGATGGCGAACGCGACGTTGCTGAAGCTGACCGCGGCGAGCGTCCAAATCGTCGGGCGGTCTTCGAGCAGATAGGTGAAGAACGCAGGGAGCAAAGCGAGATACGTCCACGACGAGCCGCGCGTGATCTCGAGGCAGCGATCGAGAAAAACCGCCGGCCCCCCGACCTCCACGCGCGCCGTCCTGTCGCGGGCGTACGCGAGCAAACAGCCCGTCGCGATGCTGTCCGCGACACACGGCGTCGCCTGCCAGACGAGCGCATCGAGATCGCCCGGCAGCTTCGCGAAGACGAGGTAACGCGCAATCGGCGAGAGCAGGCACGCGCCGAGCGCGGCATAGAAGGCGTATTTGGGCCGAAGGAGCGCGAAGGCAATCGGCCAAACCAGGTAATAGTGCTCTTCGACGCTCAGCGACCAGATGTGAGAGACGAGCCAGCTCCGCTCGACGTCGAAGTTCGTCGTGTACGTCGCCGCGTGAACGAGGTCGTTCGTCGGAATGTCGACCCACCCCACGGTGCGAAGCGTGATCAGAACCGCGAGGTACGCGAGGTACGCCGGCAAAATTCGATACGCGCGCCGGACATAGAAGGCGCCGATCGAGACGCCGCCGTGGCGGCGGCCCTCGTCGAGGAGCAGCTTCGTGATCAAAAAGCCGGAGATCACGAAGAACACGCGGACGCCGACCTTGCCCCAGGCGTGTGCTTCCCCGAGCGGGATGTGAGGGACGCCGATCGCGGCGCCGCCGATGACCGCGCTACCGGCCACGTGCGACGCGAGCACCATCACGATGCTGAGCGCGCGGAGGCCGTCGAGCCCTGGAATTCTGCGAGCGGATGACACCGAGCGGCCTCCTTCTACTTCGGGGTTCGCCCGCTTTGAACTCCGTTCGGCGCCAGACGCCTATCGAGCGGTCAGACGTGCCGTTTGGAGACCGACCATACGAATCCGTCGTACCAAAAGTGCATCAGCGCGACCGTTTGCGTGATGGCCCACAGAAACGGCTCCTCGTCCGTCACGAGCTCGGCCCACGTGCCGTACGACGCGAGGAGGAGGAGGAACGCGAGCGGCGCGAGCCGCTTCAGGCCTGAGACGTTCTTGATCCGACCACCTTCTGACCACCAAACGAGCCCGAGGTATTGGACCGCGTGGAAGACGTTCATCACGAAGAACGCCAGGCCCCACGGGTTGAAGCCCCAAGCCACGATGGAGCAGAGCGCCGTCGACGTGAGCAGCCACACCTTCGGCCAAGCGACCTTGTATCCGCGCCGCGCGAGGCCCACGTAGGCGAGCACGTAATAGATCGCGTACACCACGCCGCCCGACAACACGACGCCGAGCACGACGCTCTTCTTTTCCTCGAGGAGCACCGGCACCGTTGAAAAGAACGTCGTTCCGAGATCGTCGAGCGCCTCGAGGCTCCCGATGTGATCGATCATCGACGCGCCCGCGACGATCGGACCGATGTAGAGAACGAGGTTGAGACCGAGATCGAGCCTGCGTCCGACCGTTGCGTCGTTGCCCGCGCGCGCGTCGTAGATGCGCCCGAACCCGAAGGTCTGAAGGGCGGAGTGATAGACGTCCCAAAAGACGACGATCACGGTGGAGAGGAGCATGACCTCCTCCGACAACATCATGGCGGCGATCAACAGCGGCGGCACCACGAGGAAACGAACCTTGTGGCGCCGGAGCACCGTCGGGTTGCCGTGGCTGCGAAACACGACCGCGACGAGGTGCGCGTGGACCAAGGCGCCGGTCGCGAGGCCGAGGTAGGTCGCGCGCCGGCCGTCGATCCAGAAACGTTCGCTCGCGACGTCGAGCACCCCGAGGACGACGGCGAGCGCCATTGCCAGCGCCGGCGGTGCGAGGAACAAGAGCCAGTCGTAGACCGGGCCGACGATGTACCGCGACCGAGCCGCCGGGCGCGCCGAGAGCTCGGCGGACGCCGGGAGCGAATCGGAGCCGATAACCGCCTGGCTCATCGCGCGACCTCGGCCGTGGCGAAGCGGATGCGGAGCTCGCGTTTGGCGAGGCGGTCGACGAGCGACGCGAGAAACAGCGTCAATCCGACGAGCTCCATCGACTCCTCCGCCCAGTCGATGAGCGCATAGCCCAGCGTGTCGACACCGTAATGGTCGGTCCACCACCCGAGCGGCAGCTCCATTGCGACCGCGCCGCCCACGTAAATGGCACCCGCTACCAAAAATCGAATCCTCGTTGCCGCCTCGAGGCTGCGCAGAAATGGGATCAGCGACAACCCGACGAGGGCGACCACGACGGCCGCGGGAATGATCCAGCTGAAATACAGGACCCCACGCAAATCGAAGAACGCCGCGAGCTCGTGCAGCTGCGAGACTTCGTCCATTGCGATGTAGAAAAAGCCGGCGGTGAGGAGCCACCAGGATGCGGCGCGCTCACCCCGGGCTTTCGCGTCGGCGCCGGATATTGCGAGCAAGGTCGCGCACGCGAGCGCGAGCGTCGCGGCGTACCACGTCGGGATGTTCGCCTCCCAGCTGAGGGAGAAGAGTGAAACGAGGCCTTCTTCAGCGAATCCGAGCGAGAACCGCGCGACCTCGGCCGCGAGCCCCGCGAGCGACACGACCGCCGAGCCCACGACGAACGCTCGCTTGAGCGTTCGAGCCGATATGGGCACGGCCACCTCGTTGTCGCTCACGGATCAGCTCAATGGAGGTGGACGTGGACCTTCCCGTGTCCGTGCTTCTTCCACTTCCCTTTGCCTTTGCCGTGGTAGATGACGGTCGGCCGCGGCTCGACGACGACGACGTCCCACGTGTCGACCACGTAGATCACGCATCCGGGCGCAGAGGGCCCCACGATGATCACCTCGGCGGGCTCGTAATCGACGAGCGCGACGTCCACGTCGCCGCCGTCGTCGATGACGACCGTGATCTTGTTCGGGTTCGTCTTGATGTCGACGTCGCCGTGGAAGTATTCGCCCCCGGCATCGGGCGTCAGGACGACGTAATCGGTGTCGTCGCCCGCGAACGCGAGCTTGACCTTCTGCTTGCCGACTTTGACGGGCTTCAAATCGTCGTCGAGCATGTAGACGCGGACGTCACCCGAGCCCTTCTTGCCGACGATCTCCACGACGTCGTCACCGACGACCTGCACGACACCGCCGTGTGGGCCTTTCGCGTCGGGTTCGATCTTGGTCTTCGCCGCCGCGACGGCGGATGCGACGAGCTCCTCCGAGCCATCCCGCGGAACGTGAAGCGTGCCGGCGACGGGCTTCTCTTTCACTTTGAGCGCGTAGCGGATCTCGGTGAGGTCGGAGTCGAGCTTGCCCACGTTGGCGCGCAGGACGTCGCCCTTCGCCTTCAGCGGGATTTCCTTCGCCGGCTCGTCGCTGCCGAGCGGTTTGACGAGCAGCTTGCCGTCGACGTCGGCCGGCTTCACGGTCTCGCCGTTCTCCTTCACCTTCACGGTGACGTCGCCGTCCGGGGCGACGTTCCACGTCACCGCGGTGTCGCCGTATTGCTCCGTGATCTCTCCCCCTGTCGAGACCGTCGCCGGTTTCGACTCGCTGCTGCCCGACTCCGAGTCGTCGTCCTCCACGGCCTCCGCGCTCGGTAACTTCTTGTCCTTGCAGCCCGCGACCGGCCCGAGAACGAGCAGCGCCGCCAGGAAAAGGAACGTCGTTCGCACGATGAAAACCTCCTGTCGCTCGGCTCGAGAGCCTCGCGGGTACGACCGCGATACTACGAGGGTTGCTTCCATTCGCGAACCCTGAGGACTCGAGGAGGGTGCGTCCATGTCGGCTCCGCACCGACCATCGCCCATTACGATCCGCATGGGTGACGATTCGAATGGGGCACGATTGGCGCACCCGAGCCGGTCGATCGACTCGTTCGACCGTTGTTTCGCCCCCCGCGTGTGCGGATTGATCGCACCGCAATCGGCCGGTCTAATGGTGAACCATGACGCCCTTATCGGCCGACGAGGGTCGAGCGACGTACGATGTGTTGGTCGTGGATGACGACGTCGCCGTATTGGAGACGACGATGGCGTTGCTCGAAATGGAGCATTCGGTCGAGGGCACGACGAAACCTCGGAAGGCGCTCGATCTCCTGCAAGACAAGCCGTTTCACGTTCTCGTCGTGGATTGGCAGATGCCGGAGGTCGACGGTATCGAGCTCTTCCGCATGGCGTCGCGCATCCACGCGCCGATCGCCGGCCTGCTCATGACGGGCTACGTCAACGAATTCATGATCGAGATAAAGCCCGAAAACCGACGAATGTTGAGCTTCCTCGCGAAGCCGTTCGGGACGAAGCAGCTCCTCGAGCGCGTCACGATGTTGGGGCGACTCTCGGCGATGAAGATGCAGACTCAGCGGATCCGCGACACATCGCATTGACGAGCGCGCGGCCGCGGAGTGGTTGTTTCTCGCGCTACTTTTCGCGCAGGCTCTTGCAGAGCGCGAGCGCCGCGCGGACCGACTTTTCGTTGGGGAAGGTGCGGCGCTTCATGGTGAGTGTCCCGCACTCCACCAGCTTGTCGCCGAGCTTCGTGATCTGGAAGCCGTAGTACTCCTTGGCGTTGCCGACCTTGAGCTCGCCGATGGCGGTGTCGTCGGTCTCCTCGATCCATTTCTGGAAGCCCTCGTCGGTCGCCCGGTGCTGTTTCGTGTGGGCCATGTCGCCGTGTGCGGGGCTGATGGTGAGGGACACCTCGAAGCCCTTGAAGTCGACGACCGGGATCGCGTTGACGAGCCGTGCCGAGCCCGACACGTGCTCCGGCGGCTCGAGCGCGAGGTTCGTCGAGGGGATCTCGATCGCGTTGGCGGCGAGCGGTTTCGAGGGCGGCTTGGCGCTCGCCGATTGCGTCGCGGTCGCGGGCGGCGCGGCGGTGGTCGCCGCGGTGGCGGGAGTCGTGGACGTGGCGCTCGCGCTCGCGCCCGCACCTTCGTTGGGCGAGCTGCACCCGACTGCGCAGAGGGACCACGAGGCAGCGAGGATCGCGGCAAGTGCTTTGCAGCTCATGTCTGCGGCGTACCACAGGTCCCCCGCGGCGTAAGAGTGGGAAACTGCCCCGACCCGTCCTTCGGGGCGCACCCTTCTTGCTCGTTCCCATGGCGCGCGGTAGGACGACCCGACACGCGATGGGCGACTCGGAATCGATTCAGGGGGCGAAGAGTGCGGTGGAGCTCCTTGCGCGGACGCGAGAAGCGGTCGTCGCATTGAAGGCGATGATCGCGAAGGCGGTCGTCGGCCAGGACGAGGTCATCGACGCGATGCTCGCGACCTTGTTCGCGCGCGGGCACGCGCTCCTCGTCGGCGTGCCCGGGCTCGCGAAGACGCTGCTCGTCTCGTCGCTCGCGAAGGCGCTGGATCTGTCGTTCGGGCGCGTGCAATTCACGCCCGATCTCCTGCCCGCGGACATCACCGGCACGGACGTGCTCGCACAGGAGGACGGGCGCCGCGCGCTCGTCTTCGCGAAGGGCCCCATCTTCCACAACCTGGTCCTCGCCGACGAGATCAACCGCACGCCGCCGAAGACGCAGGCCGCGCTCCTCGAAGCGATGCAGGAGCGGCGCGTGACCGTCGGCACGAAGACGCACGCATTGCCGGATCCGTTCCAGGTATTCGCGACGCGCAATCCGATCGAGCAAGAAGGCACCTATCCCCTGCCCGAAGCGCAGCTCGATCGGTTTCTCCTGGAGATCCACGTCGACTACCCTTCCGAGAGCGACGAGCTCGAGATTGCCCGACGCACGACGAGCGGCGTCAAGCCGGTCATCGAGCCCGTTCTGAAGTTCGAAGAGGTGCGGGCGCTCGGCGATCTCGTTCCGCAGATCCCGGTGACCGACGAAGCCGTGCACCTCGCGGTGCGACTCGCTCGCGCGTCGCGCCCGCACGACGCTCGCGCCCCTCGCGAGGTTCGCGAATACGTCCGCTTCGGCGCAGGACCGCGCGGAAGCCAAGCGCTCGTCTTGTCGGCGAAGGCGCACGCCGCGCTTCGAGGCGAAGCGGCAGCGGACGTGGACGATGTCCGCGCGATGGCCATCGCGGCGATACGACATCGCGTCGTGTTGTCGTATCGCGCGGAAGCGGATGCCGTCCGCGACGTCGACGTGGTGAAAGCGCTGCTGAAATCAACCGGCTGAACGGCGACGATACGAGACTCTATCGAGGCGCGATCCCGCCGCTGGCGATCGCTCCGATCGCAACGTCGATTGCATGCCGTCGTGCGCGGCAATCGACAACGTTCGCCGTTTAGAAAGTACGATCGCCGGCATGGTTGCGTCGCGATCGTTTCGAGCCGCGCTCTGCCTCTTCATGCTCGCGTCGTGCGCCGGCGACGAACAGCCCGGCGACGGAGGAGCCGCAGCGCAAGGCGGAGAGGGCGGCATCGTCGCGAGCGGAGGCGGCTCGTCCACCGGCGGCCGGAGCAGCGAAGGTGGAGCCGGCGGCGCGACGCAAGGCGGAGAAGGCGGCGTGTACGTGCTGCCGGACCTGCCCGACTATCTCAATATCGTGCCGCCCGGACAGGACGGCGTCGTCAATGGTGTCGAGCTGGTCGCGCTCCAAGCGGGCACCTATCCGCCGCACGTGATCGATCAGCTCGGCATGTACCACGGGCTCATTCAGGCGACGCCGGGCATCGAGGAGACCGAGCTCACCGAATACTTCAAGGACGCGACGCTGGGTGTCGCCCCCGAGAACGTCGAGCGCGAGTATTCGCCGATCGACGGCGCGGTCGTGCGCCGTGACGCGGCGTTCGGCGTTCCGCACGTGACCGCGGACACGCGTTATGCGGCGCTGTTCGCGCAGGGATACACCGGCGCGGAGGATCGGCTGTTCCTGATGGATGCGCTCCGCCACGTGGGACGCGCGCGGCTGTCGGAATTTCTCGGTGCGTCGGAGGAGAACCAGGCGATGGACCGCGAGCAGCTCGCCATTGCGCCCTACCGAGAAGAAGACCTGACCGCACAGATCGAGGCGCTCCAAGCAGACGTGGAGGGACAGGCCGTCCTCGCGGACCTTCAGGCGTACACCGACGGCGTCAATGCCTACATCAACGAGGCTCTCCTCGACGTAACGAAGCTCCCCGACGATTACGTGGCGGTACAGCAGCTGCCACTGCCTTGGAAGCTGGAGGACGCCGTCGCCATTGCGTCGCTCGTCGGCGGCGCGCTCGGCAAAGGCGGCGGCGCAGAGCTCACGAACCATTGCGGTCTCAAGCAGCTCACGCAGACCCTCGGCAGCGCGAGCGAAGCCCGCGCGGTTTTCGACGATCTCCATTTCGCGGAGGACCCCGAGGCGCCGACGACGAGCCCCTCCTCTTTCCCCTACATGGCAAAGCCTTCGGTCGTCGCTGCGGCAGCGCACCCGGACGTGGATTGCTCCACGCTCGAGCCGATCGACGACGGCGGCCTGCTCGGGCTGCCCGGGCTCGGCGGCCTCGGCGGGCTACTCGGAGGATCGATGAGCAATGCGATCCTCGTCTCCGGGGACGAGACCAAAGCCGGCCATCCGATGGCCGTGTTCGGCCCGCAAACCGGCTATTTCATGCCGCAGCTCCTCGTCGAGAAGGACGTGGATGCGCCGGGCATCCGGGCGCGCGGCGTCGGCTTCGCCGGGATCGACATGTGGGTCCTGCTCGGTCACGGCGACGGTTATGCGTGGTCGGCGACCTCGTCCGGCGCCGACAACATCGATCAATTCGTCCTCGAGCTCTGCGAGCCCGGCCTCGGCGTCGTGACACCGAAATCGATGGGGTATCTCCGCAATGGCACGTGCGTGCCCATCGAGACGTACCAACACATCCAGATTGCGAAGCCGAGCCCCGGCGGGCTCGGTCTCGAAATCATCCTCTCGTGGCGGGTGGAGCGTACACCCCATTACGGGACCGTCGTCGCGCGCGGCCGGCTCCAAAACGGCAAGCCCGTCGCCATTACTTCGCTCCGCTCCACCTACGGGCGCGAGATCGAATCGGCGCGCGGGTTTCATCGATTGAACGATCCCGATTTCATGAGCGGCGGATTCGAGCGCTTCCGCGAAGCGATTCACGCGATCGAGTTCTCGTTCAACTGGTTCTATCTCGATGCCGACGACATGGGCTACCAGCACTCGTGCCGCTGCCCGAAGCGTTCGACCTCGATCGATCCCTATCGCCCCGCGTGGGGGAACGGCTCCTGGGATTGGAATGGTTTCCTCGGCCCCGAGGAGCAGCCGACGACGAAGAACCCCGCGCAGGGCTACGTCATTTCCTGGAACAACAAGCCGGCGCCCGGGTTCCGCGCCCACGACGGCAACTTCAGCTTCGGCCCCACCTACCGCAGCCACATGCTCGAGCGACGCGTCGTCGATGCGCTCGAAACGGGCAAGGTCGATCGCGCCCAAATCGTGGAGGCGATGTCGGAGGCGTCGACGGTCGATCTCCGCGGGCAAGAGGTCCTGCCGTACGTGCTCGACGTGATGGGCACCGAGCCGCCGGCGGGTGTCGATCCGCGGGCGTCCGACATGCTCGCGCGGCTCTCGACCTGGGTCGACGGCGGCGCGCACCGACGCGATCACGACGCCGACGGTGCCTACGACGAGGCACAGGCGGCCGCGGTCATCGACGCGTGGTGGCCGCGCATGTGCCACGCGATCTTCGACGAATCGAGCGGCGGCGCCATCGAGGCGTTCGGCCTCGGGCTCGACGACGCCGAGCGCCTCCACCATACCGGCTCTGCCTTCCAGGCGGGCTTCTATGGCCACGTTCAAAAGGACATGCGGCAGCTGCTCGGCGGCCCAGTCGACGGAGCGTGGTCTCGAACCTATTGCGGCGACGGCGACATCGACGCGTGCAAGGACGCGCTCTGGGATTCACTCTCGGCCGCCGCCGCGGACCTCGAGGCGGAGTTCGGCTCTGCGTCGGTCGACGACTGGCGCCGAGCGATGGCCTACGAAACGGTGCAATACCGCGCGCTCGGCGTCGCGACCGTCCCGGATCAGCCGTGGATCAACCGACCGACGTTCCAGCAGGTCGTGCAGATCAATGGCTACACGCCCTGAGCCTCAAGCTCGGTCATCCAGCTCGGCGACTGTAGTACGCTCGCCGGCGGGTGGCTGATTCAGCGCAAATTCCGCCGGCCGGCGCGACGCCGTCTCCGGTGACCGAGGTCATTACCCCCGAGACGGGGCCGAGCCTGCGCCGCATTCGCAAGCTCCGAATCGTCGTCGTCGATAGTCCCGACGAAAAAGAGCACAACCGCGTGCACTCGTTCGCGCAGGACGAGGTTCGGATCGGCAGCGGGTCGGAGGCCGACGTGGTCCTGTCGGACGGCGCAGTCTCGCGCGAGCACGTCGCGATTCGCCTTTTGCCTGACGGCTTTCTGCTGACGGATCTCTCGAGCACCAACGGCACCTTCGTCGGTCATCTTCGCGTGCGAGAAGCCGTGCTCGCGGAGGAGACACTGGTGCGCGTCGGCAAGACGGCGCTCCGACTCATTCCCCTCGCCGAGACGGTCGAGCACGAGGTCTCTCCGCGCGCGAGCTTCGGTCGCATGCTGGGCGCGAGCGCGGCGATGCGCGAGACCTTCGCGCTGCTCGAGCGCGTCGCGGCGAGCGATCTCACGGTCCTCGTCGAGGGCGAGACAGGCACCGGGAAAGAGCTCGCGGCCGAAGGGCTACACGAAGCCAGCGGACGTGCAGGAGAGTTCGTCGCGGTCAACTGCGGCGCCATCCCGCGCGAGCTGCTCGAGAGCGAGCTCATGGGTCACGAGAAGGGCGCATTCACCGGCGCGGTGCGCGAACGAAAGGGAGCCTTCCTCGCGGCGGACCGAGGCACGCTCTTCCTCGACGAGGTAGGCGAGCTCCCGCTCGACATGCAGGCGAAGCTCCTTCGGGCGCTCGAGCGCCGCGAGGTCAAAGCGGTCGGCAGCGACCGCTCCGTCTCGGTGGACGTCCGCGTCGTCGCAGCGACGAACCGCAGCCTCGCGAAAGAGGTGAAGGCGGGTCGCTTCCGTCAGGATCTCTATTACCGGCTCGCGGTCGTGACGGTGAAGATCCCGCCGCTCCGAACCCGGCTGGAAGACCTCCGCCTGCTGGTCGACGCGATATGGGAAGAGCTCGCGCGTAGGCGCAAAGCCTCGGCGCTGCCGCCGCCCGAGAAGCTCGACGCGACTGCGATGTCGATGCTCATGCGCTACGATTTTCGCGGCAACGTGCGCGAGCTTCGCAACATCGTCGAGCGATGGGCGGTGCTCGGCACGACGGTCGGCCCCGGCGAGACATCACCGCTCGCACCTGCGAGCACGCGGGAGCCCGAGTCCGCAGAGGGCGACCGAGGGGCGTCCGGTCCGTTCTCGGATCTGCTCGAGCTGCCTTATCACGAGGCCAAGGACGCTTTGAACGAGCGCTTCGAGCGCGCCTTCACAGAGACGATCCTCGACAAGAGCGGTGGCAACGTCTCGAAGGCCGCGCGTGACGCAGGCATCGATCGTCGCCACCTGCAGCGCATGATGGTCCGCTTCGGTGTGCGGTCGACCGGGGGCACATGAACGAGCACGCCCCGCCGTCGTCGCAGTCGTTGGGCGCGCTACGGGGCAAGCTCGTCGAAGGGCGTTATCGATTCGACAAGAAGGTCGGCGAAGGTGGCTTCGGCGTCGTCTATCAAGGTTTCCACCTCGCGCTCGGCGTCCAGGTCGCGATCAAGGTCCTGCGCTATCCGGACGACGCGAATGCCGCGGCGCGCGCCGGCCTGTTGAGCCAGTTCCTCGCCGAAGCGCAGCTTTTGCCACGATTACGCCACCCGAACATCGTCTCTGCGCTCGATGTCGGTTCATTCCGACTCGAAAACGAAGAGACGCCCGTGGCGTTCCTCGTTCTCGAATGGTGCGGCTCGGAGACACTCAAGACGGATTTGCGCGCACGGCGCGGTCGCGGCGGACGCTCGGTCGACGAGGCCTATCGAATTGCACGCCCCATCATCGACGCAATCGCGCACGCCCACGAGCGCGGCTTCGTCCACCGCGACATCAAACCCGCGAATGTGATGCTCGTGCCGAGCCCCGACGGCGTCTCACCACGCGTCATCGATTTCGGAATCGCGAAGCCCACCCCTCCGGCAGACGCCGCCGGCAGCGGCACGACGGGGACACACTCGGATCATCGCGCCTTCAGCCTCCCTTATGCCGCACCGGAGCAAATTGCAGCGACGCGAACGGGACCTTGGACGGACGTGCACGCGCTCGCGCTGGTGCTTACCGAGCTCCTCGTCGATCAGGCGCCTTACGGTGAAGGCGACGTCGCGCTCGGCGTGATCGATCCGAAGCGGCCGACGCCGGCTGCATTCGGCGTCGAGGTCGGCCCATGGGAAGCCGTTCTCTCGCGCGCGCTTTCGCTGCGACCCAACGAGCGGTTCAAAGATGCACGCGCGTTGCTCGAAGCGCTCGACGGAACGCTCGACGAGGCACGTCGTATCTGGGGTCGCGCAGCAGGGGAAGCGCGCACGACGGCGCTCGCGATTCCTTCGAACGACCCTCGGCACGACGATACCGACGACGCCGATTCCGCGGATGCACCGCGGTCCCACACCGAGCGCGGGACGACGACGCAGGGCACGATCAGCAACGTCTCGCGCGGCGTGACGCCGGCGAGCACGCGCGCGCTCTCGGGGACGAGCGAGAGAGAGAGCGTGCCGCCCCGCCGGCGACGATTCGCTGCAATGGCGATCGCCGTTATGGTCGCCGTAGCAGGGGCGGCGACGCTGTGGCGGTTCACCGCGAACCAAACATCCGGCGAACGGGCGCCCAGCGAACGGACACCCGCTTCGACACCGGCGCCGACGACCTCGGCCGTCGCGACGGCGGAGGCGTCGACCGCCCTTACCGCATCGCATGAATCGAGCGCCGTCGTCGTTCACCCCTTCGAAAGCGCGAGTGCTCGAGCGACCGTAGGGCCGTCGAGCACAGGCGTCGTTTCGGGGGGCCACGTCGCGACAGGATCCGACCAGCGCAGACCACTTTCGCCCCCCAGTGCGACCACGAAGGTGGCGACACCGATTGGCCCCCCTCCGCCGACCGCCACGCCGACGGAGAAACCGACGTTATGGTGAGCGTCAGACGCGGGCGTAGGTTCGACCGCGCGTTGCGTACCCCATGATGAAGAGGACCGCGAGCGCGCCGAGGATGCTTCCGATGATCCCGCTCGTGTTGAACTCGAGGACCGAGTGGTGCGTGAACAGGCTCGCGACGAAACCGCCGACGAACGAGCCCACGACACCGACGACCGTCGTGGCGAGAAGCCCCATCTTCTGAGAGCCGGGCATGATGGCGCGGGCGATGAGGCCCGCGACGAGGCCCATGATGAGAAATAGAATGATACCCATGGCTGACCCCTTCGTTTTTCTAGTTCGATTCGAAGGGGAGCAAGGACCTTGCCGCGCATCGGAAGGCGGCCGAGCGGCATGAGCGGGAAAGCGCGGCCCAACGGCGCGCTAGGACCTTCGGCGAGCGGCGGCCATCGCGCTTCCGCCGCACCGCACCGATCACTGTGGCGAACGAGCACGAAGTATTTCGGCTCGAAGACGATTTCAGCTTGCGCGCCGGCGGCGCAACGGCCGCGTCCCTCTATGTAGCCTGGCGCGCGCTCCGAGGTGTGTCTCGCCATCGACCGCATTCGTCGAGATCGTTTGACGATCGATGCGTCGTCGCCGGCTCGATCCGCATGGATCGGCGCCGCGCAGAAGGCGTCGAATCGGGCCTATTCCCTGGTGTGGGCACGATGGCTGCAATGTGCCGGGGCATGGGCGTCGTCCCGCGTTTCAGCAGGCCGGCGGGCCTCGCGCTCGATCGTGTCGTGGCTATGGCGAGAAGCCAGGTCACGGCCGACGCCGCGTGTTGCTACGTCAAGGAGCTCGCAGTGCCGATCGGCATTGCGCTGGTCCGCGACGACGTCAGCAAAGAGCCGTTCTTCGACGCGCTGGTCGAGCAAATCGTGCTGATCGGCGAACCGTGCGCGGATGGATCCGCGCGGCGGGCACCACTCATGACACGCGGTCACACACTGATCGTGGCGATCGAGGGTGCAGAAGGCCGAACGATCGGTGCGCTGGGCGTAGGCAAGCGGACGGAGCGCAATTGGTCCGTCGTGGATCTTCGTCGATTGACCGACTTGGCGCGCTTCGTCGCGACCAGCGTCGAGTCACGCAAACAGGTGCGCGAGCAGCGGCGACCGAAGCTGCCTGCCAAACGCACCAATGGAAGAGCTCGGGCCGCGGGGACCTGACCGCGAAGACGCGCATTGGCGCGGAGGTTGCGACGATGGATGGCGTGTCTGCCGGCCGCGTCCTCTACCTCGATCGTGAAATGTCCTCCGCGAGGGCACGGCTGGCTCGTCTCACGAACGACGGTTACGAGGTCGTCACCTGCGATCGCTGGGCGGAGGCGTTCGGTCTTTTGTCGGCGATTCGATTCGATGCGCTGGTGATCTGCGTCGGATCGGTCACGCACGCGCTATGCGCGCTGCTCCAAGCCGCGAAGGTCGATCAGCCCGGATGCCGGCGAATCGCCATTTCGGCGAGCGAGCCGGAGGCCGTGCTGCGCATGTGCGGCGCGCAGGAGGTGCTCCCCCGCCCCCTCGATTACGCGTCGTTGCGCGATGTGTTGCCGAACGGCCCAACCTCACCGCCCGACTGTTATGCGCAACCCGCCGGCGGGCGAGCCTGAAAAGGCTACAGACTCCAGACTTCAGGCTACGGGAAAGAGGCTTTTCCGTGTAGCCAGTAGCCCGAAGCCCATAGCCCGACTGCGCTCCGCGAACACGGCTCAATACCTGATCGACACGCCGGCCTGCACCAGATCCGGGCCGACGCTCGCCTGAACCTTGACCGGCGTGGACGCGGTCGCCGCCTCGTTCGGAGCGGTGGCGAAGACGATGACGCCGACGATCAGCGTACCCAGCCCGCCGAAGAAGACGCCTGTCGACGCGTCACCGAGCGCGCGCGCGTCGTCGATGAAGCGAGTGTCGTCGCAGACCGGTGGATCACCGGTGCAACCGCCTTCGACGAGCCCATCGTCGTAATTGCTGTTCGCGATCGCGCCGATCCCGAGGCCGGCGCCGACCGCCGCGGTGCCCGTCAATCCGAGGATGAACCCGGCGATCCGCTCGCTCGACCAAAACGAACCTCCAGCCGGCGCGGCAAGTGTCGGCTCCATCGCACCGCGCTCGACGATGATCGTGTCACGCAGCGCAGGCACCTGGACGGTCGTCGTCCCGGGTGTGGTCGCAATGGTAACGACAGCTCGCCACGCCTCTTTGCCGTCGGCGGTGACGACGATTTCGGATTGTCCGGCATCCATCGGTAGCGCCGTCGTCCACGCGCCTTTCGCGATTGGTCGATCACCGAGCCGAATGGCGAGGCCCGGCAGCGAAACGACCTCGGCCGGAACAACGAGGCGCACCCGATGCAGCTTCGGCTCGAGCGCCTCGGCCCCTGCGCGGGCCTCGTCCCCACGCGACGCCTGGCCCGCCTTCTGAGCTCGCCCCGCGACTTCGTTGTAGAGCCCCCATGCGCTGGCCAGCTTGCCGACCTTCTCGTAGCAGCGCGCGAGCGCGAGCTTTCCGCCGAGCGCCTCACCTTTGGTGAGCTCGACCGCAGCTTCGAGCTTGGGACAGGCGGCCTCGGCGTCGCCGCGTTCGAGGAGCGCCACACCTTCGGAGAACAGCGCCTCCGCCTGCGCCTTCGCCGCGGGATCCGCGTCGCCGACCTGGGCGAACGCCACGGTCCCACGCCCGAGCGCGGACAAGACGACGAGCGCCGAGACGATTCGCCGAAACGAACAAGGAAGCATCATCGTATCGGGGGGGAGCATACCTTCGCCCGTACCGTGCGGTGAGCGTTCGCATGGCATTGTCCGCGCCCGCACGAATCGCGCGCAACCGTACCGCTCCATCGAGCGTAGGATGGCTCGGGGTTCGACCGATGGATCAACGATCGTCGTCCGGCGGGGCCACAGGAGACACGTCACGATTCGTCCGGCAGCACGAGGAGCTCACCGCCCTCGGAAAAGAGCTGCTCGCGGCGCTGGATACGCGGGTGCTCGCGACCGATCCAACGGTCGCGCGACGGGCGCTCGCGGTCTTCTCCGGTCGCCTGCGGGTGCATGCCGCAATGGAACAAGAGGCGCTCTATCCTCGGCTGCTCGCGAGCGCCGACCCCGCGATCGCCGCGAAGGCTCGGGCCCTGCTCGACGAGGTAGGCCCACTTTATCGAACGTTCTTCGAGCACCTCGCGAAGTGGCCGGATGCCTCCGCGATTCAGCGTGATCCGGAGGGATTTTGCCGCGAAACGATGGCGATCCTGCAGCAATTACGGATGCGCATGAAGCGCGAGAACGAGGAGCTCTACCCCCTCGTCGACGGCGCAGCCTCCGCCGGCCGGCAGGTCGCAGATACGCGATCGCGCACCGCCTGATCCGTCCACGGGTCGACTAGCATTCGAGGCCTCGTGGACCACGGCACGGTCGTCGGACAGCGTTACGAAATTCGAGAACTCGCCGGCAGTGGCGCCATGGGCACCGTGTACCGGGCCCTGGACCTCGAGGCGAAACGAGCGGTCGCGATCAAGGTGCTGAGCGCGCTCGGCCCGTCGGACATTGCGCGTTTCGATCGCGAGGCGACCGTGCTGTCGCGATTGCGACACCCGAACATCGTCCGCTACGAGGGCCGCGGGACGACGGCCGACGGCCGCCCATTTCTCGTCCTCGAATGGATCGACGGCGAGACGCTCGGGTCGCGCCTGGGGCAGGTCATTCCGACGCTCGAGGAATCCGTTTCACTGGTCCGCGCCATCGCGTCGGCGCTCGCGCACGCCCACGAGCATGGCGTCGTTCATCGCGACATCAAGCCCGACAACGTCCTGTTGACGGGTACCGGCTTCGATTCGCCGCGCGTCCTCGATTTCGGCGTCGCGCGCGTCCAATCGACCGCGAGCGACATGACCCGCACCGGAACGGCGCTCGGAACCCCTGTCTATATGGCGCCGGAGCAAGCCAAAGGGCGAAAGGACGTGGACGCCCGCGCAGACATCTATGCGGTCGGGTGTGTTCTGTTCGAATGCGTGACCGGGCAACCGCCATTCGAAGGCGACGACGTGATGGGCGTCCTCGGAAAGGTCCTGTTCGAGGAGCCGCGCCGCCTCTCCAACCTGGTGCCGTCGGTGCCCGACAAGCTCGACGAGCTCACGGCGCGCTTACTCGACAAAGATCCGACACGCCGCCCGCAAACCGCCAACGACCTCCTCCGGCAGCTCGACGCAATCGCGGACGACCTCCGTCATGCGGCGGCGGTGCAGCGCTGGTCGTCGCGCCCGCCGCGGCCGCTCACGTCCGTCGAGCAGAGCCTCGTCGCGGTCGTCGCGATTGCGCCGAAAAGGGACGCGGCCGCGCACCCCGACGCGACGCTGGCGGCCGACTCGGTCGTGCCGTCGCAGCGCCTCGCGATCGAGGTCGCGCGTCTCGGCGGATCGTTCTCACCGCTCGTCAACGGCTCGAGCATCGCCGTATTCGACGCGGACGGATCGGCTGCCGATCTCGCCGTCCGCGCCGCCCATTGCGCGCTCTCGTTCCGCGCCCAATGCACAGAGCTGCCCATTGCCCTGGTGCTCGGTCGCGCGACGACCGGTCGTGTCCCCACCGGCGAGGTCATGAACCGGGTCGCGTCGCTGATCCGCGCAGGAAGCGTCCGCGAATCGGGGGCGATCCTGCTCGACGAGACGGCCGCCGGCCTGCTCCAGAGCCGCTTCGAGGTCACCGGCAAGGGGGCCGAATTCATCCTCGAAAGCGAGCGTGAGGCGCCGGAGACGTCGAGGACCTTGAGTGGTCGCGCGACGCCCTTCGTCGGGCGCCAACGTGAGCTTCGAATGTTGTCGGACCTCTTCGACGAATCGGTCGGTGAGCCGACCGCGAGCCTCGCCACGGTGATTGGACCCGCGGGAAGCGGCAAAAGCAGGCTGGTCGCCGAATGGCTCGCGACGGCGCGCGGTCACGCGGCGGAGGTCTGGAGCGGGCGCGGGGATCCGCTTTCGGCAGGGTCTCCGCTCGGCCTCGTCGCGTCGGCGCTCCGCTCGGCCGCCGGGATCGTCCGGGGCGACGCGATCGAGGACGCCCAACGGAAGCTGCGTGCACGCATCGCGCGAGCGCTTTCGGGTCGCGAAGCGGACCTCACCGTCACGTTCCTCGCGGAGCTCATCGGGGCGCCCTACCCCGCCGAATGTTCCGAGGAGCTTCGAGCTGCACGCGCCGATTCGACGTTGATGGGCGACCAGCTGCGCCACCATTTCGAGTCGTTCGTGTGTGCAGCCTCCAGCGCGAGCCCGCTCGTCATCGTCGTCGACGATGCACAATGGGGCGACACCGCGAGCATTCGATTCATCGAATCCGCATTGCGAAAAGCGAGCGCACAGCCGCTCTTCGTGCTCTTCGTCGGGCGCAGCGACAAGGCGTCCGCGCTCGAAGGCCTGGCTTCGGTCCGCGGGGCGCTCCGGCTCACGATCGGCGAGCTCCCGCGGCGCGCCTGCACCGATTACGTCGCCGCGCTGCTGCCCCATGCAAGCGACGCGACGCGCGCGGCCGTCGTGGAGCGAGCGGGTGGCAATGCGTTTTTTCTCGAGGAGCTCGTACGGTTCGTCCAAGACGGCCGAGACCACGATCTACCTCCGACCGTCCTCGCGATGCTTCAGGCGCGCCTGCGATCGCTGCCGTCGCCTGCACGACGGTTCCTTCGCGGGGCGAGCATCTTCGGGCACGCGTTTTGGCCGGACGGCGTTCTCCATTTGATTGGAGAGACCTCGTCGCAGGAATCGGCACCGCGCAGCATCGCGCCCGAGGTCGCCAAAGAGAGCATCGAAGCCCTCGTCGTCGAGGGCCTCGTCGAGCCGCGCACGCCGAGCCGGTTTCCCGGCAAAGAGGAGCTGCGATTTCGGCAAGCGCTCGTGCGCGACGCCGCCTACGCCATGCTCACCGATCGCGATCGATCGGCGGGCCATCGACTCGCAGCGGAATGGCTCGAGCGCGCGGGAGAGCGCGAAGCGGTCGTCATGGCCGAACATCTGCAGCGCGGCGGCTCCGGGGGGGCCGCTTCGCAATGGTTCGGCGCGGCGGCTTCGGCGGCCCTCGATGGTCACGACTTCGTGGGCGCTCTCGGCTTCGTCGAGCGTGGCAAAGCCGCCCTCGGCTCCGACGAGCAAAGCGAGTCGATGGGCGCCCTGCTCCTCGTGGAGGCAGAGGCGAAGCGCTGGAGCGGCGATCACCCGGCGGCCGAACGCGCCGCACGAAACGCGCTCGATCATCTCCGTCCCGGAAGCGCGTCTTGGTTCCAAGCCTCCGGGCTTCTCGCTGCGACCGCCGGCGTCCGCGGAGATTTCGGCCCGGTCGCGCTTTGGCGAGAACGTCTCGCCGAGGGACCGTGCGACGCGGAAGCGAAAGCGGCGCGGCTGCTCGCGCTCTCGGCGGTCGGGCGACGGCTCTTCGCGCTCGGCGATTACGACGCGGCCGGCGATCTCGTCGAAACGGTTCAGCGCGACTTCGCACACGCTCGGGACGAGCTCGATGCTCGCTCGGAAGCCGAGGTCCATCGATTGCTCGGCGCCCGGGCACGCCATCGGGGCGAAGTTCAAGCCGACGTCGACTGTTATGAAGCGGCATTCGCCGCGCTCGAGCGAGCCGGCGACACGCGCGGCGCATTGAACGGCCTCGTAAGCCTGGGGTTTTCCAATATCCAACTCGGACGTCACGGTCTCGCGCGGGAGCAGCTCGAGTCCGCGCTCGACAAGGCCCGCGCCCTGGGTCTGCCCAACGTCGCGACCCGCGCGCGCCAGAATTTGTGCCTCGTCCTCGTCGCCGAAGGGCACGCGCGCGAGGCATACGAGCTCGCACGCGCCGTCGCGGCCGAGGCCGCAACGAGCGGCGACGAGCGCTTCGAGGCGTGGACCCTCATCTACGCAGCGAAGATCGCGCTCGAGCTCGGGGAGCTCGACGCAGCGCGCGCACACGTCGACGTGTCGCTCGACCGCCTCGCCGGGACGCCGCCCGCCTACGCGGGTGCGCTCGCGGTGAAAGCGCACGTCTCGCTTCGAGCAGGCGACGCGCTCGACGCCGATATCCAGGCGCGCGAGGCAGGCGCGATCCTCGGCGCGTACGACGGAATCGAGGAGTTCGAGGCCACGGTGCGGCTCGCGGAGATCCGCTGCGCGCTCGCCGTCGGTGAAGTGCCACGCGCGACGTCGCTGCTTCACACTGCGCTCGAGCGCCTCGCCGCGCGCTCGAGCTCGATCCGCGATGCGAGCACGCGCGAAAGCTTTCTGCACGCAGTCGCAGAAAACGCGCAACTGCATGCCCTCGCGCGCGTAATCGATGGCACCGTGCGCCCCCCTACGACACCAGCCGTCGAGCCGCGCCCCTCGAGCCGCGCCATTTGGTCGGCCGCAGCGTTTCGCGAGGACGCGAACGCAATCGTCGAGCAGATCGCGCGCCACCTCGAAGCGGCGATCGACGAGCGGTCGCCTGTGACCCGGGGCGCTCGCTCTCCGCAAGACGTGCTCGCATCCTTCGACGCCGTGCTGGGCGAGGAGCCGGCGCTCCCCCTCGGCGATTTCGTCGAACGGCTCCTCGCGGAGTCGCCGACGCAACACACGCCTCGCTATGTCGGACACCAAGTGAGCGCGCCGATACCTCGTGCCGCGCTGTTTTCTTTGATCGGAGCGGTGCTCAACAACGGAATGGCCGCATTCGAGGCAGGTCCGGTGACGACCGTACTCGAGCGGCGGGTCATCGAGTTCCTGCTCTCGTTCGTCGAATGGCAGCGAACGGGCGGCGGCGTGCTCACGTCTGGCGGATCGCTCGGCAATCTGACGGCGCTCCTCGCGGCGAGACAAGCACGCGCCGGCTTCGACGTCCGCTCCGCGGGGCTCGCGTCCGGTCGACCGCTCGCGATCCTCGCGTCGGAGCAGGTCCATTACTCGATTACCCGTGCTGCACAGATCATGGGGATCGGCGCGGACGCGGTCATTCCGATCCGCGCCGACGATCGGTATCGAATGGATCCGACCGCCATCGAGCCGGCGTTCGCGCTCGCATCGAGCCGAGGTCTCCACCCCATTGCGCTCGTCGCGAGCGCGGGCGCGACGGGAACCGGATCGATCGATCCGCTCACGCCGATCGCCGATGCTTGCGAACGCCTGGGGTTATGGATGCACGTCGACGGCGCCCACGGCGCGTCTGCGCTCTTGTCGCCGACCTTGCGCCGCGACCTCGCGGGCATCGAGCGGGCTCATTCGCTCGTATGGGATGCGCACAAACTGATGAGCATGCCGGCGCTCGCCACGGCAGTGCTCTTCCGCGACGGCAAACCCTCGTACGAGACGTTCTCTCAAGAGGCGCTCTACCTCTTTCGGGGCGAGACGGACGGGCGTTGGTTCGACATCGGCCTGCGGACCATCGAATGCACGAAGGCCCTCATTTCCGTGCCGCTTTATGGGACGCTCGCGACCCTCGGCACGGCGCCGATCCGGGACGCCATCGAGCACGGCTATGCGCTCGCTCGAGCGTTCGCCGAAAAGCTCGCACGAGCGCCGGATTTCGAGCTCGCATGCCCGCCCGACTCGAACATCGTCTGCTTCCGGCACCTCGCCGGCGAGGATCTCGACGAACGGCAACGCCTCGTCCTCGAAGCGCTGCGGAGCGACGGCACGTTCT
The DNA here is from genome assembly GCA_013361525.1 of Polyangiaceae bacterium. Classification (GTDB taxonomy): domain Bacteria; phylum Myxococcota_A; class Polyangia; order Polyangiales; family Polyangiaceae; genus Xiheicaenibacterium. Next base: position 27,908 of record JABFXY010000051.1, on the reverse strand, counting down.
ATTGCGTCATGACGACGCTCCGCAAAAACGTCTACCTGAGGACCTCGCTGATGAATCCGCTGACGACCCTCGACGATCTCGCCGCGTTGATGGACGCGATTCGCCGGGTCTGATCCTCCGCCACAGTATCGTCGCCTCGATCAGGCGTCGTGAATGGCTGCTTTGACGCGTTCGATCAGCTCGGGTGTCACTTGCCGGATGCCGTGCTGCTTCGCGTGCTCCGCGGCCTTCTTGAGGACCTCTTGCTCGTCCTCGCCTCGAATGACTGCTTGGCATCCACTCGACGGATCGACCTTCGAGCACTCGACGACTTTTTCCATGACAACGGCTCCTTTTAACCGAAGGTGGTCAACGTCCCATGGTGCAAGGCGCGTGCTGATCGAAACGGATTCGACGATCGGATCAGGGCAACACCGAATTGCGCGTTATCGAAAGCCGAGCCGAAATAGAACGTCGGCCGGTACCGTGCGAAGCTTCTCCAGGGCTCGCTCGTCGCGACGGCGTTTCGTGCGCTCGAGCGAACGCTGAATGCCGCGCTCGCAGGCCTCCACGGCGAGCTGCAGCGCCTCGATCGGGCGCAACCGCCGGCCGCGGTGGGCGTGGCCCGAAACGAGCACGTTCGCGAGGTATGCGAGCTCCTCTCTCCGCTCTGCGTAGGTGGCGGGCGCTTCGACCTCCAGGCGGCGCATCGCCTCGAAGAACAGGTTCGATGCCTCTCTACCTGCCCGCGATGCGGGCAGCTTCGGCGAGCCGTTCTCGACGACCCCGGCCTCCGAGAGCAGCGCGAGAAGGCGCGCCGGAACACCCTGGGCATCGGCGGGTTGGCCGACCCGCGCTGCCGCGCCTCGCCCCAAGCGGCGGAAATACGCCCGCGTCATGGGGTCACGCTCGACATCACCGGGCTTCGGCGCCGCGAGGCCGAGAAAAGCGCGCGCGTCGCTCGGCGCGACGAATCCCGCTTCCGCCCGCCTGTCCTCGCGATCGCCCGCCGCGTCACTCTCGAGCATCTCCTCCGCGGTCAGAACCTCGTACAGACCGCCCGCGTCGTCGATGACGCCGGCGCTCATTCGGCAGCACCGCTCGAGCAGGCGCACGAGGTACGCGTGGTGGTCGCGATCGAGCGCGAGCAGCGCGGCGAGCACGACGTCCCAGCCGTCATGGTTTCGCGAGACGATTTGGTAGTCGTCGATCTCCTCGCCGAGGCAGCTCTCGAGCGCCTTGTCGATCGACGAGCCGTCCTCGCCCGCGTCCTCGATCTCGCTCCGCAGCGCTTCGAGCTCCAGGACGAGCACCTGGCGATGAAACGCGAGCGTCACGAGGTCTTGGGGCAGGCTCACGAGCTTGTCGGCCACGAATGCCTCGCCCGCTTCCATCATCACCTCCAGCCAGACGAGGAAGCGGGCAGCATCGAACGACTCGTCCTGACCGACCCGTTCGCTCCTCCAGAGGTCTTCGTCGAAGATCTCGACGAGCTGATCGGTGGTCGCGAGCGCGACCAGCTCGCCCGCGTCTTCCAGCCCGACCTGCGAGATCAATGCGCCGAGCACACGAGGAGCCAGCGACGAGACCTGCAGAGCGAGCTCGGGCTCGTCGAGGACGATCGCGAGCAGACGAGACGACGACGGACGGCGCGCGAGAGCGAGACGATTCGACATCGCATTCTCCTTGTCGAGGATGGACCGATGCCTCGTCGCGACAATGGGCATTGGCGCGAAGAGGAAACGAATCGGGATGTGTAGCCGGCAGAGCGGCGCGCGCACGGCCTTTTTGATGCTTCAGCCGAGCTTACGCGCCTCTTCGGCAATGATGGTTCGGAGCCATCGATTGGCAGGATCCGCGTCGACCTGTTCGTGCCATACTTGTCCGACGCGGCCCTTCGGCAGGGGTATCGGGGGCGCGAATCGGCGGAGCCGCAAGGCGGGTGCAAACACATCGGCGAGGAGCGCGCTGACGGCCGCGACCATATCGGTACGAGCGACGATGATCGGCGCGAGCAAAAAATGAGAGACCCGCGCGCCGACGATTCGTGATTTCCCGCGGGCTGCGAGCGCGCGATCGACGGCGCCGGGGCTCCCCGGGCGTTGCGAAACGAGGACGTGCGGAAGCTCGAGCCACGTCTTCAACGTCAGCTTCGATTTCACCCTCGGATGGGCACGTCGGACGATGCACGTGAACACATCGTCGAACAAGAGCGCGTGCCGATGTCTGGGCGGCACCTTGTCGTAGAAGCCAATCATCAGATCCGCCTCCGCGCGCTCGAGCGAGGGAGGCACTTCGTGTAGACCCCACGGGACGAGCTCGAGCCGCACACCCGGCGCTTCGCGAGCCAGGCGCTCGAGGAGCCGCGGGAGCAGCACCAGCTCGACGAAGTCGCTGGTCGCGACGACGAACGATCGCTGAGCGGTCTTCGGGTCGAAGCTGCGAGGCGACAGCGCCCGCTCGAACGAGGACAATCCCACGCGGATGTCCGCGGCGATGGCTATCGCGCGCGGCGTCGGCTCCATCCCGTGTGAGGTCCGGCGAAACAGCGGGTCGTCGAAGAGCGCGCGAAGCTGCGCGAGCGAGCTCGACATCGCCGATTGCGTGACGCCGACGCGCCGGGCTGCGCGGGTGACACTGCGCTCGGCGACGAGCGCGTCGAGCGCGACGAGCAGGTTCAGATTGACGGCGCGGAGCTCTGCCATATCGATGGCTCAAATATCACGCATCCATAACATCGATTGGATCCATGACGCCGGACGACGCATTCATAGCCTCGAAAGGAGGCCGTCATGGCCAAACGAATCGAATCGCTCTCCCCATCGGCCGCTCTCACGGCGTCCGCGGCACCGCTCGCCCCTCTCGCATTGCGCATCGGGCTCGGCACGGTGTTCCTCGCCCACGCCTACGCGAAAGCCGCCATCTTTACCTTCCCTGGGACGGAGGCGTTTTTTCAGGCCTTCGGGTTTCCCGGCTGGACGGTGTACCCGGTGTTCTTGGCGGAGCTCCTCGGAGGCATTGCGCTCCTCCTCGGCTATCGAACGAGGGCAACCGCGCTGGCGCTCGTCGTGGTGATGCTCGGCGCGCTGAAACCCCACGTCGCGAACGGCTGGATGTTCACCGCCCCCGGCGGCGGCTGGGAGTACGTCGCCTTCATCATCGTCGCGCTCGTCGCCCAGGCGCTCGCCGGCAGCGGCGCCTACGCCCTCGACGCGCGCGCCCCGGCCCCCTCCGGCGCCGCGCTACCGGCTGAAGGCTGAACTGCGCTCCCAAAGACAAACCGCAAAGACACGAAGGGCAGAAAAAGCGCGCGAAGGAGGTTGAGCAAAACCTCTTCCCTCTTTGCGTCCTTTTTCTGCCCTTTGCGGCTTTGCGGTTTGTCTCGCTAATAAAAGCGATAGCCGAGGCCGACCGGGACGATCGCGACGACACCGTGTTGGGGCGCCCAGAGGACGGTCGGCCAGAAGCTGAGCATGAGCGAGCCCGAGCTGGCGTCGTCCGAGGGGTTGTCGGTCAGCATGATCGAGATCTCGCCCGTCGCACCGACCTCGAAGCCGCCGAATGCACCGGCGCTTCCCCCGCCCTCGCTGAACGGCGTCTCGCCCGAGCGACCCGCGAGCTTCTCGACCGGGATATCGATCTGCGAGTCGCCGTTGTTGTCGGCCTGGTTGGGCTCGGGGACGGACCCTTTCGCACCGGTCACGACCGAGTCGACCTGCGTGGTGCCGACGACGACGCTCACGCCGCCCCATAGCGGTGCGCTCGGGGCCTTGATCGAAATGCTCGGACCACCGAGCACCCAGAACCCGAGCGGATACGTCACGCCGCCGAGGAACCGCCCGCCGAAATGGACGTCCTCGTTGATGGCATAACCGAGGAACAGCTCACCGCCGAAGGCTCCGCCGAACTGAATGTCGAAAGTGGCGTCGCATTCGCCCGCGCCGGGGACGGCCGTCGTATTGCCGCAAATGGCGAGAAACTCGCTCTCTTCGGCACCTTTGTAGATGTATTCGGTGCCATTGATGTCCGAGAGCGGCGCCTGATAGAGAAACGATCCGATACCGCCGGCGAGCACCGAGGCTTCGACGACGACGCGCCCACCTTCGTGCTTCGTCGGTTTCGTCGCCTTGGGCTCCGGCGTGCCGCCTGTGCGGGCACCGGTCGGGCCATCTTTCTCGGTGTCCGGCTTGTCTTCCGGCTCGTCGGCGTCGTCCGGCTTGTCCGTGTTCGTCGGCGTCGGCGTCGGCGCCGGACCGCTGCCATCTTTGAGCGCGGCCACCGTCACCGAGTGGCGCCCCGCGGCCTTGATGTCGAACGTGGTCTCCCACGTCGCTTTGTTGGGAGCGCTCGCGGTGACCTTCAGCTGCCCCGCATCGGCGGGGAACCCTTTGCCCCATTCGGATTGCGGGATGACGAGCATGCCCTTCGGATCTTTCGCAGGGCCGATCCGCACCTCGAGGCCGGGGACGACGACCTCTTTCGGGACGTTGACCGTCACGCGCGCCAGCTTGAGGAAGAGGGCGTTCTTATGCGCCTTCGCCGTGGCGGCGCGGTCGGTTCGCTTCTCCTCGTTCGCGGCGCGTTCGGCCTGCTCGAAGAGCGCATAGGCCGTCCCGACGCGGCCTTCCTTCTCGCGACAGAGCGCGAGGTCGAGGAGCGTCGAGCCTCGAGGGTCGAGCGCTTGGCTGTCGTTGAGCTTGTCGCAAGCCTCCGCGACCTTGCCCTGCGCGAGTAAGTCCTCGGCTTCACGCGCGAGAAGGGCCGCCTTCGCCTTGTCGTCTTGAGCGCCGGCGATCGCCGTCGTCGTTGCGATCGATCCGATCAGCAGAGCACCGATTGTGCACCGCAAGTTTCTAGGAAGTCGCATGTACAGCGCCGAACGTAGCGACAATCCGCCACAGCCCGCAATGCTTCGCTCCGTGGACGTTCGGACGTCCACCCCATTATCCCGCGGGATTTGGACACTTCCGCGTGTGCGACTTCGACGCCCCCAGGCTGGCTCAGCCCGTACCGGCACCGGGTGTCGTCGATGGCTCGGGGTAATGACTGAGCCCGATCAGCGCGCCGTCGGGATCGCGGACGTAGAGCGTGAACGCCGACATGCGCTCGATCGCGACGCCGCCGTTGGTGAGCGCGTCGACCCATCCGGACCTGTCGGCCGCGCGAATGCGGAGCGCGAGGCAATGGTGGCCGGGCGCTTCGTCGTGACGCCGCGGCGCGTCTCGACCGGCACGCTCGATCGCGAGAAACCGGTCCCCGTCGAGCGCAACCCACGTCGAGCGATGACGGCCGTCGCCGTCGAGATGGCGCGTCACGAGCCGAAGGCCGAGGAGCTCGACGTAGAAGCGCTCGGCGGCGTCGAGATCGCGCACCACCACTGCGACGTGACTCAACCCAACGCACTCGGGGTACAGTCGGCCCGTCATGCGCAGGCTTTACGCTTGGGTCATCGCGATTGGAATGACGAGCTGCCACCCCGGCCCGTCGACGGTCGGCAACGCGGCGACGTCGTCACCGCCGAAGAAGTCGGCGCCGTCGAAGGAGCCTCTCGCTGCGCCGGTGCTCGCCGAAGACGCGACACCGATCACGTTCGCGAAGATGACCGAGTTCCCCGAGCCGGGATGGCAAGTGCCCCGTTCGGCGAAGATCGCGCCGGATGGGAAAAGCGCGACCTTCTTGATGAGCGAAGGCGACACCGAGGAGATGGCGCTGCATGCCACCAACCTCGCGACCGGAGAGACGAAGGTGATCCTCTCGGCGTCGACGCTCACCGGCGCGCAAGCCTCGTCGAGCGCGAGCAAGGCGCCCGCTTCGCCGAGCCTCGCGCAAGAGCTTCGCAACGAGCGCCAGCGAAAGCGCATCAAAGGGATCACCGAGTATCAATGGGCAGAGAAGGCGAACGTGATGCTCGTCCCCTCCGGCTCCGACGTGTTCGTCGTCGACGCCGGCAACGTGACGGATCTCACCACGTCCGACGAAGACGCGATCGATCCGAAGATCTGCAACGACGGCAGCAAGGTCGCGCTCGTACGAGGCAGCGAGCTTTCGCTCATCGACGTGGCCACGAAGAAGGAGACGCCGCTCACCGGCAAAGCCCCGGCCGGCGTCACGCGCGGGCAATCCGACTTCAACGGGCAGGAAGAGTTCGGCGAGACGTCGGGCCATTTCTTCGCGCCGAGCTGCAAGTCGCTCGTGTACCTCGAGGTCGACGAGCGCGAGGTCGCAGAGGAGCCGATCCTCGGGCATCGCGGGGGCAAGCCGAGCTTGATGATGCAGAAGTATCCGCGCGCCGGCGGGAAGAACCCGAAGGTGACGGTGTGGCTCGCGGACCTCGCGACGAAGAAGAGCGTCGCCATTCCGCTCCCGGCCGGCGTCTCTACCGGCGCGTACCTCGGGCGCTTTCATTTCACGCCCGACTCGAAGAGCCTCGTCTTCTGGGCGCTCGACCGCTCTCAACGAAAAGCCGACCTCGTGTTGACGACGCTCGGCCCGAAGCCGACGAGCCGCGTCGCGCACTCCGTGTCGGTGACAAAGGGTTGGGTCGAAATGACCGACGTCGCGATCTCGCCGGACGGCAGCGGCGCGCTGACGATCCTCGAGCAGAGCGGTCACCACCACCTCGTGCGGATCGATCTGGGCGACAAATCCGCCGCGCCGGTCTTCCTCACCGAAGGCGATTGGGACGTCTTCGGCATCGAAGGCGTGCGCGAAGATCGCAAGAGCGTCCTCGTCAGCGCGAACCGCGACGACACCATCGGTAAGCTCGTCTACGAGGTGACCGGGCCTGGACAAATTCGGCTCCTCACCGAGCAAAAGGGCGTGCACGACGTCTCTGTCGCCCCGTCGGGCAAAGCGTTCGTCGATGTCTTCAGCTCGCTGACGACGCCGCCGCGCGCGGTGGTTCGTGTCGACGACAAGACGATCCCGTTGCCCGTTTCGAACGATCCCGACATCGCGGCGCTGAAGCTTCGCTCACCGGAGATCATCGAGCTGTCCGCCGCGAGCGGTGACAAGCTCTTTGGCGCGCTGCTCGCGCCGCGCACCGTCGATCCCGGCCGGCGCTACCCGCTGGTGGTGATGGTTTACGGCGGCCCCGGCGTGCAGACGGTTCGCAACCGTTGGTCACCGCGCCTGCTCTGGCAACACCTCGCCGATCGCGGCTTCTACGTCTTTCAGGTCGACAACCGAGGCTCGAGCGGTCGGGGCCCGGCATTCGAGCAGGCCATCGACCGAAAGCTCGGCGAGGTGGAGCTCGCCGACCAACTCGCGGCGCTCGATCAGATCCTGAAGCAACATCCGATCGACCCGAGCCGGGTGGGCATCTACGGGCACAGCTACGGAGGTTTTCTCGCGGCCCTCGCGATGCTGAAGGCGCCGGGGCGTTTCCACGCGGGCATCTCGGCGTCGCCGGTGACGGATTGGCGCCTCTACGACACGGCGTACACCGAGCGATACATGGGCACGCCCGAGGAGAACGCCGCAGGCTACGACGCGGCCGACCTCGAAAAGCTCGCGAAGAACCTCGAAGGCAAGCTCCTCGTCGTCCACGCGCTCATGGACGAAAACGTGCACTTCCAAGCCACCGCGGACCTCGTCGATGCGCTCGTGCGCGAAAAGAAAGACTTTCAGATGTTCGTCTATCCGGGAGAGCGTCACGGCTATCGAAGCCCGCCCGCGCGCCTGCACGCGATGCAGACGGCCACACGCTTCTTGGTGAACAACCTCGGCGCGGTGGATCTCGAAGCGCAGTCCGAGTAGACGGGTCTCGGACCACCGATGGATCTCCTCAAGAAGTTCCTCCACGCGATCCGGAACCTCGACCAGTTCCTGGACATGCTCACGACCGAATACGGCGTCTGGGCATACGTGGTCCTCGGCGCGATCGTGTTCGCGGAGACGGGGCTCGTCGTTACGCCGTTCTTGCCGGGCGACTCGCTGTTGTTCGCGTGCGGCGCCATCGCGATGCGTCCGAACTCGGGCCTCAACCCGGTTCTCCTCGGCATCATCCTCATCGCGTGCGCGATCGCCGGCGACACGGTGAACTATCACGTGGGCAAGGGCATCGGCCCGCGCGTGATGAAGAGCGAGACGTCTCGCTGGCTCAACAAGAAGCACCTCGAAAAGACGCACGCCTTCTTCGAGAAGTACGGCGGAAAGACGATCATCCTCGCGCGCTTCGTGCCGATCGTCCGCACGTTCGCGCCCTTCGTCGCCGGCGCCGGCGCGATGAACTACCGACGCTTCATCGTCTACAACATCATCGGCGCGATCGCCTGGGTCACATCGATGATGGGCGCCGGGATGATCTTCGGCCAGATGGACTTCGTGAAGAAGCACTTCGAAGCCGTCGTCCTCGGCATCGTGTTCATCAGCCTCCTGCCGATGGTGATCGAAGCGCTGAAGGCACGCGCCGCCGCAAAGAGCGAAGCTGCGAAGGTCGCCGCCGACAAGAAGGACGCCGACAAGCTCCCCGCCAGCTGACGACACCAGCTGAGCGACGGCCGCCGAACCCGACACCGGCCGAGCAACAATCCGCGCAGATTCGACGAGCGGAAACGCTCGGTGGTTTGGTAGGCTCGGCGCTCATGCAAATCGAGCTGATCGCGCCTGCAAGCGAAGACTCGGCGTACTTGCCTCGAATGGGTCTCGGCGTTCTCGCCGGGCTGACCCCACGCGAGGACGAGATCATCTACACCGACGACCTCGTTCGGCCCTTCGATCTCGACAAAGACGTGAAGGACGTCGACCTCGTCGGCATCAGCGTCGACAGCAAGACGGCGCGTCGCTCCTACGACATCGCCGCGCGTTACCGCGCGCGTGGCGTGAAGGTCGTGATGGGCGGCATCCACCCGACGGCCTGTCCGGAAGAGGCGCTCGAGCACTGCGACGCCATCGTCACCGGCGAGGCCGAGGACGCGTGGCCCGAGCTGCTCGCCGACTTCAAGCGAGGCGCAATGAGGGCCGCCTACCGGCCCGAGTTTCCGAACCTCGCGGGTCGTCCCTTCGCTCGCCGCGACCTCTTCACATCGAAAAAGTACGTCCCGTTCCAGGTCGTGCAGACAATGCGCGGTTGCCCCTACCCGTGTGAGTTCTGCAGCGTGTCGACGGCCAACGGCCCGACGTTCCGCTTCCGCCCCGCCGACGAGGTCATCGCGGAGCTGAAGATGCTCGGCAAGCTCATCCTCTTCGCCGACGACAACGTCATGGTGCACCGCCAGTACGCGAAAGAGCTGTTCAGCAAAATGGCGGAGCTCGACAAACACTGGGTCGGCCAGTGCTCGCTCGCCGCGGTCAAACGCCTCGAGAACGTGAAGCTCATGGCGGAGAGCGGCTGCAAGGCGCTCTTCATCGGCTTCGAGAGCATCGACGAGGAGACGGTGAAGTTCACGGGCAAGCGTCAGAACAAGCCGTCGCAATACAAAGAGACGATGGAGATGCTGCACGAACACGGCATCTCCACGTGGGGCAGCTTCGTGTTCGGCTTCGACACCGACTCACCCGAGATCTTCGACAGGACGGTCGAGTTCGGGATCGAGATGCAGCTCACGATGGCGCTCTACGCGATTCTGACGCCGTATCCGGGCACGGCGCTGTACCGCCGCTATCTGTCGGAGGGGCGCCTCACCGATCCGAAGTGGTGGTTGCGCCACGACCACGACGCCGGCTCGCCCTACTACGTGCCGAAGAAGATGACGCGAGAGCAGCTCCGCGAGGGCTGGGTCAAGGCGTGGACGAAGTTCTACTCGTACTCGAGCATGTGGCGCCGCTTCACGCATCGCATGCCGACGAAGGACACGCCGGGCTCGAGCTGGTTGCAGACGCTCGGGTTCTGGCCGCTCAACTTCATGCAGCACCAGCTCGCGCACAGGAAGATCGCCGGCGGGCAGCAGCGCTTCCGCGCGGGTATCGAGCTCGAGGCCGCAGCTGCCGCGTTTGCCGGGCCGGCCGTCACGCCGACGCCGACCGGCAACCCGGGCATCGCTCCGCCGACGCTCGATCTCGGCGGCGTGTTGACGAAGCGAAAGTCCGACGGACGCCGCGCGCTGAACGTCGTCGGCTGAGCGTCAAGGCGAGCGCCCAGGCTCCGGGAGCTCGCCGAGCTCAGGGCGCGCGCCGGGCTCAGGGCGCTTTGGGGCGCTGCCGCTCGAGCTCGGTCAGGATGGCGTCGAGTTTGTCGAGCATGCGGCGCTGCATGTCGAGCGAATCGTCCTCGTACTTGTTCATCGCGATGTGCGGAGGATCGAGCGCCTGCGACGAGATCGCGGGGCCCAACGTCTGCAGCGCGGCGGCGATGAGCTTGCCCTTCTCCGTCTTGGGGAAGATGTCCGAATAGCCGACGCTCAGGCTCGTCGACACGTACATGAGCGCGTCGTTCAGCGTCTGCACCTTCGGATTCTCTCGTCGTTCGGCCTCGTAGAAGAGTAGGCCGCCGACGAGGACCGTGCCGATGGCGCTGCCCAGCGGGTCTTTGCCGAGGAAGTCGCGAAAGTCGGACTTCAACCGGTCGAGGTCGCTGCCGAGCAGCTGGCTGCCGAGATACAGAAGCAGGGGCTGTCGCAAATCCATCGTCGGCCTTCAAGCTAGCAGGCCGGCGGAAGCTGCGACATCACTGTCGTCGGAGGGCTTCTCCGACGTTCGAATCCTGAGGCTGTGCGAGCCGTTCACCGTAGGGCATGTCTCCGGGTTTCTCGTTTTTCCCCTCCGGCTCGAACTCGACGTGGATGCTGACCCGCGGCGCGTAGATCGGGTCGTCGTCGATCACGAGCTTGAGCCCGCGCACGTCCGCCGACTGCGACGTGTATGCGGTCTTCTCGTAGCAATACGTGAGATCCTCGAAGAGGCCGCCGTGTGTGGTCGCCTTCAGGAGCAGGCGCACCGTCAGCTGCGGATCGTTGCCGAGCTCGAGCGGGATCGGCGCCGTCGGATCGCGAAGCGGCGACACCGCGACGTACACCACGTCGTTCGTGCCTCGGTGTGTCCGCACTTCGATCGCCGCGACGTCCACGTGCCGCGCCACATCGAGCAACTCGAGCGTCGTCACGATGTGATCGTCGCCGGGGATCGGAGCAGGCGGGTTCGCCATGAGCTGACCCGCCGCATCGAGGAAGCTCTGCGCGCGGTCGAGGCATGGGACGGCGCGTGTCGTCTGGGAATATCGTCCTTCGGGGAACAGATTGCCGGGCGGGTCGACCTGCTTCTGCGTCGCGGCGCAACCAACCGCGAGGGGCAGAGCGAACAACAGCCACTTCATGTACCCAGGCCTCCATTGAAACGCAGCAGCCAATCGACGTCCGTGGGCAGCAGCCCCGATTGCATGAAGATGCGGCGCCCCTGCGCCTCGAACACCGGCGGGTCGAGAAGGTGGAGCTCGAAGATCGCGAGGTCGACCGTGAGCAAGCGGTGCGCCTCTTCGGTCAGGCTCTTCGCGTCTTTTTGTGCCTGCGCGTCGGTGATCGAATCGGCGAAGAAGCGCACGACGGCGCCGCCTCGCGACGTGAACTCGATCTCCGCGTGCGCCGAGGTGATCGTCTCCGGCCAGCGCGGGTTGTATCCGAGGCTGTCGGCCGGATCGAACGCGAAGAACTGAGCCGCAGCGCGCCCCGAAGGCGGCGGCAGCTTCGCGCGCACGCGCATCCGCGGCAGCTCCGATGCGTAGTGGGCCGGCGCGATCACCAGCATCCGCGGCTGCACGAGGGCGGCCACGTGATCGCCGTGGCCCCGGATCGGAATGCGCGCCTGCGGATACGGGACGTCGGGACCGATCTTGGCGCCGCGCTTCACGAGCGCGACGGCGATCGCGTCGTCGTCGACCTCGGGCTCGATGACGACGATCGCGCTCGAGTCTTGCGCGTGGCCGGCGACGACGAAGACGCGCGCCACGTCCATCAGCGGATCGAAGCCGAGCTTCTTCACGGCCTCGCCCCAGTTGCCGAGCTCACCGATCGCTTCGGCCGACGTCGGGTGAAAACGGAACGCGCGAAGCTCGAAGAGCCCACCCGTTCGCCCGTCGATGATCGCGCGCGCTAGATCCGCCGCGCTGACGGCGTCCTCCTGCGCGACCGCCGCGCGCGGCGCCGTTGGCGTCGCTCTCGAGGAGGCTCCACAACCGCTCGTCGCCAAGAGCGAGATCACCGCAGCGATCGAGCAGGACCAACCTCTCATGGTGCCCCCTGAGAGTGTTCTGACAGGGCAGCCCAGGAGGCGCACGCGTGATCGGACACGCGCGACCTGCGCTCGTCGCGTCGCGATGTCGAGTCCGTGAGGCGATCGGCCCCGACCGCTGTAGCATGTGCGCCCCATGAGCACGGCCACCCCGCCGCAGAACCCCTACGCAGCGAGCGACGCGCTGCAGACGCCGACCGACTCGACGGCCGCCGCCGCAGACGAGTCGAAGCGCTTCCCAGCCGGCATCCCGTTCATCGTCGGCAACGAGGGCGCCGAGCGCTTCAGCTACTACGGCATGCGCGCGATCCTCTACACGTACCTCGCGTCGCTCTACGTGCAGTTCGTCGACGAGTCGCTCCTGACACAGGATCAGACCGACGCGGCGAAGGCAAAAGCCACGGCGGTCGCGCACCTGTTCATGGCGGGCGTCTACGCGTTCCCGATGGCCGGTGCGATCCTCGCCGATCGGTTGCTCGGGAAGTTCCCGGTCATCTTGTTCGTGTCGCTCATCTACTGCGCCGGCCACGCCGTGCTCGCGGTGGCCGGGCGCCTCGCCGAGATGGGGAACTTCGGCGGCGCCGAGCTGGGCATGTACGCGGGTCTCGGCCTCATCGCCGTGGGCTCGGGCGGCATCAAGCCGTGCGTCTCGGCGAACGTCGGCGATCAGTTCAGCGCGAAGAACTCGGGCCTCGTGCCGGTGGTGTTCCAGATCTTCTACTTCATCATCAACTTCGGCTCGTTCTTCTCCACGATCCTCACGCCGATCCTCAACGACAAGTTCGGCCCAGAGGTCGCGTTCGGCGTGCCCGGCATCTTCATGGGCATCGCGACGCTCATCTTCTTCCTGGGCCGCAAGCGCTTCGTCCACGTGCCGCCAAAGCCCGGAGGCATGTCGGGCTTCTTGGACTTTGGGGTCGCGATCCTTTTGTTCGCCCCGGTCATCGCGTTGATCGTCGCCGTCTTCGTCGAGGGCGATCACTACAAGGCGCCGAGCGCCGAGGGCATGAGCGGCGCGGCGTTCTACAGCGAGTACCTGACCGGCTACCTGACGCACCTCGCCGTCTCTTCCTGGCACTACTTCGCGATCGCGGCCGGTCTCGTCGTCGCCGCGTTCGTCCTCTTCGCGGTGCGTCAGCGCATGGAGAAGGACGACGGGTTTCTCGCGGTCGTGACGTACGCGATCAAAAACCGCCACAAGCGGAAGCCCGGTGAAGGCTTCTTCGACGTCGCGCGGGCGGAGATGGGCGACGAAGCCGCCGAAGGTCCGCCCGCGGTGCTCCGCATCATTCTCGTCTTCTCGATGGTGATGTTCTTCTGGGCGCTGTTCGACCAACACGCCTCGACCTGGGTCCAGCAGGCGAAAGAGATGAACCGAGACCTGACGGTGCCGCTGTGGACCGGTCGCTTCGCGATCGGGGCGGTCATCGCCGGTGCGCTCTACGGCGGCACGTGGCTCATGCTCTGGGTGTCGAACAAGCGCATCCCGCGCATCGTGCCGCTCGTGCTCTTCGGCGCGATGGCCGTCGCCGGCCTCGCGGCCGTCGGGCTCGACATCACGCAAGGACAGACCACGTCGATCCAGCTGAAGCCGCAGCAGATCCAAGCGCTGAACCCGCTGATGGTCATGATGATCATCCCGGCCCTCAACGTGCTCGTGCTGCAGCCGCTCGAGAAGCGCGGGCGGGCGGTGAAGCCCCTGCGCCTGATGTCGATCGGCATGTTCCTCGCCGCGGTTTCGTTCGCTGCAGCCGCGATGGTGCAGACGCGCATCGAAGCCGCACACGCGGCCGGCGGGACGGTGCACGTCCTGTGGCAGGTGATTCAGTACCTCGTGATGACGACGTCCGAGGTCCTGGTATCCACGACCGGCCTCGCGTTCGCCTACACCCAGGCTCCCCGCCGGATGAAGTCGACCATCATGGGCTTTTGGCTACTCGGCGTGACGTTTGGAAACGTCCTCGTCGCGTTCCTCGCCCCGATGCAGAAGATCCTGACGCTGAGCCAGTTCTTCTGGGTCTTCACCGCGCTGATGGCCGTCGCCTCCGTGCTCTTCACGGTTTTGGCCGCGACCTACAAAGGCAAGACGTACCTGCAGAAGTGACGCTGTCGCTGCCGAGGCCGGGCGGGAAGCCCGGCTGTCGGCGTCGGCTTCGGTGCGTCGGCTCAGTGACCGGCGGGCTTCGCGGTGGAAGCAGGCGCCGCGCTTCCGTGCGGGTGGGCGCTGCCGCTGGCGGCGCCGTGCGTTTCGCCGTGCGCGCTGTGACCGGTCGCCGACGAGTAGATGGCCCCAATGAACGCCCCCGCGATGGCGAGCGTGATGACCACCGCGACGAGCGCGGGGTGGTCGTAGACGAAGTTGGACTCGCGTTCCTGTTTCATCGGATTCGGTTCTTTCCCCCGTCGCCATAGCAGGGTTGTCGCTCGGCTCGTACATCGAGTTGCCTCACGCGCGGTCCGGCCGTCTTCGGGTGCGGGGCGGCGAACAAAACGGCGGATCGTTCGCGCCTTGCGCGCCTGTCCTCCGGACTCGATGATGGACGCGCCGTATGCACATCACCCTCGCCGTCGCCATCCTGCCTGCCGTCCTGCTCGTCTACCTCTTCAAGAAGTGGGACGAGAAGCGGCCCGAGCCGCCGGGCATGGTTCGCAACGCGGTCATCTTCGGGATGGTCTCGATCATCCCGGCCGTGATCATCGAGCTTACGTTGAGCGCTATTTTGGGGACGGGCCTCGTCCAGGCGCAGGGCCAGCTCGTGAACTCCTTCGTGGTCGCGGCGGGCGTCGAGGAAGGGCTGAAGCTCTCCATCGTGATGCTCTACTTCTGGCGCAAAGAAGCGTTCAACGAGGTGATGGACGGCATCCTTTACACGGCCGCCACCTCGCTCGGCTTCGCGCTCCTCGAGAACGTGCTGTACGCCGGCGGCAACATCGTCACCGGCATCGCGCGCGCGATCAGCGCGGTGCCGCTGCACGCCACTTGCTCCGCGATCATGGGCTACTTCGTCGGCCGCGCGAAGATGCGCGGCTCGGCGTTCGTCAAGGTGTCGCTCGGCTACGGGATCGCCGTCTTCATTCACGGCCTCTACGACTGGGCGGTCTTCAGCGGCGGCAAGTTCGGCTTCGCGCCGCCGGAGCCTTTGCTCGGCTTCGCGATCGCGGTCGGCATCGTCGTCGTTTGCGCGCTCGTCACGCGGCAGCTCGTGAAGAGCGCATTGAAAGAGGACGACGCGCTCCTCGGCGATCATGCGCGACCGCTCGAGCGCCCGCTCCCGTATCACCTCGCGCAGCGCGGATACGGCGCGCCCTTTGGCCACCCCGCGTTCCACCCCGCGGCACCCGCGCCCTACGGGATGCACACGCCGTATGGGGGTCACGCGCCGAATCCGTACGGGCCGCCGCAGGGCTGGCATCAACCGATGCAGCCGCACGCGTACCCGCAGCATCCCTACCCTGGGCCTCATCCCCACGGCCATGCGCCACAACCGCAGGCGCCCCAGCCTCACGCGCCGCAGGCTCACGCGCCGCAAGCGCCTCCGCAACAAGCAGGCTGGGGCCAAGCGCCTGGCTACGGTGCGCCTCAAGGGCCGGGTGGCTACGGACAGGGTCCCGGCGGTTACGGCCCTGGTGGCTACGGATCCGGCGGCTACGGATCCGGCGGCGGCGGTGGTTGGCCCCCGCCCGGCGGACACGCCTGAGCCGTCTCGCTGCGCTGACCGATCAAGAGCACGTTGGAGAAGGGCGTCTTCCCCCATGCGGGGACGATCTCGACGCGAAGGCCTTCTTCCTCCATCACGCGCGCTAAATCCCGGCTCGCGCGAAACTTCACGCGCTCGCCTCGGTTGAAGCGCAGCGTCGTAAAGACCTTCTCCTCGAGCAACGTCGTCCAGCTTCGCCACCCACGCTCGGTATCGGCTTCGCGAACCAAGAGGCGGCCGCCGCTGCGAACCGCGCGCGCCGCGCGTCGCAGGATCGCGTCCTGCTCCTCGAGCGTGAAGTAGTGCAGGAGATCGATCAAGAGCACCGTGTCCGCCTCGGTCAGCGGCGCGGTCCGCGCATCCCCTCGGGCGAGCTCGATCGGTAACGCGGGTATGCGCGCCGCTGCCCGCGCGCCATCGCGCACCTTCGCTTCGTCCCAATCGACACCATACCCACGGGTCGCGCGGCCGAGCTCGACGAGAAGAATCGGCAGCTGACCGCGCCCCGTACCGATGTCGAGCACCTCGCCGAGAACGCCGCGCTCTTCACCGCCGATCCCCGCGATGAGCTTCGCGATCGGATCCATCAGCAGCTTGATGCGCACGTAGTTGAACTGCGCCTTCGCCGCCGGCGACGAATCCTCGGGCGGAGCGTAACGCGCGGCCACCCGCTCCGTGGCGACGACCCACGCGGGCGCGTTCGACGGCAGCTTGTACGCGGGGCGCAGGCTGCGACCGAGCACGCGACGTTTTGCGAGCGTCGTGATCCACGCGACGACGCCGAGAGCCAGCCCCGTCCCTGCACCGATGATGGGCGCGCCGACCGCCAGGTATTTCGGGAACGATGCGAGTGCGTCGCCGAGCGCGACCTTGCCGCCGATGTCGGGAAGCTCCCGCTCGAAACAGATCGCGCCGACCTGGATTTCTGCGGCGACGATGAACGGCGCCATGAACGGGTTCGAGATGTTCGCGGCAAGGTACGCGAGCGCCCCATCGAGGCGGAAGCGCAAGCACAGAAGCAACACAACCGGCAGGTGCAGCCCGAAGATCGGCAAACACCCGATGAACGCGCCGAGCGCGACGGACGCAGCGATACGCGCAGGTGACAGATCGCCGCCGCGAATGTCGCACCACACGCGCCGCAGCTCTTCCCTCACGAAAGAGAACGATCGTGCGGCCGCACCACGCGATGAAGAGGGAACCTGCTCCGACAGTGGCGCGTCCCGATCGGACGCACGCGACGACTGTGCCACGAGAGATCTCTTAATCGCACATGGGGCGCGCGTGGAGGCCGAAACGGTGCTCCGAGCGTTCGAGGGCCTTGGGATCCACAATGAAAGCATGAGACCCTTTGTCTCGTCGTGAACGGGCACATGCTCTTCATGCAGCAGGTTGCAAAGCGCTACGTGTTACCGCTGCTTCTCGCCGCGGCGAGCGTCGGCGTCTCCGTTGGCCTCTCGGGATGCGGCACCCCGGGAGGTTTCGTTCGTCTGTCGGTGCGACAGTACGAAGTCGGCAACTACAACGCCGCGTCGCGCGCCTGTTGGGACGCCTCGGAAGACGAGGATTACCTCAACGACAAGGCCCACGTTCGCTATCTCGTCTACTGCGGGCTCACCCACTACCGGCTCGGGCGACGCGAACAAGCGCGCGCGATGCTCCACGAAGGCAACGTCGAGTACCTGCAGGGCAGATCGAACTGGTTGAAGCCCGCCGTCGTCGACGACCTCTACAAGGCGCTGGACGATCTCGAAGGCCGAACGATCGCGCGCCCCACGCGCGAGTCGTTCAGCGCGCGCTGACGTCAGCCGTCGAGGAAGCTCGTCGCGGAGCCCGAAAGAATCTGCGCGAGCGCATCCTCGGGTAGGCCGAACGCTGCGAGGCGCGAGAGCTCGCGATCCCACGCGTAAGGAAGCGACGGGAAGTCGGTGCCGTAGAGGATCCGCTCCGGTCGCGCGAGGAGCGAGCGCGCGGTCGGCACGAACGGAAAGTAGCCACCCATCATCATCGTCGTGTCGAGGTAGAGGTTGTCGTAGCGCTCGATCAGCTCGAAATACGTCGATTGCTCGTCGGCGCCGAAATGCGGAACGCAAACCCGCAGCGTCGGGAACGCGCGAAGCACCGCCTCCACGCGGTCGGCGCCGCAGAGCGAGAACGGGTCCACCGCGTACTTCGGGCTTCGCGGCTCGCGCCCCGCATGAACGAGCACCGGGAGACCGAGCCGCTGGCACGCGCCGAACACCTCGAGCGCCTCCGGTGCGTCGGGCGCGAAGCTCTGCACGTGACAGTGGAGCTTCACCGCGCGAAGGCCCAGCGTCTTCGCCTCTTCGAGGATCTTCGGCGCATCGGGCTCACCGGGCAGCACCGTCGCGAAGCCGACGATCCGCGGATCGCTCGCACAAAGCTCCGCCACGAAGGAGTTCAACGCGCGAGCCATCCCCGGCTTGTGCGCGTAATGGAGCGCGAACACCCGCTCTACACCTCGCGAGAGAAGAAAGCGGACGACCTCCGGCGCGCGCAACTTGTAACGAATGGGCCACGCGTAGGCCTCGAACCACCGCCACAACGCCTCGAAGACGCCATCGGGGAACACGTGGACGTGCGCATCGGTGACGGGCGGAAGCGACGCCGGCATCGCTGCGCCCTCCTCGTCGTCGATCGCCGGCAGCGGCACGTTGCCCGCGTCGAGCCAGCTGGCCATGAGCACCGTCAGGCACCCGCAAAGGACGAGCTCTTCCGGCGTGCTCGCCCGACCGCCGCCGTGATCGGCGTGCGTTCGGAGCGCCGTCTCGACCGCCCGCTCGCGCCGCCGCCCGCGCGGTAGCCCGGCGTCGATGCACCGCGTGTCCAGCATCAGCCGGATCTAGAGCTGGTCCTCGCCGAGGTCGAGCCTTCAGGTCTAGAGCGCTGGGTGAAGCGATCAGCTTCTCGCGCCTCTCGAACGACGGTGCTAGGGTACGCACGTTCGACTCTCGGGGAGTCGCACAGTCCGGTAGTGCACGAGCTTTGGGTGCTCGTTGTCGTGGGTTCAAATCCCACCTCCCCGACCCACTCTCCGCAGCCTCTTTGCTGCGGTTTTCGTTTCCATCCGCGACGTTCGAGCGGGCGAGGCACCCACCGGCCGTCACTCGGGGCAGCCGTTGCGCTCACAGGCGTCGTCGGGGCAGCAATCCGCGGGCGTCACGTGGTACCCGCCGGAGTCGTTACAACTGAACTCGGCGTGGTCGACCTTGCACTGGAGATAGGCGCGCTTGGACTCGGCGCACCAAGTCGGGGGGACGGCGCAAACAAAGTCGGTGTTGCACTGGACGTCGCAAGGAAGCGCTTCGACCTTATCGCAGTACGCGGCGCACTCGGCCGAGTCTTCGACGCTGAGCCATTCAGCGGCGCCGCCCGTTGCAACCCCGCCACCCGATGCACCTGCGCCGCCCGATGCGGTTTCGTCGGTCACCACGTCGTCACAGGCCGCACTGAAAATGGCTGCGATTCCTATCGTCGATAGCAGCCGCCGAGAACCATGGGGCATTCCCTGACTTGTACATCATCATCTCGAGCGCGGAGACGTGAGATCACTTCAGGCATCAATGCTCCCGGCTCGCCGAGATGGATTCCGCGGGTCGCCCGGCGAGCAAATCGCCGGCCCCATCGGCTTCTGCGACATGGACCGTCGTCGTGGGAAGAGCGAACGTCGTCCCGGCCTCCTCGACGGCTTGCATGAACGAGAGCAACAGCTCCTGGCGAATATCGAGAAACTTCGAGACGTCGGTCGTCAGCACGAACGCGCTGACCTCGATGTCGAGCGAAGATTCGGCGTAGCCGGCGAGGTGGACATCCACCGATTCCGTGAGGATCGCGGCGTGCCCCTCGAGGATGCCCCGCACGTCGCCCAATAGCCGGCGAATCTGAGCCGCTCGCGTGGTGTACGCGAGCGCAATATTGCACTCGAAGCGCATCCGATCGCGTGCCGCGAGCGACTCTATCTCCATCTTGGCGAGTGTCGAATTCGGAAACGCGATGACCGTTCGATGTAGTGAGCGAATACGAGTAGAGCGAAGGCCGATCGATTCCACCGTCCCGATCTGTTCTCCAATCTTGACCAAATCACCCTCTCGCAACGGCTGATCGATCGCGATCGAGACGGCGCCGAACAGGTTTTCGATCGTCCTCTGCCCGGCGAGCGCGAGGGCGAGACCGCCGATGCCGATACCGGCGATCAGGCTGCCGACGGGAAAGCCCAACTTCGCGAGAAGCCCGACGGTAGCGCCCCCTATGACGATGACTTTGAGGAGGCGAGAGGCGAGCGGAATGATGTTCTTCGATGCCGGATTACGCGCCGCCCACTCGCTCTTCGTCGCGTTCACGGCATAGACGTCGGCAGCCACGGCGAACGCCCAGAAGAGCGCAACATAGGCCGTGAGACGAAGGACGGAGCGCACGGTTTCGTTCGCGGTCGGAAAGAGATCGAGCAACGGAAGGAGCAGCCAACAAATGGTGACTCCCCACAGCAGCACAATCGGCCGCTCGAACCTCCCGACCAGGTCCACGGCGAACAGGCGGGACCGCCTCTTCAGCACGACCTTTGCGACACGCGTCGTGACCTTTCCCAGGATCACCCCCGCGATCCAGCCGACGAACACGACGAGCAAAAAACCGCCGACTTGCCACCAAAGCAAACCGAGCGGCGCGCCGCGACGCAGGGGTTCGGGAAGCTTTTCGACGAATCGGCGTTCGCCCAAATCGTCGTACCAAACATCCACTTTGCGAACGCTGTCGCGCGCAAAGAGCCACCGCGGGCCCCTCTTCGTCTCGACACGCTTGATGAGAAGGTCCTCCTCCTTGCCTGAAGGCCTTTGGATGGTCGCGACGCGGTCGACTGCGCCTTTGAGACCGTCGTCTTCGTCTCCATTCTCGCTCGAGGACAGGGCCTCGACATCGGCGCCTCCGTTTCGTTCGAGCACGAACCACAATTGCTCAGCGAGCTCGGCGCCGCGTTCCTTATCCTCTTCGGGCAATTGCAGATATTCGGCGGCGTCCCCGTGTTTGCCGTCGCGTACGAGCTCCAGGTACGACTCGACGGCTGCACGGGGCGACGCCGGGTCGACCTCCGGCTCCTCCGGAGCTTCATCCGCCGCTGGTGCTGGTGGCCGGATGAGCGGCGGTGCGTCGGCACCGGCTCGTCGAGGAAAGGCGGCCACCACGAAGGTGAGCAGCAACGCGATAGCGACGCGATTCGCCGTGTGTCGCAATCGCATCCAAAGCTGGACGACTGAGGAGTTGCGACTCATAGGACCATGTCGACCACACAAGCATTGCTCGCGCCGCACAGGCCACCCGAGCGGACACGCTCACACGGGCGGCGGATTCGGCCGCGGGGCGAAGCGGTGGTCCCGGGGCGCCGCCGCACGCGTAGATCGAAGAGGCTCTCGCAATAGCCGCGCATTCTGCGCCGACGACGGAGGCACGTCGTCTGCAAAAGGCCGCTCGCCAAAAACGGGAGGCCGACCGATGAGACGTCACCGACATGCCGCGTGCCCGCTCGTAGCGGTGCTCATCTGCCACGCTGGCATCGCCGCCGCGCAACCGGAGCCGAAGGGGGAGGACAACGCTCCTCCAGTGACGGAGGCGCAAGCCAAAGCAGCTGAAGAAGAGAAAGCGACGGACGCTAACGGCAAGAAGGGCGACAAAAAGAACGGCGAAAAGAATGGCGAAAAGAACGGCGAAAAGGACGAAGAGGAAGACGAGTATGGCGCCGCGCACAGCTTCGAGCTGGGCGGGAGCGGATCATTCCTGTGGAACGACGACTCCGTCACCGTGGAGCTGTCGCCTTCGTTCGGCTACTTCCTCCTCGAGCGATTCGAGCTCTCCGCGATCTTCACGATGCGTTACGTGAATGCCAGGGTCGGGGAGACGGACGAGCGCGCGACCAGCCAGAGGTACATCTTCGTCGTAGAGCCGAGCTATCACCTGAAGCTCCGTGACAAGTTGTACCTGCCATTCGCACTGGGAATCGGCGTCGGGTACGACGGCGACAATCCCGACTTCGAGCTCATCCCGAAGGTGGGTCTGAACATCGTGTTCACCGAGCACGGCGTTTTGACCCCTAGCGTAAAAGTACCGATTGTCATCGATTCGGACGATACGACCGTGTCGGTGGGAGCCGACATTGGCTACACCGTCGCATTCTAAAAAGAGAGCCATGCAAACCAGCACTCGCGCCCCGTTCGTGTCGACAGGACACCTGCCCGACCCCAATGAGGTCCAGGCGGCGGTCATGGAGGCCTATGCACGGTACAAGTCCAACCATGAGGGCGACAACTCCGACGTTTACCCTGCCCTAGCTACCGTCCCGAGCGACCTGTTCGGTATTTGCTTCGTCGGTTGCAACGGCGCTGTTCACGCAGCAGGTGACGACGATGTCCGGTTTTCGATCATGAGCGTGTCGAAGCCGTTCATTTTTGCCCTCGTGTGCCAGGAGCTGGGCGCCGAGGCCGTACGCGATCGCATCGGCGTCAACAGCACGGGTTTACCGTTCAACTCTTTGGCAGCCGTGGAACGCGATTGCCACGGCCGAACCAATCCGATGGTCAATGCCGGCGCCATCGCGACCACCAGTTTGGTCCCCGGCAAGACGCCCGACGACAAGTGGCAATTCATCAAGGAAGGGCTTTCGCGGTTCGCCGGCCGCGAGCTCGCCGTCAACGACGCCGTGCTCACGTCGGCCAGGAAGACCAACGCGCGGAATCAGGCCCTCGCTCGGATGCTGGAGAGCGTCGGACGCATCTATACCGATCCCGCGTCAGCGACGGACCTTTACACGCAGCAATGCGCTCTGGACGTGAGCGCCACAGATCTAGCGGTGATGGGCGCCACACTGGCGGACGGCGGGGTCAATCCACGAACGAACGAGCGCGTCGTCGATCCGCTCGTCTGTCACTATACGCTAGCCATCATGGCAACATCTGGATTGTACGAGACATCGGGCGACTGGCTCTACGAGATCGGGCTGCCCGGAAAGAGTGGTATCGGGGGAGGAATCGTCACCGTCGCCCCGGGCAAAGGTGGACTCGGTACCTTCTCGCCTCGCCTCGACGCCATCGGAAACAGCGTCAGAGGGCAGCTTGTCGCAAAGTATCTTTCTCGCAAGATCGGCCTGGATCTCTTCGTCTCCGCCCCCGTCCGAAAATGAGTGGCGACTCTGTTGCAACCGGGGGCAAGTGGGAGGAACGCGGCCATGCCGAGTTATCATGCAAGCGCTCAAGCAGCGCTCGAGCCTGCCCCGTCACGTAAGAAGGCAGGCATCGCAAAGGCGAACGTGTCCAAGTCGATCCCGGCCGGCGCCGGCGCCGTGGGTGTTCCCGTCGGCGTCGACGGGGATGTTCCGACGGAGCTCGGGCTCGATCGCGCGGCCCTCGCGGCTGCGGGGTTCGAAGGCAAGATTGGGCAGACGTTAATCGTCCCGCGAACCGGTCGCGCCGCGCTCGTCGCCATCGGCATCGGACCGCGCGACGAACTCAATGCAACCAGCCTGCGCGACGCAGCAGCCGCTTTCGCGCGAGCTGCACAGCGCCACGGCCATATCGCGACGTTGCTGCCCGCAGGCAACGGACTGGCGCCGGAGGCGGCCGCGCAAGCGATCGTCGAGGGGGCCCTCCTTGCGCGATATAGGTATAGCCCACTGAAGCACCGGCCCGAGCACGAGCCGCCGCTCGACGAGCTGACGCTCGTCGGCGGGTCGGACCCGGCGGCCGCCCTGGAGGACGGGATCCTCCGCGGATTGACCACGACGCGCGCTGGCGAGCTCGCACGCGACCTGGCAAACGCTCCAGCAACCCTGCTCACCGCTCGAAGAATGGCCGACATCGCCAAAGGCCTCGCGAAGGACGGGGGACTCGATATCACCATCTTCGACGAGAAGGAGCTCCTCGAGCTCGGTTGCGGCGGGCTTCTCGGCGTGAACGCCGGCAGCGACGAGCCGCCCCGGCTGATCAAGCTGACTTACCAGCCAAAGATCACCAAAGGCACGAGCACGACCCCGGTCGGTCACGTGGCCCTGATTGGAAAGGGCATCATGTACGACTCCGGTGGAATCAGCCTGAAGCCGAACGATCTGGTCCACGCCACGATGAAGGTCGACATGACCGGCGCAGCCGCGATCCTGAGTGCCATGTCCGCCCTTCGAGCACTTGGCTGCAACACCGCCGTCACGGGGTATTTGATGTGCACCGACAACATGCCTTCGGGAAAGGCGATGAAGCTCGGGGACGTCTTGACCATTCGCGGCGGCAAGACGGTCGAAGTCCTCAACACCGACGCAGAAGGTCGGCTTGTCATGGCCGACGGGTTGGTCATGGCGACGGAGCAGAAGCCCAAGCCGGACGCCATCGTCGACATCGCGACCCTCACGGGCGCTTGCCAGAGGGCGCTCGGCAAGGCGCGTGGCGGTGTGATGGGAAACAACCAAGCACTCGTGGACCAACTGAGATGCGCCGGTGACAGGACCGACGAGACGCTGTGGCAACTCCCGCTCGACCGAAGGTATCGCAATGAGCTCGACTCCGAGATCGCCGATATCAAGAACATCGGTGGCGAGGACGCCGGTGCTATTACGGCAGCCCTGTTCCTCGAAGAGTTCGTGGGAGGGCTTCCGTGGGCGCACATCGATATTGCCGGCACTGCGCAGATCAATGCCGACGACTCGTGGCGCACCAAAGGAGCGACCGGCTTCGGCGCACGCCTGCTGATCGATTTTCTCATGGAGTTCTCCCCCCCTTCGAGGAGCACCCACTGAGCTTGTCGACGACGCGAGACTCCGGCATTGCGCCATGTCCATTCGTCATCTTCGCGAAGCGCTGAGCGAGACGTTCTGGTTAGTGCTCGTGGTGGCGATCGTCGGCGGCGGTGCCGCGGGCGTCGCCGCCGCTCGCATGGACCACGATGACAGCGTCTCGAGCTACTTCGGTAGGGCGTGGCTAGCGACCTCCGGCGACGCCAGGGGCGTGCTGGGGACGCTCTTCGGACTGCAGATCACGGTGTTGACGATCGTGCTGTCCGTCAATGCATCGACGCTGCAGGCGGGAGCAAACCAGTATTCCCCGCGCCTCGTCCCGTTCTATCTCAAGAACACACCACTTCGCCGAACGATCCCCATGTTTGCGTTCTCGGCGGCCTACACGCTCGCCGCGACGAAGACCCTGGGGATGATCACACAGGGGGTCGAGCGACCAAGGCCGGCGGTGACGGGGGCCATTGCGCTTCTCCTCGCCACCTTCGCGACACTCGCGATCGGAATGTTCAAGACGTTTCCGATGTTGCGCGTCGAGCGAGTGCTCGTGCTCGTGCGCAACGCCGCAGTGGCGGCGGCTGGTCGTCTCGAGGCACGAATGAGCAACCTCACCACCGCGACCAGAGCGACGCTCATTTTGCCGTCCAACGCCACGCCGGTAAGGGCCGCCGCCTGCGGATACATCGTCGACATCGACGTCGAGCGTTTGAGCGCGTGCGCGCGAAGCGCGGGCGTGCGCGTTCGCATCTGCCGCGCGATCGGGGACTATGTCGACGAGGCCGAGGTCATCGGCTGGGCGGCGTCGGATCGCGGTTTCCCCGTCGACTCGAGGGGTGCTTCGGACCTCGCCCGGAGCGTCGCGCTGGGCCCCAATCGCGAGCTCGGGTGTGATCCATTGTACTGCGTGCGAATCCTGGCAGACGTCGCGGCACGCGCGCTCTCCTCGTCGTCGCACGACGCGTATACGGCGCGGCAAGCGTTGCAGCAGCTTCGCTCGGTGCTCCGTAATCTCATGAGCCGAAAGATGGGCGACTGGAATGTCGTCGATGCCGACGGTTCGGTCCGCGTGTCGATGATCTCCGCCGACCTCCGGGAGTTCATCTCGGTCGGCATCGACGCTCCGCTTCGAGTGGGCGCCGGAGAGCCCGAGGTCCTCGACGCCGTCCTCGAAATCGCGCTCGAAATCGGTCTGCTCGCAAGCGACGGACAAGAACGTGAGATGGCGTTCGCCCTGGTCGCCCGTGTCGTCGAGGACGCGGCGGAGTATGGGCATTTGGATCGCGCTCGAACGGCGCGGCTCCTCGCCCACGCGGAGCTCGTTCGGACGACGCTGGTTCGAGACTCCCCGCGGCCGGACCGGCATGCTCGCTCCGTTTGGGCGCTCATGCCCCAGGACGAGGTCGACGAACTGCGTGTTCGATTGGCCGGAGCCACACGATAGCCGGGCCGCGACGACACGGTATGGCTGCTGCAGCCACGGCAGGTAGGTAGACCCAACCTCAATAGGTGTTCAGCAATGGGCCACGTAGCGACTGTCGATGAAGCGGATCGGAGCATCCCTCCGGTCAAGACGAAGCCGCCCGGTGGAAAGAAGACCGGAATGGCAAGGATGCTCGACACAATCGAGCGAGTCGGCAACATGGTGCCGCATCCGGCCGTGATCTTCGTCGGACTGATCGTCTTGGCGATCCTCTTGTCCCATGTTCTGTATTTAATGGGGACGAGCGTTACCTACGAGATGTTCAACCCCGAGACGCACGCTCTCGAACAGACGACTGCGACGGCGCAGAGTCTGCTGACGGCGGACGGGATTCGCTTTCTGTTCGCCGACGTCGTCCAGAACTTCATGAGCTTCAATGCGGTAGGCGTCATCATCGTCGCGATGCTCGGCGTCGGCGTCGCCGAGGAAGCCGGTCTGATCTCCGCATTGATCAGGAAGTTGGTGACGGTCGCTCCGGCGAAGGCCCTCACCTACATTCTCGTGTTCGTCGGTATTCTCTCCAGCGTCGCTGCCGATGCCGGCTACCTGGTGCTGATTCCGCTCGCGGCGAGTGCGTTCGTGAGCGTCGGCCGGCACCCCCTCACGGGCCTCGCGGCATCCTTCGCCGGCGTTGCTGCCGTCTTCAGCGTGAACATCCTGGTGAAACCGCTCGACGGCATGCTGACCGAGATTACGAACGACGCCATTCACCTCATCGACCCGTCGACGTCGATCGGCCTTGCGTCGAACCTGTGGTTCTCGATCGCGTCGGTGGTCGTGCTCACGCTCGTGGTGTCGCTCATCACCGACAAGATCATCGAGCCTCGGCTGGGTACATACAAAGGAGCCGAGGCGCACAAGGCCGGGGGCGAGCTGTCGGCGGATGAATCGCGCGGCCTCCGGTACGCGGGATTGGCGCTTCTCGGAACGCTCGCCCTGTTCGCGCTTCTGGCCATCCCATCGGGTGCTCCTCTGCGCAATCCGGAGACCGGCGCGCTCATCGGAGACTCGCCGTTCATGAACGGCCTGATCGTCTTCGTGACGCTCCTGTTCCTGGCGACGGGCCTCGCCTATGGCATCGGCGCCAAGACGATCAAGGGTACGACCGACGTGACGAGCGCGATGGAGAAGGCGGTGGCGGGCCTCGGCGGCCTCATCTTCCTCCTGTTCATCATCAGCCAGTTCCTGGCGGTGTTCAGCTACAGCAACATGGCGACCCTCGCGGCGGTCAAGGTCGGCGACTTGTTGGAATCGTTGGGCCTGCCCGGGTTGGTGCTCTTGGTCGGGTTCGTCTTCGTCGTCGCGGTGCTCGATCTCATCATGACCGGCGCGATACCGAAGTGGGCCATCTTCGCCCCCGTCTTCGTGCCTCTGTTGATGCGACTCGGCATCGAGCCGGAGGCCGTCCTCGCCGCCTACCGCGTGGGCGACTCGCCGATGAACTCGATCTCGCCACTCAACGCGTACTTCGCCCTCATCGTGACGTTCGCCGCGAAGTATCAAAAGGACGCAGGCATCGGGACGGTCGTCGCGCTCATGATGCCGTACGTGATTGCCCTGATGATCGTGTGGCCTCTCCTGCTCGCGGGCTGGCACCTGCTCGGGTTGCCGTGGGGGCTCGGATGAGCGACACGCGGGCAGACCGAGCCTTTCGGCGGAGCATCCGTACCGCCAAGTCGCCCGTCACGGGCGCGACGCGGACGGAGACCGATGGGCTCGGCTCCCGGCAGATCCCCGCCGAGGTCTATTGGGGAATCAACGTGAGCCGGGCGCTCGACAATTTCCCCAACAGCGGGCGCCCTTTCTC
>JABFXY010000135.1 GCA_013361525.1 Polyangiaceae bacterium | reverse complement strand
GCAGCTTGGGTTCCGGTGTTCATCGCGACGGCGACGTCGGCTTGCGCGAGCGCGGGCGCGTCGTTCGTGCCGTCGCCGGTCATCGCGACGAGGTGCGCCTTTGCTTGATAATCGCGGATCTTCGCGAGCTTCGCCTCCGGCGTCGCCTCGGCGAGGAAGTCGTCGACGCCCGACTCTGCGGCGATCGCCGCTGCGGTCAACGGGTTGTCGCCGGTGATCATGACGGTGCGAATACCCATTCGGCGGAGCTCGGCGAACTTCTCTTTGATACCGCCTTTGACGATGTCCTTGAGTCGAACGACCCCGAGGACGCGCTTTCCGTCGGTGACGACGAGCGGCGTCGCGCCCTGCTTGGCCACCTCTTCGACGAGGTGCCTCACGTCGGGCTTGATGGTGCCGCCGAGCTCTTTGATGAAGCGATCGATCGCGTCGAAGGCTCCTTTTCGGATCATTCGCGCGCCGATATCGACGCCGCTCATGCGCGTCTGCGCGGTAAACGGAACGAACGTCGCCCCGAGCTCGTGAATCTCGCGCGCGCGAATGCCGTACTTCTCTTTTGCGAGGATGACGACGCTGCGACCCTCCGGCGTTTCGTCGGCCAGCGACGCGAGCTGCGCGGCATCGGCGAGCTCTCCTTCTTGCACGCCTTGGGTGGCGATGAGCTCGGTCGCTTGCCGATTTCCGAGCGTAATGGTGCCAGTCTTGTCGAGAAGGAGCACGTCGACGTCACCGGCGGCCTCGACGGCGCGGCCGGACGTGGCGATGACGTTCGCCTGAATCATCCGGTCCATGCCGGCGATGCCGATCGCCGAGAGCAACCCGCCGATCGTCGTAGGAATGAGGCATACGAGCAGCGCGACGAGAACCGTCATCGGCACCGCGCTGCCCTGGCCCTCGGCTGCCACCGCGTATCGCGAATACGGCAACAGCGTGACGGTCGCGAGCAAGAAGACGATGGTCAATGCGGCGAGCAGGATGTCGAGCGCGATCTCGTTCGGCGTCTTCTTGCGCTTCGCGCCTTCGACCATGGCAATCATGCGATCGAGGAACGTCTCGCCCGGGTTTGCGCTGATGCGCATGACGATCCAATCCGAGAGAACACGGGTACCGCCGGTGACGGCGCTGCGATCGCCGCCGCTCTCGCGAATGACCGGCGCGCTCTCCCCGGTGATGGCGCTCTCGTCGACCGAGGCGACGCCTTCGACGATGTCGCCGTCACCCGGAATGAGATCGCCGGCCTCGACGAGCACTAGATCGCCTTTGCGCAGGCGCGAGGAGGAAATCGCCTCTCGCGGAGCGTCGTGCCGCGGCTCGGCGAGCTTCTTCGCCATGACGTCCTGGCGCGCTTTGCGCAGGCTGTCGGCTTGCGCCTTGCCCCGCCCCTCCGCCATGGCTTCGGCGAAGTTCGCGAAGAGAACGGTGAACCAGAGCCACGCCGAGATCGCGAAGATGTACCCGGCGGGGAGCTCCCCGCGGCCGGTGACCGCCGCGTGTGTGCCGAGCACCAGGGTGAAGGCGCTCCCGATCTCGACGACGAACATGACCGGGTTTCGGATCATGTGACGCGGGTCGAGCTTCTTCAGCGCGTCGACGGCGGCGACCTTCACGATCGCCGGATCGAAGAGGGGGCGTGCGACTTGAACGGGTTGAAGCTTGGTCGTCATGACTAGTGACCCATCATCTGGAGGTGCTCGACGATCGGTCCGAGCGCCAAGGCAGGAATGAACGTGAGCGCGCCGACGAGCACGATGGTGCCGCAGAGCAGCCCGACGAAGAGCGGTGTGTGGGTCGGCAACGTGCCCGGGCTCACCGGAACGATCTTCTTTTTCGCGAGCGAGCCCGCGATCGCGAGGACCGGCACGATGACCCAATATCGGCCAATCAGCATCGCGATGCCGCCGGCGGTCGCGTAAAACGTGCCGCTCGCGGTCAATCCACCAAAGGCGGAGCCGTTGTTGTTCGATTGAGAGGAGAAGGCATACAGCATCTCGCTGAAGCCGTGCGCCTTCGGGTTCGCGAGTGGAGCCGTACCCCAATTGCCGGCGCACGCAATGGCCGTGAGGACGAGGACGCTCGCCGCCGGCAACAGAATGCCGAGGCTCGCCATCTTCATCTCTTTGGCTTCGATCTTCTTGCCGAGATATTCCGGCGTTCGGCCGACCATCAGACCCGCGATGAAGACCGCGACGATGGCGTAGAGCAGCATTCCGTAGAGGCCGGAGCCGACGCCGCCGAAGATGATCTCGCCGAGCTGCATCAGCCACATCGGCACGAGGCCGCCGAGCGGCGTGAAGCTGTCGTGCATCGAGTTGACGGACCCGTTCGAAGCGGCCGTCGTGGCGGTCGCCCAAAGCGTGGAATCGGCGACTCCATAGCGGACCTCTTTGCCCTCCATGTTGCCGCCCGACTGGAGCGCGCTCGCGGCCTGGTCGACCCCGAGGTGGGTGAACATTGGATTGCCCGACTGCTCACTCCAAGTACAGAGCACGAGGAGCGGAATGAAAATCGCCAACATCGCGGCGTAGATGGCCCACCCCTGCCTTTTGTCGCGGACCAGCTGCCCGAACGTGAAGCAGAACGCCGCGGCGATCACGAGGATCGAGAGCACCTGGAAGAAGTTCGAGAGCGCGGTGGGGTTCTCGAACGGGTGGGCGGAGTTGACGTTGAAGAACCCGCCGCCGTTCGTTCCGAGCTGTTTGATGGCGATCTGCGACGCCGCAGGTCCCATGGCGAGAGGCTGCTCGAGGACGGCATGGCCGTCGGCATCGACCGTCTGCCGGACCAGCGTCGCCCCGGCGTGCCCGTCGAAGGTCTGAACGACGCCCTGCGATACGAGAACGACTGCGAGGATGATCGATAGCGGCAAAAGGACGTAGAGCGTGCTCTTCGTCAGATCGACCCAGAAGTTGCCGATGCCCGTCGCTTCCTTACGGGTGAATCCACGAATCAGCGCAATGAGGACGGCCATGCCGGTCGCTGCAGACACGAAGTTCTGCACGGTGAGGGCCCCCATTTGCGTGAGGTAGCTCATCGTCGTTTCGCCGCCGTACGACTGCCAGTTGGTATTGGAGGCGAAGCTCGAGGCGGTATTGAAGCTCACTTCGGGCGTCACCGCCGACATGCCGTCGGGGTTCAGCGGCAACGACCCTTGGAGCCGCTGCAGCGCGTACACGACGAGGGCGCCCGCCAGATTGAAGGCGAGCACCGCGAATGCGTACGTCTTCCACGACATGTCGGCGCCTTCTCGAACGCCGGCAATGCGATAGAACAGGCGCTCGACGGGCCCGAGAATCTTGCCAGCGATGCGTGCTCGGCCCTCGTAGACGCGGGCCATGTACGCGCCGAGCGGCACCCCGACCAGCGTGAGGACCGCGAGGTAGAACACGATCGTGAGGACGGAGTGGCCATTCATGACAGCCTCTCGGGGAAGAGGAGCGCGGCAAACAGATAGAGGAGGAGCAGGAGCGACAGGGCGCCTGCCACATAGAGGAGTATCGTCACGGGAACCTCAGACGCGCTCGGCGAGCTTCACGAAGCCGACCGTCAGCGCGAAAAACAGGAGGAACGACAGGACGTAGATGGCATCCATCGGGGTGTCTCAACCCTAGCTTCCCGCTCCTCAACCCCCGATCAAGCCAGCGGGAGCGGGGATCAGGATTTCGTCAAGACTGCGAGCGCCATGCCAGAAAGGCGGTGTCGCGCGCGGGAACCATCGGGGCCCGACCGTTAACGGCCGAGTGAGGCGGCCTTCCGCGATCGACAGGCCGACAGACCAAAGCCTGATCCCTTCTTGATGTGCATCGGAGGAAGCTTCGGGGCCCATGAGCCCTGCGACGCAGCGTGTGTGGTCCCTTGCTGCCCTGACCGGCGTTCTTGCTGTCTCGATTGCGCCGCGCGTGTTGGCGCAAACCGCCGCGGAACCGGAGCCGCTTTCGCCGACCGATGAGCTCAATGTGACGTTCGGCGGCTACGTCGAGGCGTTCTACCAATGGAACCTCAACGATCCCGACAATCGCATGACGAACTTTCGCGGCTTCGACAATCGGCACGACACGTTTACGTTGTCGAATGTCGCGCTGGATGGACAAATGACCTACGGCCCGGCGCAGGCGCGGATCACGCTGCAAGTCGGGCACACGCCCGACACGTATTATCTCGCGGAGCCTTTTTCACCGGGCACGTCGGGTGCCAATGAATCTTCCAAGGACCTTTGGAAGTATGTCCAGCAGGCCTACGCCGGTTACGAATTCGGCGTCGGCGGCGGGCTGCTCGTCCAGGCCGGTATCTTCCTATCGCCGATCGGGCCGGAATCCATGCCGGTCAAAGATTCGTGGAACTGGTCCCGCTCGAACCTCTTCTTCGGCCTGCCCTTCTATCACACCGGCATCCACGCCACGTACAAGGCAACCGACGAATGGTCGGTACGGCTCGGCCTCGTCAACGGGTGGAACAGCGTCGTCGACAACAACCCGGAGAAGTCGGGGCATGTCGGCGTCATCTATACGAAAGCGGACAAGCTGACGTGGACGTTTCTCTATTTCGGTGGGATCGAGCGCAACGACCATGTCCCCGAAGGCGATCCGTGGCGGAGCACGTTCGACACGCACGCCACCTGGCAGGCCACCGATTGGTTTGCGTTGCAGCCGCATTTCGACGTCGGGTTCGAGCCCAATGACCTCGGGGTGAGCTATTGGGTGGCCGAGGCGCTGTCCGCGCGTTTTCGAATCATGGACTGGCTGTACCTCGCGGTTCGCGAAGACTTCTTCTACGAGAGCGCGCCGACGGATGGAGGCGTGACCGCGTCGAGGATCTTTTGGCCGGTCGATTGGGTCGCGTCCGCGACCGCCACCGCCGAAGCACGCCTGGTGGACCACGTGTCCTTCCGGCTCGAGTACCGCCACGACCACGCCGCCGGCGACATGTACTTCGCGAACGAGGTTGCCGGCGACGGCGAAACGGCGCCGTTCGTCCCCAACGCGCGCTATCAAGACACGTTCGCGCTCGGGGCAACGGCCTGGTTTTGACGATCTTGATCCCGTCTTGATACGGCTTTTGCCAGCATCGTGGTGATGGACGGAAATGGCCGGTCCTCAGGCCGGCCTCCAGAGCAGAGCCGGCGAGCAAGCCACGTCGACGTCCCCTCGCACGCTCCTCGCGCCGGAATCGTGGCGGTCGTGGGCGCGCTGGGGATCGTTTTCGGCGATATCGCGACCAGCCCGCTCTATGCGGTGCAGGAGTGCTTGGCGGGCCCACATGGAGTCGCGCCTCGTCCGGCGAACGTCTTCGGAACGATCTCGCTGATCGTTTGGTCCCTCATCCTCGTCGTCACGGTGAAGTACCTCGCCGTGCTGATGCGCGCCGACAACAAGGGCGAGGGCGGCATCATGGCGCTCCTCGCGCTCATCCCGCGGAGTGCGCGCGAGAAGGCGCCTGGTGTCCTCGGCTGGTCGACCGTTCTCGTGATCGGCGGCGCAGCGCTCTTGTTCGGCGACGGCATCATCACCCCCGCGATCAGCGTCCTCAGCGCGGTCGAAGGTCTGAAGATCGCGGCGCCCGGCCTGACCGGGATCATCGTCCCGTTGACGATCGCGATCCTCATCGGCTTGTTCGTCATTCAGCCGCGCGGCAGCGGCGGGCTCGGCCGTTGGTTCGGTCCGGTCATGGTGACGTGGCTGGTGGTCGCCTTCGTGCTCAGCGTGATTCACGTCGTTCAGCGGCCGGCGATCCTCGGAGCGCTCTCGCCCCACCACGGAATCCTCATGTTTCGTGAAGAAGGTTTCCACGCGTTCCGCGTGCTCGGCGGCGTGGTCCTCAGCGTCACGGGTGGGGAGGCCCTTTATGCGGATATGGGCCACTTCGGCAGGCGCCCCATTCAGCTCGGTTGGATGTTCGTGGCATTGCCCGCGCTCGTGTTGAACTACCTAGGACAGGGAGCGGTGCTCCTCGATCAACCGGAGCTCGCGACGCAGCCTTTCTATGCAATGGTGCCGCGCGGGCCGTGGAGCTACCCATTCGTCATCCTCGGAACGGCCGCGACGGTCATTGCCTCCCAAGCGCTGATTTCGGGCGTCTTCTCGCTCGTGAGGCAGTCGATGCAGCTCGGCTACTTCCCTCGCTTGCGCGTCGAGCACACCGCCCACGATACCGAGGGCCAGATTTACGTGCCCTTCATGAATTGGTTTCTGGGGATCAGCTGCATACTTCTCGTCCTCCTCTTCAAGGAGTCGAGCAAGCTCGCCGCCGCATTCGGGCTCGCCGTTAGCGGGACGATGGCCATTACGTCTATCGCGTTCTTCTCGGTCGCCCGCGCGCATTTCCGTTGGCCGGTCGCAAAGGCCGCGGCCGTCGTGTCG
The DNA here is from genome assembly GCA_013361525.1 of Polyangiaceae bacterium. Taxonomy (GTDB): domain Bacteria; phylum Myxococcota_A; class Polyangia; order Polyangiales; family Polyangiaceae; genus Xiheicaenibacterium. The sequence goes on along the minus strand of JABFXY010000135.1, from coordinate 45,688 downwards.
GGCTTCCTCATCCTCGACCTGGCGTTCTTCGGGGCGAATGTCCTCAAGATCCTCGACGGCGGCTACATCCCGCTCGTCGTCGGTGTCGCATTCAGCATCATCATGGTCGTGTGGGCGCGCGGCCGCGGGCTCCTCGGGATGTACTTTCGGCAGCGCTCGGAGCCGACCGACCGCTTTCTCGCGACGCTTTCCGAGCGAATCGCGACCCGCCTGCCCGGCATCGGCGTCGTCATGACCGCGTCGGCCGAGTCGATACCACCGGTGCTGCTACGCTTGGTGCGGCGGTTTCGCACGCTGCACGAGAAGGTATTGCTCACCACGGTCGTGACGGAGGAGGCGCCGTTTGTCACGGGTGAGCGCGCGGAGGTGCAGGTGATTGGGTCGGGGCTTTACCGCGTCATCATCCGCTTCGGATTCATGGAGAGCCCACAGGTGCACGAGGTCCTATGTGGCGTATTGGCCAATGTCGATCCGGCGGCGAAGGCCGATGATCTCACCTACATTCTCGGCCACGAGCGCTTCCTCGGCGGTCGCGAAGGAAAGATGGGGCCGACCGCGGAGAAGCTCTTTGCGTATTTGAATCGCAATGCCTACAACCCGACGGACTATTACGGTGTGCCGCCGACCCAGGTCGTGGAGCTCGGCGCGCGCATCGATTTGTGATGGTGTGCCGTGTCGGGTGCATAGCGGCCGAGACCATTTGCCATGACAGCCGACGATGACCGCCCCGATCCCGAGGCCCTGCTCCGTCGAGTTCAGGCGGACGAGCGCCGGGCCTCCCGGGCAAAGCTGAAGATCTTCTTCGGCTTTGCGCCCGGCGTCGGAAAGACGTTCGCGATGCTCGAGGCGGCGAGGCGCCTCGTTCAGCGTGGCATCGACGTCGTCGTCGGGGCGGTCGAGACGCACGGACGCACCGATACGGCTGCGCTCGTCGACGGGCTCGAGGTGCTCCCGCGCAAGGCGCTCGCGTATCGAGGGAGAGAGCTCGAGGAGTTCGATCTCGACGCCGCCCTGGCGCGAAAGCCGGCCATTTTGCTGCTCGACGAGCTCGCCCACACCAACGCGCCGGGCTCGCGCCATTCGAAGCGCTGGCAGGACGTGATCGAGCTCCTCGACGCCGGGATCGAGGTGCATTCGACGTTGAACGTGCAACACGTCGAGAGCCTCAACGACGTCGTCGCGCAGATCACACACGTGCAAGTTCGGGAGACGGTGCCGGACGCGGTACTCGAGCGTGCCGACGAGCTCGAGCTCGTGGACATCTCGCCGGAGGAGCTCTTGAAGCGGCTTCAGGCCGGCAAGGTGTACCTCGGCGATCAAGCGGCGCGCGCGACGAAGCACTTCTTCCAGCGCGGCAATCTCCTCGCTCTGCGTGAGCTCGCATTGCGACGAACCGCGGAGCGCGTCGACGCGGACGTCCTCGCCTATCGCCTCGAGCATGGTGTCGAGACGACCTGGCCCGCCGGCGAGCGGATCCTCGTCATGGTCGGACCAGCTCCTGCGTCCGCGCGCCTCGCTCGAGCCGCGCGTCGAATGGCCGCGGGTCTGCGCGCGCCCTGGGTCGCGGCGTATGTCGAAGCGCCCGCGATGAGCCCATTTACCGAGGCGGATCGGGCGCGCCTCGAGTCGAACCTGAAGCTCGCCGAGAGCCTCGGTGCCACGGTCGTTCGGCTGACGGGTGCGCACGTCAGTGAGGCAGTGCTCGCGTACGCCCGCAAACACAACGTCACGAAGATCATCCTCGGCAAGCCGACGCACTCTCGCCTTCGCGATTTCGTGCGCGGATCGTTGCTCTACGAGGTCGTTCGCGGCAGCGGCGATATCGACGTCCACGTCATCTCGGGCCTCGAAGCCGGCAATGGGGACGCCCGTCCGCGCACCCCGACCGCGAGAAAGCCCGCGAGCTTGCGAGGCTATGCGTGGGCAGCCCTCTCGATCGCGCTGACGACCGTTCTCGCGCTGGCGATCGATCGGGTCGTCGACATCCCCGATTTCGAGATGTTGTTCCTGCTCGCGGTGATGATTTCGTCTCGCTTCGGCCGCGGCCCGTCGATTCTAGCCGCCGCGCTCGCCGTCGCTGCGTATGACTTCTTCTTCGTCGCGCCGCATTTCACCTTTGCGATCGCCGACACGCATTACGCACTGACGTTCGGCATGATGTTCGGCGTCGGCCTCGTGCTCTCGACGCTCACCCTGCGTGTGCGCCGCCAAGAGATCGAAGCGCGGGCGAGGGAAGAGCAGACGCGGACGCTTTATGCACTGAGCCGCGATCTCGCGGTCGCTCGGGAGCTACCGGATATTGCCGAGCTCGCCGCGCGGCACGCCGCCGACGTGTTCCAGGCGAAGGCCCTCGTCTTGATGCCCAATGCGCAGCGCGCGCTCGGGACTGTCGGGTCGAGCCCCTCCGGGCTCACGCTCGAAGCCTCCGACGTGTCCGTCGCGAAATGGTCTTTGGAGCACGGCAAACCTGCCGGCGCCGGCACGGAAACGTTGCCCGGGGCGGGGGTGCTCTGTTTGCCACTCATGGCGACCGCCGCGCCGGCGGCGATCCTCGCGCTCGTTCCGGGCGAGCACGGCGAGCTCACCGCGGAGGAGCGAGGGTTTTTGGAGACGTTTGGGCGTCAAATCGCGCTAGCGCTCGAGCGCGCATCTCTCGCAGAGCAAGCCCGCAAGAGCGCGGTGATGGCCAAAGCAGAAGAGCTTCGCAGCTCGCTCCTCGCGTCGGTCTCCCACGATTTGCGAACACCGCTCGCCGCGATCACCGGCGCTGCGACGACGATGCGCGACGAGACCGACCTGCCCGAGGCGACGCGCAGCGACTTGCTCCATTCGATTTGCGACGAAGCCGAGCGGCTCGAGCGCCTCGTCTCGAACCTGCTCGACATGACCAGGCTCGAGTCCGGCACCGTGCGGCTGCGCCGTGAATGGGTACCGGTGGAAGAGCCAATCGGCAGCGCCCTCGTTCGCCTCGAAAAGAAGCTCGGCACGCGCCGAGTGACGACGAAGCTCGCCGACGATCTCCCGATGATCTTCGTGGACCCGATGCTCATCGAGCAGCTGTTCTTCAATCTGCTGGAGAACGCCGCCAAATACACGCCCGAGGGGTCGTCGATCGACATCGACGCGCGCGCCGAGCCCGACCGGGTCGTGATCGAGATTGCCGACCGAGGACCAGGAATCCGCGAGGGCGACGAGGAGCGCATCTTCGAGCGCTTTTACCGCGGCGATCATGCGAAGGTATCGGGTGTGGGCCTCGGGCTTCCCATCTGCCGCGCCATCGCCACCGTGCACGACGCGACGCTCACGGCTGGTAACCGCACCGGTGGAGGAGCCGTGTTCACCCTGTCGCTCCCGCGCGACGAGCAGCCTCCGTCGGTGCCCAGTCCTGTCGACGCGCAAGAAGGGGGCATGTCGTGACGGACCTCGCTCCGCTCGTCTGGGTGGTCGAAGACGAGGCCCCGGTGCGGAAGTTCCTGCGCGCCGCGCTCAGCTCACATGGCTTTCGATTGCTCGAGGCGGAGACCGCAAAAGAAGCGCTGCAGCTCCTCACCACCCACAAGATCGACCTGGTGATCCTCGACTTGGGTCTTCCGGATGGCGACGGGCTCAGCCTCGCTCGAGAGGTCCGCGGTTGGTCGAAGGTGCCTATCATCGTCGTCTCGGCGCGCGGCCAAGAGGACGACAAGGTGTCCGCGCTCGATGCCGGCGCCGACGATTACGTCACGAAGCCGTTTGGTGTTCGCGAGCTCCTGGCGCGTATTCGGGTTGCGCTACGCCACGCCCGCGGCCCCGGCGAAGCGCAATCCGACGTCATCGAGCTCGGCCCCATTCGAATCGACAGGGAGCGTCGCGAGGTGAAGGTCGACGACCGTGACGTCCACCTCACGCCGACCGAATATCGAATGCTCGTCTTGCTCGCGGAAAACGCGGGCAAAGTCCTTACGCACCGGCAAATCCTCAAAGAGGTATGGGGGCCGGCGTATACAGGCCATACCCATTACGTGCGGGTGCACATGGCCGAGCTGCGAAAGAAGATCGAAGAAGACCCTGCGCGACCGCAGTGGCTCGTGACCGAGCCTGCGGTCGGCTATCGGATGCGCGATCGCGCGTCTTGAGCTGTCACTGCGGAGGAGCCGGTGTCGTCCCGACGTCGACCGTACCGCCGTCGGCGATCCATTCGAATGCGTCGATGACCGTCGTCGAATCGAGGTTGGAGTCGGCCGTATCCCAAATGGCGAATCGAATGCTGAACGTCGAGCCGCCTTCGATCGGGGCCTGGGTCTGGAGCCACGTCGTGCCGCCGGCGTCCCCGCCGCTGCCGAAGCCGGTGTCGAAGCCGGTGCCGGCGAGCTCGTTGGTGCCCGCGGCGCAGCCGGCGCAAACGTCGAAGAAGGCGATGTTGACGCTGACAGGGTTACCCTGCGAGTCGAACGAGATATTGCCGTTTTGCGATTGGGCGGGCGGGGGATTAACCAGAGCGATGAATTGATCGTTGTAATCGCTGCACACCCACTCGGGATATTCGAATGAGGTGAACTTGAACGCGAACTTGTAGCCCGTCGCATTGGTCGGTGCGCGCAGGGTCAAGTCGAGCGCGATGTCGTCGTTGATGTTGCCGGCGACGTCGCAGCCGGGAACCGCTTGCGGGAAGCCCGAGGGCGGCGTCCCCGGGCCGTTGATGGTGCAGCTCTGGTACGTGCAGGCGCCGGCCTGACCGGGCAATCGCGCAGTGCCGGAGCTCATCGCGATGACCCGGGCGCCGGCGCGCGGCGGCACGTTGGTCCCGAACGACTCGAGGATGCCGAACTGCGCATTGGCGCTCGTCGGCGTGCCGTTCGCGCGCGTGTAATTCGCGGAGACGACACCCCAGTCCGTTTCGGACTCCGCGACTTTGCAGAGCTCGATGGCGCGCGCAGCATCCATCGGCAATGTGCCTTCGAGGGCGAGGGCGTCGTCGCACGGTCCCGCGACGTTGTCGGCCGTGCCGTCGCAGTCTTCGTCCGCGGGGATGTATTCGCCTGCGCCGCCTGCGCCGCCGTCACCGTCAGGCGGAGCACCGATGACTTCGATCGCGCCCGGATTGACGTTCGGGTCACAGTCGTTGCAATCGCCCGCCTCGATGGTGAACCCGTCTTGGTCGAAGTCGGGACCCTCGGGATTGCAGTTGTTGCCCGGCGTGCCGCCGCCGGGACCGTCGACGAACTGGCCGGTCGTGCCGCCTTCGCTCGGGACACCGCCTGTGCCGGGCGCGCCGCCTTGGCTGCTGCCGCCGGCCGACGTGCCCCCCGTGTTGTTGTCGCCGGCGCCGCTGCCGGACGAGCCCGCGGAGCAGGCGGCGATCGCCAGCGCCGCGACGAGGAGCGAACACGAGCGGCCCATTCGAACGGAGAGATCCCTGTCTTGCATGACAAGCTCCAAAGTGAAGGCGGAAACGGCGGCGAAGCGCGGAGCGCTCTTTTACATCACATCGGCGGAGGCGCGGGCGTCGTCTCGACGGGAACCTCGCCGCCGTTGGCGATCCACTCGAAGGCGTCGACGATGCTCGTCGAGTCCCACGCGGTGTCGCCGACGTCCCAGATGGCAAAACGAAGCTCGAAGGTCTCGCCGCCCGTGACCGGTGCTTGGGTTTGCAGCCATGACGTTCCGCCGGCGTCTTCGCCGTCGCCGAAGCCATTTTCGAATCCCGTACCGGCGAGCTCGCCCGCGCCTGCCGAACAGCAGTTGGCGGGCGGGTTCGGGCAAATCACCGGCGGGACGGCTGTCGGGTCGTCGTAGCAGTTCTGTGCGAAGTCCGAGCACGAGGCGCAGACGTCGAAGAACGCGATATTCACGCTGACCGGGTTGCCTTCGGCGTCGAAAGAGATGTTGCCGTTCACCGAGCCGGGCGGAGCCGGATTGACCAGCGCGATGAACTGGTCGTTGAACGTCGTGCAGACGTATTCGCCGAATTCGAAGGAGTGGAACTTGAAGTTGAACTTGAAGCCGGTTGCGTTCGTCGGCGCACGAAGTGTCAGGTTGAGGCCGATATCGTCGTGGACGACGTCCGAAATGGGGCAGTCCGGGACGTCCTGCGGGAAGTCGGGCGGCGCATATCCCGGTGCGCTCAGGCCGAGGACGGTACAGCTGTGGTTCGTGCACGCGCCGGCCTGACCGGGCAATCGTGCATAACCCGAGGAGAGGGCGAGCATGCTCGCGCCTGCGCGCGGCATGACGTTAGGGCCGAAGGTATTGAGGATGCCGACCTGCTGATTGGCGGCGTACGGCGTGCCGTCGCCACGGACATATTGGGCCGAGACGATGCCCCAGTCTTTTTCGGTCGCCGCTTGTTTGCAGATCTCTACCGCACGCGCGCCGTCCAAAGGATCGGTCCCCGCGAGCGGAAGGTTGGTGTCGCAGGGGCCGGCGACGTTGTCCGCCGTGCCGTCGCAGTCTTCGTCGACGGGCACATATTCACCCGCGCCGCCTTCACCACCGCTGCCGCCGCCTTCGCCGGTCGGCGCCTCGCCGATGACCTCGATCGCGCCGGGGTTCGCGTTGGGGTCACAGTCGTTGCAATCGCCTTCTTCGACCGTGAATCCGTCTTGGTCGTAGTCGGGACCTTCTCCGTCGCAGTTGTTGGTCGGGGGCGCGCCGCCGGGGCCGGTCATGAACTGACTCGACGTACCGCCGTCGCTCGGGACGCCGCCCGAGCCGGGGGCGCCGCCGTTTCCACCTTGGCTCGCGCCACCGCCCCCCGAGCCGCCCGTGTTGTTGTCGGGCCCAGCGCCCGTGCCCCCTGACCCTGCGGAGCACGCAATCATCGCACATGCAGCGATGACGATCGGAAACGCACTGCCCATTCGGAAGGACGAAGCCATGCGACGCATAGGAAACTCCGGGCCGGGGGTTGCGAGGGCGCGCAATGGTCACGCCACCTTCACCGAAATGCAATGGCCGCCACGCCGACGTCATTCGTCTTTCAGACGATTTCAGACCGCCGCCGATGACGCATTGTTTCGTGATCGTTTCGTCGATGTCTGTGAAGGGAGGAGAACGTCGCGACGTTCGCCCCGGCGAAGCATGCCCCGTCGAGGGGATGCGTTGACCTCCGCGCGTCTTGGCACTTCGTTGTCGGCACGTGACGAAGATTTGGAAGAAACGATTGGTCGCAGTAGGCGCGCTCTTCGCCGCTGGGCTCGGCTTGTTTGCGACGACGTTTTGCGCTTCCCCGCTGCCTGCGCCGGCGCCGTTCACCGAGGAGCTGCCGTCGGCGACGCCCCCCGCCGAGGTGGCAATCTTCCAGTTGCCGACCGGTGTCACACATCGGAGCGCCGCGTTCGGGTACCGCGGAGGGTCGGTTTTCGACGAGCGAGACTTCGTGATGACCGCCGCGCTCGTCCGACACCCGAAGGGCGATATCCTCGTCGATACCGGGTTTGGCCGAGAGATCGACGCCCAATTCGCGAAGATGCCTTTTTGGTTTCGCGCGACGACACGCTACGAGCGCTCGAAGTCGGCGGCCGATCAGCTGGACGAGGTGGGATATGACCGCAGGCGACTGCGGGCGATCGTGCTGACCCACGCGCACTGGGACCACGTCAGCGGTGTCCCCGATTTCCCGGACACGCCCGTTTGGGTGACGCCCGAGGAGCGCCGCTTCATTCGCGAGGGCGGATTCGTCACGGAGGTCGCGCGAGGCGTGCCGGACGAGCGCTTCGAGGAGTACTCGTTCGAGGACGGACCCTACTTGGGATACGAAAAGAGCCGCGATGTTTACGGCGACGGCGCGATCGTCATGGTGCCCGCGCCCGGCCACACGCCGGGCTCGGTCATCGTGTTCGTGACCTTGGCGACGAAGAAGCGATACGCCCTCCTCGGCGATCTCGTCTGGCAGACCGAAGGCATCACCGAACGGGAAGAGCGGCCGTGGCTGCAGCGGACGCTCGCCGACTCCGACGCGGCGGCCGTGCGCGACGCGCTCCTCCACGTGAACGCGATCGCGACCCGCTTTCCCGAGCTGACCCTCGTTCCGGCGCACGACCGGCGCGGGTTCGAGGCGATGCCCGAGCTCTCGGCCTCGTCGAAATAGGCCTCTGTCGCCGGCGGAGGCACGGCGAATCCGTGCAGGTCTCGAGCGGGCGCTTGGATTCGTTGCGTTCGGGTACCGGGCCTCCGCTATCCTGGGCCACTGTATCCAAAGGCGAGCGAGGCACGATGACGACCAAGCCGACCAAGCGGTTCACCAAGCCGCGGTTCGACGCGCTGCTGATGCACTACAGCACCGATCCGGAGACGGTTCACACCTGCGCGATCTTGAACCCGACGGCTGCGGACGACGGCATCAACACCTGCGCCGCGCGCTTGAGCGAGGCCTTGTGTCTGGCGAACGGGCTCGCGACCGATCGCACCAAGATCCGCGGCTCGAACAAGAAGGGCGACGTGTATCCGCTGCTCGGGCCCTACAACTACAAGCTATTCGGAAATCTCTGCAATCACGGCATCGCCCGCGGCGCGCGCGATCTCGGCGACTTTCTCACGCACCACTGGGGGCAGCCGAAGGCCTATTCGAACCTCGCAGGCGCTCCTGCGGAAATTCAGGACAAGACCGGTGTCCTTTGCTTCGTGAAGATTCCCGGGTACTCGGGCCAAGGCCACGTCGACGTGTGGAACAAGAGCGACTGCGTCGGGCACGGCTATTGGGACTCCGCGAAGGTGTGGTTCTGGGAGCTGACCTGATCTTCCCCGCCATGCGTCCTACTCGCCCCGACCCGACGGCGCGGTTCTCCCCTTGAACGAAGACGAATCGGCATTCGTTGCGCGGTTACAGGCTCGCGACGAGGCGGCGTTCAACCAGCTCGTCATTCAGTACGAGCGGCGTGTGTTCGCGCTCGTCTTCCGGATGCTCGGCCGCCGCGAAGAAGCGGAGGACCTCGCGCAGGAGGTCTTCGTCCAGGTCTTCAAGGCGATCGATCAGTTCCGAGGCGATTCGAAGCTCTCCACGTGGATCTATCGAATCGCGGTGAACCTCTGCAAAAACCGCACGAAGTACCTGTCTCGTCGCCAGGTCGGCGAGCAGGACGACGTCGACGCGATGGCCGAACGAGCGCCACTTTCGGCCGCGAAAGGTGTCAGTGTCGGGGACGTGAGCCGGCCCGACGAGCTCGTCGAGGGCATGCAGCTCGAGGTCATCGTGAAGACTGCGATCGCGCAAATCGAGCCTGACTTTCGCGAGGTGCTCATCCTGCGCGACGTCGAGGACATGGCCTACGAGGAGATCGCGGCCGTCACGGGTCTCCCGGACGGGACGGTGAAGAGCCGCATTCACCGCGCCCGCGCCCAGCTCCGCGCCCTCGTCGAGAAGGCCGTCGGCGAGAAGTTGAGGGGTAGCTGATGAGTGACGAGAAGAAGCCCCCCGAAGCGGACGTTCCGCCCGAAGGCGATCTGCCCGAGGACTTCGACGATCTACCGGACAGCGCGCGCGACGTGCTCGTCGACGAGGTCGATCTCAAAGACGCGCTTCGAGGCGCGCTACGCCCGCCGCCCGGAGCGGTTGCGCCGAAGCTCCTGCGCGGCGTGCAGAAGAAGCTGCGGCTCCGATCGCGCGGAAAGTTTTACGGCGATGGCTGGAGCACCGCGTCCTCGCCGCGTTCGACGTATCTCGTCACGAGCGCGCTGATGCTGCTGCTGATCGCGCTCGTGCTGTTCGTGCTCTTGCCGGGCGGGTCGTCCGGGGTGCCGTAGTCCTCCCGGCGGGCACCCAGCCTGGTCCGGGGCGACGCGACCTGATAAGCCATGGTCCGGAAGGAAACGGGCGGAGCCACGAAATGACCCAAGGACATCCTGGTGCGATTCAACCCGCCGCCCCCGCAGCGCTCGCGGGCGAGACGGTGCTCTTCGAGGGACAGCCCGCGCTCGTGCACAGCTTGGGCGCGATGCTCCTGGCGATCTTCACCCTCGGGATCGCCGTCCTCTTCTTCTGGTTCAAGCGCGGCGGCATCACCTACCGCGTGACGACGCAACGAATCGTCGTCGACAAGGGCATCCTGTCGAAGAAGATGGAGCAGCTCGATCTCTACCGGATCAACGACTTCACGATCGAGCGGCCCTTCGGTCAGCGCATCATGGGGACGGGCAACCTTCGCCTGACCACGTTCGACAAATCGACGCCGATCGTCGAGCTCTCCGGTCTCAAGACGGACGTCGTGCAGCTCTACGAGACGCTCCGTGTCGCGGTCGAAGCCTCCAAGCAGCACCGCGGCGTGCGCATGATCGACTACGAACAGGGTTCGTGAGCGCGCTCTAGTCCGCCCGAAGGGCGGCCAAGTGGACAGCCCAACGCGCTGCACGTTCCTTGACGGGACCATCGTCCTCTTTTACGCCTGGCCCCGTGCCGGGCACGAACGACAGCGGTAGCGCGACCTCGCGCCAAGCTGCGTTTGTCGCGCACTCACCGCCTGCGAGCCGGTTCGTTCTACGCAAGCTGCACTCGCTGAGCGGCGTCGTTCCGGTCGGCGTGTTCCTGGTGATGCACCTGTGGTCGACCGCGGTCGCGCTGCAGGGGCAAGGCGCGTTCGAACGGTCGATGACCGAGGCGCGCGAGGCGCCCTACCGTTCCGTCGTCGAGATCGTGTTCGTGATGATCCCGCTCGCGTTCCACGCGCTCTACGGGGTGAAGCTCGGCTTCGAGCCGCGGCAGAACACGGGCAAGTATCCCTATTCGCGCAACTGGATGTACGCCGCGCAGCGGCTCACCGGCATCCTCGCGCTGGGGTTCATCATCTGGCACGTGTCGGAGTTTTGGGGCCCGCGGATGGCCGGCGACATGGTCGAAGAGGCGTATTACCCGACGCTCTGCGCGAACCTGTCGATGACCGCGTACGGCATCCCTTGGATGGCGTTCGCGTACTTGTTCGGGATCGCCGCGACGGTGTTCCACTTCGCGAACGGGCTCTGGGGCTTCTGCGTGTCGTGGGGCATCACGTCGAGCCGTCGATCACAGCGCATCAGCGCGACCGTATTCGGGCTCGCGGGGTTGGCGCTCTTCGCCGTCGGCGCGAACACCGCGATCTACTTCGCGACCGGCGCGCGCCTCGCGGTCTTGGGCGTCCCGGCGCACACGCGCACGGCGCAGCTGACGAAGACGTGCGCGGACATCACGGTCGCGCCGGGCGTCGAAGCCGCCCCGAAGATCGAGCTCACGAAGCCCGCCACCCCTCCGAGCCCGCCGCCCCCGCCGCCGGTGACTCCATGAGCACCGGTCGCTCGACGTCGAAGGTTCTTCGAAGCGCAGGTGGCAAGGTCCGTCGCGTCGCGGTCGTCGGTGGCGGCGTCGCCGGATCGATGACCGCGCTGGAGCTCGTTCGAGCCGGCGTCCCGGTCGATCTCTTCAGCCTGCTGCCGGCACGTCGATCGCCGTCGGTGTCGGCGCACGCCGGCATCAACGCGGCGCTCGATCCCGAGGGCGAAGGTGATTCGCCGCGCGCGCATTTCGAGGACACGTTGCGCGCGGGCGAATACCTCGCGAATCAACCGCTCGTCTTCGGCATGACCGAGGCTGCGCCGAGCATCGTCCACAGCTTCGATCGGATGGGCGTGCCGTTCCATCGCACCGGTGAGGGTCGCGCTGCCGTCCGCCGGTTGAGCGGCGTTTCGTTCGCGAGGGCCGCATTCGCGGGCGCGACGACCGGGCAACAGGTCCTCTACGCGCTCGACCAACAGCTCCGGCGCTTCGAGGCCGAGCCGTGCGTCGACGCCCGCGGGATGGAGATCCCGGGTGAGCCGCTCGTTCGCAAGCTCGAGCACTGGGACTTCCTGAGCCTGGTCCGCGACGATGCGGGCGTTTGCATCGGGCTCGTCGCGCAAGACCTTCGATCGATGGCGATCAAAGCGTACTCGTACGACGCGGTCGTCCTCGCGACCGGAGGTTTCGCGTCGTTGTTCGCGACGAGCGCCGCGAGCGTGTTGTCGACGGGTACCGCCGCTGCGGCCGTGTACCGGCAGGGCGCTGCGTTCGCAAACGCGGAGTTCGTCGAGCTTCACGCGACCGCGCTTCACACCGGCACGCGCCCGAAGATCATCTCGGAGGCCGCGCGCGCGGAGGGCGCTCGTCTGTGGGTGCCGCGCGATCCGAAGGACGTTCGCGCGCCGCGCGACATCCCCGAGCGGGAGCGCGATTACTTCCTCGAGCGGCTGTATCCGCAATGGGACAACCTCGTCGCGGGCGACGTCGCCGCGCGGGCGATTCACCGCCTGTGCGTGGTCGAGGGGGCCGGCGTCTGCAACGCGCAGACGCGGAAGAACGAGAACGCGGTGTACCTCGATCTGACGCAGGTCGCTTCGGCGCCGGAGCGTCTCGAACGGCTTCGCGGCGTCACCGACATCGCCGCGCGGTTCGCCGGCGTGAGCCTGCAAGAGGCGCCGCTGAAGGTCTTTCCGGCGATCGGCGCGACGCTCGGCGGGCTCTGGGTCGATTACGAAGCGGACACGTCCGGGCGGCCGGTCCCGGGCTCGCCGCGCAACCACGCGACGACGATCCCCGGCCTCTATGCAGTCGGTGAGGTCGCGTACCCGTACCACGGCGCGCATCGGCTCGCCGGCAACGGCCTCCTCGCTTGCGCGTACGGCGCGACGCTCTGCGGACCCGCGGTCGTCGCGTATCGATCGGCGCTCGCGCAGAGCGCGTACGACCTGCCGCGATCGATCTTCGACAAAGCCGCGAAGCTCCGCACCGACGAGTACAACGAGGTCCTCGGCGCGAACCAGGACGCGAAAGAAGCGGAAAATCCTCACGTCCTCGCAGACGAGCTCGGAACGGCGCTCGTCGCGGGCTGTGGCGTGACGCGCGAGGATGAGGCGCTCGATGCTGCAGCGTCGGCCATCGAGGGCATCGCCGAGCGTTGCGGGCGCGTGAAGGTGCCCGATACGTCCGCGCGCTCGAACCAGTCCGCGCCGCTCGCGCGCAGGCTCGGCGATCTCGTCGCGCTCGCGCGGGTTGTCGTCGCCAGCGCGCGCCATCGCACCGAGAGCCGCGGAACGCACCACCGCGCGAAAGCGGAGGAGCGCGACGATCGTTCGTGGCTCGTCTCGACGCTGGCGATCGCGAACGAAAAAGGCGCGCCGAAGATCGTCGAAGCGGTCGAATACGCGTGCGTCGGTACCAACGTGCACGCAACGTCGGCAGTCGACACGCGCCTCGCTCCGCCGCGCGCGCGAGAGATCGATCGACCGCACGCCCTCGGGCGCGTCGCGCTCACCGGCCAGCGCGAAGGCAAAGAGTCGAAGGGCGAAAAAGGCGGCAAAGGCGCCAAGTCCGAAAAGGCTGGAAAAGAGCGCGGCGGCGAACGCACCTCCGGCGAGGACGAGCAGGTCTGATGGCTGACGGCGACGCACGCTCCAAGGTCAGGCTGCGGATCCTTCGACAGGACGCGCTCGACAAACCCGCGACGAAGCGCTGGGAGTCGTTCGAGGTCGAGCGCGCCCCTGGGATGACGGTGCACGACTGCCTCGAAGCAATCCGGCGCCACCCCGTCGATGTGAAGGGCGCCGCCGTGTCACCGGTCGCGTGGGAGGCGTCGTGCCTCGAAGAGACGTGCGGCTCGTGCACGATGACGATCCAGGGCCGAGCGCGGCAAGCCTGCAGCGCGCTCGTCGAAGAGATCGGCCCGAAGGGTCAAGTCATCACGGTCGAGCCCCTCACGAAGTTCCCGCTCGAGCGCGACCTCATCGTCGATCGCGCGCGTATCTTCGACGGTCTCATCCGCGTGAAGGCCTGGGTGCGTATCGACGGCGGCGCACAAGAGCCCCGTGCCGAGGCGCAGGACGCGCAGCGCGAGCGCTACGAGATGTCACCGTGCATCGCCTGCGGAGCCTGCCTCGAAGCCTGCCCCGAGTATCACGATCGCAGCGCTTTCGTCGGCGCAGCGGCCATCAACCAGGTCGCGATGTTGAATCGTCACACCGGCGGCGCGCTCGATCGCCGCACGCGGATCGAAGCGCTCATGGGCGACGGCGGCGTCGCCGACTGCGGCAAAGCGCAGAACTGCGTCGAGGTTTGCCCGAAGCAGATCCCGCTCGTCGACTCGATCGGCGAGATGGCCCGCGCGACCACGAAGCACATGTTCTTCGGGTGGCTGTCGAAGTGATCGCTCGCTAGGGCGTGCAGGTCGCGTCGCCACCGACGCACACGCCGACCATATCGGGGAAGTTGCCGCCGCCTTGGCAGATGGCGCCTTCACCCGGGCAGTCGCTCGCGTTCGTGTCGCAGAGCTGCGCGCAAGTGCCCGTGCCGAAGATGCAGATGAAGCCCGCTGCGCAATCGCAAGGCTGGCACAACGTGCCTTCGCCGATGGGCACGCAGCTCGTCGCGCCGTCGGCGCGCACCACGCTGCAGGTTTCACCTTCGGGGCAATCGGTGGTGCCGAGGAGCGTGCAGCTGTGGATCGGCGTGCAAACCGGAATCGGTAGCGCGCTCCTCGGATCTTCGAGCTGCGCGCCCGCATCGAACATCGGCTCGGGTGCGCAGAAGGTATCCTGCGGACAATCCTCGAGCTCGTCGCAGCAATACGGCCTGCAGAGGCCGACAGGTGGTGCCTCGGGACCGCCGCCTGTTCCCTCCGTCTCGCCCTCGCTCGCCAGCACGCAGCCGAGCCCCGGCAAGCAATCCGCGCTCGAGTTGCAGACGCCGTTGATGAGCGTGTTGCCGCTCGGCAAACACTGCGACGAAGGTGCGCCGCGCGCGTCGGCGACTTGGCAGCTGTAGCCGGGCAGCGGGCCACCACCGCCTGCGCCGCCTTCTGGAGCACCGGCCTCACCACCCGCGCCGGGCGCGCCGCCTTGCGATTGTCCGCCTTGACCTGCGCCGCCGACGCCCGCTCCGCCCTCACTTGCGCCGCCGACGCCCGCGCCTCCGCCGTTCGGCTCGGGTGAACAACCCGCCGAGAGGTTCTCGCCCGGCACGCAGCTCTCGATGCCGATGCCGCACAACGCCGTGTAATTGAACGGTCCGGGAGGGGTCGGCATCCCGCCCTCTCCACCGAAGCCGGCGCCGCCCTCGTAGCTTCCGCCGGGATTGAAGCCGCCTTCGATGAAGCCTCCACTGTCGGACGCGTCGCCGAGGTCGCCGCACGCGGCGACGAAGCCTGCGAGCGCGAGAAGAGTGCCGTGGAGTCGACGCGCCTCAGAACCCATAGAACCTCGGTAATGAGCGAAGAAAGAGCCAGCGGAAAAAGCCGGCGAAGAACGACCCGAGCATAGCATCGGAGCCATTCTGATGCCGCTTCGCGACCATTCGACGAAGGCTCATCAACCTTCGTGCCGGTCGCTCCCGGTGCGCTCGACGCCCGAAACCGCGCCGCTTCGGCCTGTCCGCAGAGCGTTTTCCGCCGCGCGGGTGCGATCGCAGCAAGCGACCCCTGACATTGAAGTCGGTCCTTGCCGCTCTTCGCGTCACCGTCCATGCCGGACGACCCATTCGTCGCGGCAAAAAACGAGGGTGCTGTGTTAGAGTCGCGCCGCCTACCTACGAGGTCCCATGCGCTTGACTCCCGAGCTTATGCCCGTGTTCGGTGCCAGCCCTTCGAGCCGTACGACCCTTTGCTCGCGTGCGTCATGGCACAAGGTCGCGTTCCTCGCCGGCCTGTTAGGCGCGCTTTCGGGCTGTCCCGACCCGCAGGGCGAGTTCGACGATTTCGTCGAGCGCTTCGACGCGATCCACGGCGGGGGTGAGGGCGGCGAAGGCACCGGCGGTGCGCCGGACTGCGTCCCGACGACACCTGCCGAGGCGGACGGCATCTACCTCTTCGCGCTCTCTGCTTCGCTCAACGCGAAGAAGGCGTTCGCGTTCGACGCGACGGTGACGACCGCCGACGACGGCAGCGGCGGGCTCACCCTCGATCTGTCGCTTCAGCCGCTCAGCAAGGATGATCAAGTGACGCCGGTGGGCGATCCAATCGTCGCGGAAGACTTGGCGGTCGCCGCGGACGGGTCCTTCGACTGGGACTTCGGCCAGGTGACGCTGATTGGCGCCGCCAACCCACTCACGGGTAACGACGTCATCGCCACCCTCCAGCTTCACGGCAGCATCTGCGGCGGCGACGACCTCGGGTTCATTTGCGGCGACGTCACCGGCAACGTCACCTCGCCGATCATGCTCGACCTCGAAGGCTCGACCTTCACGTTCCAGCGCTACGAAGGCGACAAGCCCGCCCCCGTGATCAACTGCGCCAAAGACCCCGCCGAATACTGAGGACCATGCGAACTGCTCTTCGAGTGTGGGCCGCGCCGTGTGCGCGCGTCGTCGTACCGGGCGCTGTATTGCTTCTCACCGCGAGCGAGGCCGAGGCCTCGGGTTTCGGCACCGCGCGCTTCGGCGGCGAGCACGGCCACCCGACGACCGACAACCCGACCGCGCTCTATTACAACCCCGCGGGCATCGCGGAGGACACGCCGGGCTTCGAGAAGAAGTTCTGGCGCGTGAAAATCTTCGCGGACGCGAACTTGGCGCTCCGCTGGGCGAGCTGGAGCCACGCGAACAACCCCGACTCCGACATCCCGGAGCCCGAAGGGGCGAGCGGCGCGAACACCGGCGAGGCGACGCTCTTCAACGCGGTGGCTGCTCCGGCGGCAGCCGCGACGATGCAGATCGAGAACTTCGCGTTCGGCATCGGCTTCTTCGTTCCGCTCGGCGGCTCGTCCTCCTGGAGCAAGAACCCCGACTTCGAGGGCAGCTCCGAGTTCCCCGGCCCGGTCGACGGCGTCCAGCGCTGGCACACGATCGACGGCACCATCCGCTCGCTCTACTTCACGGTCGGCGCCGCCTACGACATCCTCGACCGCGTCAGCATCGGCGCGACGCTCAACATCATCCGCTCGGAGGTGTTCACGGTCCGCGCCCGTGAGGTCAGCGGCACCAACAACATCGAGACGGAGGGGCGAAGCCTCATCGACGTCGGTGGGTGGAACGCGTCCTTCGGCATCGGCGTGATCGGCGAGATTGCGCCGGAGAAGGTCTGGGTCGGCTTCTCCTACCAGGCGCAGCCCGGCATGGGGCAGATGGACATGGAAGGCACGCTCACCAACAAGCTCACCACCGGTGAGCCCTCGACGGAGCGCGTTCGCCTCCTCCAAGAGCTTCCGGATATCTACCGCCTCGGCGTCCGCGCGCGGCCGGTCAAAGATGTGGAGATCCGCGTCTTCGGCGACATGACGAATTGGTCGACGTTCAAGAACCAATGCATCGTCCCTGAGACGGTCGTCGATCCCGAGTCCGGCGAAGAGATCGCGAACGAGCAGTGCGACGTCGAAGAAGACGGCTCGCCGACGCCCGGATCGCTCGGGCCTCCGATCATCAACATTCAGCGTGATTGGGGTCCCGCGTTCGGCCTTCGCGCCGGCGGATCGTATTGGGTCATCCCGGCGGTGGAAGTCTTCGTCGGTGCGGGCTACGACTCCAACGCCGTGCCGGACCGAACGCTCGAGCCTGCGCTGACCGATTTCCAGAAGGCGTCCGTCGCCGGCGGCGCTCGCTTCCAATTCGGTGAGATCTTCGGCGCGGACGTCTCTTACACCCACATCTTCTACGTGCCCCGCGACACGACCGGTCAGTCGGAGTTCCCGGACTTCGAGAACCCGACGAAGTCGCCCGACTCGGGCGGTCGCTACACCCAGACCATCGGCGTCATCAACGTGAACGCCATGGCTTCGTTTTGAACGAACCCCCACGAACGATGCGCTCTTCCAATCTCATCGCGATCACGATCGCGTTCGCCGTCGCCGCTTGTGGTGACCCTCGCAACGACCCCAAGCCCGAGCCGCGCACGCCTGGAAGCAACCCGGTCATTGCGACTGCCACTGCGTCGTCCACCGTCGCGAGCAGCGCGCCGACTTCTTCCGCGAAGCCTTCGTCTCGCGGCGACGAGGCGGCCAAGCTGCTCGACGCCGCAAAGAAGCTGAACGATCGCGAGAAAACCGAGCTGGTCGCTCAGCTCGACAAGCTCTCCGCGCCCTGTGCGGACACGCCGGTCACGCTCGCGGAGTGTATCGTCGACAAGCGCTCGTGCGCGACGTGCAAGCCTGCGGCGGAGCTGGTTGCGCGCCTCGTTCGCGGTGGTGTCCCGTCGGCCGAGCTCGGCGAGTTCTACAAGATGCGGTTCGACCCCGCGAACGTGAAGACGATCGATATCGGCAACGCGCCCTCGAAGGGGCCGGACGACGCCATCGTCACCATCGTCGAGTGGGCCGACTTCCAGTGCCCGGCTTGCCGCGAGGTGAGGCCCGCGTTCGAGCTCGCGATGGAGCGGTTCCCGGGCCAGGTGCGCGTCGTCTACAAGTACTACCGCCTCACGATCCCCGGACACGAGCGCGCCCTCGACGCGGCTCTCGCCGCAGAGGCCGCCCACCAGCAGGGCAAGTTCTGGGAGATGCACAAGAAGCTCTTCGACAACGGCGAGCACCTCGAGCGCGCCGACCTGCGCAAGTACGCGCGCGAGATCGGGCTCGACCTCGACAAGTTCAAGAAGGACATGGACTCCGAGGAGACGAAGAAGACCGTCGAGGCGAGCATCAAGCAAGCCGACGAGCTCGGCCTCGAAGGCACGCCGATGATCTTCGTGAATGGCCGCCGCTTCGAGCTCAACCCGTTCAGCAAAGAGTTCGAGCATTGGATCGCGCTCGACATCGAGCAGGCGGGTCAGAAGCCCGCAGAGCCGACCGAGAAGTACAACGAGATCCGCAAGGCGATCGGCCTCGACAAGTTGGATGAGATGGAAGGCGGCGCAGGTCCGCTCGACAGCGCGGCACCGGCCACGAGCGCCAGCGCCGAACCGCCGGGCTCTGCGAGCGCGTCGGCTGGCCCGGCGACGAGCGCGGCCGCCGGCTCCGCGAAGCCAGCAGCAGGCTCCGCGAAGCCCGCTGCTGGATCGGCGAAGCCTCCGAAGCCCACGCCTGCTCCGACTGCGACCGCTCCCGCTCCGGCGCCGAACCCGTGAAGGTATCCGACCCGTGCGGCTGCTTTCCCACGGGCCGACACTATCCAGGAATCGCGCACCTCATTCGGGTGCGCGCCATCGGCGTCGCCAGCGAGATCGAAGCCGAGGCCTCGTGGGTCGAATCCGCGATCGCCTTCATCGACACCGAGACGACGGGACGCGATCCGACGCGTGATCGCGTGATCGAGGTCGGCATCGTGATCGCCAAGGGCGGTGTGATCGTCGATCGCATGAGCTGGCTCATCGATCCGGGCATGCCGATCCCGGAGGAGAGCACCGCGGTCCACGGCATCAAAGACGACGACGTCCGCGGCAAGCCGGCATTTGCGGCCGTTTTGCCGGAGATTCTCGCGTTCGTCGTGGGCGCGATCCCCGCGGCGTACAACGCCGAGTTCGATCGAGCCTTCCTGCGCGCCGAGCTCTCGCGCGTCGAAGGTGCACCGACGACGCTCAGCCCCGCGTTCCGTCGCGACGTCGAATGGCTCGACCCGCTCGTGTTCGCGCGCGAGATCTACCGCGACGAGCAGAGCCGCGCGCTCTCCGAGATGGCGCAGCGCCTGGGCATCAACCTCGAAAAGGCGCACCGCGCGACTTACGACGCCGAGGCCGCGCTTCAGGTCTTGCTCGCGCTCGCGAAAGATCCGCGATTGCCTCGCGGCTACGCAGCCCTTCTGCAAGAGCAGCGACGTCTCGCGCGGCAGTTCGAAGAGGCGCGACGCTTCTGGCGCAAGCCGAACTGACCGCTGTCGATGTCGCGGCGATGCGCGATGCGGTTGAGCTTGGCTGCTATTTCTCCCCCCTGGCCCCCCTCACTGCGTGAGGGGGGTGACTGCCGATCGCGGGTGGTGATAACCGCGAGTGGTGAGCGCCCCGGACGGAAAGCGGCGGCTGCCGGTCATCAAGGAGACGCCGGAGGGTGAGGAGCCCCCGCCCGAGGAACGCCCCGGCAGCCAATGGGTGTGGGCCTCGGCGATCATCACCGTGCTCCTCTGGACGCTCGTTTCGGGCGGGTCGAACGCGATCCTTCAGCGAGCGGGTGTCGAATCGGTCGGCATCCTTGTCGGCGTGAGCGTCGGATCTCTCTTCGTCGCGGCGCTCGTCGGTGGCCTCGCGACCGGTCGATTCGGGCTTAAGGCCGAGCGCAAACACGCGACGTACGGGACGGTCGCCGCGGCGGCGTTCGGCTGGGTGCTCTCGATCTCGGCTGGGCTGAATGCTGCGCCCATTCCGTTTTGGTTCGCCGTGCTCGCCGTGCTCGGTGGGCTCGCGTGGGGCGGCGGCGTCTTGGGCTACCGCCTCGGCAAACGCCTCAGACCCGCTTGAGCTCGGTTTGCGCGAGCGGAAGCTCGGCGAACACCATGCCCGTCTCGGCGTCGCGCGCGTCGCTCGCCACGTCGAGGAGGGGCTTCAGCATGAAGGCACGCGTCGACAGGCGCGCATGCGGGATCACCAGATCCGGCTCTTTGATCGTCTCGCCTTCGATCCAGAGGATGTCGAGATCGATGGTGCGCGGGCCATTCGTCTCCGCGCGCACGCGTCCGAGCTCCGCCTCGATACGCTGAATGCGGCGCAGGAGCTCCGGCGCCTCCACCGCGGTGAGCACGAGCACCGCACCGTTCAGATAGTCCCCCTGCGGAGGGCCACCTTCGGGCTTGGTCTCGTAGAGCGGCGACTGCTCTGCGACGTGAAGCTCTTGGTCCGCGCGAAGCCTGTCGACCGCTTGTGCGATGTTCTGAAGGCGATCGCCTACGTTCGAGCCGAGTCCGATAACGACTCGCCGGATGTGATACACGGCCCGTTCGTACTACAGCTGCTCGCGCGCGAGATAGGTCGAAACGCACCGTTTACGGGCGTTCACGCGACCTTTTCGGCGCTCGATTGGTCGACACATCGAGGTCTGAGGCTGCCACGACGCAGTCACGCCGACGCCACACGGCGCTGGCGCGTTTTCAAACAGCCGCGTCGGAGGCTCGCCGGCCGCCGCCGAGGCGCCGACCTTCCGGCCGCGGCGGGAAGATCCTGCGATCTTCCGCGACGCGACGCTCGAGGACCGAACGCCGCGCCGGGTGAGCGCTGTCCGATTCCTCGAGGAACAGGCGCCTCAGCTCCTCGAATGTCCTCGGCATGTTTCGCGCGACCACGGCGGCGTGGTCTCGGCAGAGGAGCACCGTCTTCGCCTCGACGACGACGCGGCTCAGTTTCGAGCTCGTGAGCTCTTGTCGACAAACGGCGCAGGGGGCGGCGTGCGTTCGGCGATGCATAACGCGAGGCAAACAGAGCCTCGGGGAGGGGGCCAAGTTTTGATGGGAGAAACAGAACGAGAGGGGTCGCCAAGAACGCCAAGGGGAGAAGGAGGGAGAAGAGGAGGGGATTTTGAAGGACGTTGATGGCGGGATTCGACGTTCACGGAGCCGTGGCGGCATGTGGGGCGCTGCGCATGAATCGGTGGGGATGCGAGACGAGGACGGGGCGCGGCGAATGAATCGGTGGGGATGCGCAACGGGGACGGGCGCGGCGAATGAATCGCGTGCTGTTGGTGTATCCCCCCGCGGTTTGATCGCGATTTCACGGCATCGCGATCGTTCGTCACCACTCGTGATCCGCAAACTACTGGAATTACGTGCGGAGAGCTCGCTCTCCGAGCGATGAGCGCGAACGAATCGAATAGGGATACTGCAACCTATCGCGATTCATTCGCCATTGAGGTGGCGGGTAAGGATTCGTGAGCCGCGGCCTGGCGCGGAGCGAACGAATCGATAGGGTCGCCGCCCTATCCGCAAAGCCGTTCGGACACTGCAATGCAGGCAACATCCCAAAAAGGAAAAGGGTTCGCCCGTAAAGAGCAAACCCTCTCCTCTCTTCCCCCTCTATCTTCCCTTGGCGCCTCGGCGACCCCTCTCGTCTCCCGTTGCGACTAAGACGCCGTCGCCTTCCGCTTCTGCTCAGCCCAGGCCATCACCCGGTCGGCAGGCTTCGTCCCCGTGAACTTCCCCAATTCCTGAATACCAGTTGGGCTCGTCACGTTGACCTCGGTGAGGTGCTCCCCAATGACGTCGAGGCCGACGAAATAAAGGCCATCGGCGACGAGGCGCGGGCCAATGGCGCGGACCAAATCGCGTTCGCGCGGGGTGAGCTCGCAGGGGACGACGTTGCCGCCTACATGGATGTTGGAGCGGATGTCGTCGGCGCGCGGGACGCGGAGGATCGCGCCGAGCGGCTCGCCCTCGAGGAGCAGGATGCGTTTGTCGCCTTCGGTGACCGACGGCAAAAATGCCTGCACCATTGCGAGGCGTTTGCCCTCGTAGGTGACGACGTCCGCGATGGCGCGTGCGTTCTTGTCGCTGCGAACGAGCTTCAAGACGCCGACGCCGCCGGCGCCGTCGAGGGGCTTGATGACGGCGCTGCCGCCGACCTCGTCGACGAAGCGGAAGATCGCGTCGCGATCGCTGGACACCATCGTCTTCGGCATCCACTCGCTGAAATTCATCGCGTAGAGCTTCTCGTTCGCGTCGCGCAGGCCTCGCGGGTCGTTGACGATGAGCGGGCCGCCGCGCGCGTGCTCGAGCAGCAGCGTGGCGTACGAGTATGCTCGGTCGAACGGCGGATCTTTGCGGATGAAGACGACGTCGACGTCGTCGAGCGAGACCTCGCGCGCATCAGCTTCGAGGCGAATGCGCGGCTCGGCTTCGATGATCGAGACGTTTCGCACGCGCGCGAAGGTGCGCCCGCCGCGCACGCCGAGCTCCGAAACGAGGCAGTGTAGGCTCTCGTGTCCGCGGGCCTGCGCCGCCTCGATGAATGCGAACGTCGTGTCCTTCTCCGGGTTCACGCGATCGAGAGAATCCATCACGAAGAGGAATCGCACGGTGGCCGCCTCCTTGGCATACTGTCCGCCCCGAGGTCGTCGCTCGTGAACGCCGCGCGCGCAAGCTCCATCTTGATGTGTCTCGCCTGCGCATGCTCTGCGCCGGGCGCCGCGACCCCCGAGCCGGAGACGCCTCCGGTTCTATCGGCCGCTCCAACGGTCGCGCCGAAAGGGTCGAGCACGGCACCCGCGCGCGCGCCCCGAACGCGGGACAACTTCGCGGTCGCAGCCGAAAACGCGAGCGCCGTCGAGGTCGCACGGTCCATTCTCGAAAGCGGTGGATCGGCGACCGACGCGGCCATCGCAGCCGTCCTCGTCGGGTGCGCCGCGCACGCCTCGTCGTGTGGCCTCGGCGGTGGGGGAAGTGCGCTTCTTTATCGCGCCGATCCGAAACGGGCGACCGAGCCTGTCTTCGTCGACTTTCGTGAGTCGGCACCCTCCGGCATCAAACCGGTCGACTACCTCACGAAGAACCCGCCGCCGAGCCGTCGAGGTTTTCTCGTCGGCGTGCCCGGTCTCGTCGCAGGTCTCGCGAAGCTTCACGAGATCGGAGGAAAGCTGCCTTGGAAGACGGTGGTCGGCAGCGCGGCGGACGCCATCGAGCGCGGCGTCCCGCTCTCGCCGTACATGGCGCAAGTGCTCGCGTGGAACGACAAGTGGCGATCGAGCGACGACCGCGCGCGCTCGTTGTGGCCCGACAACGCCGAGGCCCGCGTCGGCGAGACGCTCCACAACGAGGCGCTGGTGCGCACACTACGAACCATTGCCGACGCGGGGCCGAGCGCCTTCTACAAAGGTGCTATCGCAAAAGACGTCCTCACGACGGCGCGCGACGCGAACAGTCGAATGACGCCGAACGACCTCGCGACGTACGAGCCTATCGTCAGAAAGCCTCTCCATGCCCAATGGGAGGGGCTCGACATCGTCACGGCGCCGCCCCCCTCCGGGGGAGGTCTCGTCATCAGCGAGATGTTCGAGATGTTCGACAAAGCCGATGTGAAGAAGCTCGAGCACCAATCGGGCACCTACGTGCATGTCCTCTCCGAGGGGCTTCGTAACGCGTATTTTGATCGATCCGTTGCGGTCGGCGATCCCGCGTTCTTCAAGACCGATATCACCTCCACGCTCGACGAATCTCGCCTTCGTGCGCGACGCGCGAAGATTCGCGTGGATACGACGAACATGCCGAAGCTGCCGAGTATCTCCGATTCGGGCACCTTTCATTGCGATGTCGTGGACGACAAAGGCGACGCCGTCAGCATTACCGCGTCGCTCACGAGCATGTTCGGCTCGAAGCTGCTTACCGCCGGCGGCTTCGCCCTCAATGACGCGCTCGGCGAGTTCAGCATCGACGAATACGGACAACGCGTTACCACGCGCGGGCCGAACTTCCCGCGCGGCGGCGCGAGACCCGTCTCGAATCACGTGCCGACGATCGTCCTCCGCGATGGAGCGCCGATCGTCGTCGCCGGTGCTTCCGGTGGTCTCCGTGGAACGACGGGTGTCGTCTCCGTCTTGATGGCTCACCTCGCATTCGGCATGCCGCTCTCCGATGCCGTCGCCGAGCCGCGCTTCCACGTGACCGCGTCGGGCGCGCTGCGTCTCGATGCGCCGCTCGACACATTGCGTGAAGATCTCGTCGCGCGCGGCGAGGTCGTCGACGCCCCCGTGCCGGGCTTCGGTGCGGTCACTGCGATCTCCGTTCGAAACGAAGACGGGGTCCGCGCGCTCGAGCCCGTCTTCGATCCTCGAAAAGGCGGCGCCGTCACTGTCGGGCGATAAGGGCCGTTTCCTTCCTCTTGCAATTGGGAAGTCGTGGGCGGCACGATGGCGGATCGTCCCCACACCCAACTAGGAGGAACGATCTTGAAGCATCGAACTACATTGCTCCGCTGCTGCTCCGCAGCGCTGGTCTTCGGTTACACCGCGTCGACAGCGGTCGCGGCCGACCACCGAGACGCCCCTTCCGTGATTGCCGACGCGACCTCGGACATCAACGACGTTTACGCGTGGACGGAGGGTGACGACGTCGTCCTCGTCATGACCGTCTCGCCGCTCGCCCCGGCGGGCGCCATGTTCTCGGACGCCACGCAGTATGTCTTTCATACCGAGAGCAGCGGCCAGTTTGGCGAGCAAGGAGACGACAAGGACGTGATTTGCACGTTCGACGCCGCGCAAACGATTCAATGCTGGGTCGGCCAAGACGATTACGTCACCGGTGACGCGAGCGCCGAAGCGGGTCTCACCAGCGCCTCGGGCCGCGTGAAGGTCTTCGCCGGTCTCCGAGACGACCCGTTCTTCTTCAACCTCGACGGCTTCAAGGACGTCGCGGCGACGGTCACTGCGGTCGCCCCAACGCTCACTGTCAACGGCGCCGGTTGCCCACAGATCGATGCTGCGACCTCTACCCTTTTGGTCACCAAGTTGAAGACCGATCCCACATCGACGCCGCCGGGTGGGCCTGCGAAGGATTTCTTCGCCGGAAAGAACACGCTCGCGATCGTCATCAGCATCGACAAAGAGCTGCTGAGCTCCGGCGGGCCGGTGCTCAACGTCTGGGCGAGCACCAACAAGGTCGGAGGTTGATCATGAAGCGATGCATATCGTTCGGCTTCGCGCTCGTGCTCGGCCTCGCTCTCGTCGGCTGTGGCGACGACACCTCCACGGGCGGTTCAGGGGGGACGGGTGCCAACGGCGGCGCCGGAGCGGCTGGTGGGGGTGGAGCCGGCGGCAACGCGGCCGGCATGGGAGGGACCGGTGGGACGGGCGGCGAGGGTGGCAATGCAGCTCCGCCTCCTCCGGTGCTCGGCACGCAGATCGATCGGATGGGTCGCCCAGCGATCAGCACGGCTCTCAATCATGTCTTCGATCCGGACCAAGCAGCCAAGGACGCAGCCAAAGACGCCTGGAATGCCGACGACGAAACGGGAGAATGGATAGGCAATTACTCCCCGGAGGTCGCAAAGAACCTCGCGTTCTTCGACGGTGTCGACACGATGTGCGGTAATCAGTTGTTGGCCCATCCACCGCCGCCGGGCCCGGATACCTACCAGGTACTCGCCGGTGTGCTCGCGGACGACCGCCTCTGGTTGCGTACCGACGCCGACGCATGCAACACCTACCTCGCCGTCGAAGCCAACGCCGTCGGCGTCGTCCCGAATTCGGATTGTGGCGGACGCAAGCTCGACTACGACCCCATCGATCTGAGCTATTCGGTGCTCGTCGCCGGCTCGCTCTCCGGCGTCACCGACAACGTCCAGGCCGACGCGGACACGATGGGTACGACGTTTCCTTATCTCGCAGCCCCTCACTAATCCGCCGGCCGCCCTGCGAGAACACTGCTCGCGCGCGCCCATTGCAAAGTTGGCTGAGAACGTGGTCCCATGAAAGACAATGCGAACTTTTGTCTACTCGGCGCTCGCGACGATCGTAGGGTCCACGTTTCTGGCTGGCTGTTCTGACGACGGTGACGGGACGGGCGGCCAATTCGAGGGTGTCCGCGCCAACTACATCGACACCTACGAAGAGGGGACGGGGACGATCTCGAAGCCGGAGATCCTCGACTCAGCGACCTACTCCGCCGAGGTGGAGAGTGGGGGCGAGTTCACTTCGTACCCCGCCACGGTCACGGATGGGGTCGTGGAGATCCCCGACGTGCCTGAAGGTGCCTACTACTATCAAATTCTGGGCAACGAGCCGCAAGCGAACGGTTACCAGGCATTTCGGAGCTTCATCCATTCCAGCGAGCGCGATCTCGATCTCGGCGTCTTTCGGGTCAGTCGGCCCGATGTCGCGCCGCTGACCGAGACTTTCGCGATCAACCTCGGCGGCACGCTCACGCGCCCTTGGCAGACATTCGAACAAGACGCAAAGGGCCAAGTCATTCAGCCCTACGACGACTACGTCACAGTCGCCTCCGTACGCGCCGGAATGGCAGGCAATGCCTTTGCCTTTTATGACTCGGACGCGAGCTTCAAGAACGGCTCGCCGACGCTGGAGGGGTTGAGCGTCGATGCCGAGACGGTCCTTCAAAGCCTCATCGGATCGGGCGGGCTCGTCCTCGCAGACGGGTCCAAAGGCGACGAAATCGTCCTGATTCACCAGGTCCAGCACGGCCTCGACGAAAAGCTCGGTGTGCCCGATGGGACGGAGGCCTGGCCGGCGGGCAACTACTATGTTGCCGAGGCCATGGCGAACGTCGCGCCCGTGACGATGTCCGACGGCGAAGACGTGACGCTCGAGGGCAATTTCGAAGATTTGCCGATGGAGAGCGTCGATGTCGATGTCCGAGGCTCCGACTTCGTTTCCTTGATCACCGCCGCCCATGCGGAGGGTGCCGTCGTCGCATCGAGTGCGTACTTCAGTGTCGCGTGGGAGCCACGCGCGAACATCGTCAGCGCGAACTATTACGGAGAAGTGCTCAACGTCAACGCTGATGCGCTATCGATGCCCGTCGACCCGGTTTGTTATCCGGATGGCGAAGGGATGTGCGATCCCGCGGCCTGCGCCGCCGGCTGCAACGATGCCATGTCGCTGGTTTGGCCGGATGATTTGCAAGCAACATTCGAATACGGCAATCCGTTCGGAGGTGAAGGCGTCTATTATGCAGTCGCCAGGTACTCGTTCACCGTCCGGCGCACCGACGTCGATCGCGAGCTCTCCGACACGATGCCCGGCTCTCTGACCGTGAGCCGTCCCGTCGGGTCCTCCGAGCCGTTCGTACCCGTTGTCGGGTTCGTGCGCGACATCCGGCTGAACGAGCAGAGCACCGCAGACGAAGGAGTCCTCGAGGGCGTCGGCACTTCGCCCGTCGTGAGCTTCGATCCGCCCGAGCTCGGTACGCCGACCTTCTATCGCGTCACCATCTGGACCGCCGAGGACATCCTCGACGAAGAGGGTAACCCGAAGATTCGAAAGGGCAGGATCGCGCGCATCCTGACGGCCGACACGACGGTGACCATTCCGCCGGGCGTGCTCACACCCGGGGGCATTTACCTGGCGCAGGTCGAGGCCGTTCAGAACGACGAATGGACACCTGGACGACCGTACGCAGGGAGCCTCACGACGGGCACCGCGGAGATCGGGACCGGCTACTTCACGCCCTAGCCCTTCATTGGTCCTTGGCCGCCCTTCGGGCGGGCTAACTTTCGGTTGGACGTAACCAAACGCGAGGGTCGGACGTAGCCTGTCTCGCGATGGCGAAGCCCGGAGACGACGTACCAATCCGATCCTCCGAAATCACTTCGGAAAAGGACTACGCATCCCGCCCCAAACCGGGCGTCCCACCCGATCCCGAACCGGATCTGGGCTTCAATCCGGCTCGGCGACGCTTCATCCGCAATGCGGCGCTGGCTGTCGGAGGCGCGACTGCATTCGGTGGTGCCCTGCTCGCGATCACGAAGCGGCGAGGAGGTGCCCCGCCGCCCGAGCTGTCCGCGCTTCCCGCGTTGTCCGTCGCGGAGACACCGTCGGCGCGCGCGCTCGCGTCCGTTGCGCTCGCGAGCAACGACACCCCG
The DNA here is from genome assembly GCA_013361525.1 of Polyangiaceae bacterium. GTDB lineage: Bacteria > Myxococcota_A > Polyangia > Polyangiales > Polyangiaceae > Xiheicaenibacterium. Next base: position 17,345 of record JABFXY010000135.1, on the reverse strand, counting down.
ACGCCGCTCGAAGACATCACGACGTACAACAACTTCTACGAATTCGGCCTCGGCAAAGAGGATCCGGCGTTCATGGCGGGGACGCTTCGACCCCGCCCGTGGACGCTGAAAATCACGGGTGAAGCGCACAAGCCCGAAGAGATCGGCATCGACGATCTGACGCGGCTCTTTCCTCTCGAGGAGCGCATCTATCGCATGCGCTGCGTGGAAGCCTGGTCGATGGTGATTCCGTGGCTCGGCTTTCCGCTCGGCAAATTGATCGAGCGTGCCCAGCCGACGAGCCGCGCGAAATACGTCGCCTTCAAGACGCTGCACGATCCCGAGCAGATGCCGGGGCAGCGGACACAAGTGTTGCCGTGGCCGTACGTCGAAGGTCTCCGCATCGACGAAGCGATGCACCCGCTCGCGATCCTGTCGGTGGGCCTGTACGGGCGCACGCTGCCGAACCAAAACGGCGCGCCCATCCGGCTCGTCGTTCCGTGGAAGTACGGGTTCAAAGGCATCAAATCGATCGTCGAGATCCGCCTCGTCGAAGAGGAGCCTCCGACGACGTGGAACCGCGCCGCGCCGAGCGAATACGGCTTTTATGCGAACGTGAACCCCGAGGTCGATCACCCGCGCTGGAGCCAAGCCTCCGAACGTCGCATCGGCGAGCTTTCGCGCAGGTCGACGCTTCCGTTCAACGGCTACGCCGAGCAGGTCGCGCACCTCTACGAGGGGCTCGATTTGCGGAGGCACTTTTGAGCGAGCGGCGCGACGACAAGGCGTGGCTTCCGTGGGCGATATGGCTCGGCGGCCTGATGCCCGCTGCGATGCTCGCGCTGCGCGGCTTCACCGGCGACCTCGGTGCAAACCCCGTCGCCGAGGCGCTCAACGCGTGTGGTGAGCTCGCAATCAAGGTCCTGCTCTTGTGCCTCGCGTGCACGCCGCTTCGAATCGTCTTCGGCTGGACGTGGCAGATGCGAGCGCGAAAACACCTCGGCTTGCTCGCGTTCACCTACGCGTCGCTGCACTTCGGCATTTACGTCGGCCTCGACAAGGTCGGCGCTCTGTCGTCGATCCTCGCGGACATCGTCGAGCGCCCGTTCATCATCGTCGGGCTCACGGCGTTTTTGCTGCTCGTCCCGCTCGCCGTCACATCGACGAAAAGCGCGATCAAGAAGCTCGGCGGCAAACGCTGGAACCGCCTGCACCAGCTCGTCTACGTCGTCGCCGTCCTCGCCATGGTGCACTTCGTCATGCGCGCAAAGAAGGACACCACCGAAGCCTACGCCCACGGCGCAGTGCTGGCGCTCCTCCTCGGCGTGCGCGTCGTCGACCGCGTCCGCCGCCGCTCCCGCGCGCGTACGGTGACGGCATAAATCACTGAACGAAGAGGGGACGCCAAGGGCGCCAAGGGAAGAAGGAGGAAGAGGAGCGAGAGAATTTTCTCGATCGATCCTTATCCCTCTTCTTCCTCTCTCTGCCCTTGGCGCTCTTGGCGAACCCTCTCTGTCCGTTGTCCGGCAGCGCTCAGAGCTTGGAGGCGGCGTGGTCCCAGTTGACGAGGTTCCACCAGGACTCGACGTACTTGGGGCGCGCGTTGCGGTAGTCGATGTAATACGCGTGCTCCCAGACGTCGCAGGTGAGGAGCGGCGTCTTGTTCTCCGTGAGGGGGCAGCCGGCGTTGCTGGTCGCGACGATCTCGAGGGCGCCGGATCCGTTCTTCACGAGCCAGGCCCAGCCGGAGCCGAACTGGCCGACAGCGGCGGCGCTGAACTTCTGCTTGAACGTCGAGAAGTCACCGAAGGCCTTGTTGATCGCCTCGGCGAGGGCGCCCTTGGGCTCGCCGCCGCCACCCGGCTTCATGCTGTGCCAGTAGAAGGTGTGGTTCCAAACCTGGGCGGCCTGGTTGAACACGCCGCCGGACGTCGAGCGGATGAGATCCTCGAGGCTCTTGCCGGCGAGCGACGCATCGGCCGCGACGAGCTCGTTGAGCTTCGTCACGTACGCCTGGTGATGCTTGCCGTGGTGGAAGTCCAAGGTCTCCGACGAGATGTGCGGGACGAGCGCGTCCTTCGCGTACGGAAGCTCAGGCAGAGTAAAGGCCATTGTCGTTCTCTCCTCGAGGGTCAGGGGGACGAGGAGACTATGCAGCACCCAGGCCGTTGCAAGCCTTTCTGAGTCAATCGATTGGAATTTGGTTCGTGGCTCGTCGCGAATTGCTTCGAGGCAACTCGCTCGTTCAGCGAGGCGAGACGACACGATCGAAGAAGCCCCTGCTCCGCGTGGGAACAGGGGCTCGTTCGAGCTTGGTTCGCCGAAGGCGAACGCGGGAAAGAGAGAGCCTAGAACGAGGCGACCATCTGCACGCTCTTGTCTTCGTCGAAGTCCGACGCGATCGCGTAGCCGACACCCGAGCGCTCTGCCGCAGCGATCGAGAAGCCGCGCATGTTGCCGACGTAGACCGGCACCTCGCGCACGACCCGCGACTTCAAGCGCGAGCGCTTCAGCGGGATCTTGTACGGGTCGAAGACATAGATCGTGAGTCGGTGACCGTGGAGCTTGTACTGGAGCGCCGCGGCCGTTCGCGACACGCCGGTGCGTGCGTCGCGCAGCGGGTGGATGCGCGCGCCGTCGAAGCTCGGGTTCTCCACCTTCGTGTTGCGGAGGACCGTGAGCGCCGGGCGGCGAACGGGGACACCGACGTACGGCTCGAGACGCGTGAGATCTTCGGGATTCTTCTCTTCCGGGGGGAGGGGGTTCGCGTGTTGGGAGACGAGCTCGTCGAGCAGGACGTCGAGGGTTGCGACCTCGTCGTTGGCAGCGAGCTTGTCGCTGCTCTTCATGATCGAGCTGGCAGAGGCCGCGGCGATCGACTGCGAGAGCGGGATCGCCTTCGAGCTGCGCTGCAACACGACGACGACCACGAAGCAGGCTGCGAAGGCGACCGCGCCGACCACGGCCATCCCCCGTACGCGCATCTGCGAGGGCGTGCGGCCCACGACGCGCGCGCCACCTGTCGCGCAATCCCTTGCGCGACCAGAAGCAAATGTGCGTGCGGCGAACGCATCGCTCGCATCGGCCGGCATCGCTTCCACGATGCGGTCCGAGCCCTCGGTGACGTGGAGGGCGAGCACGGCTCGCATCCGCTCTTCCATCGCGCCGGGGGCGCGACGAGCGCACGACTTACGAAGGCTCGCGCGCATCGATCGGATGAGCTCGAGCTGACCACGGCAAGGCTCGCAGGCCTTCACGTGGGCTTCGACCTCGACGGTGTGCGACGGGTCGAGCTCCCCGTCGGCGTAGAGCATCACCTTCCGGGAACAACAGCTTGCTGAGGCGGCTTTCGCCTTGATCGCGTTCATACGGCGGCGCGGCGACGGTTGCGGAATGTGTTGATGTCCGTCGGAGGACGGGCGCTATCTCGTTGCGGCTCTTCGGCTTCGTCCACGATCCCGAGAGCGGCGGCGTGATCTCGCAGCCGCGATTGCAACAGCTTTCGGCCGCGATGCAAGCGGCTCATGACGGTTCCAATCGGGCAGCCCATCACGTCGGCGATCTCTTTGTACGACAGCTCTTCGACGTCAGAAAGAATCACCGCGAGGCGGAAGTCCGGCGGCAGCTCATCGAGCGCTCGTGTGAGCTCGGCCTCGATGAGAGGCTTCAGGGCCTGCGTCTCGGGATCCCGGATGCTTCGCATCGAGGCGGCGCCTACCCAACCGTCCGCGAGCGGGTCGGCCGACGGGCTCTCGAAGAGATCCCGCTCCATGCCGCCTCGGCGGTATCGGTTGATGAAGGTATTCGTCAGGATACGAAGCAGCCATGCCTTGAGGTTCGTGCCGGGCTCGAACTGATCCCGGGCACGCATGGCCTTCACAAGCGTGTCCTGAACGAGGTCTTCGGCTTCGCTCGAGCCGCGCGTCATCCGTGTCGCGACGGCGTAGAGGGTGTCGAGGTGGCCGAGCATCTCGATCGCGAAGGGATCGGTCGTGCCGGTGCGGGCACCCTCTTCCTTTACGCTCGCCGGTTTTCTGAAGAAGAAAAACGCCATGTCTCTGGTCTCGCTAACGTCCTGGTCCCGTTAACCGCCCAGTTTGGTCATCATTCCCCGAGGGACAACCTTTCGCGCTGCTTTCCTGCGCGCGGGCACGCCTCCGCCGGATCCCGAGGGGCGAAATCCGCTTCGGAGGAGCCGGATGTGCAGCGGTAAGGCGGCTGAAAGCCTCCGAACGCAACAACGCGGTTGCCGAGCTCTGATCGGCAACCGCGCTGGCTTCGGGCTCGTGGGTCGGGCGCCCGAGGCCCGGTCGTCCGTGACGAGTCGTCAGGACTTCTTGGACTTGGCCGCGAGCTGCTGCTCGAGCTCTTCCACCCGCTGGGTGAGGCGCTGGACCTCGTCGCGCAGCTCGGCGAACGACTTGGCGCTCGGCACGAGGGAGGAGAGCGACGTCTCCATCAGCTCGCTCAAGCGACCCTTCTTCTCGTCGACCTTCTTGTCGTCGATCTTCTTGTCGTCGACCTTGAGCTCGACCGGTTCCGGTTCCTTGTCGGCCATCTCGACCGGCTTGTCGCCGGGTTTGATCTCGCCGGCGGGGATGAACCGTCCGAGCGTGCCTTCCTTGAGTTGGTTGAGCAGGCGGCCGCCGCGCTCTTGAATCAGATCACGGAGCGCAGCGAGAGGAACGCTGCGAGGCTGCGACTTCAAATCCTCCGAGAGGATGAGCGCGAGCGTGACCTCGGTTTTGTCTTCCTTGGTCTTGTTGTCGATGATCTGCACCTCTTCACCGGCGCGGACCATCTCCCCGATCTGTTGGAGCGTGACGTACTTGCTGTCGCGCGTGTCGTAGAGCTTGCGGTTCGAATACCGCTTGATCACGCGGCGCGGACCCGGGGCCTGTCCGTCTACGCGGGCTTGGGGCTCCTTCGACGTCGTTTCCATGGCTCGATGCGTCACTGTCGCATCACGTCTGTCGCAACGCAAGCGCGGGCATACTCACGATTCGATCGATGGTGGTCGATCGCCGTTTGGGCTTTCGTTCAAAGTGCGGGTGAGCCGTTCCGTCCGCACCCCTGCAAGCACTCGAGTCCGCGCGCGCCTACGACTTCGGCAGAAACTTCGTCCATCGGAAGACGGTCGAGTATTGACCGAATGATTGCGGACCATCGTTCGAGCTCCAAGGATCGCGGCGTCGCTGATGCGCGGGCTCTTGCTCGCGTTGTTGGTCCTGTCGGCGGTGGTGGTCGGGTGCAGCCCGCGGCGGACCATGCCGGAGCTCCTGACGCTCACGGAGCTGACCCCGCGCGCGGTGAGGCCGAACGATCGCGTGGATATCCTCGGCCGCGATCTTCCGGTCGGGCAGGTCGGCGACGCGACCATCGTGTTTCGCGGCGACCTCTATCGTCCTGGCGAGTCGCCGCTCATCGATCGAACCATCGAGATCACGACGGCGAAGCTCGAGCGTGATCGGCTGAGCTTCGACGTGAGCGATGCGCTCGTCGAGCGCTTCACCGGAACCGGCGAAGGCGCGAAGCACACCACGTTTCGCGGCACGGTCGAGGTGCAGCTTCCCGGCGTGTCGTCGGCGATGCCCGTCACTGGATCCATCAAAGGCGACATCGTCTTCGACGTGGTTCCGCGCTCGCCGTCGAAACGCGTCGAGGATGCGACGCGTACGAAGGCCGAAGCGGCGGAGGCCTTCTTCGGTTGGAAGCTCGAGCCGGCGGCCGGCGCGACGGGCGGCCTCGTCGTGCGCGCGCTGCGACCCGAGGGCCCGGCTGCGCGCGCGGGTGTTCGAGAAGGCGACCTGATCGTCGGCTTCGCCGGCGTCACTGCGCTCGAGGCGAGCGACGTGGTTCCGAGTGGGCTCGAGGGCTCGCTGCCGGTCGCGGTCGCGCGCGCAGGTGAGCAACTCGACCTCACGATCGATGCACGCGGGTTTCGTGGCGACGTCGAATCCGGTCTCACGAGCGGTGCCGTCGTGCTCCTGACGATCCTCGTGCTGATGCTCCTCTTCGGCTCGCGTCTCGGCCGCGCGCTTTCGTGGTTTTCGCACCGGATGCGCGAGGAGCTCGCACGCCATCGACCGCAGGGCGGCAGCGTCGCGCTGGCGGTGATCCGCGCCGCCGTCTCCGACGTGCGCTCGGCGAACGTCGCGACCAAGAGCGCCGTCGGCTCGTTTGCGCCCGTGCTCGTCGCCGCCGGGGTGACGCTTTCCTTCGCGACACTTCCGTTCGTGGAGCTCTCGCGTCGCGCCGAGCTCGACCTCGGCATCTTGTATTTGCTCTCGGTGACCGCGCTCCTCGCGATGGGGCTCGTGACCGGCGGCTTCGGCTCGACGGGCTCGATCGTCGGAAGCCGCGCGCGCGCCGTCCTCGAGGTCGTGGTGTGTGAGCTTCCTGCGGCGAGCGCGCTCGGGGCGGTCGTCGTGACGGCGGGCTCACTGCGCGTTCGCGACGTCGTCCTCGGTCAAGTTGGCCCGGGCGGCGCCGCCCTCGAGACCGGTGCCTGGCCGTGGGCCTGGAACGCGCTGCGCAGCCCGCAGCTGTTCCTTCTTTTCGCGCTGTTTTTCGTGACGGCGCTGGTCGATGGCGCAAAACCCGCGCAAGGCCGCGGGCGCTCGTCGATCGGCTCGTTCGCGTTCTTCTTCGCCGAGTGGACGCACGTCTTCGTGATGTGTGGCCTCGGGACGATCGCGTTTCTCGGCGGCTACGCTCTGCCCGGCGTCGCCCCGAGCGAGCTCGACGCGAGCGCGTGGCTGAAGGTGGCCGGCGGAGCCGTCTTCCTCGTGAAGTGCTGGGGTCTGGCGTTCGTCGTCCTCCTGGTTCGCGCGGCGCTTCCCCGAATCCGCCCGCACGTCCTGCTTCGGCTCGGCCTGCGGGTCCTTCTGCCGGCCTGTGTCATCGGGCTCGGGATCACCGCGCTGACGCTTCGATTTCCGTTGCTGCCCGCGGCGGAGCGCATCCTCGGCCTGGTCACCATGTCGACGGTCGTCGGGACGCTCCTTCTCCTCGGCGTTCATCTGTTCGGCGCGCTCCGGTCGGCGCGGCCGGATGACGCTCGGATGCGCGTCCGAGTGAATCCGCTCCTCTAGAGAAAACCCCCCTTTTCGCGGCGCGTTCGCCGGGCGTAGGCTGCGCCATCGTGCCTCAAGAGGAGTCGATGGCGCATTGCACGACCTGCGGACTGCCGCTGGTCGAACCGACATGCAGAGGTTGCGGCGGGACGTCGGCGCCTCTCGGGCTCGCCGACGGGATCGCGAGCGCTGCGAGCGCTTTCGCCGCGGATCCTGGCGGGCCCGAGCTCGAGCTGGCGCACGAAGCCTGGCGCAGCGGCGACTACGCGAGGCTCGTCTCCCATTGCCTCACCGCGGAAGGATTTCCCGACGCGTCGTCGGCACCGCTCCAGTTGCATCACGCCGCCGAGGGGCCGGTCTTCAAGGCGATCGTCCGCGGCCTGGCGACGTTTCTTCGCGTGCGCACGCAGGCCGGCGAGCTCGTGATCGAAGCGCCGCTCGTCCGCCTTCCGCTCACGCAATACATCCCCGCGCTGCGGCTCTTGCTCGAGCTGTCCGACGGCGACGCGTCGCCGGCACGTTTCTCGGTCCGGGGTGATCTGGTGTTTGCGCGCTACGTCGGCAAGCTCGCGACGTTGCCTCCCGCGGCGCTGTGTGCCTGCGTCTCGAGCGTTCTCTCCGCTGCAAATGACGCTGCGCGTTTGCTCGTGGGGGCGCTTCAAGCGCGCGAGATTTCGCCCGACGAGCACGCCGCGATGTCCATCGACGCCGTGCCTCCGAGCATCGCGCTCAACGCGGACGTGTCGACCTCGTCACCACCTCCTCCGCCGAGGCGGCAGCAAGGCGGAATGTTCGACGCGATGGAGTCGCTGGTCGAGCCCGGGCCTCCGTCGGGCGTCGCCGACATGCCGCCGATCTTGATCCCGGCAGGAGGTGTTCACGTGCAACCGCCGCAACGCGGGAAGGTCCCGACGCCTGCGAGGATCGGCCGGCCCACGCCCGGCTTCATCGCATCGGGTACCGGGGCACCCGCCCGCGCCGCTCGTACGCCTGCCGGGCCGCTGTCTCCGCCGACGGCGCCGATCCCTCAGACGACGCCGATCCCGCACGCGCCTCCGCCTGCGCCTGCCGCACCTGCGCGAGGACTCGTGCCTCCGCCGAAGGCGCCGCCTGCCGCCGCCTCGGTTCCGCCCGGGCCGATCGGCCGAACGATGGTGAGCGCCGACGGCGCCGCGACGACCGAACCTTCCGCTGGTGTCGCGCCGCCGGCCGGCATGGTCGCGCCGCGGATGACGCCCGCGGCCGATCCCCTCGGCGACACGTTCATTGGTCACGGTCAGCCCGGCGGCGCGCCGCCGAAGACCGGCAGCGTCGCCGACGGCCTTTGCGAGCTGCTCCACAAGGCGCAGACGTTGGGTGCGGTCCTCAGCTTCGCGGACCAGCCTGCGACGATGTGCCTGCTGATTCGCGCGACGGTCTACCGCGCCATCCAGGAGCACGAGAGCGCGGCGTCGAAGGCGGTCGCGTTCCTCTATCACTCGACCGTGCCGATGACGCGCGAGATTTACATCACGGCGCCGGGTGTCCGCCGCGGCTCGATGGCGATTCCACCGACGTCTCCCGCGTTCGAGGTGATGGCGCGCATCGTCGCGCAGCGAGGTGAAGTCGACGCCGCGGATCCGCTCACGATCGTTCCGATCACGACCGCGCAGGAGGCGAAACAACACCTCGCGCGCTACGTCTCCGAGATCGATCAGGCGCCGAGCGACTCCGACCTGCGCCACTTCCTCGCGATCGGCGCTCTCTCCGAGCTGCTCGTCCGCACGAAGCTTCCGGCGGCGACCCAAGAGCGGCTGCGAGGCATCGTGCAACACGCCCGCAAAGAAGGTCCGAAGCAGCAGGTCGTCGATCTGATGATGACGGCGCTCACGAGGATGATCGCATGAACGACCGCGTCAGTGATCTCGCCGCAAGCGTCCGCTCCTCCGTCGTCAGCATCCTTTCGCCGACGAGCCGCGGCTCCGGCTATTGCGCGCTCCCCAACGGCCTGATCGTCACGAGCCTCGACGTCGTCGGTTACGAGCGCGAAGTGCAGGTGACCTTCGAAGACGGCATCACGCTCGCGGCCTTCGTCGTGCGCGCGAACGTAGCCCTCGACGTCGCGCTGGTCATGCCGGTCGAGCGTGCACCGCTGTTCCCGCTCGATGCGGGCGGCGAAGCGCGGGTCGGCGACAGCGTTCTCGCGGTCGGTCGCATCGGCAACGAGCCGATCGTGGTCCCGGCGAGTATCGTGAGCACAGGGCGTGTGTGCGAGGGTTTCGCGCACCTGCAGCTCGACGTCGCCTGCGAAGAAGCCTTGCGCGGAGCGCCGCTCGTGAACAAGCAAGGCGGCGTCCTCGGGTTCGTGACTCGACCGCGCGCACATCGCGTGCTCGGTGATCGCCGCGCGCATCGAATGCTCTCGAACCTCGTGCTCCCGTCCTCGGCGTTCGAGGGTGGATTGATGAGCGCGGACGGTCCTGCCGAGCAGATGCTCGAGCTCGTACCGGAGTACGGCTGCCCCTCCTGCGACACGATCTTCGAGCCCGAGATGGATCGATGCTTCGAGTGCGGCGTGCTCTTGCCCCACCGGTGGACCCGCGACGCGAACGAGCCGCCGACCGCCGTTCCCCCGCTGAAAGGGCAGTTCGCAGTGAAGGCCGCGCTCGCTTCGCTCGGCATTCCGTCGAACCGCGCGCGGGTGGGGCCCTCGACCTGGCGGTTTTCGCCCTCGTTCGACGGACAGGACGCGCACGCCCAAGTCGATGTCACCACCGACCCGGCCGCCGAACATCTCGTCCTGCGCGCACCCGTCGTCCGCCTTCCGATGGAAGGGTTCGAGCACGTGTATCGCTACCTGCTGACGCTCAACGACGCGGGCTCGGGCGGCTATCGCTTCGGCGCCGTCGATCGCACGGTCTACCTCTCGCTCTTCGAGCCGGTTTCGTCGGTCGACGCGTCGACCTTCCCGACTACGGTGAGCGAGTTCTCGCGGACCGTCGGGCGACACCGGGCCGCGCTCCAGCGTCATTTCGGGCTCGAGGCCGCTTACGAGCACGAGACGGACTGAGGGCTCCGGCGAAACCCGCGCCCCCACCCGCGCGTAGGGCTCGGCACCGATGAGGCTCGCGCGCGGACTTCTGTTCGTCGTCACGGTCGCGACCACCGCGGCCTGCCGCCAAAACGACGACCCAAACGGCGCCGAGGCGCTCCTCGCCGAGGCTCGCGACGACGACTACCGCGCGTGGCTCCGCGCGCCCGGCTACGAGGAGCGACGGCCGTCGTCGGCTCCGCACAGCGACAACGTCGAAATCTTCGTCAACGACGTCGTCGAGGACGCGCTTGCCGACGACGGGCTCTCCGAATGGCCGGTCGGCGCGCTGATCGTCAAAGACGGTTACACCGACGACGGCACGCTCGAGCTCACCTCGCTGATGCAAAAGCGCGAAGACGGCTGGTATTGGGCCGAATACGACGCCGACGGCAACGCCCTCTATTCGGGCTCACCGGACATTTGCGTGGATTGCCACGACAGCGGCAGCGACTTCGTCCGAGCGTTCACGCTCCCCTGAACGCTCGCTACCTGTCTTCCACCGGCGTCGTTTCGCCGAAGTGTTGCTCCCGAGAGCGCCCTTTTGCCATGCTTCGAAACGATGTGGGTAAAGACGGTCCCCCTCGCGTTGCTCGGCGCGCTCGTCGTCGCGTGCGGTGGCTCACAAGATAAGCCGGACAATTCCGCGTGGCAGACGCGTGAAGGGTTCCGAAGCCTGGGCGTCGACGAAAACGGAGAGATCGACACGTCGAAGTCCCTCGGCTTCCACGGCTTCGATTGGCTCGGCGTCCGGCACGATTTGATCCTCAACCCGGACAAGCCGCAGAAGCCCACATGCGCGTGTCTCTCGGTGGAGGTCGGCAACCCCTCCGACGACAAGTTCGTCTGGCGCGGCGTGAAGCCCGACAACATGAACCCGGCGAACGTCGCGGTCGCCGTGAGCGCGTTCGGCGTCGATTGCCCGGGCGGCGCGCCCAACCCTGCCGATCGGCGCCCGAGCATTCAAGCCATAGACCGCGCCGGCAAAGACGTGGTCATCGTCATCGAAGAGCTGCCCCCCGACCGCCCGATCGCCACAGGCGCCATCATGCGCCCGCCGGATCAGGGTGGGCACATCTACGTCCGGCCGCGCACCAAGGTTCTTCCCTACGGCCGAACCGGCACGAAAGAGCTCTGCCGCGTTCGCTGAACCGCGACCGTGGTATTGAACCGGCGTGGCGGCGCGGACGAAAGGGGAGTCTGACGCGGAAGAGCCCGACGAGCGTCGCTTCGTCGAGTGGATGACCTCGGTTCCGCAGGTCGTGATCGAGCCGGGCGCGCCGTTCTCGGCCGACGCGCTCGCCTCGATCGCCGCGGGCGCGACGTGGATCCTCGTCCGAACGCCGTCGACGTATTCGGGGACCGCGTTCGCCGCGCTGGTGCTCGTCGACCCGAACGCGTCACCTGCCGCCGAGCTCGACGCCGCGCTCTCCTGCGCCAACGCGTGCTTCGGTGTCTCGGCGTCCAGGTTCACGACCTCGCTTCCTCCGGATGCCCGCGCCGGAGAGGCGAAAGGCGGCGATGCCGCGCTCGCAAAGCTCGCCGCCGCATCCGGTCACACGATGGTCGCACCGTCGATCGATCGCGTCGCGTTCGTCCTCGAGCGCGGGCGTTCGCGCGCGGCGAGCGCGCCCTGGATTCTGCAGGCGCTTCGAGAAGGGGTGACGTTCGGATCGCTCACGAGCCGTGACCCCCGCACCGGCGAGCGCACGATGCGCACCGCGCTCTCGTCGTCGCCGCTCGCGGCGATCGAAGCCCGCGGCACGGCTCGTCCGCTCGCCGAAATCGACGAGCTCGCGGACGCAGCGAAGGCGTCCCTCGACGCGATCGCCCGCGAAGCCGCGCGACGCCTCGGGCGGCCCGTCCGCGTCGTGTTCGAGGTCGATTCGCCGAATCAACGCGTTCGCATCGTCTCGATTCACCCGCTTCGTCGCTCCGGCCTCGTCGCGTTCGGCCTCGCGGCGGATCTCTTGAGCGACGGGGTTCCTGCCGAGCACGCGCTCGCGCTCATTACCCCCGCCGATGTCTCCGTGGCCGTTCCGATGCGCATCGAAGCCGATCCGAGCGCCACGGCGATTCGAGGTATCGCCGCCGGTACGGGGATCGCGGAGGGCCGCGTTTGTCTGTCGCAACGCGACGCGCTGGCCCTGTCGCGCGCGGGCCTCTCGCCGATCCTCTTCGTTCACGACATCGAGCCCGACGACATCGATGCCCTTCGCGCGAGCGCCGGGGTCGTGACCGTTCGCGGCGGTCTCACGGGCGAGGCAGCCGTCATGGCGCGCGGCCTGAGTAAGCCCTGCGTCGCGAGCGGCGCGGCGCTTTCTCTCGCGTCGGATCACGTCGGCACAATCGACGGCGGTTCGTTTCGATCCGGCGAGCGCGTGACCATCGATGGCTCGAGCGGGCTCATCGTGCGTGGGGCGCACGCCCGCACGCTCGGAGATTTGCCGGCGTCGGTCGCCGCGGTCCTGTCCACCCTCGAGCAGTCCGCGGCCAAAGATCGGCCGAGCTCACCAACACGCGTCGTCGCCGCCGTCGATCACCCCGCGCACGTCGTCACCGCGAAGACCGTCGGCGCGAGTGACATCGCCATCGCGCGACCCGAAGCGCTCTTCTTCGATGCCGCAGTCCGAGGCGAAGTGGCCGCCGCCGCCATCCCTTCGGTCGTCGACGCGATCTTCGATGCAGCGAAGGGCAGCTTCGATCGCCTCTTCACGCGCGCCCCTTCGACGAGCGAAGTGCTTCCGGCCCCGCTCGGGCGCGCGCTGTCGGCCCAAGAGGTCGCGGACTACCTCGAAGCGGTCCGCAGCTCCTCGGCGCGAACCGATGTCGCGGCCATCGTCGACGGCCCCGAGGCACAGGCCGCGCTCGCCGAGGCCTGTGCACCGGATTCGGTGCTCGCGATGCGCGTCGCGAGCGCGTAGCTCTCGCGCGCCACGAGCTCAGCCAGGCGCGACGCACGACCACGCCTTCTCCGGCTCGCCGGAGCAGACGCAGGTGATGATCATCTGGTTTTCGTCGTCGTAATCGCACTGATAGTCCTGGCCTTTGCGCTTCGGCTTCCAGGACGCGGGCGCCGCGCATTTGGTGTCGTCGGGCGGCGGCGCGTTGGGGCAGCCGAGGGGCGCGAGCTTGCGGAGCCTGCCGCTAAGCGCAGGTGCGGGCGCTTCGCTCGCCGTCGGCTCGGCCGTCGGTGCCATGACGGCGCTCGACGCCGCGGGTGCGGCATGCGCCGTCGTTTCTGCGTTGGACGCCTCTGCTGGCTCGGGCGCGGGGACCGAGATGGTCGCTCCCTCCGGCTCCGTGGTGGCAGCGGTTCGGCTGCTGCCACAACCCGCGAAGGCGACGGCAAGCCATACGAACAAGGCATGGGGAGGGAAGCTACGGCTCGAGCGAATCGAAGTCGGCATCGGTCTACCTATGGGTGCGCACCCTACGTCGAGGCCAGGCGATTCTGTTCCCGGTGCGGTCGGCTTCCTTCCGGGGAACCGACCTCCTGGTTCGAGAGTCGAACCCTCATTGCGCTCGTCTTCTCAACGCGTCATCCCGCCCGATCCGGCTCTTCGACCCTCGCCCTTTGCGCGTACGCTCGCGACCATGCGCCCTCATGCCCGCGCGATCGCGGCGCTCCTCGTCGGCCTCACGTGTTGCGCGCCGGTCGCCGAGCCGCCGAAGACCGCCGAGACATCGCGCAACCGGAAGCCGGACGTGGCGGAGACACCTGCGATACCGCCGCAATATCTCGTGCGCTTTCGCCCCTATGGCGAGCCCGAGCCGACGCGCTTCGAGCTCGGACAAGGCCGCACCGGTCTCCTCGCGCGCGGCGCCCGCTGGGTGGTCGATGCGCGCGGCGCGCTCGTCCGATCCGTCGACGACGCGAAGCATTTCAACCAGGCCCGCGCGATCGAGGCAGGTGCCGGCGGCTACTTGTTCGCCGGCCCGACCGGCCTCTTCCGCGCGGCGACGTTCGACGGCGATCTGGAGCAGATCCTCTCCGACGACACGTCCTCGGTATGGGTCGGTCCAGGCTTCGTCCTCGCGAGCGCGAGCGACGGATCGATACGCGCCGTCGATCTCGCGACCAAGAAGCCTTTCAGGTCGCTTCCCCTCGGCGCGCTCGCCGTGGAGACGGCACCCGACGGCACCGCTGCGCTCATTGCGCACGGTGGTCGCGCATACGTGTCGCGCGATCGCGGGCGAACGTGGACCGACGTGACCCACCAGGCCGGCAGCCCCATCGGCCTCGTCGCACAGGATGGTGCCGTGTTCATCCTCGACCAAAACGGCGAGGCGTTGCGGATCGACGCCAAGTCCTCGACCCGCACGGTCGCGCCGACGCCCGCTCCGCGAACACCGTCGGATCCAGCGTGGAAGCGGCCCGAGACGCCCCTCGAGCTCGCGGCGAGCCGCGGCGCGCTGCTCGACGACGGGCGCGCCGTTGCCATCGACGATGGCGCCGTCGTCGAGATATCGATGACCATCGGCGCGATCCTGAAGCGCCACCAAGGTGCCCTCCCGCCGCAGGCGCAGTGCACGCCGATGTCGTCCGGCTCGAAGGTTCTATTCGTCTGCACCGATCGAAACTCCTCCAGCGTCTTTTCGATGCCGAGGTCGGGAGATGCAGTGAAGCTCGAAAAGACCTTCGGACAGCGAGGGCGCTTTCAACGCGGTCGCACCGATGCACTGCTGTTCACAGGCCCGTGCACCGACACGAACAACAAACCGGGTATCGCATGCGTGCGGAGCGGCGATGGCCAATGGTCCGAGCTCGACCGTTCCGCGGACTTGTCGGACGCACCCGCGAACGAGCCGCTGAAGGTGCACGCGTGGGTGCCGAAAGAAGGCGGCGCGCTCCTGGTCGTCACCGGGAAAAACGGCGGTATCTGGGACGCGCGGACCTCCGCGAAGTCGAAGCTGACGGACGAGGAGTTGAAGGCGCTGACGCCGCTCTTCTACGAACCGTCCTCGGCGCCCGACACCGTGGCCGATCGCTGGGGCGTCGATGAAGCCGGCAATATCGTCGGTCTCTCGCGCGAAGGAGGCTTTCGGGTCTCGCAGGGCGGTAAACGCGTAGAGCGTTCCCCGTTCAAATTTACCGCTGCCGTAAGCGCGCATGTTCACGCGTTCGTGACCGACGCGGGCACCAAGACCTCGTGGCAATCGAATGATTGGGGTTGGACCTTCGTCGAGGTCGAGGGCGCGCCCGACCTCTCGCTCACGCCCGACGTGCCTCGATCATGCTCGGAGGCCGGCTGCCTCTTTTCTCATTGGGTCCGCGTTGGTTGGGAGCCGCGCCCCGCGTCCGTGCGTCCGCCGTCGAAGTTCTGGCCTCGCGCCACGAGCAAACCACCGCCGCCATTGCCTCAATTGAAATGCGGATTCGCCGGGCCGACGAAGCGCAAGATCGCCATTCAGAACGAGCGTCGCGTCGGCTTCGGGGCAGAGACCATCGAAGATTCCACGGCGCTCACTACCTATTCGATATCCGTGCAGGGATCGGCGGTGTGGTTCTCCGAGAATTTTCGCGCAGCAATCACAGGCAAAGTCGTCGACGCCGACCCGCCCACGGCCGCGATGTTGTCGAGCACACGCCGCATTCGCTACATCGAGCCGTTCGACCCCGCCGGCACCGTGCGAACGTCCTCGATCAAGGTGGCCGACCTCCTCGATGCGTCGCGCACGTTCGGCGATTTCGTCGACCCTTCCAGCGAAGATCAAGGCGCTGCCATTGCCACGCTCTCGGACCCCCCCGGGGTTCTTCTCGGGGCGTCTTATGGCACTTCCGGCCCGTTTCTATGGGCGCGCGGAAAAGAAAAGCCGCTCGTCCTCGGCTATCACGGCGCGCAGGCGACGCCGATCTCCGCCGTGCAAACCGGCCCCGACGAGCTCACGGTCCTCGCGGTCGACGTCGAGAACACTTCGTCCGTCCGGGTCTTCGGTCCGGGCCGAATGAACGAAATCTTCTCTTACCCACGCACGCCCGACGGTGTCGCAGCCCCGCCGAACCCAGACGCGCTCGCGCTCTCACCCGACGGAAAGGTATCGGTCATTCGCCTTCCGACCGAAGGCCCCCCGAGCGAGGACAATCCCGCATTGTTGTTTCGCAAAGACGACGCCCCGATTGCGCTGGCCGCGTGGAGCACCCTGGATGTCGACGGATCCCCTGTCTGCGCGAACATGAAGGGCCACCGTGCGATTTTGCAGCTCCGCCGGCCGTGGATCATGCCGGGCACCACGACCGAAGCCTGGGATCGAGGTTTTCCCACGTATGCTCGCGTTCGTTGGAGCACCACACAAGTCTGCCTCGAAGCCGTGGAGGTTTATGCGTCCACCGAGCAGCTCCCCAACCATTCCCCCATGGACACGGCGATGATTGCGCGCTTCGGCAAGGACGCGGGCGCGGGCCAAATCGCTGTCGGCGCGGGCTTCGAGTCGCGCGAGCCTCGTATATGTGAGATGTTCCGTCAAAATTGACAGAATTGTCAGTTTATTCCGATGCGGTTAAAAAGAAGAGGAAGAGGAGGTGGGCTAGGCGAGAGTGCCCAGTCTCCTCTTCCCCTTCTCGGGTTACGTCATACGGTCCGCCTGCGTCGGGAGAACCCGAGCCAAGCGAAACCGGTCATGACGAGGAGCGCGCCGAAGCCGTTCGCGGGCGTCGAAGCCGCTGAGCAGCCGTCGTCCGGAATGCCGCAAGAGCCCCCCTCGCCACCATCCCCATATCCATTGTCGTCCCCGCCGTGGATCCCGTCGCCGTCGGTTCCATAACCGTCGCCGTCGGTTCCATAACCGTCGCCATCGTTTCCGCTGCCGTCGTCGTCACCGTCTCCGCCGTAGTTTCCGTCATCGCCGCCGCGACGGCCGCCGTCGTCGCCATCGCTGCCGCAGTCGTATCCGCGGCAACCGCCGTCGTCGCCATCCCCATCGCCGTCGCCGTCTCCGCCACTGTAGCTGCCACCATTTCCGCCGCCGCGACGTCCGCCGTCATCGCCGTCGCCATCCCCATCGCCGTCGCCGCCGCTGTAGCTGCCGCCATTTCCGCCGCCGCGACGTCCGCCGTCGTCCCCATCGCCGTCGCCGTCGCCATCGCCGTCGCCGTCGCCGTCGCCGTCTCCGCCGCTGTAGCTGCCGCCGGTACCGCCGCCGCGACGTCCCCCGTCGTCGCCGTCGCCATCCCCATCTCCGTCGCCGTCCCCACAGTCGTCGCCGCCACCGACGTCATA
>JABFXY010000036.1 GCA_013361525.1 Polyangiaceae bacterium | reverse complement strand
ACCGACGGTTTCGAGCCAGGGGACGAGCCCCTCGCCCCCGAACAGGAGCTCGTCGCTGTCTTCGGAGTCGCGATATTCGGGGAGGTGCTTATCGGTCCGCCGGCTGAGCTGCCCCACGCCGAGCGACCAGCCGTGGCCGAAGAGACCATTGCCGCTTCCGGAGTCGTAGCTGATCGACAGCGGAGGTGTGGGCCCGTGCGGCGCAGGCGTGAGCGGGATCGGGATCGACGAGGAGGCGGTGCCCGTGACAGGGTTCGCCTTGAACGTCTCTCCGATGCTGCGCATTGCGCCGCCGCCCTGCGGCAGGTTGAGCGCCGGCGGCTTCACCGCCGCGAACGTCGCGCGCGGTCCCTCTTGGAGGGGGCGCGCGACCTGCGATTCGACCCGTTGCGGAGGCTCGGCCGCCGCGCGCTGGGAGCGTTGCTCGGGCGCGGGGCCCCCCGACCCTTCGAGGGTCGAGGGGTCCGTGATGCCACCGCTGGCCTGATTCGGTTTGCGGTCGGTGGGGCTCACGGCGTCACCTGAACTTCCACTTCGTACTCGAAGACGACCCAGACGTCGGTGGGCTTTGTCGTCCAGCTCGCGAAGCCGAAGGTCCAATCGTCGTTTGCGGCCGCGCTCAGTGCACGTTCGGCGTCGGCGCCCGTGAACTCCCACTGTTGGTAGGCGCCCATCGCCGTTGGCGTGCTCTGTGTGGTCTCCCCAAGGGTGATCCCGGTGCCACTTCCGCCACGCGTGTAGACCCGCACCTTCGTCGTGGTATCCGGCGCCTCTTTGCGACCGTGCTGCCACGTGTCGAACGGGACCTCGAATGTCAGGGCGGAGGCGCCCTCGATGAGCGCCGTCCAGGCCTCGGCTCGCTCGTTCGGAACGCGAATGAGCCGTTTCAGCGTCCGCGTGGCGTTCGCGCCCGGCAAACCTTCGGTGCGGCCCGCACGTGCGGTGTAGCGGATGTCGAGGACGACGTCGTCGATGCTGTCGTACGCGAACTTGTTGCCTCCACTCAATGCGAACCGGATCTGAGGCCCGGAGACATCAGGGTTGGCGTGTGCGCCGACTCCCTCGAAGGGCAACAGACGCTCGTCGCGGAAGTTGAGCTCGAACATGCCGACGTCCTGTTGCGCGTGGCTCGTCGCGATGCTCTGAATCGCCTGCAGCGACGGGCTGAGATCCAGGGCGTCGAACTTGGCTCGCGTGGAGCCGTGCAACACCTCGAGCGTGCCGTGGACGCCTTGGTACGGGCCGACCTTGCACGGGACCGTCACTGCGACCGACTTGAATCGACGCATGTAATGGTCCTTGAAGTCGCGATCGTAGTCGTCCTCCGTGAGCGACAGCTCCGCGCTCCCCGTTTCCCGCAGGCGGAGAAGCTGATCCGGATCGTGCTCGGCGAGGGAGACCATCTTCACGAGCTCCAGCTCCCGCTTGTTCTGCGCCGTGTACGCGGCGTCCATCCTGCGAAGGTCGTGGAGCAACTTTTCGCCGGCGAGCAGGCCCTTCTTGAGGCCGTCCCAATATCCGAACGTGATGAAGCTCTGCGAGACGTCACCGCGCTCGTCTTGGAATGCCGCCTGCGCACGTTTGGCGACCTCGAAGGCGAGCTTGTAGGCCTGGTAGTAGGTGCTCGCGAGCTGGCCCTTCATCCACCCATAGAGCTCCTCATTGGTGAACTTGCGCTTGAGGAACTGTTCGACCTCGCGCGATTGAGCGAGCTGCCGCTCGGTCGTCGCGAGCTCGTTCTCCGCGATCTCGAGGCGGATTTGTGCTGCGATGATCTGGGACTCGATTTGACGGATCTCTCGTTGGGCGAGACGCGCTTGGAGATCCCAGTCGTCTTTGCGCCGACCGTACGAGGCCTGGGTAGAGATCGTCGACGCTTGCGCCGATTTGCGGGCGGCATTCTCCGACATGACCGCGGCGGACAAATTGAGCCCGGCAGAAATCAACGAACCTCCGACGCCGATCGTCGAGACGGGGCTGGCCATCGCTCCAGAGACGCCGGTCACGAAGTTCGGGATGTTGGCTGCCTGTCCTGCTGCCTCCTTCAAACGGGCGGCTTTTTCCTGATCGTCCTGCAAGTCCTTCGTGACCATTAGGGCACGACCTTCCGCCGCGTTGACTCGCTCCCGGCTCGAATAGAAGTCGAGCCGCTCCTGCGCGAGCGTGAGGCTCCGTTCTACGGACCGGAGGCTCTCTTTTGCTTCGCGAACCTGAGCTTTGCGCGTCTCACGCACGACTTCTTGAATCGCGATCTCGTGCCGCTGGCGAAGGTTCGACAACGATTCCGCGTCGAGCTTCTCCAACGCCGAGAGATACGACCCTCCGAGCGATGCGACGGAGCTCGCGAGCTCTACCGCCTTGCCGAAGAGCACGCCGTACCGATACGGCGGCGCCGCGACGTTGATGTCGAAGAGCACGCTCGACAGGTCGAGACCAGCGGCCACCGCACGCACGAGGAGCGCCGGGTCGATGGGTGGCTCGAACAACGGCAGCGTTCGGGTGACGCCCTCGATGTTCTGGCAATTGCGGATCTTGAAGAGCCGATCCGCGATCGTGTCCCAATAGCCGAGCAGCTTCTCGTTCGGCGGAATGCAGAAGTAGAGAGACCTCCAAACCACCGCCGGGGCAGGCCTGCCGAAGGCGCACCGCGGGTTGATGCCCCGGGGTGGATTGGGCACCAGGATCTCCGTCTCTACCAGTGAGTTGGAGAACGCATCGAAGCCGTTCGCCGTGTCGAGCTCCGCGTACGATTGGTCCGGTGTCGGCAGCGGTTCCGGAATGAGGACCGGACGGGGTCCGAGCACGTTGGACGCGAGCACGTAGAGCTGCGTCGCCTCGTTGATCGACTCGATGGTGTCGCGCGAGAAGAGCGCGTCCGCCCAGGCGATCAAGTTGTCGATGTACCGCATGACGACGGCCTTCTGGTACGCAATGGGGCGCATCCGGGCGAGCAGGTGAGGCTCGAACGGGTTGCTCCTCCAACCATCGATTTGATCCGCGAGATCCTCCGCAGCAGAGCTCGTGCCCTCGCCGTCGTTCAGGCCGACCTCGGCGAGGTCCTGCAGCTGGGACTGAATCGTCGCGAGGTCCGGATTCTCCGCAAACGGGCGGAACTTCCAATAGCGCCTGGCGTCCGTCCCCGCTTTTCCGTCGGTCGGGTCGAAGATGAAGTGGAACCAGCGCATCGCCTCTTCGTACCGGCCGTCTTGGCCCAAGCGCGTCGCGATGAGGAAAGGAGCGTGGAAGAACAGCTCCCAGTTGTAGACGCCGTAAGGACCGCGATGCTCGAAGTCCACGATCGACGCGGGATTCGGGAAGTCGGCGTGCTCATCATTCGGCTGGTATTGAGTCGTGAGGTTGGCGAATTGATATTGCAGAGGGTCGGTCTGGTCCGCGGGTCGAAGCAGGCCCTCGATCCCACTCGCCACGATCGCCTGCCGGAAGGAATCTATGTACGGATGGCTGAACGGGGTGAAACGATATACCCGGTCTCCCAATGATTCCGCGTAGATGTAGCTCGAGAAGTGGTCGAGCGAACCTCCGGAGCTACCGTCGACCGAGTAACCTTCTGTTCGCAGCTCCATGAAGAAGGAACGTTTGCGATCCTGAAGGACAACGTGCGTCCACTCGTGTTGTGGATCGGTCTCGTCATTTGTGACGCGAGTGGTGATGAGCTTTCTATAGTCCTTTGTGCCATTCTTGAGAACGATGGCCGTAGCGTTCGGTGAGCCGTTCTCGTGGAGGAAGAGACGCAGGTCCTTCTGGGACCGCTTGAAGCCCTGGAACCACGCGGTCATGCCCTGTGGGCCGTGCGGTGGCGCCTTTGGGTAGTCGGTGCCCACGGGGACCGGCAAGATCCCGATTTCAAAATTGCCAATCGTGCCGTCGAGCTCGGTGACTGCGGACTGTGTGATCGTGTTTCTGGAAGGTGAGTAGTCGTACACCGCGCAGATCGCGTCGCCATAGATCAAACAAACTCTGACCGTGCCTTGTCCCACAACGTCGCTCGTGAGTGCGAGGCGGTGACGGTGCGGTGCTGCACCCAGCAAGACAGCCTCGCTGAGCGTTGCCGGCGTCCACACGTCGCCGCGCAGCTCGCTCACGGCGACTTTTACCTTTAGCTCGTATTTCGGCGGTTCCGCCGCCGCGGGGACCGCTGTTGCCGGCTGTTGCAGTTGCGCCATCTCCTCGGCGATTTCGATCATTCGCTCGAAATCGTCCGCTTCCGCGGCCTGGGCCTGTTCCTGGAGAAGAGCGTGCAGCTTCTCCTGCACGTCCTCGCCACTGTCGCTGTCCACCTGAGCGTCGATGATGACCTTCTTTTCCACCTCTTCCATCTGAGCCCAGGCGAGATACAGCCGACCTCCGAACATGAAGGGCATCAGGTGGTCGCCCTGAATATCCAAATCCACCTTTTTCCACGGCGACCATTGGCCGAGCTCGCGCTTTCGGTGGAAGTACCGATACGGCGCCGCCGTGCGTCCGAAGACATGAATGGGCTTCCGCGTGCTACCGGAAGCTCCTGAACCGGTGACCTCGGCATCCGAGTGCATGGCGACGATTTCCAGGTTCGCGACATCCGCCAGGCCGTCGAGGTACGCGCGATACGCGTTCTCGATCTCGCGGTTCTCGAGTGGGCCGGACAAGAGCGCTCGCTCGAGCTCCTCGAACAGCGGCGTCTTGTCGTCGCGGAGGTCGGGCTCGATCCAGTTTTCGGGCCAGAGGAAGACCTTCCGGTTGGCTTCCCAAACGCGGTAGTTCTTCATCCACTGCCACTCTTGGGCTGTGTCTTCCCTCGGCTCCAAAGCCGGCTGCTCGAGGTTGAAGAGTACCCGCTGGGTGAAGTGTTGCACTGTGCCGTGCGCCAAAACGAGGCGCGACGTCAGCATGCAAGGGTCCATTTGAACGTCGACGAGGAGGTTCTCGTACAGCGCGTCGGCGTCCTTGAGGGAGAGGTTGTGGACGAGACGTCCCACCAGGGCGTCGCGCTGCTTCTCCCGAATCGCGTTGCGAAGCGGACGCGCGACCTCGGCCCAGCGTTTATCGTCATGTTTTGCGCGGGCTGCTCGCTTGATTTCGCGCGCGATCGTGAACGCGTTGGGCCCTGCGCTCGTCATGTTCGGCGGTAGCGCGGCCGCAACGTCGGCCCAGCCGATTACCTGGGTTGCCGGGACGCCCAGCCGAGTGACGACGCTCATCGCCTTTTCCATGACGAGATAGGCGTGTTCATCGGCGAAGCTGGCGAAGGCATCAATCTCGAGCCGATTCCCGAGCGCCGTGACGTCCTTTTCGTCCCAACCCATGTCGGTCGCCAGGCGCTCGAGCACGATCGTGGGGCTATCCGTCCGGGCAGCCCAGACGAGGTCGAAGAGCGCGGCCCGTCCCGCCTTGTAGCGGTCGCGAAGCGCGGCGAGCTCACCCAATCGCAAGAGGTTTGCGAACTGGGCGCGAGCCGGAGCCAGGGCCGTGGCGGGCGTCGCTCGTTCGACAGGCAGCGTATCGAAGTCGAGCCGTGGAAGAGCGCTGGTCGCGATCGGTGCGTGCCATCCGCCTGGATAGATCCGAGCGAGCTCCGCCCCGGTGAACCCGAGTCGGGAAAGAACGAGGCAGCTCTTCTGAATGCGGATCAACAGCTCTCGACGCTGCACCTCAGTTGCCTGGGGCGCCTTCCATTCCGCGCCGGGAATGAAAGCAGCTACCGCCGGACCCCCATTCCACTTGAGGAGGGCGTCGAGCTCGACGGGCGCGTCGGCCCTTGATCGGTCCACGAGCCGAGACGCGATCTCGGGCTCGATCCCGAACTTCTGCGCAATGAAGCTGGCGATCGCGGCAGCTGCGTCGAGATGCCGCTGAAAGCGGCTTGCGAGGTACGCGAAGCGGCCGCCGAGATCGAGACGGGTTTCGGGCTTCGCGATCTTGTTCACCGCGTCGTCCGCCGCGAGGTCGCCACCGATGAAGGGCGCAATCGTTCCCTCGATGAAGGCTTCTGCGTTCACGAAGGTGTCGGGGCTCACGACCAGGGCTCGGACCTGGCCGGCCGCGGTCGTGTCGAACAATTTCTTCGCCAGCGAGTCGAGCAAATCCCCGTCCGGATCCTGAACGCCCTCGGCGCTCTCTGCGACCGTCGCGACGGCCTCCTCGAGCTCGGTGCGCCAAGCGACAATCTCCTCCTCGCTCGGCATGAACGAGCTATCCGGCGATGCGACGTGCCGAAGGACATATTGCGCCTCTGGCAGCGACAGAGGAGAGGTTGCCAAACGGTCGCGAAGGTTCAGGAACGAGAGCGTTTCGGCAGGGCCGACCGGCGAATCGTCGTCACCCGAGAGAGCCTTTGCGCCGGTGAGCGCGCGGAGCGAGAGGTAGTCCTCGATCGAGATCTTGAGCTTCTGGGTGAAGCTCGCGATGCGATAGAGCTGAGACAAATACTTCACGTCCGCGACGTCCGCTGCTGCGCGCGGCGGATTGATCGCGAGAGCGTCGTTCGCGGTTGCAGCATCGATCAACAGATCGAGGTCGCGGGGCTTGATGCGCAATGCGGAGAGAAGCCCGGGCCGAACACCGCCGAGCGTTGCCGCGCTCGTGCCGGTCTGGAAGATGAGTTGGAAGATCGCGTCCGCGGGCGCCGCGACACGCTTGTCGAGGAACACGCGCTCGAACAGGGATGCGGACCAATCGCCCTCGCGGTCGACGTCATCGAACCAGGCGAGCACCTCGGGAGGCGTGACGCCGAATCTTCGCTGCAGCTCGCGCACATCCGAGATCGAGCGGAGCGTCGAATCATTGAGGACGCCGAAGGTCGTATGGACCTTGTCGGTATCCGAGATCGACCAGCCGAGCACCTGCCTCAGCCGCAAGAATCGGTGCAAGAACTGTTGCACCTCGGTCGTTCCAAGCCCGGTGAGCTGGAGTGTATCGAGATCGCACGTGGCGTTCGACGCGAAGCCGATGTTGTGCTGACTTGCATATCGAGTCGCGAGGAGCTCACGCAGCTCCTCGAACGACATGCCCGCCTTCTCCATGAGGACCTTTGCCTGGGAGAGGGACGCAGTCGACGCCACGCCCCAATGGTCGTTGAGGTTGGGCGGGGCGGCCGGCGCCGCGATGATGTCGAATTGCCGCGCCGTCGTGCCGAGGCGTTCGAGCGCGAGCTGTCCCGCGTTCAATCCCGCGACGGTCGGCGCGAGCGCGACGATCAGATCCTTTCGGGGGACGCCGAGATGCTCGAGGTAGACGCGCGCCTCCTCCTGCCAGAAGTGAAACGGCAGTCGGAACGGGTACACGGCACTTTCGAGAGCCGTGTACGCAGCCACGTGCTCCGTCGGATAGATGATCTCCGGGTGGGCGACGAGCTCGTCGGTCGTGAGCGTCGTATCGACGCGGACCGGCATGCTCGGCCAGACGGCGGTCGCAAGCCGCACCTCGAGCAGCTCGTTGACGAGATCGACGTAGGGGAGTGCCGTCTCCGCGTTCTTGCACGAGAGCGCGATGCGCTGAATGTCCGGCCTCCGCGCAAAGAGGACATCGCGAGCGCTGCCTCCGCCGCTCACCTTCGGATGACGATCGAGGAGCTCGAGCGAGTCGGCGAGGTAAGCAGCCGGTCCGAGCACCGACCGGCAATGAGCGGTAGAGCACTGAGAAGAAATCAGGTGCCTGCGCAGTAGCGCCCCCGGTCGGCAGCGACGTGAACGTAGCGGTGGGGGCGGCGTCGTCGGGGTCACTGCGCTGAGCGCCGACGGCCGTGCCGCCGGTCGGTGCGACGCCAAACCTCGTGCCGCGAATCGAGAACCAATTGGAGCCGGTCGTGTCGCCGCCGGAGAAGCTCACGATCACCCGCTGGATCTCGATGCGCTTCGTGGTGCTCTTCCACAATGTGCAGAGGTTTGCCGCGCTGTTGGCTGTCGTGGGGCCCGTCAATGCGGCTGTCGCGGCAGAATACGAGGCCCGATCCCGCACGATCCGGTGATGCATCGGTGCGGTCGAGGTGCCGAAGGCGACACCACCACTGACGATCTCCGTGCGAACGGGGTTGCCGATGGCGCCCATCGCCGCCGCCCCGTCGCTGAGACGGACGAACAGGGGATTGGCCACCACGCCTTGCGCGGCCGCCCCGTCGCTCAAATAGGCCGGCCATCGCGCGCTTGCCGCTCCCGCTGCCCCTTGTACGACACGGAGCGCGCCCCCCGCTTGATCCCCCATGACAACGAGCGCGGCATCGGCTGACTTGATGATTGTGGGAACGGGCTTCCCGTCGGTGTCACCCTGGATTGTGAGAATGCGGCCGTCGGGCGAGCCAGGCGTTCCGACGCCTTCGATGGAGACGGTGGAGCCGATTTCGATCGGGACACGAGCAGCCGGGCCCGTGCCTTGAACCGTCAAAACACCACCCGCCGGCGTGCCCGCGCTGCCGGTGCCGACAATGGGGAAGGCCGACGACGCCGAGACCTCGACGACATCCTTCGGCATCACCGAGAGCACGCCGTCTTCGTCGACGCGGAGAAACTTGTACTTGTCGGAGGGGCCGCCGCTCTCTGAATAGCGCCCGGCAACGAGCGAGACGCCAGCCTCTCGTTGTACCGGCGCCTCGAGCGAGACAGGCACGCCACCCGTTACGGACGGCGCCTCTTTTGCGTTCCAGGCCTGAAGCGTGAAGCGCCCATTCGCGAGAGTGGTGCCGTCGCCCTGCACGGTGACCTCGAAGCCGTTGCAGGGCCGACCTCGAACTGAAATGGCGATACCGGAAACACGGCCACCCGCGAGGGTTCCCCCGGCGTCCTGGAGAGGCACGCGCCGCAGACGCGTACGAATCGCCCCGATACGCGCGTACAGGTTGAGGGTAGCATGACCGATCCATGGCTCATCGACAGAGAACCATACATCGCATGAGGAATAGGCGCCCGACGCCTCCAGTAGCTGTGTTTCGGTCGTGTTGCTGAGTGCGACGGGAGCGGATTCGATGACGCGGGGCGCCTCGATCCCAGGTTCATGAATGTTCAACATCGAATCATCCTTCCTCTTGCGTTGGATGCGATTGGCAACGCGTTCATTGGGTGGCTTCTTCCCTCAGAATTTGTCGAGATAAATGTCATCTGTGGACGCGCAAATGCGCTCGCGAGCTAGTCGCCATCGACCAATCGGCATGGACACGAAATCGGCCTTGGGGTTGTGGTTTTCTTGAAACAGTTGGTGCGGTGTACCCCGCGTGACGAAGTCGTCAGGCGGCGCCGGGACCTAGTCTCTCTGGGGAAGAGAGCGCGCCACGCCATTCCCGATGGGGGAGGCCTCCTGCGGTCGTCAAGCCCGCTACGGATCAATAATGCGTCGTTGTGATGCGTGCGAGGGGTAATTCGTTCATCTGGGACATAAAATGTCGCAGCAGTTTTGTGAGCGATTCTCGCTTGGTGGCCTCTGCAGCGCGTTAGTCGCCGTTGCGGACGCGAGGCGGACAGATTTGTTGGCTAGAGCGGATGTGGAGGTGTGACGCTCGATGGCGCCCGCATGACTGAAACGTTATGAGCTGGTCCTTTTTGTCGGCTTCGCTACCGAAGCGGTCGCAGACGCAGCGCGACGACGGCTCATTCCGAGTTGAGTCCGTTGCTCGTGCAGCTTCCGTCGTCGACCGCACACCCGTCGGATAGTGTGGTTTTGGTGGTGGTTTGTTGTGTAAGAAGTTGTCAAAATGTTGCTAATGCAGTGTCGCGCATGTCCGTAGTGGGTAGTCGGCGCGGGCGCGCGAAGATGGACAAGAAAAAGACGTCGTCGGCGACAAACGCCTGTGTTCAGCGGGTGGTGAACGAAACCTGACCGCGGCGTCATGGCGCCTGGTCGTCGACCATGTGCCCCGTTGTCGCCGGGCGTTGTCTCCGGCGTGTGATGAGTAATAACGCGGCGTTGTCCAACGCGCGAGGTTCGAAAACGTAGTGTCGGACGAAGAATGTCAGCGCGGTTCGGCACGTCTTGCGCGCTGTCTCATGTTGCCGGCTGCGCCCCAAAGCGGTCAGCAGACGACCGGGCCGCTGGTGGCTATTGCGTAGTGGCTCGGGCGGCGTTAGCTCTCGCTGTCATGAAGTGGTCGGTCCTGTCTTCGTCGATTCCCGAGCAGCCCGGTCCCGCCCGTGAGGCTGCTCTGCTAAGTGCGATACGCGCGGGATACGTCGTCCATCGCTGGGTCCCTCTGGTGATTAGCGAGGGCGGGCGCACCCTCGAGGTCGAGGTGTCCGAAGACGCACTGATGGTCGGGGAGGAAGGTGACCGCGTGCGCGTCACCACCGACGCGACGACGGCCCAGCTCGTCGCCGACCATTTCGACGCCCTTCTGTTGACGCCGCGGGTGTCCGACTGGATCCGCGCGAGCGCCCGTGTGCTGCTCGAGCCCATTCCGCAGACGCCGGATAGCGCGATGGGCAATACCTCGCGCATGGTGCAACACAGCCGCTCGATCGACGCGGCCCGGGCCTCACTGTCGCAGGTGGGGCTGGCATCGACGGTCGGTAAGGACTGGGTATTGACGAATCGCCTCGCGGGCCACGCGGGCCGCGCAGCGAACTACGGCTGGCACACGAAGAAGCCGTCGTTCCCTGCGACCATGACGGGGATGTCGGTATTGCAGCCGCTCGGCCTCGCGCACGATCGCTTTCACAGCGATTATTCGCAGACGTGGCGCGGTATGCGCCGCGCCTGCCGACTGAACGGCGCGCCATACCTTCTTACCGACGTGCTGCGCGATCCGGTCCTCTCGAGCCTGGTATCGCACGAGGGGCCGTTGTCGGTGCTGCGCCTTCCCGGGGTACCGGTTGGCTCGACGCCGAGCGTTCCGCCGCCTCCGCCGGACCCGGTCGGGTCGGTGCCGCGGACGTTGAGGCGTGGGATGGCCGGGACGGACGTCGCGGCGTGGCAGCGGGTCATTGGTGTGGACGACGACGGCATCTTCGGGTCGGCAACGGAGAGCGCCACCAAGGCTTGGCAGTCCGCGCACGGGCTCACGGCGGACGGCGTCGTCGGCGCCCGCACGCGCGCATCGGCGGAGCAAACGCACCTGTTCGTTCAGGCGAAGCACTTCGGCACGACACGCGGCGCGGCGATCGACACCATCGTGCTTCATTCGATGGAAGCCGTCGAGAAGCCGGAAACGGCCGAACGTGTCGCCGCATGGTTCGCCGGGCCCAGCGCTCCGAAGGCGAGCGCGCACTATTGCGTCGACAGCAACTCCATCGTGCAGTGCGTCCGCGATTCACACGTCGCGTTTCACGCACCGGGGGTCAACCAACGCAGCATCGGTATCGAGCACGCGGGCTACGCGCGTCAAAGCGCGGAAGACTGGGGCGACGCCTATTCGATGACAATGCTACGTAGGAGCGCGCGACTCGTGGCCGAGCTGTGTCGTCGTTATTCGATTCCGATCGTGCTGCGTGACGCGGCGGAGCTACAGCGGGGGCTCGGGGGCATCACGACACACAGTGCGGTGTCCCGGGCGTTTCGTCGTTCGACGCACACCGACCCGGGGTCGGGGTTTCCCCTCGAGGCGTACCTCGCGATGGTTGGGGAATATTGAGGGGACTGTCGCGCGCGACGGGTTTGGGCGGCAGTTCCCCAGCGTTGGTGCGCTCTCCCACGCGTCGTATGAGGGTTCACCTTCGACGGAGAATAAGCTCCCTGGTATGGTCGAGAGACCAGCGAACGACAGCGGAAGGCAAATCCTGGTCACCGTTTTTGCGATCTGACTCGAGAGATCGATGGCGCGAATGGCGTCAGCTGGCGCGGCGACTCTGCAATACGGTGAGCCGTGTACATCGGAGTCGAACGCAAAGATGCCGCGCTCGGCCATCATGAGCCATGTGTTGATCAGGTCCGGTGCAAGCGCTGGTGCAAATATCGCTTTGGTCGATATCGGTGACGCTATGATCAGATCGATTGCCAGGTCGTGCTCATCGGTGTTCTCGAGGAATTCGGGCGGTGCGTGGCCGCCGCCTGCGGTGCTAAACAGGGCCACATGCCCATTCGCATCGCTTGCCAGCCAGTCGTACTCGAGTCCTTCTACGTCCTTCGGTGATTTGGGAGGCATGGTCTCATCCGTTCTGGTCGGGGGCGCACGGCCGTGCCCAGTCGTCCGTCGGTTGCGAATGCGAAGGAACAGCCGACCCTAGCGAGTATGGTAGTCAGTTCATTCGCCGCGCCCGCCTCGACGCGGTCGGGCGTGGACCATCGTGGCGTTTGCGTCCGCCTCGATCGCCGGAAATGCGAAAGAACGGTGCACTCTAGCAGGTATGGCGGCCAGTTCTTTCGCCCCGGCGACCCCTCCGGCGACTGCTGCGTTCGTCGCGGTGCCTCGAACGCGAAAGAACATCGGACCCTAACAAGTATGGTGACCCGTTCTTTCGCCCGGGCCGCCCCGAACGCGAAAGAACGGGCGTCCCTACCGAGCATGGTGGCCAGTTCTTTCGCCCCGCCCGCTGCGACGCCTCAGGATTCAGACACGGTGGCCGCGGGCCGCGCCGGTCCGAATGCGAATGAACATCGGACGCTAGCAAGTATGGTGGCCAGTTCTTTCGCCCAGCGCGCCCCGAATGCGAAAGAAGGGCGGACCCTAGCAAGTATGGTGGCTAGTTCCTTCGCCCCGCCCCGTGCCGCCCCGTGCCGCCTCACCCGCCTCGACGCGCGCGAACGCCAATGCCCGGCCGCCGCCCGCGCGCAGCCGCCGCCCCACCGGCGCGCAGCCGCTTAACCCCAAACTCAACTCTTCGAATAACTCGTATTCTCGAGCAGGATCACGTTCGTCTTCGAGCGCGTTTCACCGACGCTCGTGACGTAGACAGCGGGCTTGTCCTGAACAGGGCAAACCTTCTCGCAGGCGCCGCACCCGATGCAGAGCGACGGGTCGACGTGGGGGCGCTGGACGTGGACGCTCTCCATCGGGGGCTCGTGGCCGTCGGGGCCGGGCTTGCTGGAGCGCTTGGGGACGTCGACCTCCTCGACCCAAATGGCTTTGGGGGAGGTAGGGCAGAACTCTTCGCAGACGATGCACGGGGTGCCCATGGACCAGGGCAGGCAGCGCCCGTGGTCGAAGAAGGCAGTGCCGATGCTGATGGGCTTTTGGTCGATGCCGAGCTTTTGCGCTTCGGTGATCTTTTGAATGGCGCCGGTCGGGCAGACTTGGCCGCAAAGAACACAGGAGTGTTCGCAATAGCCGATGCGCGGAATGAGAATGGGGGTCCACATGCCCTCGACGCCGGCCTCGAACCACGCGGGGTGGAGGGCGTTGTTGGGGCAGACCTTCATGCACTCGGCGCAGCGAATGCACCGCTCGAGGAACTCGCGCTCTTCGACGGACCCGGGCGGGCGGATGACGCGGTGGTCGTAGTTGGCGTCGATGACGTCGGCGATGCGCAGCGCGGGAATGGCGACGGCGCCGGCGGCGGCGGTGGTGAGGGTGGTGCGCCGGGCGAGGTCGAACTTGGGCTGGGTGCTGACGCGGCTCGGGAGGAAGCGGAACTTGATGACGTCTTCGGGGCAGGCGTTCTCGCAGTTCATGCACATGTGGCACTCGTCTTGGCGCCACTTCACGCCGCCCTGGGGGCTATCCGCGCCTTGGCAGTGCACGAGGCACAGATTGCAATCGGTGCACTTCTTGTGATCCTTCTCCATGCCGAAGAGCGCGAACTTGGCGAACACGCCGAGGAACGCGCCGAGGGGACAGAGAACGCGGCACCAGAATCGCGGGACGAAGCGATTGAGGAACAGAATGCCGACGAGGAGGGTGACGATGAACCACGTCTGGTGGAAATAGAACTGCTTGTTCTGCCAGACGGTCTGCGCGAGAAAGTCGTTGGTGGTGTCGGCCGCTTGTTGCACACCGCGCCCGCCCGATTCGTAGGCGAGGTCGCTGCCGCGGCCGGTGACGTATTGAATGGCGGGGATGACGCCGAGACCGATGGCGCGGACGGCGACACAAATGGGGTCGAAGAGGCCGCCGATCGCGCTACCCGTCAATGCGGCGAGGAGGAACGCGATCATCAAATAATATTTGATGCGCTGGCGCACCGGGTGCGTCTTGTTCTGCTCGACGCGGCGTCCGCCCTTCAAATACCGAGAAGGAAAGATCCACGAGAAGAAGTGATGGAGGGTGCCGAACGGGCATATCCATCCGCAGAAGACGCGACCGACGACGAGCGTCAGCGCGATGAGGCCGACGCTCCAGGCGAGGCCGCGATACACGGTCCCCGTCGAGAGCAGCGTCATCGCCGCGACGAACGGATCCGCGAGCAGGTATCCCTCGACCGGCTTGTCGATGCGGACGGCTTCGTCGCCGCCGGTGAACGAGCCGCGGAAACCCGTCTCGAAGAGGAGATAGAGAAACAGGCCGAGGAAAAACGTTTGCGCAAACCGGCGCGCCCAGACGAGCCCGCGGATGACCGGGCGTGCGGGCAGACCGCTGCCGGGGCGCGGCTTGCCCAGGCCCAGCTGCTTCTTTACGGAGGCCAGTGCGCGCGCGACCACGTTCTAGACACACTCCCCCCTCAACGCAGTTGAGGGGGGCCGGGGGGGAGAAATAGCAGCCATGTCGAACCGCAATGCCGAGGCGTCGCCACTTTACCGATCGGTCACACCAGCGCAGTGCGCAGGCTTTGCCAATCCATGGTGCCGAGACCGCGCTCGGTGCCCATTTTGAGATAGGGGAGCTCTTCGGGCGTTTTGCCGATGAGGGTGCAGCCGTACGCGTCGGCGGCGACTTGATCGATCGACGCGATGACGGTGTGCGTGTCTTTGGCGTCGGCGACGTTTCCACCCTGGGGGCCATTGCGCATGAGCACGCGCACGGCGTCCACGATGGTGAGTGTGGGCTGCATGAAGGTCGCGAGATCGGCGACGGAGACGTCGATGTTTTGATGGAGTCGATTGCGGCGGCCGCCGAGGACGCCGTACCAATTCTTCATCGCGCCCGTGTAACCCGCGAGGTTGTGATGCTTCGCGACGGGGATGTTGATGACCTTGTCCGCGTTCATGAGCGGCGTGTAGACGGGCCACTCGTCGAGGACCTCGCCCTTCAATCGCATGCTCTTGAACCGCGACTCGACGGGGAGGATGACCTCGGCGCCGTTTTCGTAGGCCGCGTTCCAAATGCCGGAGCGCTGAAAGCAGCGGTTCGGCTCGTTGCACGAGGCGTCGGTGACGACGACGTGTTTTGCGCCGGCGTCGTAGACGAGGCGTACGACCTCCGCGACGACCGCGGGGTTGGTGTTCGCGGCGTGGATGGGCGCGCGGTCCCAGCCGATGTTCGGCTTGATGACGACCACGTCGCCGTTCGAGATGAATCGGCGCATGCCGCCGAGGGCGTCGACCGCTTTGCGCGTCAGCGCGGCGGCGTCGGTGTCGTTCTTCGCGATGGCGAGCTGCGCGAACGCGGCGTCGTCGCCGATGCGATAGTCACGCGTCTGGCGCGCGCCCTTGGATTTCGTGACATCGAAGCCCCCCTGGTCGAACAGCGTGCGCGCGGCGACCGCCGACGCGCCGAGAATGGCGCCGGCGGTACCAATCCGCTTGATGGCTTCGCGTCGGGGGATCCGCATGCGTGTTCGTAGGCGATCTCTAGTCGGTCAGGGGTTGTTGCATGGAAGGAGGAGTGGAGCCAGGGGTCGCGTCGGACGACTGTGAGCCTGGTGCCGTTTGCCCCGCGGTCGGTGCCGGCGCAGGCGGAGGCGGTGCCGGCGGCGGGGGAGGAGGCGGCGTCGTGGTCGGCGGTGTGGTTGGCGGAGGCAGGGGCGCCGTCGATGGCGCGCCCGACGGCGGCGCGCTCGGCACGACCGTCGCGGAAGGCGGAGGATCCGCATACGGATCGCTCGTCGACGTCGCCGACGCATTCGTATTTCCAGCGTTCGTGCCGCTGCCGTTGGACGCGACGCAGGTGTCGCGCTCCTGACGCAGCGTCGTCATCTCCGTCTCTTTTTCTTTGAGGGAGCTCTCGCAGGTGTCGCGCTCCGTCTTGAATTTGTCGCGCTCGCCGCCGAGATCGGTCGTCAGCTTGTCCTTCTCGGTCGTGCACTCCTTGTCCTGCGCCTTGAGCTCGTCGTCGTGCTTCTTCTTCTCCGCCTGCATCTTGGTGCGGAGGTCTTTCATCTGGTCGACCGCTTCGGAGCAGCCTTCACCTTGCTTCGACAGCGCGTTCAGCGTCTTTTCGTGCTCGGTCTGCTCGTCGGCGAGATCCGTCTTGCACGTCTTCATCTCCTTCGAGGTGACGGCGTGCGCCGCGACGCACGTGTCGAGCTCTTCGAAGTTCTCGGCGCCTTGGGCGCGCGCCTCCTCGAGCTCACCCGCGAGGCGAAGCGTCTCGCGCTTCCAGAGCGCGAGGGCACCGACACCGATACCGATGAGAAGGACGATCGACGCAGCGACGCGCGCACGTGCGAGGGCTCGCTTCTGGCGGTTACGCGCGTTCTCTTCCGCGCGCTCCGCTTCACGCTCGGGCTCGAGGAGGATCTCGAGCTCTTCCGCCACCTGGCTCATGTTCGGCCGATCGACCGGCTCGAGCGACATCCACTTCGCGAGCCGCTTGTCGAGCTCGGTTCGGATGTTCTCCGAGACATCGAGGAGCGCGTCGTCGGCGAGCGGCTTCGTGGAACGTACGGCGTGGCTCTCGATCACCTGGCGGCGCGTGAGCGCCTTCGATCCAGGGAACAGCTTGTCCCCGACCAGCGCGAGCAGGAGCGTCGCGCCGATGCAGTACGTATCCATCTTCTCGGAGAGCGGTGTCTCCTTGTCGAGGCCGAGGATGGCGGTGAGCTGCTCCGGTGCGGCGTAGAGCGCCGTTCCGGCGACGAAGGTGGAGTCCTTCTCGGCGGCCACGCCGAGATCGAGGAGCACCGGGTGGAGGCGCCCACCGAAGCGCGCGAGGAAAATGTTCTCGGGCTTGATGTCCTGGTGGCGAAGGCCGAGCGTGT
>JABFXY010000087.1 GCA_013361525.1 Polyangiaceae bacterium | reverse complement strand
GCCCGCCGCCTTCGCGCCCGCCCTCGCGCCCGCCGCACACGACCGCCGCCTCACACGACCGCGCCGCCGCCTCGCGCCCCACTCAATGCCCCGGCACCCCTCCGACCGAGAGCGCTACGCTGGTCGCCACCCAAAGCCCTGGACCGCGATGCGCACGCATGCCGCTGCGCGCACTTGCCCCACCGCCGTCAGCCAGCGCGTGACGCCTGCGTCCGATCGCGATAACCCGGAGGCACCATGCCCGAGACGTCTTTGAAGCTGTTCGATTCGCTCACGGCTCAGCTTCAGCCTTTCCTTGCGCGACCGACCGGTGAGGTCGGCGTCTATTGCTGCGGTCCGACGGTCTACGACGTCGCGCACGTCGGTCACGCCCGGGCGGCGCTGGCGCCGGATATCCTCGTTCGGCACCTTCGCGCCGAGGGTTACCCCGTGAAGTACGTGCGCAACATCACGGACGTCGACGACAAGATTCTGAAGCGGGCCGCTGAGAATCAGGAGGATCCGCTGGCGCTCTCCGCGCGAATGACGGTCCTCTATCAGCAGGACGTGCACGCGCTCGGCTGCGCGCCGCCCGACGTCGAGCCGAAGGTGAGCGAGCACATCGGCGACATCGTCCAGCTGATCAGCCGGCTCATCGAGCGCGGCGCGGCCTACGTCGTGGAAGAGCAGGGCGTGCGCAGCGTCTACTATTCGGTCCGCGCATTCCCCGGCTACGGCAAGCTGTCGAAGCGCAAGATCGAAGAGCTGCAGGTCGGCGCGCGTATCGAAGCGAACGAGACGAAGCGCGACCCGCTGGATTTCGCGCTCTGGAAGGGCTGTGCGGAGACGGGCTGGGGCTGGCCGAGTCCTTGGGGGAAGGGTCGACCTGGCTGGCACATCGAGTGCTCCGCGATGAGCGAGCGCCACCTCGGGCACGGCTTCGACGTGCACACCGGCGGGATGGACCTCATCTTCCCACACCACGAAAACGAGATCGCGCAGAGCGAAGGCGCGTTCCCGGGTGAGGGGCCGTTCGTCCGCACCTGGATCCACAACGGCTTCGTGAACGTCGACAAGGAGAAGATGGCGAAGTCGCTCGGCAACTTCGTCACGATTCGCCAGGTGTACGAGCGCAACGATCCCGAGGCGCTCCGCTACTTCCTCCTGTCGGTGCACTACCGCGGGCCCATCGCCTTCGAGACGGAGAAGCTGCCGGACGAGCGGGTGATCTTCCCGGGCATCATCGAGGCGGAACGTCGCGTCGATTACCTCTACCAGACGCTCGCGCGTCTCCGCGCGCTGGCCGAGAGCGACAAGACCGGGACGATCTCGACGTTGCCGCCTTCGCTCGCGGGCTACGCGACGCTGGCGAACGAGGCGGTGCCGCGCCTGCGCGCCGCGCTCGACGACGATCTCAACACGCCCGTCGCTCTGTCGGTCATCGCAGAGGTCGCGAAGGCCGGCAACGAGCTCTGCGATCTCGTCCAGCGGAAGAAGGACACGCTCCTTCTCAAGCTGTCGCCCTACGTCGCGAGCCGACTCGCGAAGGCGCTAGTCGACGTGACCGAGCGGCTCGGGCTCCTGCAGACGATGCCCGCGACGTACACGCAACGCACGCAGCTCCAGCGCCTCGCGCTGCGTGGGCTCACCGCCGCCGCCGTCGATCAGAAGATCGCCGATCGCGCGGCAGCACGCGCGGCGAAGGACTTTGCGCGCGCCGACGCGATCCGCGTGGAGCTCACCGCCTGGAACGTCGAGGTCTTCGACACTCCGACCGGCACGAGCTGGCGCTTGCTCGCTTGAGACTCAGGCTCGGCGGGGCGACTCGCCGAGCCGAGGTCCGCTCAGAACGAGACCGTCCACCGCGCGCGCGTCGCTTCTTTGATCTGCACGTGTGTGCCGCTCAGCGCGGCGAGGACGATCCCCGCCGCGAGAACCGCGCCGCCGGCGACGATCATGATCCCGCCGGGCAGCGCGGTATCGTTGAAATCACCTTCGTCGCCTTCGATGTCCTCGAGCCCGTCGTCTTCGAACGCGTCGCCGGCGACGAAGACGCCGCCGATGACCATCGCTGCCGCCCCGACCGTCCCCGTGACCGCGCCCAAACCGGGCAACACCGGAGGTGCCGGCTCGACGCGAACGATCGCGCCGCGTGACGTCTTCGGGATGTCGAAGGGCGGCGAGTCGGGCATGTCGATCACCCGAGCCTGGAAGCGCGCACCGCCCGGCAAGACCTCTGCGGCGCAAGGCGCCGCGCAGACGGGCACCGGCAGGCTCGGCTCGCCGGGCGCGCTGCTCGCTTCTTCGCGCCAGAGCTCGACGCCTTTCGGGGCGTCGACCGCCACCGAAACGGCGCCGCTCGCCGCCGGCCCCTTCAACGCGACGGGCCCTCTGACCGAGCCGCACGCCGTCCACCCCGCGGCGAAGGCGAGGAGCACGGCAGCGCGAAAACACGATGCGCGACGCATGTCGTTCGGCTCTTACGCCTACCACGAGCGCAGGTGCGCCCGCGAGGGCACCGACGACGAATGTCAGCGCAGCGTTCGCTGAGCACGAAGCGCGCGCGTCGACGGAAACGGCGGCGCGTCGGCCTTCGACGACGGGACGAGGCTCGCGCGATCGTTCAGCCCCATGATGCGCGGCGCCCAGTTCGGATCGATGTCGAGGGCACGCGCGACCATCAGCTCGAAGCTCGCCATGTCGAAGTAGGCGGCCGGGAAGGGGTTGTCGAGGCAGATGCCTTCGAACACGCGGACGCGCTGGCTCGTCGCGGCGAGGACGCCGACGTCGACGAGCGACTTGGGCTGAGGGACGAGCCACAGCGCGCGCGCGACGGCGCGTTTCTCTTCTTCGTCACCCGCGAGATACCAATCGCTGACGAGCGGCATCGCCGTTCCGTTGAGCTCGATGGCGCGCAGGAGCAACGTGATGCGCGCCATCTCCACCAGCGACGCGCCGGCGGCGGTCCATTCGAGGCGGTTGTCGCGCAAGAGCTCGACGTCCGCCGGTTTTGGAACGAATGGAATGGCGGCGCTCCATGATTCGCACTCGTGGAAGAACGCGGCGCACTCCTTCGCTGAAAATGTCGCCAGCGCCGTTCGGAGGCGCGCCTCCAACGGTCCGGGTGATGCGGCGAGCACCGCTGCAGTGAGGATGAGCTGGGGCATCGGCGTACCTCACGATCGTGGAATCGGTGCCCGTCAATCACGGGCCTCGTCTCAGTCTTGCGCTTGCTCGGCCGACGCGCTCCGCCCATCCCGCGAGCTGGTTCGCTGCGTGTCGGCGCCGTTCACCCCGCCGGGCCGATCCGAGTCCGCCCAGGAGAAGCGGGCGGCCATCCGCGGCGTCGCGTCGAGCACGCGCGCCGGGTCGAGGCCGAGCTCACGCATGTGATCGAGGAGCTCGGAGAACTGATGATCGCCGAAGTAGGCCGCCGGGTACGGGTTCTCGCAACCGATCGCCTCGACCAGCATTTCATCGGAGCCGCGCGCGGCGCTCAGCGCGAGCTCGAGGTGCTGCTTGGGCCTCGATACGAGCGGAAGGGCTCGAAGCACCGAGCGCCGCTCGTCCGGCCCGCCGGAGGTGAACCATTGCTGCATCATGATTTCGGGATGGCTCGACAACCGCTCCGCTCGCAACGTGAACAGCACCCGCGCGATCTCGTCGAGCTTCGTATCGGTGCACGCCCATGCGAGACGGTTCTGGGCGAGCAGCTCGCGAGCGGCCGCGTTCGGGCACCAGCGGTTCGAGCCGATGATGCTGCGCGCAGCGAGGAACGCGCGACGGACGCGTCCGACCTCGTTGGTCTCCAACGAGCGACGCATCCACACCCCGACGTTGTCGGGCAAATCCTCGAGTAGCAGTGTGGTGAGCATGGGATCAGCGAACGGATGCCCGGGGGCGGCGCATGAGGTATTCGATGTTCCGGCTCCACAACTGCCGTTCGAATTCCTGGAGCTTGCGAAGGAGCTCCGTGGGCGTGACGGGAGTGTCGTCGCAATCCGCGACGTTCTCGATCGGCGCGGGCCCCCACCCGTCGGCCCTTCGATCCTCGGCTTTTTCGTCACCTGCGGTGACCGATTCAAGCAGGGGCTTCTTCACAGTTCATCGGCCCATCCAAGTCGTATGCCATTGCGCGGTCGTTCGCTGTGGCGCACGCGGCGAGCCTGAAATCAGGGGGTTACCCATCGAGCGTGACCATCAACCTGACGAATGCGTACGAAAGCCCCTCAAAATCGCCCATCGACCACTGTGGCGGTTTGCCGCCTCTGAGGCGCGCAAGCCTGTCTCCGCGAAACTGCCGAACGGATCACCCCTGCGTGGGTATAGAGTGCGCGCCCATGCTAAAGCCCACGATTTTCGCTATCGCATCAGCAGCGCTGCTCACCGCCGTCGCATGCGGCGATTCGAAGAAGGAGCCGGACACGTCGGACAACGTCGACGTTCAGGCGACGGCCACGGCGACGGCCACCACGCCGCCCGCGGAGACCGCGACGCCCGCACCGACCGAGACCGCAGCGCCGACCGCCAGCGCCCCGCCGAAGCCGAAGGGTCCGGGAAAGACCGCCGCGTTCATCGCGAGCAACCCGAAGTCCGCGAAGCCCGGGACGAAGGTCGCAACGGCGCTCAAGCCCGAAGACGAGGCCGCGCTCCGTGCGAAGCTCGACGCCGCCGTCGAGAAAGAAGGCGAAGGAACGGCGTTCGACGGCTCTCCCGTCGCCGGCCGCTTCAAGCAGGGCGAGGTCATCGAGCTCACGGTCACGATTCAACCGAACAAGTGCTACACGGTCGTCGCCGTCTCGAACGACGGCATCACCGAGCTCGACGCGTCGGTGATCGTCGCCGCGCCGATCCCCGGCGTTCCCGCGCAGACCGTCGCGAACGACTCGACCACGGGTCCCGACAGCACCCTCGGCGGCGGCGGCAACTGCGTGAAGAGCCCCATCCCCACGGCCGCCCCCGCGACCGTCCAGGTCAAAGCGACCAAGGGCGGTGGCACCGCCGCGGTCCAGGTCCTCTCGAAGTAGCTCGAGAAAGAGAAGGTCGCCAAGGACGCCAAGAGGGAGAAGAGGAAGAAGAGGGTTCGAATTCGATCGACCCGAAACCTCTTTCTCCTCTTTCTCCTTCTGCCCTTGGCGCTCTTGGCGACCCGCTCGTCCGCTCTTCGCTCGATGGCTACAGCAGCTTCAAGCGCCGCATGTAGAGGACGAGGCCGGTCGCCATCGCGAGCGCGACGATCCAGAAGAAGCCGTAGCCGAAGGGCCATTTGAGCTCGGGGATCACGTCGAAGTTCATCCCGTAGACGCCGCACAAGAACGTCAGCGGGAGGAAGATGACGCTCACCACGGTGAGGCGGTTCATCACGCGGTTGGTCCGGTAGCTGACGAGCGACATGTAGAGGTTCAGCGACTCCGAGAGGATGTCGCGATCGACGAGCAGGTCCTGAAGGACGCGCTCGATCGTCCCGACCATGTTGCCGAGGAACGGCTGCGTGGCCTCGCTGATGAAGGGCGACTTGCGGGTCGAGAGCTCGCCGAGCACCGAGCGCGCCGGCAAGAGCACCTTGCGGAAGTAGAGAAGATCCGCGCCGAGCTCGGAGATTTTCACGAACACCGAGTCGTCCGCCTCGGTGCGCAGCACGGCTTGCAGGTGCTCGACCCGCTCTTCGAAGCGCTTCTGGACGAGGAGATAGTCCTCGATCAGGTGATCCCAGAGCTCGTAGAGAAGAAAGCTCGGGCTCCGCGCGAACCGCATGAAATCCTCGGCGTAGTGCCGGCGCGTCTTTCGAACGAAGTGCGGCGCGGTCCGGTGCAGCGTCAGAAGGAAACGGTCCGCCATGACGATGTCGACGCGCTCCAGCTCGAACGCGTGTGCGGTCAGGCGGCAGGCCGTCACGACGACGTGCAGCGACGTCTCGTACCGGCCTACTTGCGTCGCCGTCTCGTGCGTCATTGCATCCTCGAGCGCTTCCGGATGCATGAGGCCGAGGTCCGCGATGATGCCTTGCGTGCGCTCGTCCCGCAGATCGAGGTCGATCCACAGGAACTCGCCCGCATCCATCGCGTCTCGAGCCTCCGACAGCTCGATCCGGCGCTGCGTCTTCGGGTCGAACCGAAACGCGGCGAGGAACGGGGAGGGGTCGTGCGTCGAGCTGTCGTGCTTCCGACGCGTCGAAGGCACGTGAGGCTCGTCGTGCCCGTGGCTCTCCCTGTGCGGCATCGTGGAACGATCTATCCAAAGGCCGTTCGTCTGGACAGGGCCGCCGGCATCGTTGCGCGGGACATTCTTCCTCGGCCTCCAGTTTGCAACGCCCGCAGGAGGCGTTAGTTTCCGCCGAGCCCATGGCGCGTGACCTCTACGACACCCTCGGCGTGAACAAGAGCGCCGACGAGGACGCCATCCGAAAGGCGTTTCGCAAGCTCGCGGCGAAGTACCACCCCGATCGCAACCCCGGCAAAGACGCCGAGTCCAAGTTCAAGGAGATCAACCGAGCTCACGAGGTCCTCTCCGACAAGGAGAAGCGCGCCCTCTACGACGAGTTCGGCGAGGAGAGCCTGAGCCAGAACTTCGACGCGCAGCGCGCCCGCATGATGCGCGACTTCGCGCGCCGTGGCGGCGGTGCCGGTCGTGGCGGCAACGTCAATTTCCAGGACGTCTTCGGCGGCAACGGCGGCGGCGTCGACTTCGGCGATTTGTTCGGCGACATGTTCGGCGGCAACGTCCGGCAGCGCGCCCGCAAAGCGCCGGATATGGAGGCGGAGGTCACCGTCGACTTCGTCTCGGCGATCAAAGGCACCACGGTGGAGCTGTCCCGCCCGAACGGCGATCCCGTCACCGTTCGAATTCCTGCGGGTGTCTCGGACGGCGGGCGCCTGCGCATCGCGGGTCAAGGCGCCAGGATCCCGAATGCGCACCCAGGGGATTTGCTCCTCACGGTGCGCGTCGGTCCTCATCCGTACTTCCGTCGTGAGGGCGACGATCTACACCTCGACCTGCCCATCACCGTCGTCGAGGCCTACGAGGGCGCGAAGGTTCGCGTGCCGACCCCCGAGGGTGAGGTGCAGCTCAAGGTGCCGGCACGCACGCAGTCCGGTCAGATGTCGCGGCTGCGCGGCCGCGGCGTCGCTCGCAAAGGCAAGCCGCCGGGCGATCTCTATGTCCGCTTCCTCATCCGCATCCCCGAAACGGACGATCCGGCCGTCGTGCGCGCGATGGAAGAGCTGCGCCAGCACCTTCACGATCCGCGCGCCGGCATTCGCTTCTGACGCGGTCGAGCCTCGATGAGAAACCCCTCCCGTACATCGTGCATCGCGCTCATCCTCGGCTGCGCGTTGGTTCTCGGCTGCAGCAACGCAGGTCCGGGCGGCGCGGGTGGCACGAACAGCACTGGCAACGGCGGTTCCAACGCCGGCGGTGAGGTGTCGAACGGCGGCGCCGGAACCGGCGGCAATGCTGGAACGGGCGGCAGTGGAGGCGGCGCCGGCGGCAACGACGGCGGGAGCGGCGGCTCCGCATCGAGCGGGTGCGAGCTCGGGCAAGGATGTCTGCGCGATCTCGCCGATCAGTGCCTCTGCGCCGGCTGCGATTTCGACGCCTGCTCCGAAGGCGAGAGCTTCGCGGACTGCGTCTGCCCCGTCTGCGAAAACGACGAGTATTGCAGCAACCCCGACAGCTGCATCGACGACGGCGTTTGCGATCCGGTGCTCGAGGGATGCGTCTGCGAGGACTGCGCGACGCACCCCCAATGCAGCCCGTAAGCTTCCGCGAGCTCGAGAGCTTGCTGCGGCTCGACGCGGGTTCCTCGATATACTCGACGGTCACCTTACGCGTCGGAGTCGCGCCATGAGACAGAGTCACCGCGAAGTCGGGATCGGAATCGCTGGTGTCGTCCTCCTCCTCGTCGCCTGCGGTGACTCGGGAACGGGCGGCAGCGGCGCGAGCGCTTCGGGCGGTGGCGGGACGGGCGGCACGGTCGAAGGCGGCGGCTCACCGCCGGTAGCGGGCGGAGGCGGCGCAGGAACGGGTGCGGCGAGCGCGGGCGGCGCTCCGATCGGCGGTGCGGGCACGGGCGGACAGCCCGACGGATGCGCGATCAACAAGGCGGTTCCGTGTGACCCGACGCTCGCCGATCAATGCCTGTGCACCGGCTGCGACTTCGACGCGTGCTTCGACACCGCGACGAACACGAGCGTCGATTGCGTCTGTCCGGTCTGCGCGAAGGACGAGTTCTGCTCGGACAAAGCCAACTGCACCGACGGCGACGGTTGTGATCCCGTCATCGAGGGGTGTCAGTGCGCCGACTGCGCGGATCACCCCGCTTGCGCAGGGTGATCCGACCTCACCGCGCGCCGGTCGACTTCTTGGGGCGCGTCGCCGCACCGGGACGCACGAACGTCCCCGACGTCTCGCCTTCTTTCGCGCCTTCGAGCAAAGCCTGCACGGCGATCGAGTTGCCGATGGCGTCGTAGATCCCGCCGAGCCGGATGAGCGCGCGCGCG
The DNA here is from genome assembly GCA_013361525.1 of Polyangiaceae bacterium. Lineage (GTDB taxonomy): Bacteria > Myxococcota_A > Polyangia > Polyangiales > Polyangiaceae > Xiheicaenibacterium. The sequence continues at coordinate 132,419 of JABFXY010000087.1, read as the reverse complement.
AACATCAAGCGCTCGTCCGCGGACTCGAGGCTCTTGATCCCCGCGCTCTGCATACACTCGTGGATGAGCTCGTTCGCGCGCTCCGCTCCGAAGACGCGTTCCAACTTCGCCAGCGTTGCTTTGCTCGACATCCTACGCTCGTGCGGTGGGGATCTGCGACGGCCGCTCCGAGCTCGCGAACTTCAGCGCGCGCTCTGCGACTGTCACCGCCTTCGACGGTGACAGCTTCTTCGTCGTCGACACGAACGTGGGGTTCGTCATCCCGTACCAGATGAACGTCTTTCGATAGGCAGCGAGCTGCGACGCCCGGATGGCGTCCGCCTCCGCTTCGTTGAACGTGCGGCCCAGCACCGTCGAGAGACTCTCGATGTCGAGCTTCGCTTGCTCGGCCAAGAGCCCGTCGAACGCGTCGAGGATGCCGAGGTACTCGTCGACTGCGAGGTCACGCTTCTCCGACGAGAGCGTCCGCGCGATCTTGTCGAGCTCCAGCGCGTCGATGCGCGCGTGTTGCGACTCCTCGAGCCAGTGGTGCTTTAGCAGGCTCTGAAAGAGCGGATCCATCGGCGCGTCTTTGACGCACTCGACGTAATGCTGCTGTGTCATCAGCTCGATGTGCAGCGTGATGAGCAGCACCGCCGCCGGGCTGTGGCTCATAATCACGCCCGCGACCTCGACCGCGTTCTTCAGTACGCCGCAGCGATGCTGAAAATCGCGCTCGAAGGCATCACGGTATCGGTTGAAGAGCGCCTGGTGCTTGAGCTCCTCGTCCGTGAAGCGAAGCAGCGCACGCAGGTTCATGGGGTCGCCGAAGACCTCGGCCTGCGCGTGCTTCATCATCGTCGCGAGGATGTACTCCTCCACGAAGCCGAACAGATTGAGGTACGCGTTACCGCCGATTTGATTGAGCCTCAGGCGCGCGTGATCGTCGAGAAACGGCGCGCCGCCGAGTGTCGCGAGACCGCGTGTGCCCGCGAGCTGATCAGGAAGGAAGGGTCGCGTGAAGTCGAGCTTCGCGTTGACCGGGAGAACGTCGTCCACCTTCCAGGAAATGCGTTCGGAAGCTTTGACGCAGCTTTCGTAGTCGTAAGTCAGATCCAGCACGTTCTAACCCTCTGTGATCGATGCAATCACACCTCAGCGGGTGGGGGGAAGCGAGCATTATCGTCGCGTTACGAGCGGACAGTTGTTCGACTCCATGCCTGCGTCCGCGTCCGGTTTTCTGCGTCAACGCGGCGGAGGCGGCGTCGGCGACATCAGTAGCGCACTGATTTTCTTCGCGGTTTCGACGTCGTTGTCGAGCGCCATCACGACGTATTGTTTCTTCACCGCGTCATCGCTCACCGTCACCGAATAAGGCACACCGTTCGCCATGACTGCGTGGCTCGGGTCCAAGTACATCAGCGAGAAGCCCGGCTCGAAGCCCTTCGTGAACGCGATCATCCCGGCTTCTTCCGAGATGGCGTGGTGATTCTGGCAGGTGTAGCCGCCGCGCTCGGCGCGCGAGATCACGTCGGCGAGCGCAGCTCCTTTGACGACGAACGCCGTCTGCTTCGGCGTGAGCGGCGGACAGGCCGCGCCCATCGGCGCTTTCAACAGCCCCTCCATGATCTGCTTTTCATAAGCATCCATCTGCTTGTCGATGTCGTCCTCGGGGTCTTCCTCGTCGTCCTCTCCCTTCAAGACCACGGTGGTCGCAGTCTTCGCCGGCGTCTTCGCGCGGGTGTCCGAGGAGCTTCGCGAAGTCATCGTGATCGTCACTGCGTACGTGACCGCGGCGATCGCGATGGCGCCGCTCACGATGGACAGCACGACCAGGCCTTTCTTCGACTTCGACTCCGCTTTCGGAGGAGGCAAGGGCGCGGCGAGCGGCATGCTCACCGAGCTTCCGTGCGATAGAGGTGGGTTCGCGCTACCGCGTTGTGGTGTCATCCGAGCGCCCGTCCACGGCTCCTGACGGCTCACGCCTGCGAGCGCACCGGTGTTCGCGACTGCATGCGTGTGCGGGTGCACGACCCCGTGCGCCGGCGTTTGCGAATAACCGTACCCCTGTGCGCCGACGATGCGCCGAAGCGCTTCGAGCATTTCGAGCGCGGAGGCGAACCGATGCGCCGCGCTCTTTTGCGTCGCTCGCTGAATGAAGCCGCCGAGCGGACTCTCGATCACGCTCGGTGGAAGGGGGACCGGCGCTCCGTCGATCTGTGCGAGGGCGATCTGCATCGCAACGGTGCCTTGATAAACGGGCACGCCCGTCAACATCTCGGCCATCACCAGCCCGACGGAGTAGAGGTCCGCGCGCCCGTCGAGCGGTTGATCCAACACTTGCTCCGGTGACATGTACGCCGGTGTTCCGAGCGACACGCCCTCCTGTGTGAGGCCCGATGCGCCGCCTTCGAGCGGAGCTGCCGCAATGCCGAAGTCGAGCACTTTGACGAAATCGGCTTCCCCCGCGTAGTCGCATAGAAAGACGTTCGCCGGCTTCACGTCCCGGTGCACGATGCCGCGAGCGTGCGCCTCCGCGAGCGCCTTGAGGATCTGTTGCGTGACGTGGGCGACGCGCGCGACCGAAAATGCGCCGCGTGCGCGGATCTCCTGCTCGAGCGAGCGACCTTCGAGGAGCTCGCACACGATGAACGGCAAGCCCTGCTCGCTGGTGCCGAAATCGTAGAGCCGGACGACGTTCGGATGCGCGAGCTGCTGCGTGACGCGCGCTTCCCGCGCGAAACGCTCACGCGCGCGCTCGCGGACGAGAACCTCGGGGTGCAGGAGCTTCAGCGCGACCTTTCGATCGAGGTTCGTCTGCGTCGCGACGTAGACCGCGCCATAGCCGCCTTCCCCGAGCGGCGCTTCGATGCGATAGCGCCCGGCGATGATCAGGCCGGGCCCGACCCAATCGAAGCGCGTCTTGGCCATGGGTTGCCCGAGTCTAACGCCAATGGGGGGTCGCAGGCTTCCGATCCCGTCGGGCGCGCTCCTCAGCTGACGAACGTTCCGCTATAGAGCGGCGCATGCGCCGCACGCTCCGAGGTCTCGTTCCGGCCGCGATTCTCGTCGCGACAGCCTGCTCCAGCCAGTCGCAGCCGCCGACGTCGGTTCCTTCGTCGGATAGGCCGTCGTCCTCGGGCTCGCCCGCGCCGAGCGCCGTCGCGTCCGCCTCGGCACCCTCGACGCCGTACAAGGGCCTCGGCGTGGAGAGCATCCCGCCCGAGATCCTCGCGAGGCACGCCGCCCCCGCGCTCAAGCCGGAGGACAGCCGTCGCATTCAAGCGATGCTCGACCTGCGCGCTCCATCGGCCGGGGTCGTGACGTCCGACGGCAAACGTCTCTTTTTCAATTGGAGCATCACCGGCACGTCGCAGATCTTCCGCCTCGATGCGCCGATGGGTTTTCCGACGCAGCTCACCGGCGGCGAAGACCCGACGCAGGTGCTCGCCGTCACGCCCGACGGCAAATGGCTCGTCGTCGCGCGCGATCGCAATGGCGAGGAGAACCCGGGCCTCTACCTCTTGGCGACCGAGGGCGGTGCGCTCAAGGTCATTCAGCACAAACCCAAAGTCCAAACCCAGCTCAACTACCTCACGAGCGACGGCGGCTCTCTTTATTATCGAGCCAATGACATCAAGCCCGACTCGTATGCCATTTATCGCCACGACATCACCTCGGGAAAGACCGAGCCGGTCTTCACCGAGCCGGGCATTTGGTCGGTCGCCGACGTCCGGAAGGGCAAGCTGCTCCTTCGCAAAGAGGTCGGCTCGCGAATGGCGGAGTTCTGGGAGCTCGATACAGGGACGAAGAAGCTCGAGCCGATCGTCGGCAAAGACGAGCGCGAGGATTACGCCGCGGTCTACGGGGACGCCGACGAGGTCGTCGTCTTGGCACCGAAGGGTGAATATCGGCGTCTCTACGTTTACAAAGCCGGTAAATTCGAGCCCATTTCTCCAGAGATCTCCTTCGACGTCGCGAGCTTCTCGATCGATCGCACCAAGAAGCGAATCCTCTATACGGTGAACGAGGGCGGCTACACCAAGCTCTTCGGGCTCGACGCGAAGACCAAAAAACCGCTCAAGCTTCCGAAGCTCCCCGCGGGGGATCACACGATGTTCGGCGCGACGAGCGAAAATGGCCGTTACACGGCATTCCTCGTCGATCCGGGGACGTCACCGGCGCAGAGCTTCGTCTTCGATTGGAATTCGTCGAGCCTGGTCGCCTGGCACAAGCCGTCGACGCCGGAGATCGACACCAAGGCTTTCGCCAAGGTCGTTTTGGAAAGCTACCCCGCGCGGGACGGCGCCTCGATTCCGATGTTCGTCCGCCGCCCTGCCGGGTGCGAGAAACGATCCGCGGCCGAAGGACCTTGTCCCGTCGTCGTCGCGTTCCACGGCGGCCCCGAGGCGCAGACGCTCGCGGGCTTCTCCACGCGGGCGCAGATGTTCGTCGATGCCGGCTTCGTCTATGCGGAGCCCAACGTCCGGGGCAGCGACGGTTATGGCAAAACGTGGCTCCACGCGGATGACGGCGCCAAACGAATGAAGGTCATCACCGACATCGAGGATGCCTCCAAGTTCATTCGCGACAAATGGGCCGTCGGTGGCAAGGCGCCCAAAGTGGGAATCTACGGCGGCAGCTATGGCGGTTATTCGACGCTCATCGGAATGTCGATGTTCGCCGGCGCCTACGACGCGGGCGTGTCCGTCGTCGGCATCTCGAGCCTCCTCACGTTCCTCGAAAATACGGCTCCTTATCGACGAATTCTGCGGATTTCCGAATACGGCGATCCGGAGAAGGACCGCGCCGCGCTCGAGACGTTGAGCCCCATCACGTACGTCGAGAACGTCAAAGCGCCCCTCATGCTCCTACAGGGGGCGACCGACCCGCGCGTCCCGGTCGGCGAGGCGCTCCAGTTCCACGAGGCGCTGAAGAAGAAGGGCGTCCCGACCGAGCTCATGATCTTCCCGGACGAAGGCCACGGATTCCAAAAGCGGCCGAACCAGGTGCTCGCGTTCGGCCACACCATCCGCTTCTTCAAAGAGCACCTGAAATAGGCGTGCTCGCTTCTATGGTTGGTCGAGCAGCGACGTGAGCACGTTCGCGAGGTGCTCGATGCCCTCGGACTTCGACACGAACAGGTCGACTTCGGGGACGGGTGGGTGGCTCGTCCCCGAGTGCAGCACGATGCCGATTCGAGGATCGGCGTCCCGAACGAGCCGCGCGAGATCCATCCCCGACATCGAGGGCATCACCGCGTCGGTCAGGAGGACGCCGAAGCGTGAGGGGGAGGCCCGTACGAGCTCGAGCGCGGCGAGAGGATCGTCGACGGCGGTCAGCTGAAACCCTTCGCGAGCGAGCACGGTCTCGAGCAAGCGCAGGACGAACCCGTCGTCGTCGACGACGAGGATCTCCCGCGGTTCGTCGTCGCGCCAACCCCGTCCGCCGACCGGAGCCCCCGAGCCTGCAAAGGTCCGATGATCGAGCATTTCTCAGCCCTCCCCCCAATTTGACTCGTCAGGCTATCTTGCTTTTCACGCGTTCGTGTAGGCGCAAGTTGCCACACGATTTCAGCACGATGGATCGCCCTGCGATCAGCGACGAAAACAAGGCTTCCTAGCCGTTGGAACGACGAGTGCTTGTCCGTCGTCATGCCGAAGAAAGAGGGCGCGGCGCCGTCGAGCGCGACAGGGTGGGACACGATCGTCATCGGGTCCGGACCGGGCGGCCTCACCGCCGCGGTCGCCCTCGCGCGCGCGGGACAGCGCGTGCTCGTGCTCGAGCAGCATTACCTGCCCGGCGGGTGGACCCACAGCTTCTCGCTGGAGGGATTCAGGTTCAGTCCGGGCGTCCATTACATCGGCAATCTCTCGCCGAACGACGGGCTCCGACGCCTGTACGAGACCTTCGGGCTGTCGAGTGATCTCGAGTTCTACGAGCTGAACCCGGAGGGCTTCGACCATTACCTCATCGAAGGTGAGCGGTTCGATCAGCCGCGAGGGCTCGAGGCGTGGAAGCGCCGGCTGAAAGCTCGGTTCGTCGACGAGGCGAGGGGGATCGATCGGTACTTCGACGTCCTCACCGGGCTCAACGCCGATCTCGCCGTGTGTGACCGCCTGCTTTCGTTTCCGGAGGTCCTCACCGTCCCATTTCGGGCACCGCGCCTCTTGCGCTGGGGCTTTCGGACTTTGTCCGCGCTGCTCGACGAGACCATCCGTGACCCGATGCTGCGCGCCGTCTTGTGCTCGCAATGTGGCAATCACGGGCTGCCGCCGTCCCGCGTCTCGCTCCCGGTCCACGCGGGGATGAGCGCCCATTACTTCGACGGCGCGTTCTATCCGCGTGGAGGCGCCAAAAAGATCTCGGCCGCCTACATCAAGGCTCTTCGTCGTCACAAAGGGCAAATCCGATTGAGCAGTCCGGTGACGAAGATCGTCGTCGAGGGGGGCCGCGTCAGGGGCGTCGAAGTGAACGACAGCGAGATCATTTTCGCCGACAACGTCGTTTGCAACGCCGACCCCGCAGTGACGTACGGCAAGCTCCTCGCGCCCGAGCATTGCCCGCGGGAGCTGCGCAAGCTCGCGAAGACCGATTACACCGTCGGGGTCGTTTCCCTGTTTGCCGCCGTCGACATGGATCTCGAGGGCATGGGATTCGACTCGGGCAACTATTGGTATTACCGGAGCCACGATCTCGACGCCGCATACGAAGCTGCGGAGCAGGGGTTGCCCGGCAAGGCAATCGATTGCCTGTTTCTCAGCGTGACGACGCTGAAGGACCCGGGCCCCATTCCAACGAAGACGCACACCCTCGAGATGTTCACCTTCGTCCCTTACGAGCCATTTTCGCGGTGGCGCGCGAGCGAGACCGGGCTGCGCAGCATCGAATACGAGCGACTCAAGAACGAGCTGGCGGCGCGGATGCTCGACGCCGCGGAGAACGTCGTGCCCGGCTTGCGGCGCGGATTGCGGTTCCTCTCGATCGGGTCGCCGCTCACGAACGACTTCTATTGCCGCACGCACCACGGTGCGATCTACGGAACGGCGAAGACGCCTCGTCAGGTCGGCCCGTTCGCCTTCGGATCGCGCGGCCCGGTCGATGGCCTGCACCTCTGCGGCGCGAGCACGCTCTCGCACGGCGTCGCCGGTACGACGATTTCGGGGCTCGTCGCGGCCCAACACGTCCTCGGTCTCGAGCGGTACGACGAGCTCGTCGGACCCGGGGACGGCTCCCTTCGCGTCGTTTCGGCCGAAGAAGCGCGCGAGCGGCTCGCCGCATGACGTGAGGGCTTCGCACCTCGCTTTTGTATCGTCTCTCCGCGAACGCTGAACTGCGGAGCAGATCGGCGAGACGTCTCGTTGGTTGCGTTCGCGTACGACGGCGACATCACAGGCGAACCCTGATACTCATCCGGCAGGGGAACCGAATGGGTGCGGTCTTAAAAGACAAAGAGTCGGCGGTCGTCGTCGACGATGCGGCGCGCGGAATTCTCATCGCGAGCTGGTTCGGCGAGCCGACGGTCGAGCTCGTCGATCAATATTATTCGTGGCACGGGGCCTTTCTGGATCGCCACCGCAAAGAGCGCCGGCGCTTCATTCTGATCACCGACACGTACGCGTCGACGCGGCCTTCACCGGCCGCGCGAAAGCGCATCGCAGACGGCTTCAAATCGCTCGGCCCGGACGTGAGGGACTTCACGTTCCAGAGTTACATCATCGTGCACAACGCGCTCATTCGCGGCGTCTTGACGGCGCTCGGCTGGCTCGACGAGCGCCTTTCGGAGAGCGTCATTGTCGCGACGCCCGCCGACGCAATCGAAGGCGCATTGAAGGATTTGGAGAAGGCCGGCATCCCGCGGCCGGCGAACCTCTCGCCGCAGGGCTACCGCCGGCCTGCGCGCCCCAAAGAGGCATCGCGCGAGACGGCGTGAGCGACGCCGAGGACGGCGCGTCCTCGGCATCCGGGCACCAGTCGGCTCAATAGCCGCCGAACAGATCTTGGACCTTGGCGCTGAGCGCGGTCGCGATCTTGTAGAGCGATGAAATCGACGCGCTCGACTCCGCCCGCTCGATCTGGCTGAGCAGCGACACGCTGAGTCCCGTGCGGTGAGACATCTGCTTCAGCGTGAGGTCCTTGTCCTTGCGCAGCTTGCGAATGGTGTCGCCGATGACGCGGTGGAGCTGCTCCTCCGCCGAGCGGACGATGCCCTTGCGCTTCGCGATGCGGTCGATGACCTCGCGAAGCTCCTCTGCGTTGAACGGCTTCTTGAGGTAGTCGTCCGCCTGCAGCTTCATCGCGGCGACGGCGGAGTCGAGGCTCGGGAAGCCGGTGAACATGATGACGGAGATGTCGTCGTCGATGCGGCGCACCCGACGAAGGACCTCGATGCCGTCCATCTTCGGCATCATCCGGTCGAGGATGAGGATCTGGTAGTGGCCGTTCTTGACCTCGTCCTCGACCGCTGCCGGGTCGCTCAGCGTCTTGACCTCATGCCCGTCCTTCGTGAGCAGGGTTTCGACGTAGTCACAGATAGCCTTGTCGTCGTCGCAGACGAGGATTCGAATGGCGGGGGTCGTAATTGCCACAGTGCGCTCCCGGGTCCAGAGGGGGGGTGGGCCCTGATTCCAGTGGCACTATAATCCCAGCCGCCCCCTCAAGGAAGCCTTTCGGCTAGCTGCGCCGAAGGCGAACGCGAAAAAACGGAGGCCTCACTGTGAGGCAATCGCTCCTCAGGGTTTGATGACCAGCGGCCGAGCGCGCGCGATCGCCGCATCCGCAGCGCTGTCTCGGACGCTCGCCGTCGCTTCGCGCACCGTAAAAGAGCCCGCGAGCGAGAAGCGGATCGGAACCATCACCGTGGTTTCGCCGCTGACGTTCGTGCGGACGTAGAGAGCGCCGTGCACCTGCCGCACGCCGCTCGTCACATCTGCGAGCGTCGCGCCGGGCGGCAGCGGGATGCGCACGTCGACGGATCGCGCGCTCTTGTCGGCGAGCTCTTTGACCGTCAAGCGGAGGTTTCCGACGCGGCCTTGCTTGAGCTCTTTCGGGCACGCACCGTTCGTCTTCACGGAAGGTGCGCAATCCGTCGCGGCGGGCCACTCCGTCTCGAGCGCGATCGGTGCGTCGCCGGGCTGAGGCGCGACCGAATACGGGCGAAGGAACGTGCGTTCGAGCCGCGCCATGACGCCGCCTCCTGAGGGCATCACGCGCACCTCGTCGGCGTTCGCGGGGATCGCGATCTCGACGCGCTCGTCGGGCTTCACGACGACGTGTTTCTCGCCGCCTTCGCCGAAGTCGATGTTCACCTCGATGGGGGCCTTCGGTCCGCGGAGCTCGCTCGATGCCGCGACGATGGCTTGCACCGCGCCGCGCGTCGCGGCCGCGCTGCCGAAGCTGCCGCCTGCATCGCGCTGCACCAAGAGCCAGCGCAACATGCGAGCGCGCTTCGACGTGCCTTCTTCGCCAGGCTTCGACGCGACGAGGAGCGCTGCATAGACGAGCGCACGCTCCGCGCGCGAGCTGCTCGCGGAGACGCTGATGTTGCCGTCGTCGTCGAGCTCGACGCGCTTCTCGAGCTCCTTCGTGAGCGTCTTCAGCTCGGTGGCGCGGTGTGGCCTCCTCGCGAGCGCGAGCACCGCCCGCGCGAGGTCGCCGGATGTGCCATTGGACGTGAGCTGGTTCGTTCCGCGCGCGACGAAGGTCGTCCAGCAATCACGTACCGCCCCGCCGAGAGGCGCGGGCTCGGCCTCGAAAGCCGCCGCCTGGACGCTCGGATCGAGATCGGCACCTTCAGGCGGGCAGAGGTCGAGCGCTTTGCCGAGCTCGGACGACTCGAGGAAACCAGCCACCATCGTGCGACCGAGGAGGGAGAAGGCGAGGGGCTGGCCGGGGACGACCCGCGAGGCCACTTTGGCCGTCGCGGTCCGGCCGATCTCCCGCGCGCGGGAGGCGAGCTTCGATCCGTCGCCCTCGAGCGCGACGAAATGACGTTGCAGATCTCCTGCCGTCGACGCGATCTCGGCGAGCTCCTCGTTGCTGAGGTTCCGCTCGGGGGCGAGCGACTCGAGCGCCGCTTCGAGCGCGCTCCGGTCGCCGCGATCGAGGATGAGCGTCGCGCGCCCGGCCGCGACGAACGGGCGGCGGTCGAGCGCCGCAGCCAGATCGTGCTCCTCGGTGATCCACGTCGTCCGCGCGATTCGAAGCAGCTCGCCCTTCGGGCGCACCTCGAGCTCGTGGGTGAGCGCGTCCTCGGGTAGACCGCTCGCGGTCGTTCGCACGTCGAGGTAGCCGCGGCCCGACCCTTTCGCGGAGATCGGGATCCGCACCGTCGCGACGCCGCGCTTCGCCACTTTCAGGCGAGGAGCGCGGCTCTTTTCGTCGACGACGATCGCGCCGCGCGACGCGATGGCAAGAGAGACGTCGCGGTCCTGATCGCTTCGATTGCGAACTTGGATGACCGCCTCGCCGCGATCACCGTCCGTCCAGCTGGAGCCTGCGTTGACCTTCGAGGAGAGCGGAACGGTCACCGGCACGTCGACGGTGCTCATCGCGGTTCGCGCACCATCGGGAAGCCCGACGACCGCGACCTGCCAGGTGGTCTCGATGTCGCCGAGCGGGATCTCGATCGACACGCGGCCTTGCGCGTCGGTTCGAATCGGTGCGGCGACGAACGCCACGCCTTTGACAATCGGCCCGGTCGATCTGTGCGAGCTGCCGAGGCGGCCGCTTCCGCTTCCGAAGCCTTGGCCGCTTCCGTGGCCGATCGTGCCGATGTTGCCGAGGCCGATCCCGTCACCGAGCGCCGTGCCCGTCGACTCGAGCAATGTCTGCGACCAGCCCTCGACGGTCGCATCGGCGACGAGCATGTCGTAGCGGGCGTCGACGACGCGGTCTTCGTTCATCGCGCGCGCGTACGGAGTGCCCGACTTCACGACCCGCTCGAACGGGCTCTTCACGTCGTCCGCGGTGCCCATCTTTCCGTCGGGGCCGGGTGATCGAAGCTCCCAACCGCGGCGGACCGAGACGAACGGAACGTGCTCGCCTTCGGCTTTGAAGAACGACAGCTGCCCGCCCCACGGATCCAACAGACCTTCTTCGGGCACGACGCCGTCTCGCACGAGCTTGCGAAGAAAGACGTTCGGCTCCGCGAGGATCGGCTCGTCCGGATCGAGCCCGGTGCGCGCCCCGCGCACGTTCGAGAGCACGTCGAACATCTTCAGCCGCGCGACCCTGCGCGCGACGTTGTCGTACGTGATCTGTTTGTCGATCGCGATCAGATCGGCGAGCGCGACGGGCTCACCGCCGGGCGTGAGGGGCTTGTCGCTCATCGCGTCGGTGACGAGCGTCATCAGCTCCGGGTTGAAGGTGAACTTGCCCTTGTCCTTGCGACGCACGTCCGGCAGCGTCTCCTGCGCACGCGCCGCTTCGAACACGGCGCCCTCGAGAGAGCGAACGACGGCCGCGAAGGTCGTGTCCATCTGCGACTTAGCGTTCGCGCTCGGATCGGATGTGGGCGCGATGGGCGCGATCGGGCTCAAGCTCGTGCGCCGCAGCGGATCCATTTCCGGCCCGCCGAACAATGCCGGATCGCAGCGTTCGTCCCACGCGCCGACGGCCGCGCAGAGGTTGCGCTTGGTATCCATGCTGGCGAGGGCGCCGAAGCTTCCACCGCCGAGCTTGTCGATCATGATCGCCGCGACCGAGCCGGTCATCGGTTTACCGGTCTCGTCGGCGAGCTGCGCCGAGAGCATGACCTTGCCACCCGGCGCCGCGCGCCCGCCGGAGATCTTCGCGGTGACGCTCGGCAGTCGCGCGGGGAGCACCAGCACCGCGGCGCTGGCGATCTCCGTCGCGCCGTTGGGTTTCGGCACCGCGGCGTGAATGGTGAGCGTGCCGGCCGATCCGCTCGGCACCTTCACGCGCGCAGGGGCCCCCGCGTCTTTCAGCCAGGTCGCCACCGATTGCGCACCGCCGATCTGCGTCAGAAGGATGCTCGCGGGCTTCTTGTCGGCGCCCACGACGCGGACGGTGATCTCCTCGCCCTCGCGAACGACGAGCTTCTCCGGCCGAACGAGCATCGTCGCGCCCCGTCGAACCGGCACGCACAGACCCATGCCCGCCGTGTCGGTGAGCGCGCCGCCGAACGACGACTTCGCGCTCTCGGCATCTTTCGCGCGCAGCGTCACCTGCGCGGCGACCGATCCGGGGCACGGCCCCGTGTTGCGCGCGGCACCGATCCCGAGCGGCGCCTTCCACAGGACCTCCGCCTCACCGTGATCGTTCGTCGTGAAGGTTGCGTCGAGCCCATCGCCCTTCGCGATGAACGAGCCGACGAGGGGGTTATTATCGTCACCCCAAAGCGACAGCGTCAGCCGCTGCTCGAGCCCCGGAACGATTTCTCCTCCTTCGGGCGTGAGGTTGGCGTGGCCCCGGCGCTGTCCGACGTCGACGATGCTCGTGGTCGCGCGCGCGAGGCCGTCGATCTCCGTTCGCGCTTCGAGGTGAACCTGCGTTCCACGGAGCGGGATGGTCGTCGGCGCGGCGATCTCCGACACGATCTCGCCGGCGCCGTCGGTGAGCAGCTTCTTCGATGCCTTGCGAAACTCGTCGACGTCGGAGGGGGCGGACGTCCCGTTCGGACCGGTCCAGACCCACACCGGGTGGCCGGCGATGCCTTCGCCCGATGCATCGCGAACACGGACTCGGTAGCGCGCCTTGGCACCAGCCACCACGCGGCCCTCGTCGAAGCCCGACCACAGCGACGGCCGTCCCGGCGTCTCTTCGCGCGCGCCGAGCGTCGCAGCGTCTTTGAGCTCGTCGCCTTCGGCGGGCGGTCGATCCGCCGCGCGCGCGGTGAGCACCCACTCGACGCCCGGCTCGTCGTCGCGAGGAATCGGCACCCGCGCCATCACCGTACCCGATGCATCGGTCTTCGCCCGCTGTCGGAAGCGAATCACGCCTCCTTGGGTGAGGACGAACTCGACAGGGCCGTTCTCGATCGGCCTGCTGCCGTCGGTGGAGCTCCAACGAGCCCACGCGACGACCTCGCTTCCTGGAACCACCTGAGGATCCGAGACGAATAACGACAGGTGCTCCGCGGCGGTTCGCTGAACGACGAGCTCCCGAACGCGCTCGCGGTCGGCCGAGCGGATCGAGACGAGCAGCGTGATGGCCTTCGTTCGTCCTTTGGGCACCGGTAGAAGGAGCGTCGCTCGCCCTTGATCGTCCGCGACGGCTCGCACCGACGGCGGCGCCGCAGCCGGCGACGCGTCCTTTTGCGTCGGATCGAGCAGTGACTCGAGATCCCAGGCGGCTTCGACGGCGGCGCCCGAGAGCGGGACGGTCGTCGTCGCGGTGGGAAACCCGAGCGCCTGGACGTCGATCGGCAAGACCTCGCCGCCCGCCGCGAGGCCCGGCGCGTGAACGAACAGGTCGAGCCCGCGCTCGGTCGGCAGCGCGGCTCGCGCGCGTGGTGGCAACGCGGTTGCGACGAGCGCGACGACCACCCCCAACAGAACGATCCGCAGCCCCTGTATCAACCGGCGACGACCGTCGCGCCCGCGGGGCGCCCGACCTTGAAAAGACATGCTCGGCTGAGGACAGCGCGAGCGTCGCGAGGTTCCTGAACGCAGAGCTCAGCGTCGAGAAGCTTCGCGCGATCGGTCGTCGCCATCGAACGGGTCGGCGTGTTGCTCCAGGCACGAACGAAACGTGTCGCAGGTCGTTTGCTCGACGCACCGGCCCGCTATCGCAAGCGGTCCGGATTCGTGATCGTCGACCTTCTCCGCTGCGCACTCCTCGGCGCATTTCGCTGCGTCGGTCGCCGCTTCGCCCTTCATCCGCGTGAGCTCGGAGCGCTCGTCGGGCGTCGTTCGTGCGAGCTTCTCTGCTGCCTCGAGCCCACACGCGGTCGCACGATCGCAGAGGCTCCTGCAGGTCGCGGCGACGTCGACGGTCTTCGCGGGCCGCGCGCTCGTGCTCGCTGCTGCTTGGGGCCCGGTCGCGTCGCCACAGCCGCTCACGACCGCAACCGCCAACGGCGCGAGCCCGAGAAGTCGCACCACGAATCGCCCCGCCGATTGCGCTGTTTTCATGAATGCCCTCGCAACGAAGTCAGGACATCGGGAACCCGCGCGAGTTCCCGGTGTCTTTCGTCCGTTCACCACGTCTGGGAGGAGCAGATGGCGAAGAGAACCTCACGTCCTCGTGGCAGTGCGCTCGTTCGGCTCGGTTCGATGATCGCCGTCGCGTCCTTGTGCGCGCTCGTCCCGAACAAGGAGACGCGCGCGTGCGGCAACGAGGTCGAGATCCGCGTCGACCCGCGCGTGAGCGCGGTCAACACCGCGGAGCGGCTCGTCGCCGCGGGCGACTCCGCAGAAGCGCAGAAGCGATTGCTCGCCGCATTTCCCCTCGCGGCGAAGCGCCCCGTCGGCACCGACACCATTACCGATCGCGCGCTGGTCGTGCTCGCGCGGGTCGCGACGCGGTCGGAGGGCAGGGTGTTCCACGGCCACGGCGTCAGCGACCCCAGCCTCGAGCAACGCGAAAAGGCGCTCTCGTGGGCCGCCCAGACCTTGAAAGAGCTGCGTATCCGCCGGCCCGACGATGCGGTGGTGCAGACGGATCTCGGTGAAACGCTCAGCTACATTCCGTCGCGCCGCCGCGAGGCGATCGAGGTCCTCGAGCGACTCGAGAGCAAAGACGTCGTCGCCAGCGCGCAGGGGTATGCGGCGCTCGCAGCGTTGCACGGCAACGTCGCGCAGGATCACCCGGCTCGGACACGCGCGCCGCTTCGCGCGATGGCTCGTTATCAGCGGCAGCTCGAGCTCGGGCGCTGCCGCTCCATGTCGGCCGGGGATGCGTCGAGCTGCGAGCGCCCCAATCCACCTCCGACCTGAAGGTCCGGACCCGGTCGCCGTCGCTCAGGCGGCGACCACGCGCGCGAGCGCCTGGGAGAGGCCCGCGAGATCGAAGGGCTTCGAGAGGAAGCCTCGCACGCCCAGATCGAGGATGTGCTGCGCTTCGTCGTTCAGCGACCAACCCGTCGTGAGCAACACGCGCACGGTCGGCTCGATGTTCTTCATCGCGAGGTAGGTCTCTTTGCCGCCGATGCCCGGCATGATCATGTCGAGCACCACGGCGGTCACGCGATCGCGCGACGTTCGGAAGAGCTCGATGGCGTCCGCGCCGCCTTGTGCGGAGAGCACCTCGTAGCCGAGCCCGCCGACCGCCTTCACCGTCATTCGGAGGACGAGCGGATCGTCGTCGACCACGAGGATGGTTCCGCGGCCTTTTACAATGCCACAATGGGCTCGCTTCTCGCGCGCCGCGAGGGGCTGGCTCGTCAGGGGCAGCGCGATACGCATGGTCGTCCCGCGCGTCGAGGTCGTGGCGACCTCGGCCGCTCCGCCGTGGGAGCGCGCGATGCCATACACCGTCGCGAGGCCGAGGCCGGTTCCCTTGTGCGCGCCCGACGCCTTCGTCGTCACGTACGGCTCGAAGATTCGATCGCGCACGGTGCCGTCGATCCCGCTGCCGGTGTCCTCGACCTCCAGGACGGCGTAATCGCCCGGCCCGACGATCGCGTGCTCACCCGCGGCGAACGATGCCACGTACGTCCGCACCGTGATGCGTCCCTGCGCCGTGATTGCATCGCGTGCGTTCATGACGAGGTTCATCACGACCTGCTCGAGCTGGACACCGTCACCGAGCACGGTGTCGCGATCCGCGTCGAGCGCCGCGACGACCTCCAGCCTGCGCTCGAACGTGCGCCGCGCGAGCTCGACCACCGAGCCGACGATCTCGTGCAGGGACACGGGCGCGGACAGATGTTTCCCGCGCCTCGCAAAGCCGAGTAGCGCGCGTGTCAGTTTCGAAGCACTGCCGGCGACCTCCTCGAGGTGCTCGATCATGGCGAGGCGTGAAGCGTCGTCTTCGCCCGTCCGCAGGTGCCCGGCGACCAGCGTGACGATCGACAGGAGATTGTTGAAGTCGTGCGCGATGCCGCCGGCGAGGCTTCCAATCGATTCGAGCCGGCGCATTGCCTGAAGCTGTCGCTCGCCTTCGGCTCGGCGGCGCTCGGCCTCGACCTCGCGGGTGATATCGGTGAACGCCTCGACGACGAAAGCGATGGCGCCGTCGTCCGCGAAGAGGGGGGCCGCGAAGACGCGCAAATGCGTGCGCTCGCCGTCGTGCCGATGAATGACGAGATCGTCGATGACCTCGGTTCGCTTCGATCGAAGGACACGCTCGAACGGCATCCGGTCTTCCGGATACACGTCGCCATTGGGAAGGTGCACGCCGTAGGGCCCGACGTAGTTACCGCGCGCTGCATCCTCCGGCGGCGCGATTCCGAGGATTCTTTCGAACTCGCGATTCACGTACACGCATTCGCCGCTCGGCGCGCGACCCACCCATATGGCGACCGGGAGCGCGTCCGCGAACGTGACGATAGCGGCAAGATCCTCGTGACTTCGTCCCATCCCCACTCCTTTTCGCGCTCGACCGGACCGATGAAGATACCACCCCATGGCGACACGCGGGCGCCTCAAGTGTGGCGCATCGACCGCGAAGGCGTAGCGAATCGTCGCTCTTTTCGATCGTGTCGATTCGCACCGAGTTTGCAACGAAGATCATGGCGACGAAGATTCGTCGGATGGAGACTTCCAATGAAGGGTCGCAGTTGGATCTCATTGGGGAGCGTGATTGTTGTCTCTTGCCACATCGCCGCTTGTTCTCGTGACGGGATTGAAGTGGCGACACCGGCAGCTGCGCCGTTGCCGGCGGAGACGCCCGTAACACCGCGGCCGGAGCCGAAACCGCTGCCGGAGGCCGCCGACTCGTTCACCGATCCGCAGATCCTGGGAATCGTCGACCAGGCCTGCGGCAAGCTCGTCGTCGAGTCGACCCTCGCGCGCTCCAATGCGTTGAGCCCGGAGGTTCGGTCTTTTGCGGGGGATATGGCGGCCGATTATGCCGCCTATCGCGAGCGTCAGGACGCGCTCGGCAAACGGATCGAGATGTCGCCCGCACCATCGGATACGCGGCTGATGATCGGAGTCGGCACGGAGAACGACATGCTCTCCCTCATGCGTCTCGACGCGACCGTGTTCGACAAGGCGTTCCTCGCGCAGGTCGTCGCCGACCACGATTACCTCATCGATCTGCTCGAGGGTCGCCTCCTCGACGATATCGATCGATCCGAAATCCGGGCGCTCATCGAGAGCGATCTGCGCGACAAATTGACGAAGAACCGCGCGCGGGCCCGCGAGCTCGACGCCGGAACCACGAAAGACATCGCGCGCGAAGTGCCCGCGCCATACCAACATTGGCCGCGGCCGCCTCGGTGAGGTCGCCCGCCAATCGAGGAGCTCCCATGCGCAATGCCATCGTCCCCGTCTTCACTAGCATCGTGTCGATGTGTGGAACGTCCGGTTGCGAAAAGCCGACCGCCGAGGAACGTGACGTGGCCCTCGCGCGCGCGGCCGGCGCCGACGCAAACACCGTCGCGCGCATCGTCGACGGCTATTGCGATCGGGAAGCGCGGTGCGGCGAGATCGGGCCCGACCAGCGATTCGCCGACGACGACGCTTGCAAAGATTCGATGCGGCGGCGGACGACCTACGATTTGAGCGCCGACGAATGCCCGGGTGGGGTCGACGAGGGCGAGCTCTCCGAGTGCCTCGCGCGAATGCAAAACGAAAACTGCGAGAGCGCGAGGGACAAGCTCGCCCGGATCACGGCCTGCAGAACGGGGGCGCTCTGCCAGGTCGTTCCGCGCATGTGACGACCGGCTCAGCCCTTCGCAGAGAAAAGGGACCGCACGGGACCGCGAATCGCGAGCGTCAGCCCCTCTTCATAGAGATTGACGAACATCACCGACCCGCTCGGATCGAAGCAGACCCCCGCGAGCTCGCCGTCGCTCTTCACGTTTCGCGCGAAGTCGAAGGGGCGGCCGTCGACGTCGATCCCGCGTAGACAATCGCCGCCCGGCCCGTCCTCCGCGACGACGATGCCCCCGTCGGGGTGCACCGCGATGTTGTCCGGACAGCGGAGCAGGTCGGGGCTCGAGCCGATCGCGACGAGCTCGAGGACCCCCTCGTCCCCTTCGGGGTGAAGCTTGAAGATTTGACCCGCCCCGAACGGACCACCCTCCGTCGCGCAGAAATAGACGGCGTCGTCGTGGAGCCACAGCCCCTCTCCTCGGACGACGACCGCAGCCCCGAGCGCCCGCGCTTGGTCGCCGACGCGGACGGACGTGCCTTCCGGGTCGTCGACAGGAACCCAGGCGACGTCGAGCCGCTGGCCAATCTCCATATTGGTGAGTGATGCGCGGGGCGCGCGTTTCACCGCCATGGCTTGTAGTGTTCCGTCGAACGGATCCGCTCCGCGCGGCACGAATCGATAGAGCGCCGATACAGGCTCGTCTTCCGTCAAATAGGCAATATGAGTCGAGGGATCGACGTGTGCCGCCTCGTGACGAAATCGACCATAGCCCCGAATCGGCTTCGCCGGCTGCACGGTCGCTGCGTCGGTTCGACACACGAAGACGTAGCCGTGACCGTCGATCACGATCTCTTCACAGCTGAGCCATCCCCAAGGGCTCAACCCGCCGCTGCAATTGCGCAGTGTGCCCGTGAGCACGAGATTGCTCGATAGCGGCTCGAGGGTTTCGCGATCGAGGACGAGCCGCGTCACGCCGCCCGGCGCGTTCCGATTGTACGCTTCGGCTGGAGGCGCTTGGCCGTCTTTACAGGGGCCGAGCGCGATCTGGTTGCCTTCGAGCTCGTGGTTTCGCATGAGCACGAGCGTCGCGCGCCCATCGGCCGTCGGTGTCCCGTCGAAACACGCCATGCCGTCGCACTTGTCGGGGACGCGATAACCGTCGTCCATGTCTGCGAATCGGCGCTGCAGGATCGTGTACGAAAAACCTTCGAGCAGATCGAGGATGCCGTCCGGATCGGGAACGAGCGGCGTCGCCTCGGCGCGCAAATGTCGGCTGAACACCCAAGCGAGGGGCAGCGCACCGACGCACGCAACCAGCGATCGTCTCGGGAGCCTCGGCACCCGCAAAGCCTAGTACATAAACCCGCGTACGCAGCTCGTCATGCGTGCCGCAGTCCACCTCTTGCTTGCGCTCAGGCTGTCTTGCGAAGCGCGACGTGCGAGGAGGCAATCCGAGCGATCGATCGCAACCACGCGCGGTCGGCTTGCCGGAAGGAGTGGTCGTGTTTGCCGAGCTCGATGACGGCGAACGGACGCGTGCCCGCATGGATCGGGACGAACGCGGCGCCGCGCAGGCGCTCCTTTCCGAGACGGGGTGCGGCTGGGGTCCCCCCGCGTCCGAACGCGCTGATCATCGCCTCGCCCGAGAAGTGTGCGAGGCCGACGGTCGCGTGCGTTTCACGGCGCATCGCTTCGAGGGTCATCATCACCACCTCGCGTGCGTCGCTCGCGCTCGCGATCCTGGCGGCCGCTTTGCTCAGGCCGAAGGCGCGCTCCTCGCGTGCCCAGCCCGAGGAAGGCGACCAATCCGGACCCCTCGAGCGCTGCGCCCGACGGATGGCTCGGTATTCGCGGAGCGAATCGAATCGGCGCCAGTCGCTCCACGGCGGACGCCACGCGAATCGGTCGGCGGCCGCCGAGCCGTTCCCCGATGCCACCTCGTTGACCAGCGCGTCGATGTGCTCGATCGGGCCGAGCACCGAGCCGTTCATCGCGACGTACCACGAGTCGAGCATGGGCTCGCATTGTGCGACCCGGTCCGCGCGAGGGCCAAACTTGCGCGCGGTGCGCTCAGAACTGCCAGCGCACCTGCAGCCCGTTCGAGCTCGCTCTGAGCTGCGGCGCGTCCCACGACATTTTCGGCTTCACGCCTTCGGCGATCATGACCGGACCACCGATCATCCCATTGAGACCGAACAGCAGCGTGACCACACCCGCGCCGATATAGGGTCCCGGAGGGGCGCCGCAGACGCCGGTCGCGAAGCCCTCCTCGTGGCATTCGGTGCCCGCGGCGTCCGCGACGTAGAACGCGAAAATGGAGCCGACGAACGAGAGCACGCCGAGCGTCGTAATGGCGATCCCGCCCGCCACGAGCCCGGAGCGCGGCTGATAGCTCGCGCGCGGAATGCCGACTTGGAACGCGACATTCGCAGGGATGTAAATCGCCTGCCCGTAGTCGGGGGCGAGCACCGCGTCTTTGCCGTCGCGCCCGTAGGCACGAATGAGGTGCCGCCCGGATTCGATCGGCATCGGTTGCCCGTACGTCTGCGTGGGCCACGTGCGACCGTCGACCTCGACGGTCACGCGCACGTCGCCCGCGGGCGGCGGGGGCGGCTGAACGGTGATCGAGCTGCGCCCTGCGCTTTGCGCGCTCGCGAAGCCGGCGGTGGTGAGACAAGCAAGGAACGCAAACGAAGCTGCGAAACGCACGGGGGCGCGAAGCATACGTGACAGGGCATAGCGCGCCGAGAGGTCTCGCGCCCAAAGGTGTTCAAACTGTGGACAAGCTGAGGCCGAGCTGTGGAGATAACTGTGGATAAAAATCTTTAGATTTCGAGTACTTACGTCTTGCGAATCGGTTCGGGCAAGAGCATATTCGGCTTCGTTGTTAGGCGGCACATCAAGGCCGCATGCTTCACAACGCTGAAACCGAGCGCGGGTGCTGCGGGCGGCGGTAGGGCAGATGCCCTCCCCATCCGAGCCTCGACGGTCGCAGGCCACGTCGGGCCTGCGCCCATCGAAGGTCGAAAAGGCAACCCGCGAGCGAAGGCCGACACCAACGGTGAAGGTCTTCACCCTCGTGGCCCTCGGGTCCGCGAGGGGCATCGCAATCGAGCGCACACCGGGGTTCCCCCACCGCGCACCTGTCCAAAGCAGGCGCGCGGCCGCTCGATCGCTCGGTGGATGGCACCTCGAATCCTCGACTCGAGCCGTACTTTCGCGAGGCGGCCGGGATCGAACGGGTTCTTCGGCGTCACCGGGTCATGGTGTCGTCTGGGCGAATGTCTCCGCATTCGCTCGGGCCCCGGTGTCGTGACGAGAGGTGTTGCGCATCGCAATGTGGGCTCCTGGGCGTTCGCGCATTGCGCGGCGCACACGGAACCGAGCCGCACATTGGGTGCCGCCGGCGAGGGGACTCGTCCCTGAGCCGCTCAGCCATGAACGACCTGGTCGAGCGCACCCCGCTCGGGCGGGTGGTTCGTCGATCGCCGCGCCACGGCTATCGGCGGGCCGGCTGAGGTCGATGGAAGCGTGCGACCTCGTGCTCGCGGTGATGTCACGGTGACAGAGGCGGCACCCGATACGTTCGGGCTCGCCGCCGAAGGCGAAGGCGCACCCGGGGGAAGGTCGGATCCTCCCCATCGCGGGTCGCGCTTCAATGGCGTTCGCTCGTTGGCACGTGCGAAATGACCATGACGGGCTGCTCCTGATCGTACCGCACGACGGGGGGCATTCCGGTCGCCGGCGCCATTTCAATGCGTCGATGGACCATTGCAAGAGGCGCCTCGGGCTCCGGTGAAATCCGTCTCCGGGATCCGGCGTCGCTCCCTTCGTTCCGCGCGAGCGGGTGAGGGGGGTCGAGCGCACCGCGCATTGTCACGAGTGCACGATTCGATTCGTCGTTTGCAGATTCGATTGGGCAGCATCGGGCCCTCACCTGCGGAGGTGAGCGGCTAGGCAGCGGAAGCGATTGCGGCGCCGACGAGCGCGCCTCGATCCTACTGCCCGCCGAACGCGGTGCCGGCCGTCGAGACACACAACCAAAACCGTGTGTCTCGACGCCATGCTCTCGAAAGAGAGCAGCCTCGATCGAGACAGGTACGCGAGCCTCCACGCGCCCGGTCGACCCCGGTCGGTCGCGGGTTGGCTCGACCGACCGGGCTGGTCCTTGCGACCAGGAGGGCATTGCGTCGGAGCGCACGCCCCCCACGGCCCGGCCGGAAAGCGTATCAGAGGTATCGAGTACGGCGTCGGCTCTCCCCTCGATGGGGAAAGACCGCGCAGCCTCCTGAGAGCGAACGCCCCCTCCTCTCATGCTGCAACGCCGTATCGGATACCGAAGCTGCCGGAGTGAAGAACGAAGGCACCTTCCCCCCAGCGGACGCGCGAACGGACCGCCGCGAGGAAGGAAATGACGACGAAGCGGGATGCCACCTCGAGCCGAAAGAGGTGGTGGGCTCAACCGGTTGAAAGATATCGGTCGCGGTCTTCCGAGCCGCATCGAGCCAAGCGAACAACAGCACGCGGGACACACGCCGAAAGGCGGGTCCCGCGTGTTTCTTTTTGTTCCGCGTCCTATTCGGGAAACGCGAAGTCGCGCACGACGGCCATGTGTTGCATCGACGGCGCGCCGCTGTCGTTCAGCTGTGCGGGGCTGATGTCCGCGAGCGGGCTGTAGACGCGGGTGTCGATGACTGCCCCATTCGGAAACGTCGTCTGGCCGATCGTCACCGACGTCGCGAGCGGCGAGAGATCGTCGTCGGCGAGGACCCAGTCGTAGGGCTTCGATCGATTGGTGTTCGTGAACTCATTGCCGGCTTGGTCCGCGGGGAAGGGTGCGGTGGTCACGAAGATCGGATCGAAGGTGCTGATCGCCATTTCGGTCCGCACGTCGGTGTTGAAGTCACCACCGAGCGCGACGTAATCGCCGGCGGGGATGTTGGTCTCGATGAGATCGACGAGCGCCTGCGCCTCCTGATTGCGATCGGTCGCGCTGCTCGTCAGAAGGTGCACGCTGATGGCCCAGAGATCCGTCGGCCCCGGGACGTCGATGCGTGCCCACACGAAGGTGCGGTTCGAGACCTCGTCGTCGACCCAGCTGCCGGACGCGAGGATTGGATAACGGCTGATGACGCCGTTCGGTATCTCCGCCGCGGGCCCGCGCACGTATTGGCAAGACGCGCCGCAGACGTTGGTGACGAATGTCGTCAAGTCGGTCGTGTCACTGTCTTGGTATTTGAATTCCTGGACGAAAATGATGTCGGGGTCGATCCCCTGAAGGATCCGAATTCCGTGCCCCGGATCGTAGGATTGATTGTTGCCACTCGTGAGGTTCGCAGCGACGAGTCGCACGCGCGTCCCTTGAGGCTCTGCGCCCCCCGCTCCACCGTCGCCGCCCGAGCCACCTGACCCACCGTCGCCGCCTGCGCCGCCGCTGCCGCCTTCTCCACCGGCTGCGCCGCCGCCTCCCGTGTTCGCCCCGCCGCCGCCCGCTCCGCCGCCGCCCGTGACGACCATTCCGCCCTGGCCGCCCGTCTCGGCGCCGGCGGAGCCACCCGCGCTCGTCGGGTTTCCGCCGGTCCCGCCCGCTCCGCCGGTCGACGTCGTCTGCGCTTGGCCGCCGCTGCCCCCGCCACCCTGCGGTCCCTCCGAGTCGGAGCAGCTCACGAGCAACAAAGTGAGGGATAAGAACGCGGTAGAAGCGCCGCGCGGCGAAGCGACCATGCTCGAGACGTAGCACAACCCCAGCGCTGGCTCGGCGTTCGCGCGTTGCTCGACTCGAGCAACTCCTGCTCTCGCTTGCGCAACGCGGGCAAGCTCGTGCCGCGCCGCGCTCGTTCGGTAGCTGTCTTTCAGCTGTTTCGCCGTGGCATTCGCCTTGCGAAGGACCCCAGCGCGGAGGGAGTCACATGAGCAAGACGTGGTCGCGGACCGTGGTCGTGGCTTGGCTGGGATTACAAGGTGCGCTGGGAGCGACCGGCTGTTCGGCGACCAATGTCCGCGCGACGGCGCCGGTCCCGCGGGACACGGAAGACGAGACGACCCCTCGCCACGGAGCGCGTGTCGGGGACGTGGAAGTGCTGCTCGATTCGAAGCCCGAGCGTCCTTTCGTCGTCGTGCGGGAGCTCTCCACGAAGACCTCGAACAATCCGTCGAGCATCGAAGCGATGCGCCGGCATGCGGCGGAGGCTGGTCTCGACGGCATCTATTGGATCGACTGCAGCTCACCGTGCAGCGGCCGGTGCAGCGCCAAAGCGTACGTCTACGTCGATCGCATCGACCTCGCTTCGCGCTGACAGCACGTGGGCCGAGGGGCGAAAGGGGGGCCCTATTCGACCAGCTCATGTAGGGCGCCGAGGGGAATCGAAACGGTGAACGTCGTCCCTCGGCCCACGTCACTCGCGAGGTGGAGCTCGCCGCGGTGGGCCTCGATCGCGCGCTTCACCACGGCGAGGCCGAGGCCCGTGCCACGGATGTGGCCGACGTTGCTGCATCGATGAAAGCTGTCGAACAACATCGGCTGATCTTGCGCGGGGATGCCGATGCCGTCGTCGGTGACGACGAAGACCGCGCGATCGCCGTCACGCTTCACCGCGAAGCGCACGACGCCGCCGGCAGGTGAATACTTCACGGCATTGGACAGCAAATTGGTCACGATGTGATTGAGGAGCTTCTCGTCGACGCAGGCCTCGGCCAGTGCCGCGTCGATGCTCGCTTCGAGCGAATGGCTCTTCGTCAGCGTGGGGCGGAACGCGTCGACCAAATGGTGCGTCCATCGCGCCAGATCCAAACGCACGGGGTTGTATTCGAGCTTGCCGCTGTCGCTCTTTCCGATGACCAGGATGCTGTCGAGCATTTGCTCCATCCCCGCGGTCGCGTCTTTGATTCGCGCGAAATGGTCGGCCCTTTTTGCGGGTGTCCAGCGCTCGCCATAAGCCTCGAGGAGCTCCGTCGACGAGAGGATTACGGCGAGCGGCGTTCGAAACTCGTGCGACGTCATCGAGATGAAGCGGCTCTTCAGCTCGAGAAGCTCTCGTTCGCGCTCTTTCTCTCGAACGAGGATTTCGTTCGCTTCCGCGAGGCGCGCGGTCGCTTTGCGCTCCTGCGCGGCGGAGCGACGCAACCGGAGGATGATGTCGACCGACAGGCCGACGACGGCACCGAGGAGCGTCACGAAGAGCACGATTTTCCGGTGGTCGGCGCGCCGGTATGCGTCCCGCATGGCCCGCTCGAGCGCGGTGTCGACCGCCACCGCATCGGAAGCGGACGGCACCGCGAGGATGTCCGCCGTCATCGCGTCGACCCGGACCCCCCGATCCACCACGGTCTGCGCGTGCCGAAGGACAACTTCGAAATCCTCCTCCATTCCGAGGGGTACGACAAGGACGCTCAACGTGTCGATGCTCGATTGGGCGCGGCTCCACGCCTCTTCGCTGCTCGGCGTCTCGTTCAGCTCGAGGACCGAGACGAGGACGTCGTTCACGTCGGCCGCGAGCCTTTGCGTCTCGGGCGATGCCGCGAGCTCGTCACGAAGACGTTTTGCCGCAATGGGAAAGTACCGTACCGAGTTCCGCAGAATCGCGTTTTCGCTTTTGAACGACTCGACGAGCGCCGCCTTCTCCGCGAGCGACGCGCGAAGGGCGCCGAGGCCGCTCACGACACGTTCGCGGTCCGCCGGCCCTTCGAGGTCTTCGACGCGCTCGAGCCGCGCGAGCACCGTATTCGTGTCGGTCATCGTCTGCACGATGCCGTCGTAATGAGCGACGAGTGCTTGGCGCGATTGCATGACCTGCCCGTCGATGCGCGCGTCCAACGCTTGCAGCTCGCGAATGTCGCGCCGGTAATGGTCGAGCACGCGGGGGTCGGGCTCCGTTCGCCATCCATCCGCGGCGAGCCCCGCTGCTCCGAGGAGCGCTGCGATCCACACGGCTCTGGCGGCGCGGCTCACGGCCGCGTGCCTCCCTCGTATCGCCCCGTCAAGGTCCGCAAGAAAGCGACGATGGCGTCGACCTGGTCGTCGTCGAGGGGGCGACCGAGCTGGTAGACGCTCATGATCTGAACCGCCTCCTCCAGCGTCTCGGCCGAGCCGTCGTGGAAGTACGGCCCCGTCACGGCGACGTTGCGCAAGCTCGGCACACGAAAGACGTGCCGGTCCTCGTCGCGTTTCGTCACGTTGTATCGACCGAGGTCCGCCTCGGTCACCGTGCCGCGCTCCTCGAAGAACTCGCGCATGACGCCGAGCTTCTGAAACATGTTGCCGCCGACGTTGACGCCTTGGTGGCAGCTGATGCAACCGTGGCTCTTGAAGATCGAGTAGCCCTCCTTCTCTCGTTCGGTGAGCGCGTCCGCTTCACCGCGCAGCCAGCGGTCGAATGCGGCGTTCGGCGTGACGAGGGATCGCTCGAACTCGACGATGGCGTCGGTGAACGATCGCTGGGTGATCCCCTCCGGGTAGATTCCCGCGAATGCATCGCGGTAGTCCGGACGCGTGCGGAGGCGCGAAAGGACCTCGTCGAACGACGTCGCCATGACGCGCGGGCTCTCGATCGGGACCTTCAGCTGCGCGGCGAGCTCGTCGTAGCCGCCTCCCCAATGCAGCCGAAAGTTGAACGCCGCATTGAAGATGGAGGGTGTGTTCACGAGCGCCGGCGTGCGGCCGACAATGTCGCTCTTCGTGCGTCCATCGTCCCCGCCGTTCGCGAGGTCGTGGCAGGTCGTGCACGCGACGGCGCCGTCCGGCGACAAGATCGGGTCGCGGAACAGCCGCTCCCCGAGCGCCCGCTTGCGCGCGTCCACCTCGACGCGGAGCGGGATTGGCTCGATCGGATCGTCGATCGAAACCGCCCGCGTTTGCGCGGTCTCCAGCAAATTCACGTCGGCCGTCTCCGTCGCGCCTTCCCCATTGCAGGCGACAAGTGCCGTCGCGACGAAGATCGCGAGCCCGTGGCTCACGTTCGCTTCCTCGGCCTCGGCAGCTCGTAAGATCCCAGGCGCGTGACGAGCGTCCTTCGCGACATGCCCAACATCTCGGCGGCGGCGGTTTGATTGCCGCCACAGCGCTCGAGGGCTTCGACGATACGCTTGCGTTCGAGGCTCTCCATCTCGCTGCGGAGCGTCGACGATGGCGGCACGTCGTTGGTGGCGTCGCGGGTCATCACGCCACTCGCCGGGGGGAGGTCGGTCGCAGACTGTAATGGCGCGCGAGGCCCCGCGAGTTGTGGGCTCGACTCCCTCGTGCTCGCGCCGGTGACCTTCGCGGGAAGATGCGCGGCTTCGATTTCGTGCTCCCCCGAGAGCACGACCGCGCGATCGAGCACGTTGCGCAGCTCACGCAGGTTGCCCGGCCAACCATAACGAAGCAGCGCTTCCCGGGCAGCCTCCGCCAGCGTCGGAGGCGCGCGCCGGCCGAGCTTCGCCGCCGTCATCTTCGCGAAGCGGAGCGCGAGCGGCACGATCTCCGACGTTCGGTCGCGGAGCGGTGGAATGGTGAGCGTGATGCCCGCGAGTCGGTAATAGAGATCTTCGCGGAACGTGCCATGTGCGATTTGCGCCTCGAGGTCACGGTTCGTCGCGGCGACGAAGCGGACGTCGACGTCGATTGGCGCGCGCCCACCGACGCGAATGACGCGGCGTTCTTCGAGGACGCGCAGCAGCTTTACCTGAATCACCATCGGCAGCTCGCCGACCTCGTCGAGAAAAACCGTGCCCCCCTGCGCGGCTTCGAACAAGCCGGGTCGTGCGGCGATTGCGCCGGTGAAAGCCCCGCGCTCGTTGCCGAACAGCTCGCTCTCGAGGAGGGATTCGCTCAGCGCCGCGCAATTGAGGGCGAGAAAAGGGTGATTCTTCCGGAGCGAAATCTCGTGGATGTTTTGGGCCAGCACCTCCTTGCCGACGCCCGTCTCGCCGAGCAAGAGGACGCTGATAGGCGCCACCGCGGCTTTCGCGGCCTCGTCGTAGAGAGCGAGCATTGCCGGGTCGGAGACGACGATCTTTTCGAGGCGATCGGGGACCCATAAGCGGTCCGCCGGTGCATCGCCCACCGGCGCCGTCCGAGCCGCGAGCACGTCTCGACGTTCGAGGCGGGTCCGGACGGCGTCCAAGATCTCCGCACGGGAGAACGGCTTGGTGACGTAATCGTCGGCGCCGAGGTTCATTCCATGGCGGATGTCGGCGCGGTCGGCGGCTGCGCTCAAAAAGATGAAGGGGATGGCGCTGGTCGCTGGGTCCGCTCGCAATGCGGCGAGCACTTTGTAGCCGTCGAGCTCCGGCATTCGAACGTCGCAGAGCACGAGGTCCGGCACGTCTTTGCGGGCCAGCTCGAGGCCGCGTCGACCATTGTCCGCCCCCACTGCGGAAAGCCCCTCCTCCGTCAGGAGCTCGACGAGGTTCGTGCGAATGCCCTCGTCATCCTCGATGACCAACGCTTTCTTCAAAAAAGCCTCCCCTGTCTGCCACGATAACGGAGCAGAGCCAGGGCGAGAAGTGCAGCCCACGTGCCACGATTGAGGTTCGTCGCGAGCGATCCTCAATGGCTGGTCGCGCTTTGCGCGACATGGTCATTGATTTGATGGTCGCGCAAGGGCTGCGCAATGACGATGGGTGAGAGCCGGCCCGGTTGCGCAATGGTTGCGCAACGCGCGCCTCGGCCTCCCTGCTCCCGAGGCAGGGTGTCGTCGACCGGCGGCTCGTGCCGCTGGTCGGCGGCGGGGCCCTTTCGTTTTTGGCGGCGCGACGAGCACGTCGAATGCCAGCCTATGAATCGCGCGCGTTTCGGCTCATCGAGAGTCGTTTGCGCAATTCGTCACGGGTGTGCGCCGTCGAATCGAGCAACGATTGCGCGAAACGAGATCCAACGAATCGCGATCACTGAACCGCGATGTCGAATCGCGCGCTGTCGTTGCTGCCGTCGGTCGTGCTGCTGCGCACCGAGAGCGTCCACATCCCGCTCGTCGCGAACATCACGTCGAGCAACGCGAAGCGTCCGTCGCCGAGCGGCTGGACGTTGACGGGCACCTCGGTGCCTGGCGCCGATGCGCTGCTGGCGCTGACGACCGGCGGGTCGATGGGCACGCCGCCCTTCTTGTCGCGCACGACCAGACCGAAGTGGTTGAACCCGACCGTCGGGTCGTCATCGGCGCGGAGGGTGAAGTCGAGCCTGAGGTTTTCCCCGTGGAGGGTCTGCGTGGATGCGTGGTTCGGATCGCAGGCGCACAGCGCAAGGACCGGCAGCAGGGAGAGCAATCGCATCAGGAGGTTGGATGCGCCGCGGCGGTGCGCATTCGAGCGGCGCGCGGCGAGCGGCGAAAAAAAGGAAGAAATGTCGCGGGGCTTCGCGACGCCTCCGTCGTTAGCACAGATTTGCACCAGGACGGTTGTGATCAGGCAACCACGCTCGGCGGCGAACAATCGCTCCTCGAAGGCAGTGCGGCAGCACGCCACAGTGGTCCAATCGGCGTCCAGCCCCTGCAGGCCCTGCGCGTTCGGGCACTCCGCGCGCTTCGCTCGCGCGGCGGAGCCGTCGCTGTGTAAGTTTGCGCCCCCATGTCGTCGCCCCTCTTTCCGGAGCCGCCGCCCGCAGTCCCGCCCACGCCGCTTTCCGAGGTCGATCGGATGATCGACGAGCTGTGGGAAAAGCGCGCCGAGTGGCCCGCCGTCGGGGTCGGCGCGCGCATTCGGTTGCTCGAGCGATGCATCGAAGAGACGCTCGCGTGCGCCGATGCGTGGGTCGCCGACGCGTGCCGCGCGAAAGGTATCCCCGAAGGCTCACCGCAGGCGGGTGAGGAGTGGTTGGGTGGTCCGGTCACGACCATTCGCAACATGCGGCTGCTCGTCGAGGCGCTCCGACATGGCGGCGCGCGCCCGGCTCCCGATACGCGTCGATTGGAATCGGGGCAGCTCGTCGCGCGGGTATTCCCCGCTTCCACGCTCGACAAGCTGATGATGGGCGGCGTCAGCGCCGAGGTGTGGATCGAGCCGGGCAAAGAGGCATCGCAGGGCCGCATCTATCGTGAAAAGGCGGCTGGCCAGCCGATCGAGGGCAAGGTCTCGCTCGTGCTTGGTGCGGGCAACGTCGCGTCGATCGGGCCGATGGACGCGCTCTACAAATTGTTCGCCGAGGACGAGGTCGTCATTTTGAAGACGAACCCCGTCAATGCGTATCTCGGCCCCCATATCGAGCGCGCGATGAGCCCGCTGGTCGCAGAAGGGGTCTTCCGCGTCGTCCACGGCGGGGCCGAGGTAGGGTCGCACATCGTCCAACACCCGAAGGTGGCGACCATTCACATGACCGGCTCGGATCGCACGCACGACGCAATCGTGTGGGGCCCCAACGCGGAAGAGCAGAAGCGCCGCAAAGCGGAGAAGCGCCCGCTCGTCGACAAACCGATTTCGAGTGAGCTCGGCGCCGTGACGCCGGTGTTGGTGGTGCCGGGCCCCTGGAACGACGGCGACATCGACTTTCAAGCGCGGCATGTCGCGTCGATGGTCGCGAACAATGCGAGCTTCAATTGCAATGCGGCAAAGGTGCTCGTCGTCGCGAAGGGCTGGGAGCACAAGGACCGCTTCCTCGATGCCGTGAAGAAGCAGCTCGGCCGAATGACGCCCCGCAAAGCGTATTACCCCGGCGCGCAGGATCGGTATCGTGGCTTTCTCGACCGCTACCCTCGCGCGGAAAAGCTGTCCGAGCAGACGCAGGATGTCGTTCCGTGGACGATCATTCCCGGTGTCCCCGCGACCAAAGGTGAATACGCCCTCACGCAAGAGGCGTTCTGCGGGGTGCTCGCGATCGTCGAGCTCGAGGCGCACGACGCGCCGAGCTTCCTCGCGGAGGCCGTCCCGTTCGCGAACGACACCATGTGGGGGTCGCTCTCGTGCATCGTGCTCTGCCACCCGACGACGGAGAAGGCGCACCAACGCGAGGTGGATCGCGCGCTCGGCGACCTCCGTTATGGTGGGATTGGTTTCAATGCGTGGGCGGGCGTGATTTATGGCCTCGTCGTGACGTCGTGGGGGGCGTTCCCCGGGCACCCGCTCGAAGACATCCAGAGCGGGCGCGGGGTGGTCCACAACGCCTACCTGTTCGATCACCCGCAAAAGTCCATCGTTCGCGCGCCTTTTCGAATGCGACCGACGCCGCTCTGGTTCAGCGACCACAAAACCCAGGCGGCGACCGCACGCGCCCTGATGAAAATGGAAGCGTCCCCGGGGTACGCTCGGCTTCCGGCATTGGTAGCGGCCGCAATGAGGGGATAGGGTCGTGCAGGTCAACGGCGACAGAGGGGCGAGCGTGGTGCAAGACGAGCGGGATCACGCGGCGGAAGCCGCGGTCGTCGACGAGGTCCTCGCCGTCCTTCGTCACGACGTTCGCAACAAGCTCGCGGCGGCGAGGCAGGCGGCCCAATACCTGCGGCGCCGTTCCGAGGGTTCCGAGCTCATGCAGAAGGACCCACGCTTCGCGAAGTTCTTCGACCTGATCGACGCGCAGCTCGCCGAAGCGGACCACCAGCTGAGCGCCCACCCGATCCTCGCGCGCGTCCACGGCCGCGAGCCGCGATCGATCGATCCGCAGCGTGTGGCTCGCCTCGCGATCGAGGATGCTCGCATCTCGCGTTCCGTCGACGTCGATCTCGCGCCCGGCGCACCGTTCGCCGACGAAGCGGAGGTCGTCGTCGCGCTGTCGCGCCTTCTCGACAACGCATCTCGTTATGGCGACAAGGCGGCCAACGCCGATTCGAGCTCACCAGCGCCGATTCGATTGCTCGGCACGTCCGACGCCCTCACGTACAGCTTCTGCATCTGCGACGAAGGCGCCGGCCTCACCGAAGAGACGTTCCGGCGCGCGCTCCGCCTGGAGCTGCACGAGCACGGACGCGGGCTCGGTCTCGCCGTCGCGCGGCGAGCGGCGCTGCGCAACCAAGGCTCGCTGAAGCTCCAGCCGACCGAACGAGGAACGCGCCTCGCGTTTTCACTCCCGGTTCGCTCACCGTCGCCCGAGCCTCCCGATGACCTCGCCACCCCCGATACCGACAAAGGTTGAGCGTATGCAGTCGAGTCATTCCCATTCGCTCGGACCGGGATACGGGTGGTGGGCGGTGCTGTTCTTGTCGTTCGTCGCGTGCGCCGACGGCTCCGACGACGAAGCCTCGACGTCGACGACGGGCGGCGGCGTGCCTTGGACGACCTCGACGGGCGCCGGGGGCGCGGGCGGTACTGCTTCACAAGGCGGCGCGCCCCAGGGTGGCGCCGGCGGGCAGACGTCGTCCGGTGGCTCGGGAGGCGCCGGCGGCGACGGCGGACAGAGCACGTCGACCGGCGGCACGGGACAGGGCGGAATGGGCGGGATGGGCGAGGGCGGGATGGCCGACGACGGTCAGCTCGTGCTCATGGCGCTCGGAGACAGCGGTGTCTTCGCCGGATCGTTCACGCCGTCGACGGGCTGGGACACCGAGACGCTCGCGGGGGACCCGATCGATCCTTCGGCGCGACCGGCGGTCGTGATGCGCGGGCCGGACGATGCGCTGGCATTGTTCCGCGGCGATGCCGGCGCGCTCGCGTTCTCGACGTTCGACGGCCTCGGTTGGTCGATGCCCGACGATGTCGGCGCGGCCATCACCACGCGCGCCGCACCGAGCGTGACGGCCAATGCGGCGCAGGTGTTCGCCGTCTTTCAGGGCGACGATTTCAAACACTACTTCGCCGTCTACACCGCGAGCTTCAATCCCGACGACGAAATGGTCGGCAACCCGCAGAGCTTTGGTCCTTTCCCGGCCTCGATCGCGCTCGCGTCGGGTCAGCCGATCGTCACCTTCGCGGGCGACAATCACGACTTGTTCGATCAAACCCGAACCGGCGGTACCTGGGGCGCAGCCTCGCCGCACGGTCTCGCCAATGTCTTCACGACACCCGCGATCGTGCCGCTCGATCAAGGACCGGAGCTCCTCGTCGTCTTCAATCGTCAAGACTCGACGATCGCGTTCACGACGCGCACCGCCGGCGTGTGGTCGTCACCTGCCGACCTTCCCGACGCGCTCACGACAGACCCGGTCACGCTCGCGCCCATGGCCGGTGGTCGAGCCGTCGCAGCGTTTCGAGGAACGAACGGGATGGCGTACGCCTCCGTGTACGATCCGTCGGGCGCGCCGGTATGGTCCGACCCCGTCGGCATTGCGGCCGCGGCGACACCGACTCCGCCCGCCGTCGCAACGGGTGCGGGCGGCGCCGACGCCGAGCTCGTTTACGTATCGACGCAAACCGGCAGTGCGATGCACAGTCGGCTCGTCTCGGGTCAATGGTCGAACCCGGCCTCTATCGGGGGGTCGGCGCTCGGATCGGTCGCGATTGCAGCGCGGCCGTGACGTTATGGTCTCGGTAACCGAAGAGCACCCCGTGCTCAGCACGTGTTGGACGAGCTGTCTACGGTCTGCATGCAAATGGTTATCGCTTTTTGATCGGTAGGCTCGTCGGAGCTTGACAACAGACTCACTTCGCGGAGGAATCCACGCATGAAGGTTCGCCCAAGCGCATGGTTGATGGCTGTTCTCCTGCTGTCCGGATGCCCCCAAAAGGAAACGACTGAAGAGGAGGCCACTGAGAAACCCACGTCCGAGAAGACGGCGGCGGGCACCACGGCTCCGGCCCCGACCACGACGACGGCGCCCACCCAACCGGCGCCCACCGCGGCGACGACCGAGACGGCGGCGAAGCCCGCCGGCATCGAGCCGAAGGTGAAGTCCGAGGTCGACAACAAGCCGGACGGAATCACGAACGGCAACGCGCTCACCGCCTCGAACGCGAAGGCGAGCATTCAGTCTCCGAAGGAGTGGGCGGTCACGAAGGGCGACACCACGGTCGCCAAGTCGGCGGACGACAAGGCGCGCGTCGCGGTAGCCGGCTTCGGTGCCGAGGGACCGGATCAGCGAATGGCAGCTGCCGCGCAGGCCGCCGGCCTCACGAACTGCCAGTGGTCGACGCCGCCCGAGCAGGCGACGGTCGGCAAAGAGAAGCTGCCCGCGACGGTTGCGGACGGCATCTGCACGCGCGGCGCCGGCCAGGTGAAGGCGGCGATGATGGCGTCGGAGCAGACGCTGGTCATCGGCTCCTGGGACGAGGGTGGTGATCAGGCGAGCGTGTTCAACGCATTCCGCTCGATCACCAAGGCGAAGGGCGGCGACGGTCTCGCGGCGTGTTGCGCGGCCATCCGTCAGAACGCGAAGAGCGCACCTCCGCAGCAGGCCGGCCTCTACATCATGGCTGCCGGCGCCTGCGAGAACGCTCGCAAGAACCCGGACACCGCCAAGGCGCTCGCCGCGGTTCGCAGCGCGCTCGCCGGCGCGAACGTTCCGGGCTCCTGCCGCTGATTTCGTAGCTGGGGGCGGCGAAGAGCGGTGCTTTGAACCGCTCTTCGCCAATCAACAACAAGCGCCGTGCTTATGGCGTGCCGCAGTGGACTTCGAGCCACATGTCGAAGACCTCGTCGGTGGGCGGCAGCGACGTGTCCGTCGCTAGCTCCGGGACGCGACCTTCCTTCACGGACTTCCACGCAGCCTCGTGGAGCGCGACCCAGCTCGCCGAGGTGAGGCCGATGCCGTCGGCCTCGAGGTCTTCGAATGCGAGCGAGGCTTCGGCGATCGCCGAGGGCACCTTCGGGATCTCGTAACGCCAGCGCGCAGCGGGGACGGTGCCGTAGCCCGGCGGCGTGCGATAGGCGATTTCGACGCGGTTGTAGCGCGCCTCGACGACGCGATCGCTGCCGAGGACGATGGGCTTCTTTCCTTCGTGCTCGAGGGATCGAAAGTACGCGACGAACTCGCGGTTCGACGGGAAGAGGTGCGCCTCCTCGTGGTCTCCGACGTCGATCGTCCAGAGCTTGCCGCGGTACGACTTGCCCGGCGACACGTCGATCGTCAAATCGTTGCTTGCCGCGCTGCGTTCAGCCGTGCGTCGCGCCCAGGCTTCGCAGTCCTCCACGTCGAGGCCGCTGCAGAGCACCCAATCATTTCGCACGATCGTGGATGTGTCTCCCATTGCCTCGATCGGTTCTCGATCGGTGATGCGACCGACCCAGGGCGTCACGTTCGCGAGCGTCTCTGCGCTGCAACCCTTGGGCGTCGGCTGCGACACGAGCTTCGGTGTGATGGACGCGGCCTGTTTCGGCGGCGGCGTTTGAGCGCAGCCGGTCGCGACGAGCGCCGCCGTCACGAGCATCGATCGAAGCCCCCGCATCGTCGCTTCTGAACACGGCGCTGCGTGAAGGTTTCCTGCTCGATGACGGATTGGTGCCACGCGAACACGTGTACGCGCGTCGCCTGCTTCCGCGTCGTCGCACTCCACGTCGTCGCGCTCGGAAAAATCCGTGTGCAGTGTTTGACGGCGCGCTGGTCCGCGGCCTGCTTCGTGTCGATCGAATGTCCCAGCGAACGGAGGATTCGACGTGGACTTCTTGCTTACTCTTGTCGTGATCGCGCTCTTCATCTGGGTCGGTCGACAGTCGGCGCGCATCGCTGAGCTCGAGCGCGCACGGACGCAGATGGAATGGATGACAGCCGGGCTCACGCGGCGCATCTCGTACGTCGAGGTTTCTTCATCTTTTCGATCGTCGGCTACGCCCGTCTCGTCGCCGTTTCGTGAAGCGCACCCCATCGCACAGCAGCACGTCGGTTGGGCTCCGATGCCCGAGCAACCTCGTGAAAACGCGCCCGACGCTGTCGCGTCCGCGACGCAGCGGGTCGAAACACGGCCGGCCGACGCACCCAACGAAACGCATTCGCTCGACGCTAACGAAGCGTTCGGCAAGGCGACCGCGTCAGCACCGCTCGAGCCGAACGCCGTCTCGAGACCTGCCTCCGAGCAGCCTTCCGACATCGCCGCCGGAGAAACGCCGAACCCGATCGATTGGGAGCGCTGGCTCGGTGTTCGCGGTGCTGCGGCGACCGGCGCGGTGATCCTGGTCGTCGCGCTCCTCTACTTCCTACGCTTCTCGATCGAAGCGGGATGGCTGACACCGGCGATGCGCGTCGGGCTCGGCGGCATCGTGAGCGTTGCTTGCGCGACCGTCGCACGCACCCGCGTTCGCGATTCGCACCCGACGCTCGCGAGCTGGATGACCGGCGCAGGAGTCGCCGGTTTGTATGCGACGGTCTGGGCAGGTCACTACCTCGTCGGGATCGTCGGTCCGCTCGCGGCCTTTGCGTTGTCGGTGCTCGTGACGGCGATCGGTATCGCGCTCGCGCTTCGTGACGACTCGCTCCCCGTCGGCCTGCTCGGCATCGCGGGCGGGTTCGCGGCGCCGCTGTCGCTCGAGCTCGCGCCCGATCGACCCTACGCGGTTCTCGCGTACGTCGCGCTGCTCGATGCGGCGACCGTTGTATTCGCCCTTCGTCGCGGATGGTGGGCGCTCACCATGCTCGCGATGCTCGGCAGTACGACCTACTACATCGCTTGGACGGTGGGCGAGGGGTCGGCTCCGCCGCTCTTGCAGCTGGCGATCGTCGTCGTCTTCGCATCGCTCTTCGGCGCGCTGCCTTCGCTCGCCCCGCATCGGATCGCTCAGCGCGAGGCACCGCCGAGCGGGCTGGAGGTCGCGACGCGATATGCGGCGCTCCTCCTGTCGTACGTCTTCGCGCTCCGGCTCGCGATGATGACGTCGCACACGGCCGTTCCGGCGGCGCTTCTCGTCCTTGCGGTGGCGTTGCAGGTCCTCGCCGTCGTGCTCGCTGGACGCAGCAAAGAGCCGGGGCTTCTCGCCGTCGCCGTCGTCGGCACCGCGGTGCTCTGCCTTGCGTGGATGGGTGGCGTCGGCGTGGCGCATCGCTCCTTCGGCCTCGCGGTCCTCGCCGTCGGCGCGGCGATTCCAATGCCCGTCGCGGCGATCCTCGATCGTCGATCGCACACAGCCCTCGCCGCGGCGGGTGTGCTCGCCGTGTCGGCGTCGCTGGTCGTCCTCGGCGTCTTCGTCGCGCCGGCATCCAGCGTCCTCGTCGCTGCGCTCGTGGCGCTGTCGCTCGGCGCGTGCGCCCTCGGACGCTTCACGGCCTGGCCGTCGCTCGCGCGTGTCGCGACGTCGGGCCTCGCCGCGAGCCTCGCGATGGTTTGTGTCGCGAGCCTTCTGCATGGGCTCACGTTGCGCTCGTTCGCCGTCGCTTGGACGATGGGCGCCATCTGGCTCGCGGCCTCGCTCGGCGTCGCGCATCGCTCGTCCGAAACACACGCCGCGTGGGCTCGTGAGCTCCGCGAGGGTGCGGGACAAGGTGCGGTGTTGCTCCTCGCGTCGCTCTGGACGGGCGCAGCCCGCCTCGGCCTCCCGGAGGCCACGACGCTCACCATCGGCTTCGTTGGTATTGCGCTCGCCGCGCGGGGTGCCGCAGCCATCACGTATCCGATCCTCGGCCTGATGGCGGCCGTTACGCTGGCGCTGCACGGTTGGCTGCATGCGCCGGGGCCCCTCGCGCACGTCGTGGTGGCGTACCTCCTCGTCGGCGGCGGCCTCTTCGCTGTGCCGATGTTTCTCGGTCGCACCGCCGACCGACCGGGCGTCAGCCGTGACCAAGCGCTCCTCGTCCTCGTCTTCGCGCTCGCGATTCTCCCCGCGGGTGGAGGGCTGCGCGACATTCCCCTCGGCGGCGTCGCTTCCGTTGCTGCGCTCGTCTCGCTCGCGCTCCTCGTGGGCGCGCAGCGTACGACCGCGCGCGAAGAAGCCGGCTACGCGCACGGTCTACTCATCGCGGTCGCCGTGATGGTCGCGACCGTGACGACGCTTCACGGCGAACATCGCGCTTGGGCCTTCGCTGCATTCGGTCTCGGTGCGGTCGTTTTCGATCGCCTGCGTCCTCACCCGATGTTCGCTGCGCTCGGGGGGCTGCACCTCATCCTGGGTGGCTCGCTCTTGCTCGACCCCGGGCTCCTGTCGATGCACCCGCGGGGCGCGGTGCCGATTCTCAATTGGATCGCGCCGGCGTTCCTCGTTCCTGCTGCGCTCGCGGTCGGCGCCGGGGCCGTGACGCGAAGGGATGCGCTCGCGAAGCTCGCCGGCGGCATCGCGCTGGTCGTCGTCTTCGTGTGGGCGAACGTCTGCGTCATCGACCTCTATTCGACGACGGATCGTCTCTCCCTCGCGCTGTCCGCGTCCCAAGGACGCGACCTCACCATGTCCCTCGTTTGGGGGCTCTACGGTGTCGGCTTGCTCGTCCTCGGTTTGCGCCGCGACGAGGCGCCGCTTCGCTGGACGAGCCTCGGTCTGGTCCTCGTCACCGCCGGCAAGGTCTTCCTCTACGACCTCGCGAACCTCGAGGACCTCTATCGCGTCGGAGCGCTCCTCGGCCTGGCCGTGTCGCTGATCGTGATATCGATCCTCTATCAGCGGTTCGTGTTGCGCCGCGCGGCACCGTCGCGCTGAGCCGTGAGCGGGCCGGCGGTGTACATCGCGAGGAGCGCCGCATCGCCGACGGCGCCCCCGCGCGTGTAGGTCCGCCGCCCGTCGCGTTCTTGCGGATCGCCGAACGTCTCGGCGGTCCGCGCGAGCGCTTCGAAGAGCTCCGCGTCTCGCTGGATGCGCGCGGAGCCTATCGCGAACGCCGTCGCCGTCGCGCCGACACCCAGGAAGACGAGCCCCGCATCCACGTCGGCGTCTCCGGTATGTCCGGGCGGGTATTCCGCGATACCAGCGAAGCTCAGCACGTCTTGCCGGCCTTGGGCGACGAGCGCACGGTGAAGCTCGCCCGCGAGATCCGCGTCGGCGAACGCGAGCGCAAATGCCGACACGGCCGTTCCGCTGCCCCGCGGAGCGTCACGCGGCGTACCGCGAATCGGATCCACGGATTGATGGACGAACCCGGAACGAGCGTCGACGAATCGCGCACGGAAATGGCGCACCGCGGACTCGATCTCCGCGCCGTGATCGGCGCCCGTCACGCGCCCGTGCAGCCCTATCGCGCCGATGACCATTGCGATGTCGGGTGGATAAGCCTCGCCGGGATAGGTCTCGAGGACGCCGACGTTGGACGCGGCGAGGTGTCTCGCCAATGCGACCGTCAGTCGATCGTGAAGTGCGGCGTGTTTCGTGTCGGGATCGACCGCGCGGACCATGCCCAATGCGAGGTCGAGGTACCCGAGGTACGCATGTCCGGCGCTTTGTTCGACGGCATCGAAGGGCTTCGCGTCGTTGTACGCAGCGCCGCCGAACGCCCAGGTCTCCGGCTCGACGAGCGCATCGGCCGCGGCTCGAATGGCCGGCAACAGCTCGCCTCGATGCGAAGGATGATCGAGCACCAGCTGCGCGAGGCCCATCGCCGCCATTTGATACATCGCGACGACTCGCTCGCCGTCGTAACGGCTCGAGCCCGTCGTGAGCGGTCCGATACCCGCACGGTGCTCGACGTGGAACGCGACCGAACGCGCGAGGGGCAGCACGATCTCCATTCGACCCGCACCCTCGTCCACCGTCGCCGATGCCGACGATGATCCCAACGCCGAGGGCGCCGGCGTCGGGATCATGTCGCACGCGCTCGCGACGGGCTCTGCGCTCGCGCCGCTGCTCGTGATCCGCGGCGCCTCGTCGGGCGGCGCATCGCGACAACCGAGCGCCGCCGAAAACACGAATGCGCCGAGTACCGCTCGTCGTCGCAGCGCCCCGCGCATTCGCTCGATCACCGGCCGGCCTGCATCGCCTTCAGGATCGGCTCTGCGTCCTTCGAGATCCGCACGAAGCTCGGTCGCTCGAGGAGGCGCCCCGCATAAGCGGTAAGGTGCTTGAACGTGTCGTATGGCTGGAGCATTCGCAGGTAGCTCAAACACGGCGCCGCACCACAATCGGCAAGGGAGAGCGCCTCGCCGTTCAGCCACGTTCGCGTCGCGAGATGCGCGTCGAGCGCGGTACAGGCTTTCGTCAGAAGACCGCGCGCCTGCGCGACGCCGAACGCGTCCCGCTTGTCCTCGGGACGCATGCCGTCGAAGAAGACCTTCTGCATCGGCTCGTTGACGTAACAATCGACGAAGCGATCCCACCGGCGCGTCTCGAGCGCGAGCGCAGGATCGGTCGGAAGGAGGCGCGGCCCCGTGTCCGGGAAGCGCTGATCGAGGAGCTCGATGATGATGCTCGACTCGGGCACGACCCTGCCTTCGTCTTCGATCAGCACGGGAACTTTGCCGACGGGATAGATCTTCTCGAGCTCCGCTCTACCCGCGGGATCCATCAAGTTCACGACGACCGGCGTGAACGTGACGTTCTTCTCGTACAGGGCCATGAGGGCCTTCTGGGAGTAGCTCGAAACGGGGTTGTAATAGAGCTTCATGATGGGCCTCGAAGGGCTTCGTCGACGCGACGAAGGGCTCGCAAGCTCTCAAAAACGGAGGCCGGCCACAAGCGTGCGGGGTCCGATTCTCAGGGCACGTTCTCCACGTCGCAGTCTCGGTGGGAACCGTGCTCGCTCCGCGCGCAATACAGGCGCGATGTTATCCGTTTTGAATGTTCGCTCGCGCCGCACTCCACATCATGCTCCCTCTCTCCCTCGTGATCGGCTCGTCCGCGCTCATGGGTTGTCGCGCCCATCGCGAGCCGCTCTACGCGCGCGAGTCCATATCGAGCGATCGAATCTATGTTCGCGTGAGTGACGCCCACGTTCGCGGCGAGCGCGTTTTCGTGAAGACGTGGGTGCACAACCAGTCGGACAAACCCATGGTCGTGTATCGCTCCGATCTCGCGTTGCGCCTCGGTGACGGCACGCTCCTCCCCGGTCCGCGCGGCCGTCGCGCGGAAAAGCCGATCGTCATCGAGCCGGGCCGCGCACGCACGGTGAAGGTCGGCTTCATTGCTCCCGATCGGGCAGAGCTCTCGTCCGCGCGCCTCGTGATGAGCGGCGTGCAGATCGGTCACGGCGGGCCCCGAACGCTCGGCGAGATCGGCCTGTCGAAGCGCGCCTCCTTCATCCTCGCCGACCCGGTTCGGAGCGGTACACCCGCCGAAGATCAGGAAGCGGAGATGCAGGCGCAATCGGCGGAAGAGCCGAGCGACGAAGAGGTCGAGGCGGTAGAGGCGGACGCTGCCGAAGGCGAAGCCGCCGAGCCGGAAGACTCCGGCGCCTGGCAAATCGGCGCGAACTGAGCCTGAAGCCCTTGCTCAATACGTGCGGACGCTGGCGACCTCGTCTTGGTCGCCGGCGCATGCGCGCTCTTGGCAAAAGACGGCGCGGGGGATGTCGAGGAAGTAGCGAACGCTCTTCACGCCCCTGTGATCCCAGAGCTCGCCCTCGACGGTCGAGAACCGCACGAGGCAGGCCTTGCCGCTCGTGGCGCCACCGGGGAACGCGGCTTCGGCGCGCGCATCCCAGCGAGCTTCGATCTCGCTGGGCTCGGTGACCAGCGCCATCAATCCGCGGAGAAAGACCTGTCGCGTGGTCGATTGAAAGACGACGTAGGCCTCCGTCCCGACGAGCGCATCGCGCTCGGTGATCTCCGGTTCGCTCATGAACCACAAGGTTCCGTCCTGGTCGACGTTCGCGACGTGCATCGAGCGGCCCTGGAGCCTGCCGGGTTTCACGTCGGGCGACGCCAAGAGGATCGCATCGGCGAACGCTGCGAGGACCTCGGACACCGTATGCTTCGCGCCGTTCGTTCTGCTCGTCGGGGGTCCAGACATCATGAGGCGCTTGGCAATTCGTGCACCACGCAGCGCGTGAACGAATCGGCTGGCGTCACAAGGGGCCGATTGGGGCACTCGGCCTCGGTCAGGGGGGCGCGGCGAGGCCGCTCGGTGAACAACCTTTGCGCTGCGTTCGGCCGTCCGCGAAGATCGGCTTCATGATCCAGCGCCTGTCCCACGGCGTCGTCTACGTCGCCGACCAAGATCGAGCCAAAGCCTTCTACACCGAAAAGCTCGGCTTCGAAGTGCGGAGCGACGACAAGAACGGCGGGTTTCGTTGGCTCACGGTCGGGCCGGCCGGTCAGGCCGACTTCCAGCTCGTCCTCATGCCGATCGTCGCGAGCCCACTCGTCGACGACGAATCGGTGCACATGATTCGCGCGCTCGTCGAAAAAGGCGTGTTCGGTGTCGGCGTCCTGCAATGCGACGATTGCCGCGCTACCTACGAGGATCTCCGGCGGCGCGGCGTGGAGTTTCTCTCCGAGCCGACGGAGCGCTCTTATGGTCTCGAGGCCGTGTTCCGCGACGACTCGGGAAACTTCTTCACGCTTTGTCAGTCGCGCTGAGCGACGACGAGCCCCGCTTCAGGTGGCGCCGAGCGCGCGCGCGAAGCCGTAGAGAAGCGCCTTCGCGCCGCGTGTTGCCCCTTCCGCCTTGAGGTGGCCCGAGTCGGATGCGTAGTCCCGACAAAGCGAGCGCACGCCATTCGAAGTGCAGAGCTTGCCGTCGGGCATCTCGCTCTCGATCGCGGCGAGGTCGACCACCACGTCGCGGTTGCCGTACGTCGTCTTCAGCCAATCACCGAAGTCCAGCCGAGCGCGGTTCTCTGCGTGGCCGGTGGTGGTGAGCGGCGGGGTAACGTGGAAGAGCCGCAGCTTCGGGTACGCCGCGCGGAGCTCGTCCATCTTCGCCGTGTAAGCCTCACGCAAACCGGCGACCTTCATCGAGCTCTCGAAGTCGACGTAACAGAGCTTGAATCCAGCGAGGTCCGCCCGCTCGGCGACCTTCTTTTCGACGAGCAGCTCGGCGAAGCTGCGTACCTTGCGGTGTGGGTCGTGGTTGTCGAGCACGGGAGCTTCGCCGAGGCCCGCCATCGCGAAGTCGGCATCGCTGTCGACGTGTCGAAACCCGTAGCCCAGCGCCTTCGCCGCATCGATCAGGTTGTTGCCGACCGATTGGTGCCCGAAGAAGATGCGGGCACCTCTCAGCCGCTTCAGATCTTCTTGCCCCAAAGCGTCGAACGCGGCGACCCCGCTCGGTCCGATGACACCTTTGCCGGGTTTGCCGAGTGAAACGGAAGGGGCGACCACCGTCGATACGGGCTCGCCTTGCCGAGCGGTCGACGGCGTGGACGAGTTCGATTGGGTGCCGCTCGGCGCGCGCTCGGCGGAGTCGTCGGTCGTGGACCCGATCATCTTCTTCTTCGCGCAGCCATTGATCGATAGCGACAGCGCCAGCAGCGCGCAGCTCGCAAAGGTCCAGCGCGCGGAACGACGGCGAGAGCGCGGAGATAGGGAGTTCGGTTCCATGACGTTCATGACGGGCGCAGCTTAGCAATTCGTTGTGCGGGTACACGGAGACGAATGGGCTCCGGAAAGCGCTCGCCCAGACGCGCGAGCGCCAATGCGGCGAGCAACAACACGACCTCCGAAAGCGCGAGCACGTACGCTCCTGCGAAGACGAGGTCGACGACGAAGGCGAAGAGCCAGATTGCGAGCAAATATGCGCCCGCGGTCGGGCGGACCGCGACGACGAAGCCGACGACGATCTCGGTCGCGCCGACCACCATTCCGAGCGCGCGCGGCTCTACGCCGAAGAGTCTCGCGATGCGCGAGCCGAAATAGGGTTCCCACGCGGAGACGACGTGAAACAGCTTGTCGAAGCCGCCGAGGATCGGAACGGCGGCGAGCGCGACGTGGAGGATCCAATAGGCTTGATAGACGGGGTTGTCCCGTAATGGGCGCCGAACGACCCCGACACGACGCATTCGGGGCCGTTTTCGATCTTGCGCGTATCGGACGTGTTCATCTTTCGCCTCACGCACAATGTGGAGCGCGCGTGCAAGCGAGGGGCCACTGGAAACACGTGTTCGTTCAAGGCTCGGCGAGCAGAGGCTTCGGAGCGATGCCGTGTGTCATGTTGCCCCGTCGCGCGGTCCGGCCTCATGGCCGCGCCGTGCGAGGTCGTCGATCTCTGCGCGCATCGGCAGCGACGGCTCCGCCCCGTGTCTCGTGCACGCGAGCGCGCCGGCAGCGGCGGCCCACGAGGCGGCCTCACGCAGCGCAAGACCGCCCGCCAATCGTGCGGCGAGAGCGCCGCAGAATGCGTCGCCCGCGGCGGTCGTGTCGACCGCGTGCACGCGAAACGCAGGCAGCCATTCCATTCCGCGATCGTCGGCGACGAGGACACCCCTTTCTCCGAGCGTGAGCACGACGCGCGCGACGCCCAGCGCTTGCAGTGCCTTCGCGGCCGAGCGAGCTCCCTCTTCGTTCTGCGCGTCGATCCCCGTCAACGCGCGCGCTTCGCTCTCGTTCGGCACGATGATGTCCACGGAACGCAGCAATGCCTCCGGCAGCTGCCCATCCGCGGGCGCAGGTGCCGGATTGAGGATCACCGTGGCGGCCGCCGCCTTCGCGCGCCGCGCCGCCGCGGCGACCGCGTCGAGCGGGATCTCGAGCTGTAGAAGCACGACCGCCGCGCCGTCGATCGCCTCCGCCGCTGCATCGACGTCCGAGCCGGTCACCTTGGCGTTCGCGCGCGGCACGACGACGATCGCGTTGTTGCCCGCGTCGTCGACCTGAATGTCCGCGATGCCCGTGCCGGCGTCCGCATCGACCACGAGGTGGTCGCAACGCACGCCCGCTGTGCGGAGCGTTCTCGAAATGGTCTCACCGAACGCGTCGTCACCGATTCGTCCGACCATCGAGACCTCTGCGCCCGCGCGCGCGCATGCGATGGCCTGATTGTTCCCCTTACCTCCGACGAAGGTGTCGAAGCGGTTGCCCATGATCGTCTCGCCGGTCTCCGGCCGCCGCGCGACGCGAACGACGAAATCGCAATTCAGGCTCCCGACCACGACGACGCGCGCCATGCGTCAGACCATACCCCTATTCGAGCGGGAACGTCCCTCGTCCGGCGGAGAGCTGCACGACGTGGCGCCGGCCGTCGGACCACACGGCGACGATCTGGGGCCGCTCGTAGCGATCGTGGACGTGGACCTCCGGCCCGCGGATCTCTGCCGACGTCACATCGACGGCGAGCGCGCGGGCCCGGGGCACATCGATGAACACATCCCCATAGAGGTCGTGCACCTTGGCCGCCGTCGCCAACCCCGAGCCGTTGCCCCACGTGAAAATCGTGAAGGTGCCGATCGGATCGCCGCCGCTATGGCCCTGGTTCTCCATCATGAAGCCGTAGCTCTCCTCACCGAAGAAGGGAAAGCGACGCTCGTAGGCGGCTTTGGTCGCTTCGTTCTCGGGGCAATACATCATGCTGAACGACGCGCGCAGCGCGCTCACGCCGCGCTCGAAGAGCTCGACGTCCCCGGTGTGGCGGTACATCTGGAGATAGAGCGGCGCAAACAGGCTTTGCCGTGCGTCGTTCCACTCGCTGTCCGCGTTCATCACGCCGAATCCGCCGTGCGCCGGCGCCGGA
Source organism: Polyangiaceae bacterium (assembly GCA_013361525.1). GTDB lineage: Bacteria > Myxococcota_A > Polyangia > Polyangiales > Polyangiaceae > Xiheicaenibacterium. The sequence continues at coordinate 87,430 of JABFXY010000087.1, read as the reverse complement.
AGAAACGGCGGGTCCCACACGGCTTGATAGAGCGACAGCTCGTCGATGCATCGGCGCGCGAGCCTCAGGAATCGCGGGTCGGAGGAGGCCTCGTACGCGCGAAGCATGGCGTCGGCCGTCCAAGCGATCCCCAGCGTGTTTTGCTTGTGCGCGCCGTTGCGTGGAACACGTTTGCCGAGGAGCTCCGGTGCTCCCCACGGTGCGCACGAATAATAGGTCTCGAAGTCTTCCCAACGAGCGTCGCCGATGATCGATTCGAGGAAGGTGATTCCGCGCCGGGCGCTCTCGCTCGCGCCCGCCGGTGCATTGCCGCTCGAAGCGAGCTCGAAGAGGAGCGCGACGGCCATGGCGCTCTCTGCGCTCTCGAGAAGCTCCGGCGCGCATGACCCGTCCGGCTCGACCCAACCCGGAAACGCCCCCGATGACAGCTGCAACGACACAAGGCGCTCGGCGAAGCGCTTCACGAATGGCGCAATCCGCGGATCGGGCGAGAGCGCGTGCCATTCCAACAACAAGCGGCAGGTGAACGCCGCATCGACGATATGACACGCTCCCGCCGAAGCGCCGGGCGGCCGGCGATCGGAGCTCGTCCATTCCGTCGAGGCCCAGCCCACATCGTCGGAGCGGGGCCGCACGACGGATGGGAATAGTCCTCCCGATTGTGGGGCTGCGAACGCGATCTCCGTCATCTTGCGTGCTCGCTCCTCGAGATCGCGCGAGCGGATTCGTCGAGCGTGGCGAAGAAGGCCGTTCGCACACCGCTGCGTCGAAAACCAAGCTTGGTTCCAGATGCTGCGCGGCTCGCGCCAGCGGCGATCTTCGGGCGGGACCGAAGGGTGGCGCGAGACGTCGACGATGAACACCGGAGCGCCGACCTCGCGCCCGTCGAGCTCGAACGATTGCCACACCGATTCCTCCCACCCGTCGGGGCCGAATGCCCACCGGACGACGTAATCGGCGTAGACGGGGAGGGGAGCCCGCTGGCTCCCACCGGAAGCGTGACCGCCGGAGCCCCAATGTTGCCATACCCAGCGCGCGGCCATTCCATAAGGGTTCTCGACGTCCAATGGATCGTCGCTCGCGAGCACGTGGATTCGAATCGACGCGCGCTGCCCGCGGCCGACGATCGGGCGCCGACGGTAGAACACGTGGCCCCGCTCTTCGTAAGCGCCGGCGCGGAACGAGATGCGCCGCGCGCGGTGGTCGTAATCGAGGAATTGACGATACCCGTCGGCGCGCGCCACCTCGTCCACGTCGACGATGAACGCAACGGCCCACGCTTCGTCGGCCAGGATGATCGCCGGCGAGCGAAACACCGCATCACCGACGACGTCCCCCTCTTCCGGGCTCAAATGCGGGACATGAACGACCCGCGGTGCCGACAAGGGATGTGTGATGTCGAATCCGATCCCATCGCTCGTCACGCCGTCTTGCAAAATGCCGCTGAAGACGAGCGCACCGTCGAAATCGACCGATCCACCGACTGCATCGACGGCGAGCAGCCTCGGCCTCTCATCGCTCGTGAGGGAGAGCGTTCCACCGGTCGCCGCTGGTCTCCATGACATCATCGCTCCCGCCTCCACCAGCGCCACGCGAAGACCCCCAAAACCAGCACGCCCGCGCCGTAGGCCGACTCGACCGGCGCGCGGACGAGGCTCCCAATCGCGAGACCCATTTCCAGGACGAGGAATGTCCACGCAAAGAGCGCCGGCGCGCGGACCGCGAGATCTGCGCTGGCCGGCGTCGAGCGAAGTCGCAAATGGACGATCGCGATCGAACCCTGGAAAAGGGCATCCGCAAAGGTAATCCCTTTGAGCAACACATCGACCCTCGATGCTCCGACGAGGATCGCAATGCACGCGAGCAACCCTTGAATGGCGACTGCAAACGACGGTCGGTCGGTCTTCGGATCGAGCTTGCCCGCGCGCTCGAAGAACAGCCTGTCACGGGCCATTGCAAAAATGACGAATGGGAATCCCAGGCAAACCGTATTGAGGATCCCCGCCGCCGACAGGACGATGACGACCGCTAGGACGTTCCCCGCTGCCGGTCCCAGGGCGAGCGCCGCAGCTTCTGCCGCCGGGCTCTTGCTCGCGGCGAGCCCATCGTGGCCGAGCAACCGGAGGAACGCGACGTTTACGCCGAGGTAGCCGATGAGCACGATCAGGATGCCGAGGACGATTCCGCGCGGCACGGACCGATGAGGATCGCGCACGGAACCTGCGATGTACGTGCCGTGGTACGCGCCGCCGAACGAGAAAAGCACCGGGATGAGCCCGAGGACCATCCACGTGAGCGGACCACCTTCGACCGCCGTCGAGCGCGGCGCCGTGAGGCGCGCCGTCTCTCCCCACACCAAGCCGACGAGCACGAGCAGCGCCAGCGCGCCGATCTTCATGCCGGCCATGACGATCTGAATGCGTCCGCCCGTGCGCAAGCCGAGGAGGTTCGCCGCGGTGAAGACGGCGGTCACGAGCACCGCGCATGCCATCTTGAGAGCGTGGGGGAGGGTGCCGGTCAGGTACTCGACGTGATCCACGAGCACGATGGCGATGATCGCCATCGACCCTGGTTGCACGACGAGGAGCTGGAGCCATCCGTACAAGAACGCGACGAACGGGCCGGCGCGGCCGAAGCCCTCGCGCAAGAAGACGTAGAGACCACCCGCGTGCGGAAAGCGGCCGCCGAGCTCGGCAAAGACGAAAGCGCCGGCGACCGAGACGACGCCGCCGAGCAACCAAATGCCGAGCACCCACGCCGGGCTCGGCAGCGCGCGCGCGAGCGAGGCCGGCGTGAAGAAAATCCCCACGCCGATAATGGCCCCGACGACCACCGCCGCCACGTGGACGAGGCCGAGCGGGCGAGATGCTTCGGTGGCTTGGTCCGTTGCGCTCCCGCTCATGGCGATAGGGCGAACCCGAGGGACATGAGAGCAGGCTTCACGAAGACGCGAAAGCGAGCGCAGGCCGTGCCCAGGGAATCCGAGTGCCCGAGGCGCGATCCATTGTGTACCTGTTTGCCCCATGTTCGACCTCGGCCCCGCGACCGTCCGCTTTTGTGAGGAGCGTTTGCCGGGCCTCGTCGCCGAGCCCGCCAACACGTGGTCTTCCCTCGGCTACGTGATCGTCGGCGTGTGGCTCTTTGCCAAACGCGGCGCGGCTCGCCGATGGCCGCTCGCGATCGTCGCCACGGCCGAGATCGGCATTGGTCTCGGGTCGATGGCGTTGCACGGCACGGGCACGTTCGCGGGTGAGGTGCTCGACCTGACAGGGATGTTCCTCCTGTCCGGCTGCATCTTCGCGCTGGGTCTCGGCCGCCTCCTCAACTTCGACGACCGTCGCATTCTTCGCGTTTGGATCGCCGCCGTCGCGCTCCCGCTCCTGGCGCTCGCCGTCATTCCTCCGTCCGGGATCGCGTCGTTCGCCACCATTCTGATCGCCGGCATCGCGTGCGAGCTCTTGTTGCGACAGCGAGGTCGAAGCCCCAGCTTCGCGCTGTTCGGTCAGGCGCTCGCGATTCTCGCGGTGGCCTTCGCGTTTTGGGTCGGCGACATCACGAAGCTCGTCTGCAGCCCCCAGAACCACATTCTCGGCGGCCACGCCGTCTGGCACCTGTTGAACGCGGTGAGCATCAAGCGCCTCTTCGACTTCTACGCGCGGGCCCTCGGGCGCTGATACCTTCGTTTGCATGTCGTGGGACACGCCGCTCGAGCTTCTGAAACGGGAGATCACGCAGCGTAGAGACGAAGGATGTGTCGTTACGCCCGAGCTGCTGGCGCGGATCGAGGCGCTCCGCCGCGGCACCGACGATTACGAGAGCGCGCTCGTCGACCCGCTCTACGACGAGCTCATGAGCCTCCCCGAGGATCGCGCCCTCGCCGACGCGGAGCCGAACGAGCTCGACGACATCCGCGCGCTTCGCCCCGATGGTCCGCGCGATCTCGGCTGGAGCCCGACCGACGCCGACGCGCTCGATCGCTTTCACGGAGCATGGACGGGTCGATCGGTCGGATGCGCGCTCGGAAAACCCGTCGAAGGGCTCGGGATGAGCGTCGACGCGAATGGGCGCGTGACCGGACGCATTCGCATCAAGCGATACCTCGAGGCGCGCGGCGATTGGCCGCTCGTCGATTACTTCAGCGGTCGTGACGCGGGCGACGGCGTCGGGCTCTGGTGCCCTGCGTCGCAGCGCGAGCACATCGCGTACATGGAGCCGGACGACGACATCCACTATTCGCTCGTCGGGCTCGCGGTCGTCGAGCGAGCCGGGCCTGATTTCGATTGGCAGGACGTGGCGCGGTGTTGGCTGGCGACGATCCCCATCTTCGCGATTTGCACCGCGGAGGCCCAAGCGATCGAAAACGTCCAGACGCGCAGCACGAGGCCCGGATATTGGAGCTGCGCGGCGACCCCGGCATTCACGCGCCGTCATCGAAACCCGTATCGTGAATGGATCGGCGCGCAGATCCGCGCCGACGGGTGGGCGTGGATCTGCGCCGGCAAGCCGGAGCTCGCCGCGGAGTTCGCCTATCGCGACGCCTCCTGGACGCACGAGCGCAATGGCATTTACGGCGAGATGATGTTCGCCGCGATGCAGGCTGCGAGCTTCGTCGAGCACGACCCTCGCCGCCTCGTGGAGATCGGGTTGTCGGAGATCCCCGCCGATTGCCGGCTCGCTCGTTGGACGAAGGCCTGTATCGGATGGTTCGACGCCGACCCCGACTTCGAGCGCAACATGGAAAGGCTCGAGACCGAGCTCGTCACCATGAGCCCGGTGCACACGATCAACAACGCGCTCATCTGCGTGCTGTCGCTGCTTCACGGAAAGATGCGAACCAGCGAGTCGATCTGCACTGCGGTCATGGCCGGCCACGACACCGATTGCAATGGCGCGACGGTCGGCTCCATCGTGGGTGCGGCGGCCGGGCGCAGCCGTCTCGGCGGCATCCTCGTCGAGCGCCTCCACGACACGATTCGGCCGGCGATGATCGGGTTCCAGGACGTCTCGATGCGTTCGCTCGCCGAGCGCACCTTGGCGCAGTTCCGGCGCGTCGAGGAATACGCCCGATCGCGCTGAGCAGGCATCGGCCCGCGCTCGGCAGGTTTCTCGCGCCGAGGATTTGCCCCCGGCGCGGACGGCATGGGAAGAGGGGGCGTGGTCCGAGCTTGGCGGATGCGTTTGTTCGCCGTCGTGGGTTTCGCGCTCGTGGCGCTCGCCATCTTGCTTCCTCGGACGGCGTTCGCCTGGGTCGAGATGCACGTCGCGCGCGACGACGTTCGGGTGCACGTCGATCGAGACGGAGGCGCTCGCATCGAGCACAAGGTGCTCTTGCTGGTGAGCGGCGGTCCGCTCAAGTCCTTCACGATCCGTGGGGTCGATGCGGACGCGGCGCTCGAAGAAGGCGCCTACGTCGTCCCCGAAAAGGACGATCAAGCAGGATCGGTCGAAACGTCGGTGCCGCTGTACGTCCAGCGCATCACCGACGAAGAGACGTCTCGAACGGACCTCGTCGTCGATGTCGACGGCGGTCGCGGTATCTCGCGCGGTCGTTACGTCGCGGTGATTCGCTATCGAACCAACCTCGTCGGCCAAAATGCCCTCCGCATCGAAGGCGCGAGCGCACGGATCGATTGGGTCGGGCCCGCTTGGGAAGACGGGCTCGACGCGACCCGCGCCTGGTTCCACTTGCCGTCGGCGAAAGCCGAGCCGAAGGCCATCGAGCCCGGGGACGACGACGACGGTGCAGGGACGTTTCTCTCGACGTTGTCGCGTCGGCCCGAGGCGGACGTGCTCGAGGTCGTCCGGCCCTACGCCTCCCGCGGTGAGCGCGTCGTCTGGTCGATCCGCGTCGATCGCAATGCGCTCACGCTCGACGCCGACGGCCCTGCGGCGACGCTGGAGCGGCCGGCGTTGCCGCCCGACGGTCGTGCTCCGATGCGCCTCGTCTCGAGCCCGCGCGACACGATGTTGCTGGTCGGCGCGCTGGCGCTGTTCCTCATCGTCGCGTCGCTCGTCGCCGCGCACGGCATCGAGGTCCGGCAGCGCGCAGAGCGGCGCGACCAGAAGCCGCGCCCCCTCGTCGGTCTGCCCATTGCGGTCCGCGCCATTGCGACGGCCCTCTTGTTCGTCGCCGGCTTGTGGCTCCAGCTGACCGAGCCTTCGAGCTTTTGGGGAGCGCTCGTCGTCGCCGCGTGTGTCCCGCTGATCTGGTATCGCTCCGTGGTCGCGAAGCCCGCGCTGCGCGGTCCCGGCGCGTGGCTATGCATCAAGCCCGAAGAGGCATTCGCAATGGCGCGCCCGCCTGCGCGCGGCGTCTTCGAGCCGACCAGCATGCCGGGCGCGATCGTCCTGTTGCTCGTCGTCGCCGGGACCATTGCGGGGGCGCGCCTCGTCGGCGAGCGCTCGGCGTATCACGGCATTCTGATCGCTTTGGACGCCATTCCGCTGCTCGCGCTCTTCGTGAGCGGGCGCGCTTCCACGCTCGTCCCGGATCCCGCGGTCGACTCCATTCCGATGCTCGAGGCCGTCGTTCGGCGCGTTCAAAAGAAGGCACGGGGTGAGGTCCGCGTGATTCCGCGCGTCCGTATTCCGAATGGTCAACCCGACGCGGACGAGCTTCGCATCGTGTTTCTCCCGCGTGATCCGATTCGAGGTCTCCGCGCCATCGAAACCGCCGTGGCATTCACGGCCGGCCCCGGCGGGTACGTGCCCTTGCCCGAGGTGCTCCTTCGATTCGAAGAGAGCTCGGCTTGCGATCAGCTCGTGCAGCACCTCGAGCCCTACGGGCGAGCGCAACGAGGGCGCCGTGTCGACGAGCGCGTTCTCGGCTTCGTTCCGAAGCTCCCGACCGCTCGCCTCACGGCGGATCTGGTCCTCGCCATCCTCGAGCGAACGGCGGCGGCTCCGCGCCCGAAGAACGTCGTCGCGACGCCCGTCACCGAGAAGAAGCGGCGCGCGCCTGCGCGGGCTCGCACGAGCGCCGAGGCGAGCGAAGAAGCACGCAGCGCGTAGGCTTGGGGCTCGATCAGGCGGCGAGGCGGCGGCGCGCGTCGGTGGAGCGCCACTCGTGGATCGAATCGCGGGGCCACATCGGGCCGTCGAACTGCGTCTTGAAGGCGGCGTCGAGGTCGGTCGCGCCCTCGGTGCGCACGTAGAGGACTTTGCGCGCGAGCAGCGCGAAGTAGATGCGGAATGGGAAGAAGTTCTTCACCACCGCGATGTCCGCCTTCCAGGGGTTGAGGCCCAGGTCCGAATAGAAGCGAGGCTTCACGGCCATTGCGTGGCCTTCGGTGACGACGAGCTTCACCATGCCGAGATCGAGCGCGATCATCTTGCCGAGCGAGGGGTGGACGATCTTCTTGGTGAGCTTTCCCTCGACCTCGATGGGGTGTGACGCGCGCGGGTCGAGCTTGCCGCCGACGAGCGCGCGAACGTTGGCTCCTTCGGCTTTGGCGAACAGATCATTGGCGACCTTCGGATCACGCAGCGGCACGTAGCTGACCATGTCCGACGCTCCGTCGAGGAGCGCGGAGAGGAGGCCAGTTCCGTCCCCGGGCGCGCCGGCCGACACGACGTCCGACGCGTCGCTGAACACGACGATACCGAGCTTGCGCGCGAGGCTCGAGGTGCGCGCACGCTCGATGGCAGCGGCGGGTGAATAGAAAGCCGGCGGCTGCTCGTGTCGAACCGCCCAGCAGCGCTCCGCGAGCTCGTCGGCGAGGTCTTCTGCGAGCGCGCGGTCACCGTCCGTCGTGACGTGTGTGCTCCAGCCGAGGCGCGGCTCGTCGTTCCACGGATGGCAGAACATCACGGACGCATTCATCACGCGCGCGTCGCGGTGGAGCGCGGTGAGCCGCCTGAAGATCGAGCGAACCGGCGGAAGAAAATCCACCGTTGCGCCGCCTCCAAGCAAAATGGGAAGTGAGCGCCAAGCCGTCGTCGGCCTGCGCTCGCCGCGGATCGTCGCGATCAGATTCTTCGCCGCGATGTACCCGGTTCGTCGCTGATCGCGATGGGGGTTCGTTCGATAGCCGACGAGGATGTCGGCTTCGTCGACGCGCTCGCGGGTCAGGTTTGCGTGCAGATCATGCGTGACTGCGACGGGCAGACCACCAGTTGCGCGCTTCGCGGCTCGAATCAGCTGCGTATCGGGATCCGGCACGCCCTCGACGCCCATCGCGCCGTGCAGCACGAGGACGACGCCGTCGAGCGGACCCGCTGCGCGCAGCCCCTCCTCGAGCCGCCCTCGTAACGTCTCGAACGCGCTCTGTTCGACCGGCCCGCCGGGAATCGCCCACGCGGAGAAAATGGGCACCGCCTCCGCTCCGAGCTCCCGCAGCGCATCGAGCGCACCGGTGAGCTCGGCGTGCTTCAGATATCCTTCCGCCTCCGTTCCCGAAGGTGAAGAACCAATGAGCAGCGCCTTGCCCTCGACATAGTGGCAGCGTTCGAAGTCCTCGAGCCGTGTGCGTAACGGCGAGAAGCAGTTCGACTCTTGGGCGATGCGTACGAGGGCGATGCGTTCTCTTGGCATAGGCGGCGATGAAAACTAACGCTCGTATGGTTTAGCCCAAATGACTGCCTCGCGCAACGGTCCAGCGCTGCCGTGCCGCAACGCTTTTGACCGATTCCTTCCGCGCGTCCTGATTCGCCTGGCAAGTCGGGACAGTAGGCTGATATTCCGGCCTCGTGGGGTCGCCCTTGGTCAGCCGTGAGGTGGAGCGTCGGATCGAAGAGCTCGAGATCCCGTGGGGGCCCTTCGGCGTGGACCCCTATGGTGTCTCGAAGAAGCATCTGGCCGTCGGCTTCTCGATGGTCGAGCCGCTTTATCGCCATTACTTCTCGGTGAAGGTCCTCGGCGCCGACAACGTGCCTCCGCGCGGGCGCGGCATGTTGGTGGGCAATCATTCGGGCGGCATCGCGATCGACGGCGCGATGGTGATCGCGTCCATGTTCTTCGCCAAAAACCCGCCGCGTCTCGCGCAGGGAATGGTCGAGAAGTTCATGAATCGAATGCCGTTCGCTTCCATGCTGACCGGCAAGCTCGGTCAATTCACCGGTCTGCCGGAGCATTGCATTCGATTGCTCGAGGACGAGCGCCTGTTGATGGTGTTTCCGGAGGGGGCACGCGGCACCGCGAAGCTCTACCGCGAGCGATACAACCTCGTCCGCTTCGGCACGGGTTTCGTCCGTCTCGCCATGCGGACGCGGACGCCGATCATTCCTTTTGCGTTTTTGGGCGGAGGCGCTGCCGTGCCCACCATTCACAACGCCGTTGCGCTCGGCCGAATGCTCGGTGCGCCTTACGTCCCTATTACCCCGTACGGGCTGCCTGTCCCGCTGCCCGTGAAGCTCGAAGTCGAATATGGCGAGCCGATGATGTTCCACGGCACGGGGGCCGAGGCCGACACCGTCATCGAGGGATACGTCGAGCAGGTGCGCACCTCCATCGCGGGGATGATCGAGCGCGGTCGCGTCCGCAGAGAGAGCTTCGCGGACCAGACCTTGAAACAGTTTCGCGCGGGGAGCGCGAGCCGATGAAGATCCTCATCCCTGGTATCGCCGGCGCGACGGGCCGCATCGTCGCCATGCGGCTCCTCGAGGCGGGACACGAAATCGTCGGCTTCGATCGGCGCTCTTGGCCGGACGCGCCGGACGGCGTCGAGATGCACCGCGGCGACATCCGCTCTCGCCCGGCCGAAGATCTGTTCCGCACCCACCAGCCGGAGGCCGTCGTCCACATGGCGACGGTCACGCATCTCGTCGCGCGCAGCGAAGATCGCTATCGGATCAACCTCGGCGGGACGCGCGCCGTGTTCGAGCATTCTCGACGTTATGGCGTGAAACACGTCATCTTCGTCGGCCGGCACACTTATTACGGCGCAGGCCCGGAGTCGCCGCTTTATCACACCGAAGACGAGCCCCCGATGGCCGTCACGAGCTTTCCCGAGCTGTCGGATCTCGTCGCCGCGGATCTGTATGCCGGCTCCGCGCTCTGGCGAATGCCCGACATGACCACGACGGTCCTGCGAATGGTGTACACGCTCGGGCCGACCGGGCACGGAACGCTCGCGAGCTTCTTGCGTGGCCCGCGCGTGCCGACGATCTTGGGGTTCGATCCGCTCTATCAATTCATGCACGAGACGGACGTCGCGCGCGCGATCGAGGCTGTGTTGAGGGTCCGCGTCCGCGGTGTCTACAACGTCGCCGGCCCCCCGCCGGTGCCGCTCGCGCAGCTCGTTCGCGCGACGGGGCGCTCGACGTTGCCGATGCCCGACTTCGCGTTCCGTTACGCCCTCGGCCGCTTCGGGATGCCGAGGCTCCCCGCCGCCGCGCTGAACCACGTCAAATACCCCGTCGTGATCGACGACCGCGCGTTCCGCCGCGCGACGGGATACCAGCACGAGGTCACGGAGGATCAGGCGATGCGCGAATACCGCGAAGCGTTCCCGGTCCTCGAGTCGTAGCAGGCCGCCGGCCGCGACGACTCATGCTGCTTCGGCAGCTCGTTCACCGAGCACCATCGCGCGCAGAGCCTTTGCGTCGCCGATCGCGCAGGCACGTTTGTCGTTGTTGAAATACGCGTATACGTCCTGATGCAAGCGCCGCTTTCGCCGAATGGCGCGCGCCGCAGAAGCCAAGACGCGCTCGTCGTAATGGCCTCCGTAATCGACGCCGTGGAAGCGGTAATAGCTCCAATTGGTCGTCGGGACGTCGGGGTGATTCGGCAAGAGGTCGTGGACGACGAGCGCGACGCGCTGTCGAGCGAGGACGTCGTAGACCGGCTCGCAGAGCCACGATGGATCGCGGACCTCCACCGCCCACCGAAAGTCGGCAGGCGCCCACGAGAGGAACTCGTCGAGACGCTCGGGATCGGCGTGAAATCGTGGCGGGAGCTGCACGAGGATCGGGCCGAGACGTGGGCCGAGGTGGATCGCTCGCTCGAGGAAACGGCCGATCGTCTCTTTGGCGCCGAGCAGACGCTTCATGTGTGTACCGAATCGGCTGAACTTCACCGCGAAGCAAAAGCCTGCCGGGACCTGCTCGCGCCAACCCTCGAAGGTCGTCGCCTCGGGGAGTCGATAGAAGCTCCCATTGATCTCGACCGTGTCGAAGTGGTCTGCATAGTGAGACAGCCAGCGCGCGTGCGGCAGCTTCTTGGGATAGAAGCGAGCGCGCCAATCGCTGTACACCCATCCCGACGTTCCGATTCGCACGTGCGCTCGTCTGGGCATACCGGTGCGAATTCAAAGCCCGGGCCCCGCAAAATCTCCGCTCGAAGCGCGGAAAATCTGCCCCCGCACGAGCTCCATTCCGATGCGCTGTGTCAGCTCGCGACACGCGGCACGCCCGTTGGATTCAGCTGGCAAGCGAAGTGAATCGTGGGAATGTGTTCGAGGTTCGGATCATGGCTGTACCCGAGTCCCACGAGGCATCGAAGCCGCCCGTTCGCGCGCCGCGCGTCTGTCTTTGTTGCCGAACATTGCTGCTCGACGGCGAGTCCTGCTCCTGCGGCATGGAGGCGGTTGCGCCCGCCTCACCCACCGGCTGGAGCGCCCTCTGCGACGCCGCCTGGGGCGGCAGCCCGCCGAGCACGATACGGCGCTTTCGCCGTGCACGGTCGAGCGCCCTCGAGACGCTCGTCTCGCCCGCGACCGGTGTGGTCGTCGCGTCGATGACCGTCCTCACGCTGTTCTTCAGCCTCTTCGCCGACGACCCCGCAGAGGCGCTCGGCAAGCCGGGCCTGTGGATGGTCGGCATCCTCATGTCGGCGTTTTTCGGCCACTGCGTGCGCAGCGGTCACGACGTGCGTCTCGACCTCGCCGCGGACATTCGTCCACGCGGCGTGCCGTGGCCCGACGCCCCGCGCACACGTATGGCCGGGACCGTCGACGGCGAGGCGACGCTCCTCTCCCCGTTCAGCGGAACGCCCTGCTCCGCGTGGGCGGTCTGGATCGTCAGCGGCGACGAGGTGCTGCTGCGCGACGCGCGGTGCGCGTCGATGACGATCCTCACCGACGGCGGCGAGCGCATCGACATCCCCGCCGGCCGCGTGGAGATCGCGGCGAGTATGATCGAGCTGTCGAGCCACCCGATGAAGATCGCCGACGCCTTCGTCGTCGCGCGCCGGCTACATCCCCCGCCGGTCCTCGGCGACGATGATCCCCGCCAAGCGAACCATCCCTTCGCCGGCGACGTCGGCTTCGAAATCATCCTCACCCCCGGCGCCCGCGTCGGCATCGCCTCCGCCGTCACCGCCGAGCCCACGGAGTCTCCCGCACACTCCTACCGCGACCCCCTGGCCAAACGCATGGTCCCCCAAGGCACCGCGGTCCTCGTGACGCGCGCCGCGTAGCTGCGGCGTCCGAAAACGAGAAGAGAGGGGTCGCCAAGAGCGCCAAGAGAAGAGAGAGGAAGAAGAGGGATTTCGCAGGAAAGAGGATTCGCAATTCGAATCCCAACAATCCTCCTCTTTCTCCTTCTGCCCTTGGCGCCCTTGGCGACCCCTCTCTCGTCTTTCTGATTCGGAGGCGCTTTAGGGCACGAGCACCACTTTGCCCATGACTTTGCGTTGCTCGAGGCGTTCGAGGGCTTCGCCGGCGCGGGTGAAAGGGAGGGTTTCGCTGATGTGGGGGGATAGCGATCCTTCTTCGATCCAGCGGAAGACCTGCTCGGCGTGGGCGCGGTTTTTCGTCGGATCCATGGCGGCGAATTGGCCCCAAAAGACGCCGACGATTTGGCAGCCTTTGAGGAGCACGAGGTTCAGCGGGATCTTCGGAATCGTCCCCGAGGCGAAGCCGACGACGAGGTAGCGGCCTTTCCATGCGGTCGAGCGCAATGCTTGTTCTGCGTAATCGCCGCCGACAGCGTCGTAGACCACGTCCGCGCCATTGCCCTTCGTGAGGGCTTTGGCTCGCTCTTTCAGATCCTCGCGGCTGTAGTCGATGGTCATTTCCGCGCCGCGTGCGCGGCAATACGCGAGCTTCTCTTCGCTCGAGGCCGCTGCAATGACGCGGGCGCCGAGGCGACGGCCGATATCGATCGCGGCCGTACCGACGCCGCCGGCGGCGCCGAGGACCAGCAACGTCTCGCCCGCTCGAAGCGATGCGCGATCGACGAGGGCGTGCATCGTCGTCAAATAGGTGAGCAGCGTCGCCGCCGCGGTGTCGAACGAGACCGCGTCCGGCACGCGCGCGCACGCGAGCTCGCTCACGACGATTCGTTCCGCGAATGCACCGTGAATCATCGTCGCTGCGACGCGGTCGCCGGGGGCAAAGCTGGTCACGCCGGGACCGACGGCGGAGACCACACCCGCGGCCTCACCACCCGGGACGAAGGGCGGTGAAGGTTTGAATTGGTACTTCCCATAGGAAAGAAGCACTTCGGGGAAGTTGACCCCCGCTGCTTCGACGTCGATTTGGACTTCACCGGCGCCGGGTGCGGGCACGTCGATGTCGTCGACGCGCAGGCCTTTCGGTCCGGTGAGCTCGTGAATGCGAACTGCGCGTGTCATACGGGCCTCTTCGCGTTGACGATGCGGTTGCGTAGGACGGTGGGCAAGAGACGGCTCGCCGTAATGGCGGTCGTGAGCGGCATTGGAAATCGCACGATGCGGCGGCCGCGCTCGATGCCTCGATCGATGATCTCGGCGGCGTCTTTGAGCTCCACCAAAAATGGCATCTTGAATTGGTTCTTCGCGGTGAGCTCCGTGCGGACGAACCCCGGGCGCACGTCGGTGACGAGGACCCCGCGCGGGATGAGGTCCATCGCGGCCGACTCGAGAAAGAAGCTCAATGCAGCTTTGCTGGTTCCGTAATCGGCGGCCGCCGGAAGCGGCATTTCGCCAGCGAGGCTCGATACGCCGACGATATGGCCACTCCCGCGCGCGACCATTCCCGGAATGACCGGCAGCAACGTGGCGAGCGCGCCCATGACGTTGGTCTCGAAGATGGTCCGAGCTTGCGCGAGCGTCTGCTCCGCGACGGGCAGGGTGCGGCCGCCGATCCCGGCATTGGCGATCACCAGATCGAGCCCGCCCACCTCGGCATCGAGCGCTCGGACGCGTTCTTCGGCTTCCTCGGGTCGCGAGACGTCCAGCACGAACGCGTGTGCACGGCCTCCCGCGGTCTCGATCTCACCGACCTCCATCTCCAGCGTCGCGGGGTTTCGTCCGGCGACCCAGACCTCGTAACCGCGTTTCGCGAGGCGCTTCGCGAGGGCGGATCCGATCCCACGCGACGCGCCCGTGACGAGCGCTCTCTTCATCGTTGTCTCCTCGTTGCTCGATTGGGGCAAACGCCCTTCGGCCGCGCTCATCCCGCGGGAAGGAGCGCGGCGCGCATCATCTCGATTTGCTCGACGACGCTGGCGAATCGCATCCGCGGGTTGACGTGGCAAGCACGCATGAACCACGCATCGAACGCCGTCGTGAGCGGCGAAAGCGGGTGGAGGCCGCGTTCGCGAATGATCCACGACGGCGGGAGCTGCGGCCCCTCGACGATCTGCCCGAGGAGCTCGCCGATCGGGGCGTGTGCCCAATAGCTCTCGCCGGTGAGGAGGCGGAACGCAACCAGCGCGAGAGCCCAGCGATCGCTCGCCGCGGTCGCGAGGCGCCCTTCGGCCTGCTCCGGCGCCATGTACCAAGGCGTGCCGAAGAGGCCGCCGCCGAGACCTCGCGCGGCCGAAGCGTCCGCAAGCTGCGCGACGCCGAAATCGAGCACCTTCACGAGCGGTGTGCCGTCGCGTCTGCTCGTCAAGAACAGGTTCGCAGGCTTCAAATCGCGATGGACGATCCCGAGCGCGTGCGCGCGATCGATCGTCGGCGCGATCTGCGAAAGGAAGCCGACCACCTCGCTCGCGGTGAGCATCCCGCGCTCGTGCAGGTACGCCCGCAGGTCTTTGCCGTGCAGCAGCTCCATCACGAGATACGGAATCGGCGGCGAGAGCGGATCGTTCGGCCGCGCGATCGGAACGAGCTCCGGGCAAACGTCGGCTTCGATCACCCTGGCGACGTTCTCGGTGCCGATCGTCGAAGGGGCGAGCGCCTCGTGACGGAATCGTTCGAGCACGCTCGGGTCGCGCGACAGCTCCGGGTCGAGGAACTTCAGCGCGACGCTGACGTTGTTCGGCAGATCGTGCGCGCGAAACACGATACCCGTCGAGCCTCGGCCGAGCGGGATGTCGATCCGATAGCGGCCCATCACTGTCTCGCCCGCGAGCGCTTCGGCGATACGGGTGAGCTCGACGCCCTTCGAGACCGGCGGCCTTCGCGAGAAGCTCGGCGCGAACGACGGCGACGGTGGCGACGAAGAGCTCGGCCGCTCCGTCACGGTGGGAGGCTCGAGCGGCGGTGACGAAGCCAGCGGCAAGACGCCGCCGTACGCCTGCACCCGCGGAAGGACCGGTCGCGTCTGCTTCGTGTCCGGGCGGTTGAACGGGCTCCGCGTCGGCGCAGTGATCGCGCCCCGTCGCGTGGGCGGGGGAGGCGGCGACTCGTTCGGATCCGACGGGCGCGGGGTCACGCGCCGGGTCGTCTGCCGCGTCGGCTTACCCGTAGACGCAGGTGTCGTCGAGCGCCGGTGTGGGCTTTTGACGTCTTCCGACACGTGCGCACGCTAGGCCGGGTCGCGGCATGGTGCAAGCTGCTCGGCGAGCGAGCCGGTAGATTCGAGCTGGCTGATTCGAGCTCGCGCTAGACCGCGAGCATCGAGGCGTCGAGGATCTCCTGCGCCTTCGGGATCGTCTGGAGAAGCCCGCGCAAATAGAGTTGCGCGCGCTCGACACGCGACAAGTCGCCCGGCCTGTCCTTCGTCAGCTCGTACAGAAGGATCGCTGTCGTCACGCTGACATTGAGGCTTTCGGCGAAGCCGCGCATCGGGATCTTCACCGTTCGATTGCATCGCTCGCGAACATCGACGCTGATGCCGTCACGCTCGTTGCCGAGGACCAGCGCGACACGGCCACGCTCCGAGCCGAGCTCCGCCGGCTGCAAGGTCCCCTCGGGGTGCGCTGCGACGAGCTCGAACCCGGCCGCGACGAGGTGCTCCGCGGCGACGACGCCCGTTCGATGGGTCACGATATCGACCCATTGCTCCGAACCGCGCGAGACGGATCGCGCTGCGAGGAACGACTCGCTGCGCTCGACGACATGCAGGCGCGGCAGGCCGAACACGTCGCACGACCTCACGACCGCGGCTCCGTTGAACGGGTCGTGAAGCGAATCGAGCAGGATCGTCAGTGAGCCGATTCGGCTGCCGAGGACGGCGTCGAGCCTCGCCTTCCGAGCGTCGGTCGCGAACGGCGTGAGGACCTCGATCCGTCGCTCTAATTCGTCGATCGAGAGGCGCTCGACGGCCCGCGCGAACGCGAGCTGCATCTCCGCTATCGCCTCGACGTTGGCCGTGCTTCTTCGCATGCGGCCCCGGCTATACTCGATCCGGGTTATGGTGGTGCCGACGATGCGACCTCGAATCATCGCGAGCGCGCTGGTCGGCGCGAGCCTGGCCGTCTCGACCATGGCGCTCGCGCAACCTGCGCCGCCGCCCGCGCCGCCTCCTGCTTCTCCGCCGCCTGCGCAGCCGGACGCGCCTCCGTCGTCCGATGGGTCGCAACCGCCGCCGGCTGCGCAGCCTGCGCCGCCGCCCGCACCCCCGCCTGCACCCCCGCCGCCGACTGCTCCGCCGCCGACTGCTCCGCCGCAGACTTGGGGTGTCGCACAGCCGCCGCCGCCGGCCACCTATCCGCCGCCGGGGCCGCCGGCCGGTCCCGCGCCGCAGGGTTATGCATATGGTTATGGGCAATTCCCTCCGCCGGGCCCGCCGCCCCCGCCGCTCGAGCCGAAAGAGCCGGGTTGCTGCCGGTTCGCGGTCCGCTTCGATCCATTCGATTTGTTGTTCCGGCGCTTGTCGTTCCAGGCCGAGCTCGCCATTTGGGGCCCGCTCGCCGTCGAGGCCGAGCCGTCGTGGATCTTCGGCAGCTCCGCGGAAAATCTCGATATGTCCGGCGGCGCGCTCCAGGCGAACTTCCTCGTGTACTTCACGGGCCACGCGCTCAATGGCTTCTACGCCAAAGCGACGGTCGGCTTCGAGGCCTTCTCGGCGACCCTCACCGATCCCGAGCTCCACAAGACGGCAACCGACGACATCGCGTCGCCGATCATCGGCATCGCGATCGGCAGCTCGAACGTGTTCGGCGACGAATACGGCTTCAACCTCGCGGGCGGCGTCGGCATCGGTTACGCGACCGCCGACAAGGTGACGATGCGAGCGGGCCGTTACGAGGTTGTCTTTTACGACAAGACCTCTGCCATTCAGTTGCTCGCTTCGCTCGGCTTGGGATTCGCGTTCTGAGGCTCAGCCGATACTTCGGATGACGAGCACCGCTCCGGCGAGCGCGAGCATCACGAAGACGAAGAGGCGAAAGCGCGCGGCCGATACGCGACGAAAAACGATCTCGCCTGCGAGAAGCCCAAATAGCAAACACGGTAGAAGCGCCGCGCTCAGCCGAAGGGATGCTGCCGTGAGCGTTCCCCGGACGACGAAAGAGCCGACGAGGATGGTATTGAGCGACAGCCACAACATGCTGAGCGTCGCTCGGAACTTCGCCTTGTCGTCGCCCAGCCGCCGGCCGAGCACGTAGACGACCATCGGTCCTCCCGTGCCGAACGCGCCGTGGATCATCCCGCCGAGCGCGAGGAACGCACCGCCCAACGCCGGCCGTATCGGTCGCTCGGGCTCCGCGTCGGCGCGCGCGGGGGTGAAGAGCTCCATCGCCGAAAGCACGATGACGAACGCGCCGAACGCGAGCTTGAGCCACCGCTCGTCGACGCGCGATAGGACGACGATCCCGATCGGTAGACCTGCTGCCACGAAGGGCAATACGCCCTTCCACAACATCCTCCACGCGACCGATTGTGCGCCACGCGCGACCAGGATCGCCGACAGCACCATGTTCACCGGGACGAATGACGCCAAGATCGCGTCGATCGGCAGGACGAGCGACGCGAGCGCCACGGTCACGACCGTCGCGCCGAACCCGAGCGCCGACTCGACCGCGAAAGCGAATGCGACGATGAGCGCGAGGGCGATCCAAGCCTGGGTATCCATCGCCGTGCTTGCCTGCCGTCCTCGGCGGGTGTCATGCTCCCGCTCTGTTCGCCGTGCAACGATTGTTCGCCATCGCCGCCATCGCCTCCGTGTCTGCGTGCCTGGAGGTGCCCGGCACCGGTAAGCCTGCGGAGCTCGCGATGCGCGACGTCTCCGCACCGGACGGCGCCAGCCTCGAGCAAGCCTGCACGCCGAGCGGCGTCGAGATGTGCTTCGACGCGATCGACAACAACTGCAACGGCGTCATCGACGAAGGGTGTGGTGTTCATACCGGCATCCTTCAATTCGCGATCGCCTGGGACGCGGCCGAGGCCGACGTGAACCTCGAGGTCACGGACGCCGCGGGGGAGGTCGCGCAGCCCGGCGAGGCGACGACCAGCGGTCTCTACAAGGATCGAGATTGCCCACGCGACGGCGGTTGCTTCAGCCAAAACGTGGAGAACGTTTTTCTCGCGAGCGGCGAGCCGGAGAAGGGGCGCTACCGCGTCGTCGTGAAGCTCGAGAAGCTCGGCACCGCGACCGCGCCGGTGAAGGTTCGCCTCGGCGTGCGCGTGGGCCAGCGCTCGTACGCCTCGGCGTTCGAGCTCTCGCCCGGCGACAAGGCGAGCGAAAAAGCGTTCGAGTTCACGCTATAGCGTTATTCCGATTGTTGGCTGCTGGCGCCCTTACTCCGTCGCGACTCTGTCGACGAGCGCCTGAAACTTCTGCTCGCTGATGGCGCCGGTGAACAAGTACTTCCCGACGACGTAGGTGGGCACTTCGGTGATGCCGAGCGCTTCGGCGGCCTTCTCGTCCTCGCCAATCGTGTAGTTGTGTTTCTTCGTGTCGATGGCGGACTCGAACGCCGTCCCGTCGAAGGTCACGCTGTATGTTTTCGCGGCCGCAGCCGCGGCCGCTTTGCCGAGCGCGGCACGGAAGTCGGGTGGGTTGGTCCCGTGCTGGGCGTACCAAACATCGACGAAGTCGAAGAAGCACGGATCGCCGCACTGCGTCTTCATCTCGGCTCCTGCCATCGCCACCGTTCGTGCATTTGCGTTTTCAGGCAGTGGCAGATAGCGGAAGTGAATGACGACCTTGTCGGGGTTTTGGGTGGAGAGCTTCTTGAGGACGGGAGCCATCTTCTTGCAGTCCGGCGACTCGTAATCGCAAAACTGCTGAACGACGACCGTCGCAGCGTAGGGCGCGCCCAGGCGAGGTGACATATAGGAGACGAAGCCCGGATCGACGATACGAAGGTCGAGGGTGTCGGGCCTCGCGGTCTTCATGAGCTCGTCGTAGACGGCGGTCGCTGCGACGCCTCTTGCCGTCAGGCTCTTTGCGTCGGTCTCGGCGTCGTCGATGAGCTTGCCGATGTCGGCTGCGCTCTTGTTTCCCACGACGCGTTTGCCGTTGATGAAGAGCTGCGGCACCGTATCGACGTCCAAGAGCTCGGCCAGAGCCTCGTCCTTCGCGATGTCGGCATTGTGTTTCAATGACGTGACGGCGTCGACGGTTTTGGTGGCGCTCACCTTCAGCGTCTTTGCGTATCCCTTCAAGTCGCCGTCTTCGAGCGCGGTTTGATGCTCGAAGAGGAGCGCGGCAGCTTTCCAGAAGAGCTCGTCGTCTTTGAGGGCTCGCGCCTCGCGAAGGAAGTTGGCGGCCGCCACGGACCTTGCGCTCGTCTCGAGCGGTCGATCCTTCCATACGATGCGCAGCCGATCGCCGTAGGTCGCCTTCAGACCTTCGATTGTCTTATAGAGGGCAGCGCAGTCGGGCGACGTCACGTCGGCGAACAAGACGGCCGTCACGGGGGCGTCGCTCTTGCCGAGAGCGGGCGACCGGTCCAGCGGCACGCGGTACATTGCATTCGGGTCCGGCGGCGCAGGCTGAGGGCGGGGGACGGTCGCAAATTGTTCTTTGGTGAGCGCGACGTAAACCTTGTCGGCGTCCGTCCCTTTGTCGGCTTCCGATTTCCCTTTTTGGCGCTGCTCCTCGATGACCTTTCGAAGCTCCTCGATCGGCCGGTCGCCCTCGAGCGGAAGGCCATTGATGAACAGCGTCGGTGCCCGCCGCACGCCGAGCGTTCGGCCGAGCGCCAAGTCCGCCTCGACCTTCTTGGTGGTCTCGAGGCTTTCGGCGTCTCGCAGATACTTGGAGAAGTCGTTGACGCCCGCGTCGCGCGCCCAACCCTGGAGCTCGAAGTCGTAGAGCTCGTCACTTTCGGAGAGGAACGCCGACGTCGCAAACTTGAAGAAGCCGTCGCTCTTCGCATTCTTGAAGACCGCAATTCCCGCCTGCGCGGCGGCCTTGCCGCGATCGTGGGCCGGCAGCGGCCAGTTCTTCCACACGACGCGGAGATCGGTCGGTGGGTATTCGAGCTTCAATAGGTTGAGCGTCTTTTCCAGGTTGCGGCACGGCTTGCACTGAAAATCGGTGAACTCGACGATCGTGACCGGCGCCGTGCGGCTCCCGGTCGACGGATCGGCGAACGAGATCGGCACCGACCCGTCGAGGTCGGACCACTCCTCGAGCATCTTCTTCTTTCGCTTCGCCTCTTCTCGTTTGGCTTCGCGCTCGGCCTCACGCTCCGCGTCTTCGCGTGCAGCTTCTTCGCGTTTCACCTTGCGCTGATAAGCCTTGTACGCGCCGTTCGCGTAGTATCCGCCGACTCCCGAGACGACGGCCGCCACGACGAGACCGGCGACGAGCCGCGCCGTCTTCGCTCCGCGGCTCGGCGCGCGGGGAGCCGGCTTGGCAGCGTCGTCGCCACCGCTCGTTGCGATCGGCGCTGGAGCTGGTTCGTCGCTCTCCTCGATCGCGGGCGGTGGAGCGGCTGGAGGCGCAGCAGCGCCCGGTACTTCGACCGCGCTCGGCGCAGCGGGACGCTGTGGCTCGACGGCGGAGTGTTGGCCGGGGATCGAAAACATCACCGGCCGCGCAGCCGCCGCGGCCGCCGCGGCCGCCGCGTCGGCGGGTTTCGCTCGTTCTTGCTGAGGCGCCTGCGTCGCCGAGCCGGGGATCGCCGTCGTTGCCGGTCTCGGCCATGCCGCTGCAGCCACCTCGAGGGCTCGCACCGCGTCCCACGCGTTTTGAAACCGGCGAGCGGGGTCGCGGCTCACACATTGGGCGAACCAGGCGTCGAAGCCTGGCGGGAGCAATCGTTCGACGCCGAGCTCGGCCGCGCGCTTCGACGCGGGGACGATCGGATCGAACAACACCTCGCGCATGAGCGTCACCATCGCGGAGCCCATGTCGCGCGCCGTCTTCCAGTAGTGCTTGCCGGTGACGAGCCAAAACGCGAGCAGGCCGATCGTCCACACGTCGGTCGCCGGCGTCGGGCGAGCGTTCGTCTCTGCTTGCTCGGGGGCCATCCACAACCCGCGGCTCATCGCGGCGGTCGTGTTCTCGCGGATCTCCGAGGCGATCTTGCCGACGCCGACGAACTGGACCTCGACGCGGTAGGCGAGCCCTTCGGTCGGGCTCGCGGCGAGCATGATCCCCTCGGGCTTCAAATCGCGGTGCACCACGTGGACCGCGTGCGCCGCCGCGAGCGCGTGCCCGAGCTGGCGGAGGAAACCGAGCAGCTCCGCCGGGCTCATCGGGCCGTTTTCATCGAGGTATTGCGATAGGCGTTTGCCCTCGAGGAGCTCGAGCGCGGCGAACGGGTGACCGGTCTCGGGGTCACACCCCCACGCGACGACCTCCGCGACGTGTGGGCTCTGAATCTGCGACGCGCGCTTCGCCTCCTCGAGGAACGCGGACCGGATCTTTTCGTCCTTGCCGAGCGCGCCGTGCACGACCTTCAGCGCGCGCCGATCGCCGGTCGACCGCTGTTTCGCCTCGTAGATCGTGCTGAGCCCGCCGGTGTAGATCGCCCGGACGATCTCGTAGTCCTCGCCGAAGACGCTCCCCGCCTCGAGCTCTTCCATCGCTCGTCTCGTTTATCACGTGCGCGGGGCGTACAAGAGGAGGTTTGACGCCGCGCGTGGTGCGACCCTAGAAACCCTCCCAACGTCCATGAACCCCTACGCCATGGCCTTCGTCATCGTCGTCCTTTCGGCGATGTTCGGGCTCTCCGCGAAGCAACGGTTCGAGCTCATGCTCGTCGGTCGACCCGAGGCCCGCTTCGATCGCATCCCGGAGCGCCTGCGAGGTGTCGTCGAGTACACGCTCGCCCAGCGCAAGATGCACTACTACCCGTACGCGGGCATCGCCCACATGGCGATCTTCGTGGGGTTCTCCGTGTTGCTCATCAACACGATCATCCTGTGGGGGCGCGGGTTCTTCCCGGACTTCAGTCTGTTCCTGTTCGGGCACGAGCAGCCGCTCGGCATGGTCTACGACCTGTTGAAGGAGATCGTCGCGGTCGCCGTCATCTTGGGCGCGCTCTTCTTCGTCTACATGCGCGCCATTCGCCGCGAAGGGCGCATGACGCTCTCGGGCGAGGGCCTGCTCATCCTCGGCATCATCATCACGATGATGGTCGCGGACATTCTCTACAACGCGTCGATGTTCGCGCTCTCACCCAAGGTCGCGGCCGCTTGCGCCGGCACGACGCACAGCGCGCTCGGCACCCGCCCCGACGACGCCATCTGTGAAGGTGTGAAGACGGTCGTCGCGCCGCTCGGCGATCACGCCGGAAAGCCGATGGGCTTCGTGTGGCACGCGCCCGCGAGCAGCATCCTCGCCGCGATCATCGGCGGCGCTACGCCGAAGACGCTGCATTTCCTGGCGCACGCGGGCTTCTGGGCTCACTCGAGCCTCGTCCTCATCTTCGCGAACATCCTTCCTCACTCGAAGCACTTCCACATCATCACGTCGTTCCCGAACGTCTTCTTCCGGAACCTCGACGCGCCGGGCAGGCTGTTGCCCGTTGCGAGCTCCTCCGAGGCGCTGATGCCGATCATGGAGGCCGCGATGGAGAACAAGCCCGACGCGCAGCCCGTCGGCGCCGCGAAGATCACGGATTTTACGTGGAAGGCGATCCTCGACTTCTACACCTGTACCGAGTGCGGTCGTTGCAGCGACAACTGCCCTGCGCACAAGACGGGCAAGATGCTCAGCCCGAAGATGTTGACCCTCGATCTTCGCGACCACCTCTACGGCCGCGCGGAAGAGCTGATCGACGCGAAGAAGAACCCGCCGCGCAAGCTCACCGAGGAAGAGGCGGCCGCCGTCGCCGAAGAGGGCGCCCCCGCGCCGATCGAGCTCACCGGCGACATCGTTCACCCCGACGTGCTCTGGGCCTGCACGACCTGCCGCGCCTGCGAAGAGCAGTGCCCGGTCATGATCAGCTACGTCGACAAGATCGTCGACATGCGCCGCAACCTGGTGATGCTCAAGGGAGAGTTCCCCGCGCAGCTCAACGGCCCCTTCGGCGCGATGGAGGTGAACGGCAACCCGTGGAACCTCGCGCGCGTCGATCGCGCGAACTGGGCCGATGGCCTCGACATCCCGTTGATGAGCGACAAGCCCGACGCAAAGGTCCTCTATTGGGTCGGCTGCGCCGGAAGCTACGACGACCGCGCGAAGAAGGTCGCGCGCGCGACGGCGAAGCTGATGAAAGAGGCCGGCGTCGACTTCGCCATCCTCGGCCAAGAAGAGACCTGCACCGGCGATCCCGCCCGCCGCGCCGGCAACGAATACCTCTTCCTCATGCTCGCCGAGCAGAACGTCGCCACGCTCAACGGCTACAAAGAGCAGGGCGGCATCCGCACCATCGTCACGGCGTGCCCGCACTGCTTCAACACCCTCGCGAACGAGTACCCCGACTTCGGCGCCAAGTTCGAGGTCGTGCACCACGCAGAGTTTCTCTCGAACCTCGTCAACGAGAAGAAGCTCCAGCCGCGCGGCACCGTGAAGGCCAAGGTCGCCTATCACGACTCCTGTTACCTCGGCCGCTACAACAACGTGTACGACGCTCCCCGCGATGTCCTCAAGAGCGTCCCCGGCCTCGAGCTGCTCGAGGTGGAGAGCTGGAACCGCAACAAGGGTCTGTGTTGCGGAGCCGGCGGCGCGCAGATGTGGATGGAGGAGCAGAACAAGGATCGCGTGAACGTCAAGCGCACGAACCAGCTCCTCGAAACGGGCGCCGAGACGGTCGCGAGCGCGTGTCCCTTCTGCCAGACGATGTTGACCGACGGTCTCAAGGCCGAGTCGAAGGAAGAGTCGATCAAGCAGCTCGATATCGCCGAGATCCTGCTCGCGAGCTGCGAGCAGACGGGCGATCGATCGGCCGCGAAACCGAAAGCGAAGAAAAAGCCGGCGGAAGACGTCGAGGAGCAGACCGATTCATCTGCCTCTTGAGTCTTCGTCCTGTCTGCTAGAGTCGGGGCTGCAATATGAAGGACGGTGGGGACAGCTCCGGCCGACATCGCGCGAAGGGCTCCGTATCCGAGACGACGGCTCACAAGCCGGCCGCCGCTCCGATGCGCGACGAGCCCATGCCGCAATCGGGTCCTGCAGTCAGGGCCGGCGTGGCTCGTGATGGTGACGCGCTGTCGTCGATCGTTCCCATGACCACGTACGTCGCGGACGAGGTGGCGGCGATGGCGCTCGCCGCGCGTCATGCCGATCGCGAGCGCCCGGGCTCCGAGGCTGGTGCCACCGCGACGTGCGATGCATGCGACGGCCCGATCGAGGGTGAGCCCGCCGGCCGCGGTCTCTACTTCTGGGCGCGCGACGGCGAGCTCCGCTGGGAAGAGCCGGGCCTTTGCGAGGACTGCGCCGCGGCGATCGTCGCGACCGCTTCGCGCCGCTTCGAGATCGAAGAAGAGGAAGGCTGACCTCCGCTTCTCCCGTGCCTCCCGCCGCTGAGCCTCCTACCGCTGGGCCTCCCACCGCTGGGCCTCCCGCGGTCAGGTGCCCGCTCTGCAGGACGCTGGAGGATCGGGAGGGTAGTGCGTTCTGCCGCGTCTGCGGCGGCCCGCTTCCTGTCCCGGGTGTCGACGCCGACGACGCTGCTGCGCGTGACGGCGCTGCTCGTAAAGACACCGTCGTCGACGACCCTGCGTCCGCGAAAGTGGACCCCTCGACTCGCCCCGATCCCCCGCCCGCGAAGCCTGCGACGACGATTGCGGATCCGTCGCTGGATGCTCCACCCCCACCAGGGTTCCGCGCGGTCCAGAAGGTCTTCGAGCTGACGCGCGATCCGCCTCTTTATCGCTACGTCGCCACGATGCTCGCGCGGGTGCTCGGCGTCGCGGCGCTCGTCGCTTCGACGTTGCTCTTGCTCGGGTATCTGCGCAGAGGCTACGGAAAGTCGATCGCCAAAGCCCTCGCGCTCCGCTCCAACAGCGTCGTCCTCGAGCTGATGGTGGACGTGCTCGCAGCGATCGCCGGCGCGCTCATCGGCATGCTCGTCTTCCGGCTCACCGCGCGACGTTGGTTGAAGGTGCGCTGAGGATGGAGCTCGCTCGTTACGTCCCGAGCTGGATTGCGATCGTCCTCGCCGTCGCCACATCCATCTTCGGCGCCGTCTTCTGGCATTGGAGGAACGGCCGCCCGCGCAAGCTCGACGCCCCCGGCGTTACCGATGCGCGGATCCATCGCGTCACGGCGCTCGTGAAAGCGGCCTCGTCCGGCGGCAAACAAGGAAGGCTCGGCTCGGCCGACTACACCGAGCTCCTCGGCTTCTACGAGCGCTGGCTCAACCTCCCCGCCGACGCCCGCTCCCAAATGCGCGAAGAGCTGGCGACCGAAGGCATCGACATGATCAAGCTCGGCGACGCCATCCGATCCGACCGCCTCGGCCCCGTCTGAGATCGGAGAGAGAGGGGTCGCCAAGGGAGCCAAGGGCAGAAGGAGGGAGAAGAGAGAAGAAGAAGTAAGAGCTTCGAATTCGAATCACTAAATCCTCCTCTTTCTCTTTCTGCCCTTGGCGCCCTTGGCGACCCCTCTGATCTCTTCCCTAAAAGGCGTTACCAATCGCGATCGACAGCGCCATCGGTAGGCCGAAGATGTCGGTCGCTTCGCCTTCGTCGACGATGTAGTCGGGGCAGTTCCACTCGGGGCCGGTCGTGTCGTTGGTGCAGTTTTCGACCTCGGAGACGCCGATGACTTGCAAATAGGGGACGCGGACGCCCAAATCGAGGCGCAGGGGGCCGACCGGCGTTTCGTAGTTCACGCCGAAACCCGTCGAGATGTGTGGGTGATCGATGCGAAGCTCGCCGAAGCCTCGTGTAACGTCGCTCGCGTCGATGAACGTCGTCCCCGTCCAGCTACCGCGGATGGGGAATCGGAACTCGATCGACGCTTCCCACAAGGTTCGGCCGCCCACCGATTCGGGATCGAGGAGCTTGATGCCGTTGTCGTCGACGACCCGCTGCGGGGAAATCTCGTTGAAGCCGTAGCCGCGGTTCGACGTCGGTCCGCCGCTGAAGAAGCCGCGCTTGGTGAGGATGGCGACGTCTTTGCTCACCGTCGGGCTCTGCTGTTGCTGGCGGCACGCATCCCTTACGTTGGGATCCTCCTGACCCGGGCAGAGGAGCGGAGCCGTCTCGAGGTTGTCGTCGAGCGTGAAGCCATAGCCGTTGGTGTAGAGAAACCCCATCGCGACTCGCCCGGCGAGGACGAAGCCTTTTGCGAGCGATGCATACCATCGCATCTCCGGCTTCAGCCGGACGTCGTCCGCGTCGCCTCCGAAGATGAACCCCGCGACCTGGACGTCGGTCGAGATCATCACGCCCTTCGTCGGCCGCACGCGATCGTATTTGTTCGCGTCGTTCTTTCGCAGATCGAGCTGGCCGTAGACGTCGATGTAACTAATCAGGATGCGCGACGCTGCGGACTCTTCGAAATACAGGTTGAAGGGATTCGAGAACGACAGATTGTGGCTGAGGCTCAGAAGGAGGCGAGAGAAGAAGAACTTTCGCTGATAGCCCTGGCTGTGCTCGAGAAGGATTTCCACCGGGACGGGCTGCCCCTCTGCCAGCACGTCCGGCGGATCGTGGTTTTGCTTGATGCCGTAGGAGACCGAGCTCTGGG
This sequence comes from Polyangiaceae bacterium, assembly GCA_013361525.1. GTDB lineage: Bacteria > Myxococcota_A > Polyangia > Polyangiales > Polyangiaceae > Xiheicaenibacterium. The sequence continues at coordinate 60,362 of JABFXY010000087.1, read as the reverse complement.
CGAAGAGCTGCGCACGCGGGTCGCCCGGAAACGGAAGCGTGTATTGGACGCGGACGCCGAACTCCGGGACGAACTCGACCCTGCCCTCTGTGCTTCCGATTGTCGAGATGCGCCAGGGATAGGCGAGCGCGCGGACGCGCCCGTCGATCGAGAATCGGTCCAGGGCGCCGGTCGCATTGCGGTGTTGCCAGCCGGCGATGCCGCGCGCGGCCACTTGGTCGCCGAGCTCGATACCGCCTCCGAGACGCACCGTGCCGAGCGGGGCGACCTGCACCCGGACCATGATTGGCACTTTGGTCGCGAGCGGCTGGGCATTTCTGTCGAGCACGGGCTCGACGCTGATCGAACCGAAGACGCCCAATTCCGCGAGCGCGACCTGCGCATTTTCGAGCGTGTCGGTGGAGTACGGCTCGTTTTCCTCGATACCCAGCGCCGGGCGTACTTGCCATTCGGGTAGACCGCCGAGCCCGACGATACTCACTTTGCCGAAGGTGCATTTCGGCCCCAGCGCGACCGTATAGGTGACCGTCGCTTTGCGATTTTTGATGTCGATGTTCGCCGACGGTTGCACTGTGGCGTACGCATAGCCCCGATCCGTCAACGTCCGAGCGATGCTGTTCCGGGCGGCTTCGTAGGCTTCTTCGGTGAAGATGTCGTCTTTGCCGAGGACCGATCGCGCGCGCAGCAACGCGAGGGGCAACAGCGGATCGTCCACGCGCAACTGGTCTTGGTAGCTGACGTTGACCTTCTCGACGCGGACCGGCTCACCCTCCTCGACGACGATTTCGACGAGCAGCCGCGTGTTCGACATGTCCGGGTTGCCCGGTTTGTGCTCGTCGATGCGGCGCACGCGTCCGGCGCGAACGACGGCGTCGTAGTAGCCCTTGGCGCGGTAGATGCGCGCCACACGCTCGAGATCGCGATCGAGGACGAAGCGGTCGAACCGCTCGTATTGGACGGTGAGCGTGTCGATGGCCCCGATGAGGGGGACGCCTTCGAAGCTTCCGCCGGTCGCGGCGGTCGCCATCCTCGAGGTGAACTCCGAGTCGGGGACGGCTTTGTTTCCGGTGACGCGGACCTCGTCGACGACACACCCCGTGTAGTCGGTGGGAGAACAGACGATGCGCTGCGTTTGGCAGCCCGTCACCGTCGCCAGCAGGACGACGACGAGCACCCACATCGGAGCAAGGCGGCGCAGGAGAGCCGATCGACTCAAGGGACCTTCGATGTCATTGCCGTGACCGCGGCAGAAGGTACCATGGCCGGACCCTCGTCCAGGTGGTCCGGCATATCGCCGACCGTCGTACGGACGGGTATGCGTGCGGGCAGGGTCCCGCACGAGCGGAGGCGACCAGTGAAGGCATCGCAGCAGTACCTCCTCGTCGTAGCGGGCATGCTGGGCGCCATCGCGATGGCCCCCGGCTGCTCGGACGACGACGGCACGGGCGGCAACGGCGGAGGTGAAGGCGGCGGCGGAGGCGGCTCGAGCTTCCAGGTCGTGCCCGCTCCCGGTGGCGTTCGGCGGATCACAGGATCCCAGATGCGGTACTCGCTCGAGTACTTACTCGGCGCACAGGCTGCTTCGGACTTCGAGGTTTGGGGTGATCCGCAGCTGCACGGCTTCGAGTCCATCGCCGCGGCCGAGCTCGCGATCGGCGCGAACGACGTCTCCACGCTCGAGACGGAGGTCACGGCCGCCGTCACCACCTCGCTGCAAGACGTGTCGACGCTCGCGACGTTCGCCCCCTGCGTTCAGAACGCTCCTTCGGCCGCCTGTTACGAGGAGGTCGCGACGCAATTCGGTCGCGTCGCGTGGCGCCGCCCCGTCGAGGCCGACGAAAAAGAGCGCCTCGTCAACATCGCCAACATGGGGCAGACGTGGGGCGCCGGCGACTTCGACGTCGGACTCAAATACGAGCTCATGGCGATCTTCCAATCGCCGAACTTCGTCTACGTCTCCGAGATCGGCGAAGGGGAGGGCAGCGACAGGCCGCTCACCGCTTACGAGCTCGCGTCGAGGATGTCGTTCTTCCTCGTGCATCGCACGCCCGACGTCGAGTTGCTCGACGCGGTGGAGGCGGGGAAGCTCGCGACCGACGACGGCATCCGCGAAGAGGCGCGGCGCATGTTGCTCATGCCGGAGGCGCGGCGCTCGCTCGATCGCTTCTTCTCCGAGCTCTACCTCATCCGAGACATCACCACGATCTCGAAGGACCAGACGATCTACCCGCAATGGAACGAGGCGCTCGCGCGCACGATGCAGGAAGAGATGTTGCGCTTCCTGCAGGACGTCGTGTGGACGCGCGACGCCGACGCGCGCGAGATCTTCACGTCGGAGAGCACGTTCGTGAACGCGACGCTCGCGGCCTTCTACGGCGTGACCGCCCCTTCGTCGGGCTGGACGAAGGTGGAGATTCCGGCTGATCAGGGCCGCTTCGGCCTCCTCGGAAAGGCCGGGTTTTTGGCTCGATTCGCGGACGTCAAACGGACGAGCCCGACGCGCCGCGGCCGCTTCTACCGCGAGAAGATCCTCTGCCGCGAGATCCCGCCGCCGCCTCCGGGCGTGGACACTTCTCTACCCGAGCCGCAGGAGAACCAGACCATGCGGCAGCGTCTCACCGCGCATCGCGAGGATCCGAACTGTGCGGGTTGCCACTCGCTCATCGATCCCATCGGTCTCGCTTACGAGCACTTCGATACGCTCGGCCAATACCGAGACACCGAGGACGGGCTCGAGATCATCACGGCCGACAAGTCCGGCGACTTGGAGTTCGCAGGCCCCGCCGACCTCGCGACGATCGCGAGCGACGGCGCGGCCGGCTGCCTGGTGAAGAACTTCTGGCGGCAGTCGACGGGCCACCTCGAGACCGAAGGTGAAGAGGACGCGCTCGGGCGGCTCGAGTCTTCGTTCGCGGACAATGGCTACAGCCTTCAAGAGATGATGGTCGAGCTCACCGTGAGCCAGGCCTTCAAGCGCGTGGGAGATCCGAAATGAGCCGCTCTCGCTTTTCGCTCAGCCGTCGCGCCGTCCTCCGAGGCTCCGTGGGTACGGGCGTCGCGTGTGTCGGCCTTCCGCTCCTCGAGGCGATGCTCAACACCAACGGCGACGCGCTCGCCGGCGGCACACCGCTCCCGCGGCAGCTGGTCGTCTACTTCATCGGCAATGGTTTCCGACTCGACCAACTCGAGCCGGCGACGACCGGCGCGAGCTTCGACCTCACACCCGAGCTCAACCCGCTCATGGGCGTCGAGGCCTACACGAAGGTGGTCACCGGCCTTCAAAACTGGTGCGCCTATCAGGTCACCCACCACGAGGGCATGACGGCGTTCAACGGCTACACGATGGCCGAGCTGAGCGGGCTCTACTCCAAGGCCGGAGGCCCGACGATCGATCAGCTCGTCGCGGATCACATCGAGGCGAGCAGCGATCCGTCGCCGCTCATCCGGTCGGTGCAAATCGGCATCTCGCGCCGCACGAGCATCATGGACTCCGGCACCACGATGTTCGCCGTCTCGCATCGCAGCACGAACGAGCCGCTCTTTCCGAAGTTCAACCCGCAGGAGATCTTCCAGCTCCTGTTCGGTGAGTTCGAGGACAAGCCCGACGACGGCGAGCTGCGCCTGGCGATCATCGACTCCGTTCGCGAAGACGCGAACAAGCTCCGCGCGCGGCTCGGCTCGGTCGACAGGGAGCGGCTCGACGCTCACCTCGACGGGCTCGCGCAGCTCGAGGAGAAGATCAAGACGCTGCCGCCGGTGTGTCAGCCGCCGGAGATGCCGTCGCAGACGAACCCCGAGGGCGTGCAGAACGAGCCGCTCACCGACGTGAACGAAGTGATGGCCGAGCTCCTCGTCCAAGCGCTGAAATGCGACGTCACGCGTGTCGCCAGCGTGCAGTTCATCGGTGGCGCGGCGGAGACGGTCTACACCGAGATCGGTCAGAACAACGCGCACCACAACAACACGCACAACGGCGGCGCGCAGGCGGAGGTCCACGAGGGCGTCGTCTATGCGATGGGCCAGGTCGCGACGCTCGCGAACAAGATGCGCGAGACGATCGATCCGACCGGGAAGAACCTCCTCGAGAGCGGCCTCATCATGGTCGGCAGCGACTGCTCCGAGGGCCTCACGCACTCGGTATCGCGGCAGCCCTACATCCTCATCGGCAACCTGCGCGACTCGCTCGTCGGCAAGTATCACTACCAATCGGTTCCGAAGTCCGGCAACGACGGCTCCCTCACGGCGTCGGGCAACACCTCCGACGTTCTCATGACGGTCCTCAAGGCCTTCAACCCCGAGGCGACGTCGGTCGGCGACATGACCGCGCGCAACCTCCAGGGCGGCTGGTACGGCACCGGCAACCCCCCGAACCAAGCCGCGACCGGCAGCAACAAAGTCATCGACGAGCTCCTCGGCCCCGCCTTCGGGGGCTGACGCTTCGCCGCTCTGAAGAAGACCAGAGGGGTCGCCAAGGGCCCCAAGAAGCAGAAAGAGAAAGAGGAGGATTTTAGGGATTCGAAATCGAACCCTATTTCTTCCTCTCGCCCTCTTCTCCCTCGCTCTTCCCTCGGCGCCCTTGGCGACCCCTCTCGGTCTTCTGGGCCGCGGTGCGCCGATGAAAGAGAGTTAGCGGCCGACGCTCCAGCGGGCGACGAGCTCGGGGAGGAGGGTGGCGCCCATTTGGAAGAGGTGCGCCATGTGGTGCTCTTTGGTTTCGCCGCGGTAGCCGGTGACGTGCATCGTGCCGATGCGCGCTTCGCTCACGGGGACCATCGATTTCTCGAGGCGCTTGGAGACGGCGCCTTTCATGCTCTCGAGGGAGAGGTACTTCGGCGCATCGAGCTCCGGATCGAGCGTGTGGCGTTCGGCGCCGGCGGCGTTGATCAGGTAGTCGGCGGTGATCTTCGTGCCCGCGTAAGCGATGGGATCGATCTCGCTGTGCGTGATGCCGAAGTACATCTCGCCCTTCGCGGCCTTCTCGGCGACGCGTGAAAACGGGCGCATCTGAAGGGGGTTGAGCTTGCCGTCTTCGAGGCTGCCGTGGATCCCGTCCAAGATGAGGACGGCGTCGAGGTCGTCGACGCCGCGGCGCGAGACCATGATCGAAGAGATGGCGCCGTAGCCTGCGCTCCACGCGGAGAGGGCGACACGACCGCGCGTCGCGTTCTTGAGGCCACGCTGACGAAGCCCTTGGTCGACGGCTTCGAGGAGCTCTTCGTAGGTGCCGCCGACCGTGTAGTACTCCTCGTAGGGCGCGGACCCGATCCCGAGGTTGATGATCGCGACCGCTGCGTTCAAACCCGCGACCTCCGCGCTCTCGCGAACGACGGACGTGTTGCCGTGGAAGTGGATGAGAAGATCGTAGGTGCCGTCTTCCGCGGGATGGAACGTCGAAGGAAACACGAGGATCCCCCCGGGAACGCTCACGTGCCCATCGCGACGAATGTCGGCCTTCGGCGTCTCCGGCGCCGGTGTGTCGTCGCCCGCGGGGCGCTCGTCGGTGCCACGGTGGAAGAGCAGCTCGTCGATCGCGTGCGTCGCGTTGGAGGCCTCGTCGCGCGCTCTGTCCGCGAGCGCGAGGAGGCTCGCCGCGCTCTCGCGGTCGATCTTCATCTCCGGCGAGATCGATCGGCTGACGGTTCCGAGGCCACACGCACACGCGACGAGCCCCAACACGGCGGCGCGCACCCATCGTGCTCGCGATCTCGTTCGCGCCGACGGCGGTCCCGGAACGACCGCTGCATCGGCGGCCTGCACCTCGACCGGGCCGGGCGTGGGTGTCGGGACCGCTTCGGACGACGGACCTGCTTTACGGTGATCGACGCGCTGACCCACCCGTGCGGCGAGGTTCGCCCGCCGCACGTTTCGGGGTATCGCACGCCGGCTTGGAGAGAAGATGCCTCGGTCCGGCGTAGAAGCTCCGGCCGTCGAGGTGCTCTTCGTTGCAAACCGCTGCGCCACGACGATGGCTGACCATCATCCGGCGCTTCGGGCCAACTTTTGGCGGGCCTAGAACGGCCCGCCGAAGGGTACTCGGGCTCAGTAATTCTGCGGAATCAGCCAGGGCGGATGCGCCTGGTCGCAACCGTTGATGTTGATGTCGTCGATGTACCAGCCGCGCTCCCAGCCCGTGCCGGCATTGTCCGACTTGTAGGAGAACTCGAACGTCCCGATTTGACCGACGAGCTCGTCGGGGATCTCGATCACGATCTCGTCCCAGTCCTCGGCGGCGCGGTTGGTGCCGGCAGGCCATGCGACGCAGAACGGTGTCGTCTCGTCCGTGTCGCAGCTGAGAAGCGTCGTGGCGACGCCGTCGACGTAGACGCGAATCGTCTTCTTGTCGCCGGGGGTGAAAGCGTCGCCGCCACCGCGATCCTGATGCCAGGAGTTGAAGCGGAGCTCGGCGGGGATGATGGTCGGCGCGGTCGTCACCGTTCCATCGACGATTTCGCTTTCGCCCGCGTAAGGGAATGCGCCCGTCCGCGTGCCGTCATTGCCGAGCATCGGCGCGTGGAATGGCGCGACCATCGGCTCCTCCTCCCACAGCTGGGGATGCTGGGGCGGGAAGAACAGAGACTCGTTCGGTGTCACCGAATTGGGAGGGGCGGCGTCGAAAAGGCCCCAGCCACCCGAGAATGTCCAATTGGTGAGATCCGGAAACAGGAAGTTCTGTTTCGAGACGCAGCTCGCGCAGGTGCCGCCCATGCAACCGTCGCAGAACTCCGCTCCCTCGGGGCAGCTCGCGCAGGCCTGACCTTCGAAGGGTCGCGAATTCGCGACGCACCAGCCGCTATCGTCGCAGGCGGGCGCCCCGCACTCCTCCGCTACGTCGAGGTCGCAGGCACTGTCGACGTTTTGAGCGGCAGGGACGCATTCGCCGACGGCGGTGTCGCAGGACCCCGTTGCGCACGAGCTCGCGAGGTAGCCGCATTCATTGTCCGCTGCGCACGCGCAATCCTGCGCGAAGTTCAATGCGTCGACGTACCAGCCCTGCTCCGTCGTGCCGTAGGCGTCATTGGTATTGTAACTGAAGCGTACATACCCGACTTGCCCGACGAGCCCGGCCGGAACCGGCAAGCTGATGCTGTCCCACGCGTCCGCGGCGCGCCCGAACGACGGCGGGCAGAACGCATAAGGCGCGCCGCCGCCCTGCAAACAAACAGCGACGGTTTGGAAGCTGACGCCGTCGGTCGAGACCTCGACTGCCTTCAAGTCGTAAGCATCGCCCTCGTCGACATGCCAGGACAGGAACGTGAGGAACTCGGGAAGGATCGTCGGCGGGCTCGTAGCGGACGACGCCTCGAACTCACGAGAGTTCTCGAGGCCGTAGGGGTAGCGCCGATTGCCGTCGGTGCCGAGCACCCTGTGTGCGAAGTGAGTCCCGGTCAGCGTCACCTCGGCGTCGTCGGCTGCGCTCTCGCATTTCGGGTCGGCCGGATAGTCGAATACCCCGTCCGCGTCGTTGTCGACTCCGTCGCTGCACTCCGTGCCGGGCGCATCGACCTCGTAAATATCCGTCGCGGAGCTACAACCGGGATCGTCATCGTAATCGGTGAGCCCGTCACCGTCGTTGTCGATTCCGTCGTTGCATTGCGATATCGGATAGGCAGCGGGAGGCGGAGCATCCGCGTAGACGCGCCAATCGCCGGTCAGCACCCAGCCGGAGGTGGAGAGCGGCGAGCGGAACGTTTTCGTGGTTGCCGGCGCACCGGCGCAATCGCCGCAAACGCCTTCCATACACGGGCCGCATTGGCCGGGGCCAGCAGGGCAGTCCGCGCAGAACGTGCCATTGGGAGCACGGTTCTCGACGCAGGCGCCATTGCCGTCGCACGTGTTCTGCAAATCACAAGTTCCGGTCGGGGCTCCACCGCAGGGCGTGTCCGCGGCCGTATTGGTCGCAATGCACGTTCCTTCGGGGCCACACTCTCCAACCGTGCAATCGGTGGTGAGGCTCGCGCACTCCTCATTGGTCGTGCACGCGGGCGGCGCACCGCCGGTTGCGCCCGTCCCGCCTTGGCCGCCCCCAGCGCCTCCGCTACCCCCGTTGCCCGGATTGACGTCGTCCGGCTTGTTGATGAGCGAGCAGCCGCTCGCGGTAACCAAGATGAAAGCAAGCGGACCCAGAAGACGGCGCACGTTCCCTAACCCCAAGCGCGGCAGAGCCATCCGGCCAGCCTATCAAGCGGCGCGAGACCCTTGAAGACTTCGATCGCACCGCCAAAGCGCCGTTCCGAGGCCGTCAGACGGGCCAGGGCCGCTCAGGGGCCGCTCAGGGGCCGGGGAGGATCGGCGCTTCTTTCGGCGCTTCTTTTTTGGGCGTCTTGGGTGCAGTCGGCTCGCCGCCGAGGGAGCGAAGGTCGAGCATCTCGCTCGCGGTGGGCATCACGACGATCTCGACCCTGCGGTTGAGCCTGCGGTTTTCTTCGGTGTCGTTCGGGCCCGCGGGATCGGTGTCGCCGTACCCGGCCACGCTGAAATGCTTGCGATCGAGGCCGCCCTCTTTCGGGTCGACGAGGAGCGCCAACACCGAGCGCGCGCGTGCGGCGGTCGTCGCGATGGTGTCGCCTTTGCCGCCCTTATCATCCGTGTGACCGGAGACTTGGTAATCGCGGATCGAGAGGACCGGATCCTCCTTGATGACGGACGCGATCCCGCGAAGGGCCTCTTTGCCCTCTTTCTTCACGCGGTCTTTCTCGAAGAACGAGTCAGGCAGCACGATCATCAGGCGGTTCTTCCGCGCTCGGAAGACGACGCCCGCCTGCGTGAGATCTTCGAGCTTCGTGCGAAGCAAGGTGAGCCGGGAGCGAGCCTCGTCGATCTTCGCCGCGCGCGCTCGATACTCGGCGAGCGCACGCTCGCGCTCGGCGAGCGTCGCAGCGGCCTCACCGATGCGCGTGCCGTCCTTCGATTGAAGGTCGATGCCGAGGGCTCGCATCTTCTCCTCGAGATCGGCGACGCGCTGCTTGGCGACCTCGAGCTCGGCGGTGACCTCGTCGGCGCGCGTCTCGGAGGAGCGCTGCTTCGCGAGCGCGCGCGTCAGCTTGTCGCCCTGGAGCTGATACTCCTCTTTCGTGTAGCCGCATCCGACGAGGAGCGAAGCGGCCAAGGCGGTGATTACGAGCCGGGTCATGCGTTCGGGCGGAGCCTAGTACAGGCCGCGCGAAACTTCCCGCAGCTTTCTTGCTCGGGCATGTTCACCCCTCAGGGTGGTGCCACATCGCGCTCGAGAACGGCTTCCAGATCGCTCTCGAAGGTGAGCTTGGTGAGGGAGCCTTCGACCATCTCGGCGAGTCGATCCGCCACGATCGCGTCGGCTTGTGGCCCTTCCGCGCGCGTCACGTAGACATAGGCGAAGCATTTTCGCCCGTAGCCGCCGAAGCCCAGAACGAAGCCGAAAATGCCCCCCTTCGAGTCGGTCGTGACGCCGATCTCGGCGCGCGTGTCGAAGCCAGGCGGAACGTCGAGGAGCTGCTCGCTCAACATCTCCGCTCCTTCGCGTGAGGGCAGGGGACGAAACGAGCGCGCCAGCGCCTCGCACTTGTCGCGGTTCATGCGGTTTTCGTCGCGCCAGAGCCGCACGACGAGCGTCGAAGACTCCGCGCGCTGGGTCGCGACGAGCCAACGATTGGTGGTGTCGTCGATCTTCCACGTCGCGCTGCGCGGCAGGCGCAGCTTCATGCCGAACCGCTTCGAGTTGAAGACGCCGGGATCTTCGATGCGACCGTCGCCGGACGCGGTGGCCGTCGGCGGCGTGGAGGTCGGCACCTGCGTCGGCTTCGGATCGCAGCCGAACGATGCGAAGAGAAACAGCGAAAGGGCGGGACGAAGAAGGCGTTTCATCGTTTGGCGAGCAGCACCATCAACGCCCCGCTCGCACCGTCGTCTTCTTCGACCGACGCGAACGCGAGCACGTCCTTCGCCGCGCGGCCTTGGCTGAGCCACGCGCCGATCTCCCCTCGAAGCACCGAGGCCTGCCGCGGGGAGTGGATGCCTTTTCCGTGCACGATCAACAGGGCGCGATCTCCTTGGCTGCGCCTACGTTCGACGAAACGCTCCAGCGCGAGCTTGGCTCCTTGGACGTCGTGCCCGTGCAGATCGAGCTTGCCGTCGATGGCGTACCGCTGCTGGCGCAGGCGGCGCAGCTCACGCGGGTCGACGTCGAGCCGGCGCCCCTCCAGCAGCTTGCCGTCGTCGAGCACCTCGAAGCGAAGACCCGAGCTGACGAGCTCCGCGAGATCCTCGCGAGCCTCGCTGTCGACCTCGTCCAGGAGGGCGCCCGCGGCGCTGCCGCTCCCGCGCTCGCGGGAAGCCCGGTCGAGCGCGCTGGCAGTCGCGGGGACCCGCTGCGATTTCACCGAAAGCGGCGTCACGTCGCGCATGTGCATCGCGAAGGCGATGTCGTCGTCCGACGCGCGCTTCTTCGCGGCGCCCGTGGGCTTCGCCTTCGGCTGGGCTGCCTGCTCCGTCGCTGCCGCCTTTTTTGCACGGGCGCCGGCGATGGCCGCGAACGGTCTCGACACCGCCTCCGGCACCGCCTTGGGACGCACGCCGGTGCGCGCGACCTTCTTCGATTTGTCCGACCCGTTGCGACGCGCCATCTCCGGTCTCAATAAACCCAGCGCTCAGCTGGGTTGACCAAAAACGACAACGGCCAGGGCTCGCGCGTGTGGATCGTTGCCTGTCCGACGGCCCACGTTCAACATCGGGCGAGCGCACGCATGAGCGCGATCACCGCGAGTGTGTGGCTGACGCGAGCGTCCTCGAGGTGCTCGATCAGGTCGCTTCGCGACAGAAGCACGACGCGCGTCCGCTCGTCGTGCGATTGCTGCGGCTCGGCGGCGCGCTCCGCGTCGCGGAAGAGATAGAGAAAGGCGCGATTCGAAAGGAGCGCGGGGTCGGGGTGAACCCAACCGAGCGGTGTCACCGACGCCGCCTCGAAGCCGGTCTCTTCGAAGAGCTCGCGGCGCGCCGCGTCCTGGGGAGCCTCGCCTTCGTCGATGATGCCCCCGGCCGTCTCGAGCGTGAGCGAATCGATGCCGTGTCGATGCTGCTCGACGAGGATCCATTGCCCCTCGCGCGTGATGGCGGCGGCGACGCACCAATCCCTCACCGAGAGGGTCTGGACTGAAAATCCAATGGGCGCGTCGTCATAGCGGACGTCGTGCTCGAGGAGTGAGAGATGTGGGTAGGTCGCGATCGTTCGCGAGGCGATCCGTCGAGGGACCCGCAGCATTGCTCTCTGTTTACCACGACGAGCTTCGAGTACATTCGTTCTGATCGGGCGTCCTCGTCGCGAGGAGCCGTTCGCTTGGGTCATCGAATTGGTGCTTCTGGGAAGGGTGGGAGTCGAATGAATGGTCTCGTTGGTCGCGCATCGAGCGTGGCTGCGATTGCTGCCGTGCTCGTCTTGATGGTGCCTGCCGTCGCGGCGGCGCAGGCCGATCCGCAAAAGGCGGCGCTCGCGCAGACGCTGTTCGAAGAAGCCGACAAGGCGATGAACGCGAAGAACTACGCCGAGGCCTGCCCGAAGCTCGAGAAGGTCGTCGAGCTCATCCCCGAAGGCATCGGCGCGAAAGAGACGCTCGCCGATTGCTACGAAGGCGCGGGCAGGCTCGCGAGCGCGTTCGGCGCGCTCGTCGCCGTCGAGGGCGCGTCGGTCCGCGCAGGGCAAGCCGACCGCGCACAGAAGGCCCGCGACCGAATGGCGGCGCTCAAGCCGCGTGTCGCCACGCTCACGATCGAGCTCGGCGATTCGGCCAAGGGCGTCACCGGCCTCGCATTGAAGCGCGACGGCGCGGACGTCAGCAGCGCCGAGATCGGCTTGCCGGTGAAGGTCGACAAAGGCGAGCACGTGATCGTCGCGACCGCCGCAGGGAAGCCCGGCTTCGAGAAGCGCATCACCGTCGCCGACGGCGAGAAGCAGACGGTGAAGATCGAGCTCACCGGAGAGGGCGGCACGACCCCCGACACGGGGCCGAAAGAGGACGGCGGCAAGAAGGACGGCGGCACGACCGGCCCCCAAACCGGCAAACCCGACACGACGACGGCAGGGGAGACCAACTTCTTCAGCCCATTACGGATCGCCGGATTGGGGATCGGTATCGGCGGCATTGCAGCGCTCGGCGCGGGCATCGGCGTCGGAATGCACGCAAAGAGCCTGTACGACGAGAGCAACGAGACGGGCGGGTGCAGCGCGGACACGAACCAATGCAACGGCCAAGACGGCGTCGACCTTCGCGATGACGCCGTCATGATGGGCAACGTCTCGACGGGCCTCGTCATTGCCGGCGGTGTCCTCGCGGCCGGCGGTATCGTGATGTTCGCGGTCGCGCCGAGCGACAAGGTCGAGGTCGGTCTCGGGCCGGGCTCGTTGACGCTTACGACGGCTTTCTGAGGGTAGGGGTCGAACATGCGCACGCTGATCTTTGCTTCGGTGTTCGGTTTAGGCGCCGTCGGTTGCAATGCGATCTTCGGAATTACCGAAGGCACATTGGACGATGATGCGGGGGGCGGCGGAAATACGGTGACGGACGGTGGCGGGGGCAGCACCGGAACCCAGGGTGGTGAAGGTGGAGCGCCTTCGACAGGAGGCTCCCCGCAAGGAGGCGCGCCGACGACGGGCGGCGCAGGGGGAGAGGGCGGCGAAGGCGGCGGTGGCCCGCCCCCAATCTGCAATCCCGACGACCTCGCCGACAACGATGTCCTCGACGATTCGTGCGGCCTTTTCGTCAATACGATGACCGGTACCGAAGATGGCGCCGGCACCAAAGCAAATCCGATGTTGGATCTCATGGCGGCCGTCGAGGCCGTGGAGACCGGCAAGAATGTCTACATCTGTGGTTCGCCCGCCATCGTCGGTATCTTCCATACCGGCAAGAGCGCCGGGATTTACGGCGGGCTCACGTGCGATTCGTGGCAACGAGCACCGGCTAATATGCCGGTATTGTCAGGTTCTGCGACCCCGAACCCCGTCGACATTCCTCCGACGATGAGCGTTACGAGCAACGGCGGGGTGACGCTTCAGAATCTGACCATCCTCGGCCCCAGTTTGGCCAATGGGACCGCGGGCGTGGAAGCGCAATCCTCGATTGCCGTGTACATCGTCCACGGCAATACCACCCTGAGGCGCGTGACCGCGCAGGCGTCCGCGGGTCAAAAAGGCGAGGACGGGATGGCGTTCCCGTTCGGGTCCGCGCCGGGGCCGCCCGGGCAGAGCGCCTCCGCCGGTGCCTGTTTGAGCAGCGGCACGCAGGGCGGGCAGAACACCTGCTCCTTCGCGAATGTGAGCGGAGGCAATGGTGGTATCTGTCTCGGCACCAACGGCAGTCAGGGGCAACAGGGCTTCGGTCCGAGCCCGGGCTCCGGCGGTACTTACAATTCGGCAACACAAACGTGCACCAACGGCGGACCGGGCGGGGCCGGCCAGATGGGCCAACCCGGGGAGGGCGGCAAGAGCGCAGATGGTCGCATCCAAGGTAGCGGCGGGCTTCCATATTTCCCCGGACCGCTGGCTGGCGGAGGCATGGACGGCTCCGCGGGTAGCGGGGGCGGCGGTGGTGGTTCGCGGCCGGGTACGACCGGTGGCGGGGGTGGCGCCGGCGGCTGCGGTGGAACCGGCGGGCGCGGCGCGAAAAGCGGCGGGGCGAGCTTCGCCGTCCTCGTCGCTGAAAACGCGGTCGTCTCGATCATCGAATCGACCCTCAGCTCGAGCCGCGGCGGCGAAGGTGGTCACGGCGGGCCCGGTCAGGACGGCGGCGGGTTCGGTCAGGGCGGCACAGGATCCGGCAGCGGGTCGTCGCAGTGCAATGGCGGCAATGGCGGTCCCGGTGGTCCCGGTGGGGGAGGAGGCGGCGGGTCCGGTGGCCCCACGGCGTGTGTCGCGCAGGACGGTACCGCCAACATCACCCTTGGTGCGGACAGCACGTGCTCGCGTGGGAGCGGCGGGCAGGGCGGCGTGGTCGGTGGCAACGCCTCCGGCTCCGAAATCGTCGGCAACGGCGATACCGGGTACCAGTGCAATGAGCTGGTTCTCACGCCCGACGTCGGCAATATCCTGTGCGACGGCCTGCCGCCCTGACGACGCGCCGTTTTCCCATAACCATGTCCCCCCGCGCGAGCGCGAAATTCAATTACGACGATCTGTCGAAGCTCCTTTTGGAGCTTCCGGATCTTCCTTATCAACCATTGCGACGCGAGCTGTATTCGCCGTCGGAGCTGCTCGACGGCTACGACGGCGCGTTAGCGTCGACGTGCGATTATCGGATCTATCGTCACTTCTCCCACAATGGTCGGTTCGAGCCGACGCTGGGTGAAGCGCTCGCGCAGCGCCTGCACGATTGGTCGATCGACGAAGCGCTGCGCGCGTTCATCGCCTCTCGCCAGAAGTGCATCGTCGCGATCATGGGCGGCCATTCGAAGACGCGCGACACCGTCGAATATGCGAGCGTCGCACGTCTCGCGTGGCTCCTCGGGCGGAGCGGTCGGCTCGTCGCGAGCGGTGGCGGGCCGGGGATCATGGAGGCGGCAAACCTCGGCGCCTTCCTCTCCGCGTCCGACGATCCGAAGTGTGTGGAGGAGGCGCTGTCGATCCTCACCCCGTACCCCGACTACCGCGAATCAGCATATTTCGACGCTGCACGCCGGGTGCGCGAGCAGCTCGGCCCCGGCGCCAGCTCGCTCGCGGTGCCGACCTGGTTCTATGGCCACGAACCGACGAACCTGTTCGGCACGCACATCGCCAAGTACTTCTCCAATGGCATTCGGGAGGACACGCTGCTGGCGATTGCGTGGGGCGGGGTGATCTACGCACCCGGCAAAGCCGGAACGTGGCAGGAGATCTTCATGGATCTCGCGCAGAACTATTACGGCACCTACCCGATGCTGAGCCCGATGATCTTCTTCGGGCGCGACCATTACGAAGCGGAGACGGCCCTCTATCCGATTGTCGCGAAGCTCGCCGCTCATTCACCGTACGGCGAGAAGGTCGTCGAGCGCATTCGCGTCGCCGACGACCCGGAGGAGGCGCTTCGCATCCTCGACGCCACGCCGCCTCATCCGATCGGCTGAGCATCACCGGCGCGGCGGTCTAGAAACGCCGGCGATTATCGCTATCATTCGCGGCCCATGAAGGAGAGTCGCAGCGTCCTCGGCCGCACCCTTTCGTCGTGTTGTCGCTCGCCCGTCACCGGTTTTTATCGGGATGGGTGCTGCAATACAGGGGACGAGGACATCGGCAGTCACACCGTCTGCGCCCAAATGACGGCGGCGTTTCTCGCGTTCTCTCGCGCCCGTGGCAACGACCTCTCCACGCCCGCCCCGGCGCACGGCTTCCCCGGCTTGGCGCCTGGTGACAAATGGTGCCTCTGCGCGGCTCGCTGGAAAGAGGCGCTCGCCGCCGGCGTCGCGCCTCCCGTGTACCTGGCTGCGACCCACGAAGACGCACTGAGGTTCGTAAGCTTCGATGAACTGAGACCTTTCGCCCTCGACCTCAACTGAGAGACCAATCGGCGAACGGGCTTCGGTCGATCGTGCGACGCGCTCGCGTGGGTCACGACAAATAGGTTGTAGCGATCGCGCGCCTCGGACCCCTATGATGAGGAGGACTCGACGGGGTAGAGCTGCGGGGGACCGTGGGCTCGGTCTCGAGCGCGCTCGGCGCCTCGCTCGATGTCGGCACCGCCACGCGAGGCACCAATGGCCAAGAGGACGCGCAGGGTCCGTCACGAGCCGCCGAAGGTCTGGCACAACCCCGACGTTTTAGGGGACCGACGCGGCTCCAAAGGCACCAAAAAGGCAGCAACGCCCGCGCCCGCGCGTGAGGACCTGCCGCCGTCGAGCCGCGGCGCTCCGCGCTCCGGTCGTATCGTCGCCGTGCAACGAGATGCGCCCGACGACCGCGCGATGGAGCGCGATCGGCTGCTCGGCAAGCTCCGGCTCGCGGAGGGCCGTAGCGCGGTCACGCGCGCGGCCGACGAGCTGTTCAAAGCCGGGTTCGAGCTGCCCGCCGACGATCAACACGTCCACCTCCAGCTCCTCGAGCACAGCGACGAAGCCCGTGTGCGATCCGCGCTCGCCCAGCTGCGCGTCATCCTCGAGGAAGAGCCGGTGAAGCGCTTCGCCGTCCTCGACTCGAGGCTGCGCCGTCTCGAAGAGTTCGCCGAGGACGCAGAGGTTCGCGCCGCCGCGACGGAGCTGCGCCGGCGGGCCAAGCCGGCCCCCGAACAACGCCGGGCCTGAGCCGCGCGCGTTCGCCTCGCCGCTTGACGGCGGGTCGAGCCTCGCTCCATACCGCGTGCCCGTGGATGCACAGACCTTCGAGGCCGAGCTTCGCAAGCTGCAGGCTGACGCGAACAGCCGCAAAGACAACGCGGGTTGTATTGCCTGCACCGCGTGCGAGCGCTGCGTGGAGTGTACATTCTGCACGCGGTCGACGGCTTTGCTCCGTTGCCACTATTGCGTGGATGCCGAGCGGTGCGTGGCGTCGACTCATTGCCGAGAGTCGCAGGACCTCTTTTCGTGCACGCACTGCGAGGTGAGCGCGCGCTGCTCGCAATCTTCGTATCTGTTTCGATGCGTCGATTGCACGTCGTGCAGCTATTGCTTCGGGTGCGTCGGACTCATCGGCAAAGACTTCCACATCCTCAATCAGCCCTATTCGCGGAGTGAATACTTCGCGATCACCGCAAAGCTCCGAAAGGCGCTCGTCCGTTGAAGGCGGTCGTTCAGCGCGTGACGAGCGCCCGCGTCGAGGTCGCTGACGAGACGGTCGGCGCGATCGATCGCGGGCTCGTTGCGTTCGTCGGCGCGCAGGCCGGCGATGCCGAGACCGATCTCGATTACATCGCTCGAAAGCTCCCGGACTTGCGGGTATTCGAGGACGAGCGCGGAAAGATGGCGCGTTCGGTCGTCGATGCCGGGGGCGGGCTCCTCGTCGTATCGCAGTTCACGCTGCTCGGCGACGTGAGCAAGGGCAATCGGCCGAGCTTTTCCGGTGCGATGGCCCCCGCCGAGGCGGAGGCATTCCTCGTGCGGCTCGTCGAGCGGCTGCGCACGAAGGTCAGCCGCGTCGAGACAGGCCGGTTCGGTGCGGAGATGCGCGTGCTCGTCGACAACGACGGCCCGGTGACGATCCTCCTCGATTCGCGCGCGCGTTGAATGTCACCTTCGTCCGCCCGAAGGGCGGCCAAGTGACAATGAAGGGGCTGTCCAGACTTCAGCGTTCGGCCCGGCCTTCACTTGCGCGCGTCAGCGCGGGCCGGGCTGAAGGACGAGCCGAAACTTGGGACAACCCCTAGGGACGAACGCGCGCGCCGATTCAAATAGCCGCTCTTGACCAGTCGGGCGGCGAGGCTCGCCGCTTCGATCATGCCGGCGGCGTCTGCGCTCTTTTTCCAAGCGATGTCGTAGCCGGTGCCGTGATCGACGCTGGTGCGAATGATCGGCAGGCCGAGCGTGACGTTCACCGCGTCGCCGAAGGCGAGGAGCTTCATCGGGATGGTTGCTTGGTCGTGGTACATCGCGACGACGCCGTCGTAACGCGCGCCCTCTCGCTGGATCGCTCTTCGGAACGCCGTCTCCGCGCCGACCGGGCCTTCGATGCGCGCGCTCCGCCGCTCGTCTCGAAGCCGTTCGCGCGCGAGCTCGATACCCGGTGCGATCTTCTTGGTCTCCTCGTTGCCGAGCAATCCGCCCTCACCGGCGTGTGGGTTCAGCGAGGCAACCGCGACGCGCGGCGAACGGGATCCCAATGCCGCGAGCAGGCGTGCGAGCCAATAGGTCGCCATTGCGACGTCGCGCGGACGGATGGCTTTGGGCACCGCGGCGAGCGGCAGATGTGTCGTCACGAGGGCCGTGGTGAGCTCCGGCGACCAAAACGCCATCACGACTTCTTTGGAGCGGAGCTTGTGCGCGAGGTGCTCCGTATGGCCGAGGAACGTCGCCGAGCCGCGCGCGCCGCTCGTCGCGATCGCGTGTTTCGAGACCGGACCCGTCACGAGCGCGTCCGCGAACCCGCGCGTCACGAGCTCGAGCGCTTGGTCGATCCACGAAAGCTGCGCGCTCCCCGCCGGCGCATCCGGCTTGCCGGGCACGAGCCGAGCGCCGAGCTCGGCGCTCTTCGCGTAGACGGCGAGCGTGCCGGTAGGCAGCGCTTCGACCTCTTCACGCGATGCGACGGTCGAAAAGCCGACGTCGAGATCCGACGCAGCGATCGCCTTCGCGACGACCGCTGGATCACCGACGAGAACGCAACGATGTTCGTGCGCTCGTGCCGCGGCTCGTACGGCGACGACGGGACCGACCCCTGCAGGGCAGCCGAGCGACATCGCGAGGATCGGGTTTTTCATGGGGTGCCGGGAGGGGTTCGTAGTCGATACCCCGACCGGCGGAACGTGACCAGATCCAGCCCCGGCCCGAGCTTCGCGCGCAGGCGGCGAACGTGGATGTCGATCGTTCGCGGACCGCCCTCGTACGCCGTTCCCCAAACGCGCTCCAGCAGCTCCGTGCGCGAGACGACCTTGCCGCGCTGGTCGGCGAGATACGAAAGGAGATCGAACTCGCGGGCGGTGAGGCCGATGACCTCCGCGCCGCGCGTCACCTCACGCGCCGCGCGATCGATCATGATGGCGCCGAGCTTCACGCGCTCTTCGGTCGTGAACTCGCTCTTCTTCCACTCCAGCGCGCGGACCCGCGCATAGAGCTCGCCGGGCACGACCGGACACAGGATGAAGTCGTCGAAGCCCGCCGACGGATCGAGTCGGGCCACCTGCCTGTGATCGACGGCGAGGATCGCGCCGACCTCCGAGAGGCGTGGCTCGCGACGCAGCCTGCGTAAGACCAGCGCGCCGATATCGGGCCGCGCGCCTGCGTCGACGATCACGGCGCGAGCCGCCTCGTCTTCCCGCTTGAACATGCCGGCGGGGTCGTCCCAGAGGTCCAACGTGCGCACGTCCGCGCCGAGCTGACGCAGGACGTGCGCGGCCCCGTCATCTCGGTCGATGTCGGGGCCGTGGCCCACAATCCCGACAAAGCTCGCGCGCGCCATGGAACGTGCTCAACCGATCTTCGTGCCCCCGACCGTGATGCGATCGATCTTGATGGTCGGGCAACCGACGCCGACCGGGACGCTCTGACCGTCTTTGCCGCACGTCCAGATGCCGTCGCTGACCTCGAGGTCGTTTCCGAGCATCGTGACCCTGCGCAGCACGTCGGGACCGTTGCCGATCAGGTTCACGCCCTTCAGCGGGGCGGTGATGACGCCGTCTTCGATGAGGTAGCTCTCGGTGAGCGAGAACACGAAGTCGCCGTTCGAGATGTCGACCTGCCCGCCGCCGAACTTCTTCGCGAAAACGCCGTTTTTCACCGTCTTCACGATGTCGGCGGGGTCCTCCTCACCGGCGAGCAGGATGGTGTTGGTCATGCGGGGCAGGGGAATCGCCGCGAAGCTCTCGCGTCGCCCGTTGCCCGTCGGCGACAGCTTGTAGTGCCGCGCGGAGAGCCGGTCGTGCATGTAACCGATGAGCTTTCCGCCCTCGATCAGCACGCTGCGCCCCGGCTCCATGCCTTCGTCGTCGACGTTGATGGTGCCGCGGGTCATGAGCAGCGACGCGTCGTCGACCACGGTGCAGAGGGAGCTTGCGACCTCTTGGTTGAGCTGGCCGGAGTAGTTGCTCGTGCCCTTGCGGTTGAAGTCCGCCTCGAGCCCGTGACCGACCGCCTCGTGCAGGAGGATGCCGCTGTCCCCCGGCGCGAGGACGACGTTCATCTCTCCGGCAGGGGCCTCGCGGGCGTCGAGCATCACGACGGCTTGGCGCGCTGCCTCGCGACCGTGGTGCTCGGGCGACTTGTCGTCGAAATAGGCCATCGACATGCGCCCGCCGCCGCCGCTCGAACCTTCCTGTCGCTTGCCGGCGCGCTCGGCGATCGCTCGAACGCCCATGCGAAAGAGCGGCTGGACGTCGGAGGTCATGACGCCGTCGCTGGTCGCGACGAGGATCTCGCGGATTTCCTCGGCGAAGCTCGCCTCCGCCTTCACGATCAGTGGGTTCGCCGCGTGGGCTGCCGCGCTCGCCCGCTCGAGGAGGGCGCGCTTTTCGGCGCCCGGACGGTCGAGCGAGAGGACGTCGAGGTCGTACCGGCGCGAGAGGCTCTTCGGCTTCAGGACGACCTCGACCCGGCCGCCACCGGCCTTCGCGATGAGCGCGGCCGTCTCGGCGGCGCGCTTCATGGCATCCCACTCCAGGTCCTCGGTGTAGGCAAACCCGGTCGCGTCACCCTTCTGGACGCGGACGCCGAGGCCCATCGACACACCGCGGGAGGCGGCCTTGAGGATGCCTTCTTCGAAGGAAAACCCGCCTCCGGCGCGGTATTCGAAGAACACGTCGGCGTAATCACCCCCCCGCTCCAAGGCGATGGAGAGGAGGCGGCTCAAGGTGGCCGCATCCATGGCGTGGGGACCGCCCGGCGAGAACGGGGCTCGGTAGGCTCGGGTCGTGGTCATCGTCATGCGCGATCGTCCGGTCGTTTTGCCATGGCTCGGACCCTCTCCGAGCCTCGGGCCGGGCGAATCCTAGGGTGAATTCGCTCGGCTGGCGCCCCCGTCGGGCGACGGGGATGGTTGAATGTAGCAGCGACAAAGCATGCCGGAATGGCAGCTCTTGTTGTACATTCGTCTAGCCTTTGTTTCGTCTTGCGCGTGGATTTCTCCACGCGCGGCTGGCGCATGCACGAAAGGCTTCGGCAAAGCGTGCATGGCCTTCGAAGCGTCCCCCGGAGACCGGAGTGGCGATCAACCGCGACAAGATCCTCCAAGAAGCACAGAAGCTTGTCGAGAAGAAGCGCTACGACAAGGCTATCGCGGAGTTCCAGAAGGTCGTCGCGGAGGACCCGAACGACGTCCGCACACTGCTGAAGATCGGCGACCTCTACCTGCGCATCCAGCAGTTCGCGGACGCCATCTCCACGTACGACCGCGTCGCGACGTACTACTCGGTCCAGGGCTTCAGCGTGAAGGCCGTCGCGGTCTACAAACAGATCCGCGAAATCATCCAGAAGCACGCGCCGCACCTCGAAGATCGGTTCGGACACGTCGTTCCGAAGCTCGCAGAGCTCCTCACGCAGCTGGATCTGCGCTCGGATGCGCTCGCGTATTACGACGAGATGGCGACGCGCCTGCAGGTCGCCGGTCGCGATCGCGACGCCATCGACATCTTCCGCAAGGTCGTCGGGCTCGACTCGAACAACCCGGTCTCGCACCTACGCCTCGCCGACGCGTACACGCGCGTTCGCGACTTCGACAGCGCCACGGACGAGTTCTCGCTCGCCTCCGAGATCCTCGTCCGCATCGGTCGTCGTGACGATGCGCTCCGGGTCGTGGAGCGGATCCTCCAGTACCGCCAAGAGCCGAAGTACGCGCGACTCGCCGCGGAGATCCTCCTCGATCGCGGCAGCCCCGGCGATCCGATGGCCGCGCTCGCGAAGCTCCAATCGGCGTTCAAAGCGAACCCGCGCGACCTCGACACGCTCGCGCTCCTCGCGCGTGCGTTCATCGGGCTCGGCCAGCCGACGAAGGCCATCGAGGTCCAGAAAGAGGCCGCGCGCATCGCACGCGAGGCGGGGCAACGAGACGTCTTCGATCGACTCGTCGCGGACCTCATGCAGCGGGCGCCGAACGACGAAGGCGTGCGCCAGCTCGCGGCGCTCGGCAGCTCGGATTCCAAAGCGTCGATTGTCCCGCCGTCGACGGCCGCGCTTCCGGCGCAAGCGATCCCGAAGGCCCCGCAGGCTCCGGCCTCGGCGCGGCAGATCACGCAAGACGACGAGGTTCCGATCTCGGTCGTGGAAGAGATCAGCTCGGTCGAGCTCGTCGTCGACGACCTGGAGCTCGAGCTCGAGGCGGAAGAGCCCGCGTCCGAGGACGAGCAACCGTTCCCGCTGCGCCAGTCGTACCCGCCCGGCACATCGCCCGCCGAAGGCGCAGCACCGCAGAATCGCCTGCGCGAGATCCAAGCACGGGTGGAGATTCTCCGTCGCAACGGCGACTTCGACGCAGCAGCGCACGTGTTGCGCGCGGCCATCGCCGAACACCCGAACGCGCGCGAGCTGCGAGAGCGGTTGTGCGACGTGCTCATCGAGGGCGGCGATCAAGACGCAGCCGTGCTCGAGATGCTCGCGTTCGCGCGGTACATGGCCGACCTCGGCGATCCCGATGCGGCCGCGCGCCTGCTCGACGAGGTGCTCCTGCTCGAGCCGGATAACCGCCCCGCGCTCGATCTACTTCGCTCTCTCGGCTACGAGGTCGCGTCCGTCGAAGAGGAGGTCGCGCAGTCGGTCGCGCCGATGGCGCAGGGCCGGCCGCACGGCCTCGCCGCACAAGGCGCCGCCGCGCAGGGCCCCGGCTACGATCCGATGGCGCCGCTGCCCTCCTACGACCTGGAGGAGCTCACGGCCGATGGCCTGCCGATGGGGCCGCCGCCTTCCGGTCACGCGCCGCCCATCCTCCTCGACGATCCCTTCGCTTCCGAGGCGACCAGCTTCGGCATGCCTGCGTACGCGCTCGACGACCTGCGGCCTTCCGCCTCAGGTGCGCTCGACGAGTCGGCGCTCGAAGAGATCGAGTTCTTCACGACGCACGGCATGCTCGACGAAGCGGAGGGCATCCTCGCGGAGCAGCTCGCGCGCCTGCCGAATCACCCGCTCTTGGTGGAGAAGCAGCGCGAGATCGCTCAGCTTCGTGGCGGCACCGGCGCCGAGCTCCCCACGGCCGAGCTCACGCGCCTGGACCAACCCGTCACGGGCGCGATGCTACACAAGCCGTCCGAGTCGCCGCGCTCGCACCACACGCGCGAGCTGACCGTCGACCGCGCGTACGACATCGCCCACGCGCTCGACGAGATGGACAACGCGCTCGAGAGCTTCGGCCCGGTGACCGACACGCAGGTGGCCGGGCAGGTCAGCGTCGAGCAGGTATTCGAGCAGTTCAAGGCGGGCGTCGCCGCGCAGATCGCGGAGAGCGACGCGGCGACCCACTACGATCTCGGCGTCGCCTACAAAGAGATGGGCCTCATCGCCGACGCCGTGCACGAGTTCGAGCTCGCTTCGCGCGATCCGACCCGCGAGTGCGTGTGCCAATCGATGATCGGCATGTTGCACATCCAGGCGGGCAACCTCGATGTTGCGATAGACGCGTTCATTCGCGGGCTTCACGCATCCCACAAGACGACCGATCAAGAGGTCGCGCTCACCTACGAGATCGGCAACGCGTACGAAATGCGCAGCAACGCCGAGCAAGCCCTCTACTACTTCCAGCTGGTTGCCCGTCTCGATCCCTCGTACCGAGATCCGCGCGGATCCGTCGCAGAACGCATCTCGCACCTCGAACGGCGCACCGGCCAGGACAAGGCTCCGCCCAAGGCGGCCGCCGTCGGAGCCGGTGACGAGTTCGACGCAGCCTTCGACGACCTCTTTAACCCCAAGGGTTGAGGCGCTACGATCGAATGGTCATGACGGACGCGGACTCTCCTGGTCGCGCCCCCTCCGGCGCGGGTTCTGACGCTGACGACACCGATCGAACGGAGCCGGACGCCGCGGTTGCGCGCCGCGAAGCCGTCGAGGCGCCCGCGGCGCGGGCCGAAGCCTCGCGGGCCGAAGCCTCGCGGGC
Organism: Polyangiaceae bacterium; assembly: GCA_013361525.1. Lineage (GTDB taxonomy): Bacteria > Myxococcota_A > Polyangia > Polyangiales > Polyangiaceae > Xiheicaenibacterium. The sequence goes on along the minus strand of JABFXY010000087.1, from coordinate 36,706 downwards.
CGAAGCCTCGTCGGCGAACGACGACGCGCCCGATCCGGTGATCGGCATCGGCCTGGTCATCCTCGGCGTGCTCGTCATGGGCATCGCCGGCGCCGCGACCCTTCACTACGTGTTCAACATCGGCACCGCGATCGCGATCGTCGGCGCCATCGTGTTCCTCGTCTGCGTCGCGATGTCCTCGCTCAAAGAGCGAAAGCTCCGCTCTTCGTAGCTCCCGCGCCTTCGCAGCTCGGAAGAAGAAGGTCGCCAAAAGACGCCAAGGGCAGAGAAGGAAGAAGAGGATTGGTTTTCCAACCCTCTTTCTCTTCTTTCTCCTTCTTCCCTTGGCGCCCTTGGCGAACCCTCTCGCTTTCTCTGGTCAGGGAGGAGGAAGCGCGAGCCAGTCGGCTTGGTCTTCGCCCTTCGGGGTTTTGAGGAGGGCGCCTGCGTCGGAGTCGCGGCGGACGATGATCATCCGGCGCGTCACGGAGTCCGCGTTCTCTCGCGCGAAGACGTTGATGATGTTCACGCCGGGCTTGAGCGGGACGTCGACCTCGAAGGATGCGGCCTTGGGATCCGCGCCCTTCTTGTTCGATTGGTAGAAGACCTTGCGGCTGCCAACGAAGCCGTAGAGGTCCGCGATCTTGTTCGCGCCCGTCGCCTTGCCGCGGATCGTCACGGAGCTCGCGCTGGTCGACAGCTGCGATGCGTCGATCTTCAGCTCGGGCGGCGACAGCATGTAGAGGTCGTCGAACGGGAGCTTCGCGGCTGCTTTGCCCGAGCCGGCGGCGAGCTCGCTGCTCGCGACGAAGGCGTAGCGTGCGTCGTCGACCTGCACCTTGTCGAAGGAGCCGGAGCGGCCGATGACATGCATCGCCGTGCCGCTCGGCACCTGACCGAAGCTGCGCGCGCTGGTCTTGGGCGCGTCGAGCAGGAGCGCACCGGTCGTGCCGGCGAGGCGCGTCTCGTCGAGCGCAGAGATCGGTGACGCCGGCTCGACCGGGATCTTCACCTTCTCACGCGCGATCTCGTTGAGGTCCCGGTCGCCGACCGAGAGCGACACGATCGCCTCCGCGTCGGCGAGATCCTTCGCGACGTCGAACGAGAAGGCGACCTTGCGCACGTCGCCGGGCTTCATGTTGGAGATGTCGAAGCGCCCGGCATCGAGCAACAGGCCATCACCGCTCATGTTGGTGATGTTGGCCTGCGTCTCGTACGACCGGCCCGTGCCGACGTTCTTCACGGTGAGGTACATGCTGACCTTCTCGCCGCGCTGCACGCGCCCGTCGCCGTTGCCCGAGCGGTCGTCGACGATCTGGTAGCTGTATTTGAAGACCGGGCGCGGAAGCGCGCGGATGGTGGGACGAACCTCGGCGGTCGCCGGGGTGCCTCCGCCCTCGGACTCGAACTTGATGCTGACGCCGTCGCTGCGGTCGGCCGCATCCATCGGGATCTTGCAGACGCGCTTCGCGTCCTTCGGCCGGCCGTGGATCGACGCGTACTTCTGGCCTTCGATCTCGCACCAACCCATCTGGACCTTCGCGCTCTTCTCTTCACCGGCGGCGATGCGTCCGAAGACGAGCTCCTTCGCGTCGAAGTAGCCATTTTCGCTCTCGGTCTGCGCGCGCACGCGGTAGACCGGCGAGGCGCCGTTGTTCTTCACCTTCACGGTGAGCTCCATCGGGTCGCCCGCGTTCACGACGTTGCTGGGGGTGCTCGTTTCGACGGTCACTTGGAGGGCCTCGGCCGAGACGGCCGGCGCGGCGTCGGGTGCGGCGGCCCAGTCGACGCCGAGCTTTTCGAGCTCGCCGGAGACCTTCGTGAGCTCGTCCTTCTTCACGCGATCGAGCAGCGCCTTCGCGGCCTTGAGCTGCTCCTTCGGCGTCTTCTCCGACGGCATCGAGGCTGCGAGCTCGCGCCCGAAGCGGACCGGAAAATCGTTCTGCACGTCGTCGTCGCTCTCGGAGCCCTGCTCGCGGGCGATCTCGCGCTCGGCGCTCGTGAACTGGTAACGCACCGTCTCGTCGGGCTTGCCGGGTTGCGCTGCGTATTGGCTCTCGAGCGAGGCGAAGAGCTCCTTCTCCTTGTAGGTGTCCTTCTGGACCGTGAGATCCATCTCGAGCGGGTCGACCGTCATGGCGTCGAGCTCGACGTCGGGCGTGATGCCGACACCTTGGATCGAGACGTCGTTCGGCGTGAGGTACTCGGCGATGGTGAGCTTGAGCGCCGCCTTCTCCGGTGTGATCTCGGGGAAGACGAGCTGCACGCTGCCCTTGCCGAAGGTCTGCTGGCCGACGATGAGACCGCGCTCGAGGTTCTTCAGCGCACCCGCGAGGATCTCGCTCGCGCTGGCGCTCGAACCGTTCACGAGGACGACGATCGGGTAGCCGGGCTCGGTGCCGGCCGATGCGGCCTTGCGCTCTTCGCGGCCTTCGGATGCGCCGACCGTGGCGACGATCGTGCCGTCGGTGAGGAAGAGGTCCGCGATCTTCACGGCCTGATCCAGCAAGCCGCCGGGGTTGCCACGCAGATCGAGCACGAGGCCCTTGATCGCGCCCTTCTGCTTGAAGCCGTCGAGCGCGCCGACCACCTCGTCGAACGTCGTCGATTGGAAGTTCTTGATCTTCACGTAGCCGACGTTGCCGTCGAGCTGCTTCGAGTCGACCGACGACATCTTGATGACTTCGCGCGTGAGCGGGAACGGCTTCGCCTCGGCCCAACCTCCGTCACCTTCGCGAACGATCCACACCGTGATCTTGCTGCCGGGCTCGCCGCGGAGGCGGCGAACGGCGTCGTCGAGCGGCATGTTGAGCGTCGACTCGTTCTCGATCTTCACGATGCGGTCGAACTTCTTCAGACCCGCGCGCTCGGCCGGCGTGCCGGGCATCGGCTTCATCACCGTGAGCTGCTGATCGCGAACCGAGATGACGATGCCGAGACCGCCGAACGCACCGGAGGTCGTCACGTTCATGTCGCGGTACGCCTCGGGCGAGAGGAACGTCGAGTGCGGATCGAGCGTGTGCAGCATGCCGTTGCACGCGGCGTATTCGAGCTCGCGCAGATCGACGTCGGAGCCTTCGAGGTTCTTCTGAAGGAAGGCGAACACCTCGCGAAGGCGCGCGGCGACGTCCCACGGACCTTGGATGTTGTCGACGCGGAAGCTCTTCGACTCGCCCTCCACCTGGACGGTGATCTCGTTGCCACCTTCCTGCTGGTGGACGATCACCTGCGCGACGTCGCGCTGGATGTAGTTCAGCGCGGAGAGGAGCATTTGCGGCGGCTTGATGCGGCCGGGGTCGACGTACTTCTTGCGGATGTACTTCAGCGTCTCGTTCACCGCCTCGAGGCGCGTGAGATCGTACGGAGCCTTCTGCTGCTGCGCTGCTCCCGCGACGGCCGGCTCGAAGCCTCGCCAGAGGCTGCCTGCACCGAACTTTCCAGCGAGGACGCATGCGAGCGCGATGGCGCTCAGAAAGAAGAGCACCCGCCCCACTCGTTCCAGGATGCGCATGTCCCCGCCATTGTGCGTGCACCGCGCGTCATGCGCCAGCAGCGTGTGCACGCTTGGGCCGTCGTTATTTCGTTCGAGCGACGGCCCGTCCGACCCGCGTCGTCGCGTCAGGTCTTCTCGCTGGTCGGCAGCTTCTCGGGCGTGGCCTCACGCCGAAGCTTCTCGCCGTCGCCTTCGGTGAGCTTCGGCGCTTCCGCGTCGTCGCCCTCCTTCAGGCCCTTCTTGAAATTCTTGATGCCCTCGCCGAGTCCTTTGCCGACGTTGGCGATCCTCGAGCCGCCGAAGAGCAAAAGAGCGATCCCGAGCAGGATCAAAATCTCCGTAACGCCAAAGCGTCCCATGACCGTACCCGTCCTCGACGTAGCCTTTGTGGCAAACGTTCTTTGAGCCGCGCAACCGATACTGCGCGCGCTTGATTCCTGCTCGCGCGACGATGCCCCGTTTGTGAGGCACCGACCGACCCTAGCACCCCCATCCTTCGATGGGCAACGCGGCCGGGGGCTGACGTGCTATCTTCCCCGAGCCGCAAGAAGTTTTCCGCGACCGGCCGAACGAGAGCGTAGCAGCCTCGGGGGGTCGGGCACGGACCAACTCGCGCGAAGCTTACGCGAGCGTGGTCACGAACGACTGAGCAGAGCCGGGCATCGAAGCTTGAGCCCCGCGTTCCGGCGCCGGGCCCAACCGAGCAATAGGCAGGTGACGACCATGGTCCACGAGCTTGATCATTGCTTCTCGCGCCGTTCCTCCGTCTCCGCGGACGCCTCCGTGGAAGAGCGTCGAGGTCGCGGGCGCGGGTGGCTCTGCGCGGCGGTCGCGTCCGCCGCGGCGTGCGCCGCGCTGTTGATCGCGCCGGCGCAGGCTTCGGCCCAGGATGCCGAGCCCAACCAGGTGACCCCGACGGCGAAGGGCATCGTCGGCGGCGCCCTCCTCGGCGCCGAGGTCGTGATGATCCCGATGGGTGCCGCCGGACTGAAGCCGTGGTGGCCGTACGTCGTCTTCGGCGCCGTCGGTGCAGCGGGCGGCGCGGTCGGCGGCTGGGCGATCGAGCAGAACGTCGAGCCGGCGGAGCCCGCGCTCTACATGCTCGCCGGTGGCCTCGCGCTCATCATCCCGACCGTCGTCCTCACGCTGAACGCGACCACGAGGGACGAGTTCGAGGAGTCGACCGATCCTTCGACGCTGACGACCACGCCGGGTGACGACACGGCGCCCGCCGGTGGAACGCCCGGCGCAGCTCCTCCGGGCGGTCAGCCGACGGAGTCGACGACGACCGTCCAGCCGACCAGCGACGCCCGGCGGAAGGTTCGCAAGCCGCGTCAGGCGCCGCCGCCGCAGACGCTCTTCGATCTCGCCTGGTCCGAGGTCCGCATCGGCGTCCCCGCGATTCAGGTTCGCAACATGTACTCGCAGGAAGAGATGGCGAAGTTCGGCGTCGACCAAGAGACGGAGGTTCGTATCCCCGTCGTCGGCGTGACGTTCTAAAGCCCCGTCCAGTTCGCGACGAGGACACCGAGCGCTCGGCCGACCGACGGATCGAGCTCGTAGCGAGCCCGCCGTCGGGCGGCGCTCGCGCGGGCCAGCGGCACGATGCGCTGATCGGCGTCGACGACGACGGGACCGAGGCTGGCGCCGACACCCTGGGCCCACGCGAGCGCAGGCATGTGGTTGACGACCGCGAGCAACGCCTTCGATGTGGCCTTCTCGAGCGCGGCTTCCACGCTCTTTCGCTCGCGCCACATCGGGTAGACGTAGTGGACGGCGGCGCGGGTCTCACCGTCGCGCTCCGCCGCTTCCAGCGTCTCGAGCGCGTTGCCTGCCTCCACCAGCTGCGTTTGCAGCCGCTCGGCGGCGGAAGATGCGTCGAACGTGGCCAGCTCCGCCTCGATGCGCGCCGCGAACACCGCACGCTGCTCCCAACCTCGCGCGAGTCGGAGCTCGACGCCGCGTTCCGCGTGAGGGCAGGGGTACGCAAGCTCGAGGGCGACCGTCCGCGCCATGCGCTCCAGCTCGTGCTTCACGTAGTAATAAGGCGCGACGTACACGCGCACGCGCGCTTCGTCGCCGCCGATCAATTCGTCGCCGTCGACGGCGGGCGCCGACGCTCGATCCGTCTCGTCGACGAGGACGACCGCACCGTCCGCGAGCGGAACGAGCGCCTCCTCCGACCCGCGAAACCAGGCCTTCGTCCGTGCCCGCGCGACGACCTGCACCCCGTCGCCGAGCTCCGCGTGGGCGGCGAGCGCGGCGCACACGAGCGCGCACGGCGCGGACGCGTCGACGACGATCCGTGACGGCCGGCGATCCGCGGCGAACCGCCGTACGTGAATGCCGATGTCGGCGACGCCGTCCGCGAGGCTCCTCGAAGGCGACGCAGCGCGCCGCGCCGTTCGCGACACGGCGCCGGGCCCCAGCGCGAAGCGATGTGCGGCGAAGCTCGGAGGTCGTGTGGGCGCCTCGTTCGCCGCGTAGAAAGCGGCAAATCGCTTCGAGACTTCGGCGAAGGCAGCCACGCGACGTGGATCGAGGCGACGCGGTGAGAACGGTTCGAGCACGACGCTCCGCACGATAATCGTTCGCCCAGCCCGACGATCGAACTTTGATCACCTCGAGAGGCGGGACATGATTCGCGCCCCCATGGCCACTCGATCGCTCCGCCAAGTCTACGTCCTCGACGCCGTCCGCACGCCGATCGGCAAGTACGCCGGCTCCCTCGCGCAGGTTCGTCCCGACGACCTCGCCGCGCACGTCGTGGCGTCGCTCGCTGCACGCAAGCCGAGCGCGGCCGAGCGGATCGATCATGTCGTGTTCGGCGCGACGAACCAAGCCGGCGAGGACAATCGAAACGTCGGTCGTATGGCGGCGATCCTCGCCGGGCTTCCGTACGAGGTGCCCGGGGCCACCGTGAACCGGTTGTGCGGCTCGGGCCTCGAGGCTGTCGCCGACGCAGCTCGGCGCATCGCGGTGGGTGAGTCGGATTGCGTGATCGCCGGCGGCGTCGAGAGCATGACGCGCGCGCCGTTCACGATGCCGAAGCCGACCGGCGCGTTCGATCGAACGCCGCCGACGGTCTACGACACCACGCTCGGCTGGCGGTACCCGAACCCGAAAATGGCGGCTCGGTTCGAGCTCTTGTCGATGGGAGAGACGGCGGAGAACGTCGCGGTGAAATACGGCGTCTCTCGCGAGGATCAGGACGCCTTCGCGCTCGAGTCGCACCGTCGCGCAGCGGCAGCCTGGGAGGCGGGAGCGTTCGGCGACGAGATCGTGAGCGTCTCGATCCCCCAGGCGAAGGGTGATCCGATCCAGTTTTCGCGCGACGAGTCCGTCCGCAAAGACGCGTCCGCCGAGGCGCTCGCACGCCTGAGACCGGTGTTCCGAAAGGGCGGTACGGTGACCGCGGGCAACTCGTCGCCGATCAACGACGGCGCGGCGGCGCTGCTCCTCGTATCGGAGGACACGCTGCGATCACTCGGCGCCGAGCCGCTTGCGCGCGTCGTCGCGACGCGCACGGCCGGCGTCGAGCCGAACTACATGGGCGAGGGACCGATCCCTGCGGTTCGCAGCCTCCTCAAGGCGACCGACGTCGCGATCGGCGACGTCGATGTGTTCGAGCTCAACGAGGCGTTCGCCGCGCAAGCGCTCGCCTGCGTGCGCACACTCGAGATCGATCCCGCGCGGGTGAACGTCTCGGGGGGCGCGATCGCGCTCGGCCACCCGATCGGCTGCTCCGGCGCGCGCATCGCGGCGACGCTCGTCCACGGGATGAAGCGCACGCAGAAGAAGCGCGGCGTCGCCTCACTCTGCATCGGCGTCGGTCAGGGGATCGCGACGCTCTTCGAGCGCGACTGATCGGCGCCGGTCGTGCCATCCCCGGCCGACCCATCGCCGCCCGACGTGTCGCTTTCCAGTGCGGGCCCGAGCAGCTGCTTCAGCTCGGGCATCGCACCGTCGAGCTCGCGCAGGCACTTGTGCCCGGTCTTGCGGCGCTGTTTCTCCAGCTCGCCGAGGACCTTGTGGCGCGCCGACCCGTCGAGGCCGCGCGCGCGGTCCATTCGGATCAGCGCTTCGTCGAGATCGTGCAGCTTGCCGAGGTGCTTCTGCTGCTTCGCCGCGATCTCCGCGACCCGCTCCTCGAAGCCCGTCTCCGGCGCGAGCCCACCCACCGTCTCGGCCGTGTACCGCAGCTGTTTGAAGCCGATCCTCAGGGCGTGCATCGCGGCCGAGCGAGCCTCGCGCACACCGTCGGCGTCGGCTCGGTCTCGAACCTTGTCGTAGGCGCGCTCGAGCCCGATGCGCGCGAGGTCCGCGTCCGTGTGCACGTGCTTCGGCGGACCGGCGAGGCGCGTTCGAACCGCGCGCAGCGCCTCCGTCACGCCTTCCCCGTCGTTCGCGTGCGCGCGGATCGTCTTCACCACCCGCGCCCGCTGGCCGCGCTCGCGCCGCGCGCGGCCTTGCATCCACCGCGCGAGGGGGCCGCGGTCCTCGCCGTTCGTCGGCTTCAGCTCGCCGAGCGTCTCGCGCAGCACCTCTTCGTCGCGCAGATCGCCGGTGAGCGTCGCGGCGTCGCGGATGGAGTCCGCGAGCTTGCGCATTTTCTTCTTTCCGTACGAAGGGGCGAGCAGGCGCAGAATGCTGCGAAGGCGCCGGAGCGCGACGCGGTAGTCGTGCACCAGCTCGAGGCTCGGGTCGACGCCGTCCGCGGACGTGGGCGGCGAGTCGGCGAGCAGCGCCGCGAGCGCCGTTTCGGCCTCCGCCGTTCGCTCCAGCACGCGCCGCACGATCTCGCTGTCCGGCGGATCCATCGGCGTCGCCCCGAGGGGCGCGCCGTCGCTCTGCGCGTCCATCTCGGGCTCGACGGTCGTCATCGGCGGTCCTCGCGCAGCACGCTCACCAGGACGTAGGGCTTTTGCCCGGTGTGCGCGTCGATGACACGGCGGGCGGCGAGCCGCGCGGCTTCGACCAGCTCCTCCGGGCGGACACGATCCTTCAGCGCGACGTCCACCGCGTGCTCCACCGCGCGCTCGGCCCGGACGAGAACGTCGCGCTCGAGCGGGCCGACGACCCCGTAACAAGCGAGCGCAGGGGCGGAAGCGAGGGCTCCGCGATCGTCGAGGGCGATCGCGACCGTGAGGACTCCCTTCCGACCGAGCTGCGTGCGCTCGCGAAGCACCTCGTCGGAGATCGCGGTGCCGTCGAGCGTGTACACACGCCCGGAAGGAACGCGCCCATTCTTCGCGAGCGCGCGGTCCGTTCCGATCGTCACCACGTCGCCATTTTCGGCGATGAGCACGTCATCGACCCCGGCATCTCGCGCGAGCTCGGCGTGCCGGTGCAGGTGATGGAGTGTCCCGTGGACCGGTAAGAAGGATCGCGGGCGCACGAGCTCGATCATGCGCAGCTGCTCGTCGCGGTGCGCGTGGCCGCTCGCGTGGACGCGCGGATGCGTCGCTCGTGAGACGACCTGCATGCCTGCGCGCAGGAAAGCGCCGTACAGATCGTAGACCGCGCGATCGTTGCCCGGGATGGTTCGGCTCGAGAACACCACGAGGTCGCCCTCGTCGAGCTTGAAGCGCGGGTGCTCGCCGGTCGAGAGCCGTGCGAGCGCGGCCTGCGTCTCGGCCTGTGTTCCGCTCGCGATCACCATCACCTCGCGCCGTGGCATCTGCTGACCGACGTCGGGTGCCACGACGAGATCGCTCGGCCAGCGCAGGCGCCCCACCGACGTCGCCACGCGCACGTGGTTCATCACGCTGCGGCCGAGCAGCACGATCCGCCGCCCGGTGCGCATCGCGATGTCGCCGAGGTGCAGCAGCCGTTGCACGTTCGAGGCGAAGATGCCGATGATGACGCGCGTCTCGGCGCCTTCGACGATCTGCGCGAGCTCGTCGCCGACCTCTCGTTCGCTCGCGGCCGTCCCGCGCGCGTCGACGTTGGTGCTGTCCGACAAGAGCAGGCGGACGCCTTCGTCACCGAGCTCTCGCAATCTCGCCTCGTCGGTGAGCTCGCCGTCGGCAGGATGGTCGTCGAGCTTGAAGTCGCCGGTGTGCACGATGGTGCCCGCGGCGGTCTTGATCGCGAGGGCCGTCGCGTCGGCGATCGAGTGTGTGACGCGTATCGGCTCGAACTCGAAGGACCCGACGCGGAACGTCTGACCGACGTGCGTCGTCTTGAGTGGGAGCGCGTCGAGGTCGAACTGCCACTCGCCGAGGCGCAGCTTGATGAGCCCCATCGCGTGCGCCGGCGCCCACACGGGCACGTCGATCTCGTCGAGCAGATACGGGATCGCGCCGATGTGATCTTCGTGGCCGTGGGTGATGACGATGCCCCTCACCCGATCGCGTCGCTCGAGGAGGTAGTCGAAGCGCGGATGCAGGATGTCGGAGCCGTTGTCGACTGACGGGAACGTCACCCCGCAGTCGATCACGACGATGTCCTGTCCCTGCTCGAGCGCGAGACAGTTCATCCCAATCTCACCGAGCCCACCGAGCGGTATGAGCCGAAGCTCGTCTGCGTTCATAAGTGGCTGAGGTCGCGAGGATAGCGCGACGGCGTTCCGTTAACCGGACGTGACGTACCGGCGTCGTCGAGCCCGGTCATGCGCCTGACCGACGGTCAACAGGCATCGGCGTGGCGGGAGAACCTGTGGACAGTGCTGAGGGCAACTTGGGTAGGGCCTGTGCAGAGGCGCGCTTGTTCTGGGGAGAAAGTGCGGAAAGGGTGCGGGCGTTCAGGAAATCCCTGCGATCTTGGGGGCTTTGGGTTTGGGGTACCGGGGCAAGAATCCCCAACTAATGGGGCTATTTTCTTTCGCTCGCCCCAAGATGTTGTGTTGCCCCCACCGCGCAGCCTGTGTTACGACCTCTACTCCGCTGAACGGCGGGGACTGAACGAGCTCGTCCGCGACCCAGTTCCTGGGCGCAGGCTCGGGCTCCGAAGCAACCGGTTTTGAAGGGTGCCCTGAACGGGGGAACCAGAGGCAGACCCAACAGTTTCTCGTTCGAGAGGGTCTCGCGTTCGAGAGGCCTGCTCATTTAACCACCAAGGCTCATTTTGTCGCCCACCGACTGGCACGCGTCGATGGGATGGTGGAGTCTTTTGTTCAGTGCGCAGCTCGTGGCTGCGCCGGATTCGAAGCAAAGCTCCTGATTCGCGCCTTCCCCTCGGGGGGCGCTCGAAGACCGGCGCCGGGCGCATGAGCCCCCCGTCGGAAGACGTCTCCCCTTGGGGCGCGCGCGATGAGCGCGAGCTTCAACGATGGTTGTCCGCGCGGTGTCGCGCGGTCGAGTCGGCAGTTCCCGCGAGGAAGTTGGGCGCGGTTGTTGGGTGGTTTCGCGCGGGAAAAGCGCGTGAATTGGTGGTTTTTCGCGCGATCGCTCGCGCGAATTGGGATTTCCGTTCGAGCAAACATTTGCACGAACCGCAGGCGCGAGGAGAGTGACCATGGCGCAGTCGACGATCGGAAGCGAACCCTGGAAGCACGGCATGAACGGCCACGGAAACGACAAAACCGCACCGCGATCGAAGCGCTCGGAATCACCGACCATGAGCACCAAGACCAGCGCCGCAGCCGCGCGCTCCGCGTCGACCGCCGAGGTGATCGACGCCGCGAAGTCGTCCGAGGTGTCGAAGGTGAAGTCGAAGAAGGCCGCGTCGGCGAAGTCGGCCGACGCCCGCGCCGTCGCGAAGCCGAGCCGCACGAAGGGTATCGCGATCGACCGCCGCTACACCGAGCGCGGCGTCGACCCGTTCGAAGACATGAAGTGGGAGCGCCGCTCGAGCGTCATCACGAACACCGACGGCAGCGTGGTCTTCAAGATGGAGGGCGCGGAGATCCCGGCCGACTGGTCGCAGCTCGCGACCGACATCGTCGTGTCCAAGTACTTCCGCAAGGCGGGCATCAACGGCGACAAATCGAAGGGCGAGACGAGCGTTCGCGAGGTCGTCACGCGCATCGCGCGCACGATCCGCGAGGTCGGTGAGGAGTTCGGCGGCTACTTCGCGTCGACGAAAGACGCCGACTCGTTCGAGGCCGAGCTCACCTACCTGCTCGTCCATCAATACGGCGCCTTCAACAGCCCGGTCTGGTTCAACTGCGGCCTTTGGCAGCGCTACAAGATCGGCGGCTCCGGCGGCAACTACGCCGTCTCGTGGGATCACCTCACGAACGGTGCACGCACCGAGGCCCAGCCTGGTGTCTCGCCGCTCGTCGAGACGACGACCGCGTACGAGCGCCCGCAGTGCTCGGCGTGCTTCATCCAGGCCGTCGACGACGATCTCATGAGCATCTACGAGCTCGTGAAGAACGAGGCACGCCTCTTCAAGTACGGCTCGGGCACCGGGACGAACTTCTCGATGATCCGCGGCAAGCAGGAGAAGCTCTCCGGCGGCGGCACGAGCTCGGGTCTCATGAGCTTCCTCGAGGTGTTCGATCGCGCCGCCGGCGCGACGAAGAGCGGCGGCACCACGCGCCGCGCGGCGAAGATGGTCTGCCTCGATCTCGACCACCCGGAGATCGTCGACTTCATCCAGTGGAAGGTCCAGGAGGAGAAGAAGGCGCAGGCGCTCATCGCGCAGGGCTACCCGTCGGACTTCAACGGTGAGGCGTACCACACCGTCAGCGGTCAGAACTCCAACAACTCGGTCCGCGTGACCGACCCCTTCATGCAGGCCGTGATGAGCGGCGGCACGTGGCAGACGCGCGCACGCACGACGGGCGAGGTCATCGACACTTACCAGGCGAAAGATCTCTGGAAGATGATCTCCGAGAGCGCCTGGGGCTGCGCCGACCCGGGCGTGCAATACGACTCGACGATCAACAAGTGGCACACCTGCCCGAACACGGCGCGCATCAACGCGTCGAACCCGTGCAGCGAGTACATGTTCCTCGACGACTCGGCCTGCAACCTGTCGAGCCTCAACCTGACCAAGTTCCTCGACCAAGAGGGCAACTTCGACATCGAGGGCTACCGCCACGCGATTCGGATCTTCTTCATGGCGCAGGAGATCCTCGTCGACTTCTCCGCCTACCCGACGAAGACCATCGCGCAAAACTCGCACGACTATCGCCCGCTCGGTCTCGGCTACGCGAACCTCGGCACGATGCTGATGCTGCTCGGCCTTCCGTACGACTCGGATGAAGGTCGCGCGATGGCCGGCGCGCTCACGTCGATCCTCTGCGGTCACGCTTACCGCGTCTCGGCGGAGATGGCCGCGGCGAAGGGCCCGTTCCCCGGCTACCAGAAGAACCGCGACCCGATGCTGCGCGTGATGAACATGCACAAGGCCGCGGCGTACCAAATCAACCGCGACCGGTGCCCGGAGTCGCTCTGGCGCGCAGCCTGCGAAGACTGGGACGCCGCGGTTCGCCTCGGCGAGCAGCATGGCTACCGCAATGCGCAGGCGACGGTGCTCGCACCGACCGGCACGATCGGTCTTCTCATGGATTGCGACACGACCGGCATCGAGCCGGACTTCTCGCTCGTGAAGTTCAAGAAGCTCGCCGGCGGCGGCTACTTCAAGATCGTGAACCAGTCGGTCCCGGAGGCCCTCCGCCGCCTTCGCTACTCCGAGGCCGAGGTCCAGGAGATCGTCGCGTACGTCTCCGGCACGAACACGCTCCTCGCGGCCCCGCACGTGAACCGCGCCTCGCTCCGCCAGCGCGGCCTCACCGACGACGACCTCGCGAAGATCGAGCGCGCCATCCCCGGCGTCTTCGATCTGTCGCTCGCGTTCGGCCCGTGGGTCCTCGGTGAAGAGTCGTACACGCGGCTCGGTGTCTCGGTCGAGCTGCGGAACAAGCCGGGCTTCTCGCTCCTCAAGTTCCTCGGCTTCTCCGCCGCGCAGATCGAAGAGGCGAACGACGTCATCGTCGGCCGCATGACGGTCGAGGGTGCGCCGCACCTCCGCATCGAGCACTACTCGGTGTTCGACTGCGCGAACCGCTGCGGCAAGATCGGTCAGCGATACCTCGCTCCGATGGCGCACGTCCGGATGATGGCTGCCGCGCAGCCGTTCCTCTCGGGCGCCATCTCGAAGACGGTCAACCTGCCAAACGACGCGACGGTCGAAGACGTCCAGCGCATCTACGAAGAGGGTTGGCGTCTCGGCCTCAAGGCTGTCGCGCTCTACCGCGACGGGTGCAAGGCATCGCAGCCGCTGTCGTCGACGGCCACCAAGGAGAAGTCCGAAGACACCGCGTCCGAAACGGCGATCGTCCACACGACCGCGGCGGAGGCCATGCCGCTCCACCCGGTCGGCGACCGCGTGCGCCTGCCGAAGAAGCGCCGCGGCTTCACGCAGGAGGCGAAGGTCGGCGGCCACAAGATCTACCTGCGCACCGGCGAGTACCTCGACGGATCGCTCGGCGAGATCTTCATCGACATGCACAAAGAAGGCGCGGCATTCCGCAGCCTGATGAACTGCTTCTCGATGGCGGTGAGCGTCGGTCTGCAATACGGCGTGCCGCTGAAGACCTTCGTCGAGCAGTTCACGTTCACGCGGTTCGAGCCGCAGGGCACGGTCGACGGTCACCCGAACATCAAGATCGCGACGTCGATCGTCGACTACATCTTCCGCGTCCTCGGCGTGGAGTACCTCGGTCGCTACGACCTCGCGCACGTCGTGCCCGAGTCGAAGATCGAAGACCCGTCGGAGACGAAGAGCCAAGAGACGGCGAGCCTCCCTCCGCCCGCACCGCACCGCGCGCAGTCACAAGCCGCGCAAGGTGAAGCGCACGGATCCGGCGGCGGCCAATTCGGCGCGCTCGACGCACACCTCGACGAGCTCATGGGCGACGCCCCCGTCTGCGACGGCTGCGGCCACATCACCGTCCGCAACGGCGCTTGCTACAAGTGCCTCAACTGCGGCAACTCGATGGGCTGCAGCTGAGTTGACCGGAAGGGCCGCGCTTGCGCGGCCCAAACCCAGAAGCAGTCGCCAAGGACGCCAAGGGCAGATAGAGGGAGAAGAGGAAGAGGGGGTTCAAGAGAAGAGCGAAAATAACTCTCGCTCTTCTTCCTCCTCTTTCTTCTCTTGGCGCTCTTGGCGACCCCTCTCGTTCGGTTCGCTCGGACGCTGCTCAACCGAAGTGGTCGAAGCCCGCTGCGGTGACGCGGCGCATTTCGCCGCCGGCTTCGATGTAGAGCGGCTCTTCGAGGCGCGCGACGCAGCGGCCGATGCGGGTGAAGCCGGGGAGCGTGGTGCCTTCGGGGGCGGTCGCGAGGAGGGCGTAGTCTTCACCGCCGGTGAGCGCGACCTCGAGGGCGTCGCGTTGCGCCAGCGCGCATAGGCGCGTCGAGGTCGTCGCGAGCACGGCTTCCTCGTCGAGGATGATCGTGACGTTGCTCTCGTTCGCGACGTGCCCGCTGTCGGCGGCGAGGCCGTCGGAGACGTCGATCATCGACGTCGCGCCGGCGCGCACGGCCAACACGCCATCGTCGAGGCGCGCGCGCGGGCGGCGGTAGGCTTCGAGCGCGCGGAGCGCCAGCGGATCGTCGATGCGTTTGCCCGAGCCCGCGAGGCGCAGGCCGACCGCGGCGTAGCCGAGCTCGCCCGCGATGTAGAGCGCTTCTCCCTCGCGCGCGCCCGAGCGCAGCAGCGGGCGATCGGTGACGCCGAGGACGCTCGTCGTGATGGAGATTTCGTCTCCGCGGGCGAGGTTCCCTCCGACGATCGCCGTGCGCGCGTCGGCCGCAGCTTCGCGCTGGCCGCGCACGATCGAGAAGAAGTCTTCGTCGGACAGATTTGTTGGGAGGATGAGCGCGGAGACGATGCCGGTCGGTTGAGCGCCCATCGCCGCGAGATCCGACAGCGCGGCCATCGTCGCTCGGTAGCCGACGTCTTCGAGCGTCATCAGATCGCGACGGAAGTGTGTTCCCTCGACCGACGAATCGACGGACCACACGATGCGCGTCGCCTGCACCGGGGCCGAACGCACGGGCGACAGCACCGCGCAGTCGTCACCGAGGGCGACGTCGAAGCCAGGCGCGGTGTCGCCGAACAGCTCGCGCAGGATTCGGATCCGGGTGTGCTCGCTCGATCGCTTGCCTTCGGTCACGGCAGCTCGACGCGGGGTCGAGCCCCGGAGCTTCCCGACGCGTTGAGCGGGAACGTGACGACGAACACCGTGCCGCGCGGCGCGTTCTCCTCGACGCGGATGCGACCTAGGTGCGCCTCGACGATGCGCTTCACGATGGCGAGGCCCAGCCCGGCTCCGCCTTGCTCGCGCGTCGACGATTGATCGACCTGGTAGAACGGATCGAAGATGCGGGTTCGTTCGTGCGGAGGAATGCCGATGCCGGTGTCCTTGATGCGCACCTCGATGTCGCGCTTCGTCGGCGCGAGCAGCACCAGGCCACCAGCCTCCGGGGGCGAGCTTCCTTCGACGACGCGCGCGCTCATGCTGACCTCTCCGCCCTTCGGCGTGAACTTCACCGCATTGTCGACGAGGTTCACGAACACTTGGCGAAGGCGATCCGGATCCGCGCGCAGGTACGGCACCGGCGGCCCTGGCTCCAGCACGACGCGCACACCTTTCTTGGATGCGGTCGGCGCGGACGTGGAGATCGCGTCGTTGAGCACGGCTTCGATCGGCACCGAGATCGGATGCATCCGGAGCGTGCCGCTCTCGAGCTTCGACAGGTCGAGCAGGCTCAGGATGAGGCGCAGGAGCTGATCGCCCTTCAGGCGGATCGTCTGCACAAACTCGAGCTGCTCTTTCGTGAGCGGCCCGCACATGCCTTCGGCGAGCATCTCGCTGTAGCCGATGATCGACGTCAGCGGTGTTCGCAGCTCGTGGGAGATCGTCGCGAGGAAGCTCGATTTGAGATGGTCGACCTCACGCAGCCGCTCGAGCGCTTCCTCGAGCGCTTCGTTCTTGCGCAGGACCTCCGCGTAGCTCTCCTCGATCGAGGCGAGGTGCATCTGCGCCGCGTAGTTCGCGCGCTGCCGCGCGTGGACGATGAGGTCCAAGGTCAGCCGGAAATGTTCGAGATGCGCCTTGGCGCGCTCGAGCGACATCCGAGGCGGCTCTGCGGACGTGTCCTCGACAGCGCCGACCGCGAACGGACCGACGGCCACGCGCCCGATGGGATCGTGGTCGTACTCCAACAGACCGACGATGAAGACGCCGCCGTCGTCGTGCACATGCTCGACGAGCGACGCGTCCTGATTGACCACCAGCGCGGCCGCAGCTTCGTCCGGCGGTGAGCCGGCGAGATCGACCCCGGAGGTCGAGCGAATCCACACCGACAGGCCGCAGGTCTTCTCGAAGGAGCCGACGAGCTCGACGACTGCATCGACCGGCAGCAACTCCTCGAGGCGCGGCGCCTCGAAGGTCGGGGGGAGACTTGGGCGCTCTCGTGACACCGCGCTCGAAGTCTCTCCGCTCATCAGGCGCCCCCTTGGCTCCGAGGCGTCGACGGGCCCCGCGTGGCCGGTGCACCCGGACCGCCGAGGTTGGGCGAGCTCGACGCGGCCGCTCGGAACGACGCAGCCGAGTCGCGCTGCCCGTTGCCGACTGGCTCGAACGAGCCGCCGAGCCGCTTTCCGAGCATCTCTTCGATATCGACCGCTGCGTTGAGCTGGCGCGCGCTGTCAGCGATGAGCGCCCTGCCGTCGACGCGAAGCTTCTGTCCGAGGCCGTGCACGGCGTCGAGCGTCGACCACGTGAGGTGCAGGAGCGCGACGAATGTCTCGAGCACCCCGATGCCGTCACGCGCGACCGCGGTGAACACCGGTTCTTTGCCTCGGTTCGCCATCTTGCGCAGCTCTTCGTCGGAGCGGATCTCCGGCAAGTCGCGCTTGTTGAACTGGATCACGAGCGGCGTCTTCGTGATGTCGGAGCCGTTCGCCTTCAGGTTGTCGCGCAGATCGAGGAACGACGCGGCGTTGTTCTCGAGCTCGGAGAGGCGCGAGTCCGCGATGAGCGCGACGCCGTCCGCGCCCTGGAGCACCAGCTTGCGTGTGGACGCGTGGATCGGCTGGCCGGGGACGGTGAACAGCTTGATGCGCAACCGCACGTCACCGCCTTGCGAGCGGAACGTGAGCGGCAAGAGGTCGAAGAACAACGTGCGGTCGTTCTTCGTCTCGAGCGTCATTAACCGACCGCGCGAGTCCTTACCTGCCCGCTCGTGCAAGGCGATCAGGTTGGTCGTTTTTCCGCTGAGAGCCGGCCCGTAATAGACCAGCTTCATCGTCACTTCTCGCGCGGCAAAATCGAGCTGCACTGCGAACGAAGGTTACACGGCCTTCGGTGTCGTGGCACCTAGTGGCGCGAAGAAGTCGCGCCACCGGCAAGCGACGGAGGAAACTACGACGGGAGGTCGGAATCCACAGGGACGCCGATTCGAACCGAGTCGACGCCCGATGAAGCGCCATTCGACGACGTATCACGCTGCGGCGCGGCCTTCGCCGGCTCGGCCTCTTTTCCCGTAAGGCTTTTACGCAGGCCGTTCAGCCGTTGCTCGAGCTGCCCGAGTTGCGTGCTTTGCTCCTCGCAGGTGCCGAGGGCGGTCGTGACCCCGGCCGCGCCGGACTCTTGTTCGGTCTTCGCCTGCTTGAGGATCTCGATGAGCTCGCGGTGGAGCTCTTCGCCGGCCGTCACGACCCACGCGTCGAGCTTCTGGGCGAAGTCGGCGATCATCTCCTCGAGCTTCGGCCCCAATTTCTGAGCGGCCTCGCGCACTGCGGCGGGCGCGATTTCGCGAGCGCGCTCACGCGTCATTCGCTCTTCGCGTCCGCGCAGGAACCAGGCGAGCGGCAGGGTCGCGAGGAGCAGACCGCCGCCGAGCAGCGCGTTCGTGAGGAGCACGCCGAGACCGACGGTGAAGAGCGCGGTGATGCCGATGTGATGCCCGAGCACGTCGACCTGCACCTCGGGCGCCTTCACTTCGTGCCCGAAGGCATCCGAAAGACGCTTCGCCGAGTCGTTCGCGTCGTCGCGGACCAGCGCGATCGTTCGCTCTGCGAGCGACTCGAGCGCCGTTCCGATCTCCTTCGACTCTTTGTGGACCCACTCGACGATCGTTCGCTCGAGGAAAGGCCCGAGATGCAGCCGGATTTCGTCGGGCTTCGCGTCGTCGACGAGCGTCGGGATCTGCTTGAGCACGTCATCGACGAAGTGCTCGAGGTCGCGGCGGACCCACGCCTTGATCGCGCTCACCTCTTCACGGATGAAGCCGCGGCGCTGCTCGAGCGTGCGTGCTTGCCCCGCGAGATCCTTCTCGAGGAAGCTGATCCTCCGCGCGAGCTCGTCGCTCGTCATCTGCACGGCGCGTTTGCGCGCGTCCACGCCCTTGGAAAGGAGCGTGGTTATCTCGAGCGCGTGGCCGAGGGCGTTGTCGAGGAGGATCTTGCCGCGCTCTTCGGCGAGGAAGCTCATCAGGTGCCGCACGAGCTCGGGCATGCCGCTCTCTGCTTCGCGACCTTCGAGCGCGGTTTGCGCCGAGACCGGGAAGATCGGCGCGCCCGGCAGGAGCTTGTCGAGCTCCGTGCGGATGTACGAGAGCGCTTCCTTCTCCTCTGCGGGCTCCCAGATGTCGCGCTTCGTGACGACGAAGACGATCTTGTTGCGCGACTGCGCGAGCAACTTCTCCTGCAAGAAGACGCGTTCGCTCTCCTTCAGCGGCTGGCCCGCATCGAGGAGGAAGAGGACCGCGTCGCTCTTCGGGATGTACGAGTAGGTGATGTCCGCGCGCTGGAGCGACAGATCGTTCACGCCTGGGGTGTCGACGAGGACGATGCGCTCTTTCAGGATCGGGGAGGGGACGAAGACCTCGAGGTACTTCACGTCGGCGCTTTGGCCGTGCGCGGTGATCTCTCCGCTTACCGCGTACTTGCGCACCTCTTCGACCGGAAGCTCGCGGCGGTCACCCGACTCGTAGACGACGGCGGCGCCGGGCGTCTCTGCGTACTCGAGGTGGTGAATGACGGCGGTGGTCGGCGTGACCCCGACCGGAAGGAGGGACTTCGACAGGAGCGCGTTCACGAACGTCGTCTTGCCGTGGTTGAACTCGCCGACCACGACGAGGTGGAAGCGATCGGCCTCGAGCTTCTTCACCAGCTCTTGGTCGACCTTCGCGCTCAGCGATTTGGCGCCGATGCGGCTGCCGAGGGTGACAAGCTCAGCCACGGTTGCAGTCACTTCGCGCTTCTTCGCGTGGAACGACTCGAGCATGACGGCTCCTTTTTCGCCTTCCATGAACGTCTTCGACGTCTCAGCCCCAGACCTTGATAACGCCGTGGACCTTCTCGTCCACCTCATCCATCGTGAGCCCCGCGTCGCCGAGCTTCGCGTGCTTCTTGTAGAGCTCGCTCCCCGCGAAGTGACGCAGCGCGATCACTCTCTTCGGTAGCCACGGATGGGTCGCGCCCATCTCGGCGTAGCGACCGATGCCTTCCTTCATCTCGTCGTACTGCTCGATGAAGGCCTCCATGTTGAGCTGGTCGTAGAGCTTCGCGCTGCCGAGCGCGAGCTTGGTGAGCGCGCGCGTCGACACCTCGAGGTCTTTCGAGCACAGGAGCCCGGCGCGGTCGCAGGTGATCTCCGCCCGGCGCAGCCAACCTTTCAACGCCAGCTCCGCCGGCGCGATGATCGGCTTGAGGAACACGCCGGCCATCGTGCGCAGGTAGTGGAGCGCCGTGAGGTACACGACGTGGTGGTTGTGGATGTGACCGCACTCGTGACCAATCACGCTCAAGAGCTCGGCGTCGTTCATGTGATCGACGAGCGCGCTGTGCACCATGATGACCGACGACTGGTTCGTGCCGAACGTCGCCGCGTTCATCACCGGGTTGTTCACGATGTAGACCGTGGGATGCGCGATGCCGAGCTCGTCCGAGCATTGCGTGGCGATCGCGTGCACGCGCGGAAACTGCCGCGGACCGACCTTCACGGCGTGCCCGAGCAGCTCGCTCTTGCCGTACGCCTCGAAGAGGCGCACCGCCGCGGAGACCGCCAGATCGACGGCCTTCATCTGGTCGAACACGCGACGCGTGTGTTTGTCCGAGACGTACGCGTATCCGCGCCCGCCGTCGCGCCCCTCGTCCGGCAGTTGTTGCGCGCGACCGCCGACGAACCCACGAAAGTCGAGTGCCCCTACTTCGGCCATATGTCTCGGAGGGTACTGTCCAGGTCGGCTCCGCGCAAACCGAAGGACCGATCGACCGCTTCGAGACGTGACAGCCAGCGACGGTAGTCTTTGTATGCCCCACTTCCTCGCGGACGGAGCTCGTAGTCCGTGATGCGCGTCGTGGCGAAACGGACGCACGCCATCGCGGCGAACGAAGGCAGGTCGGCAATCTCGTCACGGCCGAGGGGCCGGGTGCGCTCGTAGCCGGCGACGAGGCTCGAGACGAGCGACGCATCGAGGTGATCGCCGAACGTCCACGCGAGGATCGTGACCGCGAGATCGTACGCAGCAAACCCGATCGACGCGCTCTCGAAGTCGAGCAGCGTCGGGCGACCATCTTCGTCGAACAGGACGTTGTCGCGAAACAGGTCGCCGTGCACGAGCGGCAGCGGCCGGCTCGCGGGGACGAATTTCGACAGCTCGTCGAGCCGCGCGAGGAGCTGCTCGCGCGCGCGTCGGATCTCCCGGGTGAGCGAGCGTTCGTCGAGCGAGGTCAGGCGCTGCACGAGCGCATCGAGCGAGAAGCGGCTCGCGACCGTCAGCCCCTCGGAAACATCGAAACCCTCGCCGACTCGGTGCATCGCGGCGAGCGCGGAGCCGACCGCGTGAACGTCGGGCGGCGCGACGCTCGCTTGGCATCGATGCACGCCGACGACGTACGGAAACAGGCAGATCGCTTTGCCGCGAAACGTTCCGACGAACCCTGCGCCGTCGACGCGCTCGCGTGGCGAGGGCGTTCGAACCCCCGAGGCCGCGAGCCGACCGAGGAGGCGGGCATCGCGTGTTGCGCCGGCGATGTCCTGCTCCTCGTAAACACGAAGGAACCAGCGCGCGCCGTGCCCGTCGACGATGTCGAAGTTGGTGTTTACACTCCCAGCCAGGACCCCTGTGGCTTTCGTGGGGGTGATGCCGAACGTCCGGGCGCACCGTTCGATCTCGTCAAACGTCAGCGGAGTCAGGATGGCCATCGGTGTCTCGTCTCGCGGCTTCGCGGTTCGACTGTCCGCATTCGTAAAAGGAAACCGTTCGCCAGGCTATGCCCCAAGTTCTCGGTAACACCAACGGCCTCGCTCCCCACGCTCACCGCACCCTCGAGCGCATCTACCGGCGCAAGGTCCCGCTCGATGCCATCACGACGCCAGAGCTCACGCGGGCGCTCGCCGACGCATCGAAAGAGACGGGCCGCCAAGTCGGCGCTCTCGTCGGCCGCAACGGCGAGGTCGAGCAGGTCGTCGTCGGCGACACCTCGAAGCTCATGCTCCCGGACATCGGGCGCCTCCGTGCCGCCGAAGGTCGTTTGCGCGGTTTGCGGCTCGTCCACACGCACCTCTTCGGCGAAGAGCTGTCGCGCGACGACATCGTCGACCTCGTGCGGCTGCGTCTCGACATGATGTTCGCGATCCTGCTCACGCCCGAAGGCGAGCCGCGATCGTTCCACTACGCGTACAACGTTCCGCCTGCCCCGCGCTCCAAGCAGGCCGACGCGCCGCGTGTGCCGCCGTATCGAACGGTCGGTCCAGTCCTGGTCGGGCGCCTCGACGTGAATTTCGGCGCGCTGATTCGTTCGCTCGAGGACGAGTTCGGCCGCATCGTGAAGGCCCTTCGCGAAAACGAAGCGAAGGACGGCCGCGCGATCCTCGTGCACGTCGCCGAGAAGACCAAGCCCGACTCGATGCTCCACGCGGACGAGCGCTTGCGTGAGCTCGCCGAGCTCGCGCGTACGGCCGGCGTCGACGTCGTCGACACGATCCTCCAGGTTCGCGACAAGCTCGACCCGCGGCACGTCCTCGGCAAGGGCAAGCTCGACGAGGTCGTTCTTCGCGCCGCCGAGCTCGACGCGCGCACGCTCATCTTCGATCACGATCTCAGCCCGTCGCAGGCATCGAGCATCAGCGCGCGGACCGAGCTCAAGATCATCGATCGCACGCAGCTCATCCTCGACATCTTCGCGCAGCACGCCGAGACCAGCGACGGCAAGCTCCAGGTCGAGCTCGCGCAGCTCAAGTACGCGCTGCCGCGCCTCGGCCAAAAAGACGACTCGCTCTCGCGCCTCACCGGCGGCATCGGCGGTCGAGGTCCCGGCGAGACCAAGCTCGAGATCGGACGCCGCCGCGCACGCGAACGCGTCAGCCACCTCGAATCGCAGCTCAAGCGCTTGTCGCAAGATCGACAGCAACGTCGCAAGCGACGGGCGCGAGCCTCGATCCCGATCGTGAGCATCGTCGGCTACACCAACGCGGGAAAGAGCACGCTCCTCAACACGCTGACCGGCGCCGACGTCATCGCCGAGAACAAGCTCTTCGCGACCCTCGATCCGCGCTCGCGCCGTCTGCGCTTCCCCGAAGAGCGCGAGGTCGTCGTCACCGACACCGTGGGTTTCATCCGCGACCTGCCGCCGGACCTCTTCACCGCGTTCCGCGCGACGTTCGAAGAGGTCGCCGACGCGAACCTCTTGCTCCACGTCGTCGACGCCAGCGACCCCGCGGCGGAGCAACACATCCGCACGACCGAAGAGCTCCTCGCCGAGCTCGACCTCGCGTCGATTCCCCGCATCCTCGTCTACAACAAGATCGACCGCGTCGATCCGGATCGACGTCGCCAGCTCTCCTTGCGCCGCGGTGACGTCGCCTTCGTCTCGGCCATCGAGCCCCAGTCGACGAAGCCTCTGCTGGAAATGATGGCGCGGCTCCTTCGGGATCGCTGGGCGGAGAGCGCGCTCTATCCGACGTATTCGGTGGAGGCGGAAGAGCGCAACGAGCTCGTCGAGGCTTAGGCTCGCGCCCTGGGGGTTTGGGGCGGCCTTGTCGCAACGTGGCGTCTGGCCGCCAGCTCTGCGGTTGTAGCGGGCGCGGGACGCCACAACGCAGCCTCTGGCCGTGAGAGCCGCGGTTGTGTCGCGCCCCGCTGACGTAACTCGTTCTCCTACCGACGCCGTCGTCGTTACGACAGGTCGCAGCGCCACAACGCGACCTCTCGTTGTCAGACCCGGGGTTACGACGGCCGACAGCGCCACAACGTTGCGCCTCGTCGGCGGCGTCGACGTTACGGCGGAGCCGCGCTGACGTAACTGGCACTCCGCCGGACGCAGTCGCGGTTATGGCAATGCCCACCGCTACAACGCGCCCTCCGGCGGACCGAGTTGCAGTTGCGGCGTGGCGTCGCCGAAAAGGCTGTCTACCCCCGCTGCGCTCCACCGACTTAGGCTTGCTGTGGGGTGCGTGCGCCGATGAAGCCGAGACAGCTGCTGACGTTGGCCGTTATTCCGCTGTGGGCCTGCGCACCGGATGTGCAATCGATGGAAGGCGGGGGCGGTGCCGACTCCGCGACCGGTGGTGCAAGCGGAGAGAGCGCCTGCCGTTCGGAGAGCGGGTATCGGATCTGCGAGGGTGTGCACGCTTGTCCGACGAACGATTGCGGATGTTTTCCGTTGGGCGAGTCCGAAGTGGGTACTGGGTTTTGCAGCGTGACCGTGGACGAATGGGGCTTTCTCGATGAAGAGTGCCCCGACGGCGGGGTCATGGTTCAGGTCGACGAGATAATCTTTCTCTGCATGCCCTGGGAGCTCGGAATGCTCCTGTGCGGCGCCGAGGAACAAACCCAAGTTCGATATCGCGATTTCGGAAGCTGTAGGGGTGAAGCTTGGACCGCCCTCGGGAGCGTCGCTGCCGGAGCATCGATGGCGAGAATACGTCCATTGTGGGCCTCGATCGGAAACAGTCGATGGCGTGTGAGAGCTGCCTGACCTCTCTTCATTACCCATCAGTGGCGGGCAGATTGACGCCATCTCCTGCCACTTGCTTCCGGCTCACGTCCTGCTCGTTCACCAGCCCGAAAAATGAAAAGCGCCGGCTCCTTTCGAGAGCCGGCGCTTCGTCTCACGACCTACCGATCAGCTCAGAGGATCGCGCAGGTGTCGTTGTTGAGCCCGCCGCAGTTGCCGGACTCGCACTCGAAGTCCTCGGCGCAGGTGCCACCGAGCGCCTTCTTGTCGTTGCAAGTGTTGGCGGTGCCGAGCGCGCCGTCGATCGCGCAGTAGTTACCGTTTGAAGCGCCGGACGCGGCGCAATCGGTTTGGGTCGAGCACGCCGTGAAGCACGCGTCGGTCGGAGCGGCGGCATTGCAGGTGTAAGCCATGCAATCGATGTCCGCCGGCGTGGCGCACGCGCCATTGCCGTCGCACATGTCCTGCGGCTTGAGGTCGTCGCCGTTGCACGTCGGCCCGTCGCCGCACTCTTCCGTCGCCGCGAAGTTCTCGCACGCTGCGTTCGCGCCCGAGCACGCGCGGCAGTCGCCGTCACACGCCGTGGCGCAGCAGATGTCCGAGCCCGAGCCGTTGTCGTCGCAGAAGCCGCTCTCGCACTCGCCGCCACCGCCGCACGCGAGGCCGTTTGCCTTGTCCGGCTCGCACACGCCCGCGTTGCAGAACTCGTTTGCGGGACAGTCGTCCACGCCCGTGCTGCACGGCACGCACTTCATGTCGACGTTGCAGACGCCGCTCAAACAGTCGTCGCCGTCGACACACAGGAGGTTGTTTGCGCAACCGGGGCACTCGTCGCCGCCGCAGTTGAGGTCTGTCTCGTCGGCGTCTTGCGTGTCGTTGGTGCAGTGCTCCGCCACACAGACGTGGGTCGCCGTGTCGCAGACCGGCGTCGGATCCTCGCACTGTTCGTCGCCGACGCAGACCACGCACTCACCCTCGGCGGTGCAAACGCCGTCGTCGGGCGCCTTGATCTCGCATGCCGTCAGCTCGGGCAGGTTGTCGACGCCGCAAGTGTTGTTCTCGCAGGTCGCCTCCTGACAGGCCGGTGCGACGGGGCAGTCTCCGGGGCCTTCGCAGGTCGCGCCGCCGCCTTCGCCGCCGCCAGTGCCACCACCGCCACCGGCCGCGCCTTCGCCGCCGCCACCGGTTGTCGGTGAGCCGGCTGTTCCACCGCCACCGCCCGCGCCGCCTTGATCGATGAGATCGTGATCGACAGAAGCGATGAGCTCACAACCCGAGAGCGCTCCGAGAGCGCCAAGAAAGGCACACAAAGCCAACGTTCTACGCATCGTCTTTCCTCGTAAGGTACTGGCTACTCAGAAGGAAACGCGTCCCACGGCACCGGCCCCATCGGGCGACGCGTAGGGAAGAATGAAGTCGAGCTTCGCCTTCTTCTCGCCTTCGGGCTCAGGGGCGCCCGTATCGGTGAGGAGCAGGACGACGCCCGTCACGCCGAACGTCAGCGCGACGCCGAAGGACATGTCCGCGATGAGCGCGTTGCGCTCCGTCTCGTCGAAGAGATCTTGCGTCGGCGTGTCCTCGTATTCGCTCTTCGACTTCAGCGCGAGACCACCGAACACCGAGCCGACGACGACGCCGGCGCCTGCGAGGCTGAGCGTGACGATCGCCGGGATGAGCGAGCTCGACGAGCTCGCCGGCTCGGTCTTCGGCTTCTCCGTCGGCGGCTTCTCCGGTCCGGGGCCGGGGCCGGGGCCCGCAACTTCCTTCGGCTTCGCCGTGAGCGTGATCGTGACGTCTTTCTTCTCGCTGCGCGCGACGTCGACCTCGACCTTGCCGTCCTCGAAGCCTTCGAGCGTCGCGGTGATGGTGTGCTTGCCGGGCGGCACCTTCACCGGGTTGCCGGTCGCGGGCGCGCCGTCGATGCTGAGCGTCGCAGCTGCGGCCTCCGGCGGTTGGATCGTGACCTTCACGTCCGCCGGCGTGGCCTTCAGCGCCGTGATGCGCGCGTTGGCGTTCGCGATGCGCTCCTTGTCCTTCTCGGGATCCGTCTTGCTCGCGAGGAAGGCTTCGTAGGCGGCGATCGCGCCGTCGATGTCGCCCTTCTTGTCGAGCGACTCGCCCATGCGGTACTTCGGTACCGGGCTCGGCGCGAGCTCGTCGGCGGCCTTGAAGGCTTCGTACGCGCCTTGGAAGTCGCCCGCGTTGAACTTGTCTTTGCCTTCCTTGAAGAGGCGGCCGGCTTCCTCCTCCGCCTTCTTGCCGGTCAACTTCGGCTTCGGCTTGGCGGGGGGCTGAGCTTTCCCGGGGGCGGGTGCCGCTTTCCCGGGTGCGGGTGCCGACCCCGCCGGCGGCGGTGCGGGCTGCCCTTTCGGCTGGGCGCCTTGAGCGAGCGCACTCGAGCTCGCGATCGTGAGCACGAGCCCAGCGAGCGAGGCCCTCGAGAACAACGACCAGCAATGGCTACGCATGACGAAAATCCTCCGTGATGACAAGCACGCGGCGCGCAAACGAGCGCGCAAACAGTACACCATCCTTCAGGCGTTCGGTCACAGACTTTCCGGCGCGAGGGTGACCCCGAGCGGTTCCGCGACCGTCTCCAAAAGCATCCACGCCTCACCCGCGAGCGCGCGCAGTGCGGCGGCGTGCCCCTCGAGCTGCGCCTCGAGCGTCGATTTATCTCGTTCGATCGCCTCGTTCGCGAGATCGAGCCGAGCCGACAGCTCGGCGAACTCCTGACCAAGCTCGTCCGCTCGGTCAATCGACACCTCTTCTTCGTGCTCGAGCGTGGCTTCTTCCCACAGCAAGGCATCCATCGCGTTCACCGGGTGTGCGCCGCTCAGTCGCTGCGCGCGCACGAACTCGGTTCGTTCGGCGACCGACGTCGCCCAACCCATCGCGCGCGAGCGGTCTCGGCCGAGCTCGTCGAGTCGTGCGCCGAACTCGGATCGGATGGCGCGAGCACGTTCTTCCAAAGCGGCGAGAGCTTTGGCGTCGGTGGTGACGATCTCGTGAAGCCTTTGCAACATGGTGCAGAGCTGAGCCGCTTTTGCGATGTTGTCTTCGTCGACCGGATCCATGGATCCGCGGGCGGCGACGCTCACCGCGTCGAACGCGCGCTCGCATAGAGGCGCGATGCGGTCGAACGGCATCGTGAGGAGCTTCGGTCCGCGCGACGGGCGATGTTTTCGCACGACACGCTCCGTCGGCGGCTCGACCTCCGGTGGAGGCTCGAGGCTATCGCCGAGCACCGCTCGAAACATCGCGACGACCTCGAATGCGTCGCGCGGCCGATCGTCGGGATCGGCGGCGAGAAGGCGCGCGAGCAACAGATCGAGCTGGGGTGGCGCGCTCGGTATGAGCTGGCCGAGCGGTGTCAGCCGCGGGAGCGCCGACGCGGGTGCGTCCGCGGGGAACGGCAGCGCGCCGCACGCGGCCTCGTACACGAGCACGCCGAGCGAGAAGATGTCACTGCGCGCGTCGAGCGTGCCGACGAGCCGCATCTCCGGCGCGATGTATCCCGGCGTGAGCTGCGTCGGGACGAGCCCCGTCGTTTTGGTCACGACCGTGTGCGAGTCGAGGAGCTTCGCGACGCCGAAGTCGGTGAGCTTGACGATATCCGCGCCGCCTCGCTGCTGGATGACCAGCACGTTCGTGGGCTTGATGTCGCGGTGGATGACGCCCATCTCGTGCGCGCGGGAAAGCGCGAGGGCGATCTGCAGGCCGATGCGGCTCGCGCGCTCCCAACCGACGGGGCCCTGCGCGAGCAGACGCGTGAGCGGCTCGCCGGGCACGTACTCCATGACGAGGTACGCCGTCTCTTCCGTCTCGCCGTAGTCGCTGATCTCGACGATGTTCGGGTGGTTGATGCGATTGACGGCTTTCGCCTCGCGCAGGAACAGCTTCCGCAGGGCGCGATCGCGGCCCATCTCGGGGCGCAGCACCTTGATCGC
The DNA here is from genome assembly GCA_013361525.1 of Polyangiaceae bacterium. Classification (GTDB taxonomy): domain Bacteria; phylum Myxococcota_A; class Polyangia; order Polyangiales; family Polyangiaceae; genus Xiheicaenibacterium. Next base: position 8,416 of record JABFXY010000087.1, on the reverse strand, counting down.
GCCCAGGCGATCGATGAGCACGTGCCGCGCGAGGTAGAGCTCCGCGATGTTGTCTTCGCCGAGGCGCGCGATGAGTCGGTAGCGGCTCGCGACGAGCCGGCCGAGCCACGGTAGTTCGCGCATCGGCGCGAGCTTACCAGTTTGCCGCGAACGTCAGCATCGTCGTTGCAGCGGTCAGAACCGGTCGGCCCACCCGACCATCAGCCGTCCGATCGTGGTCGCGCGAACGTCGAGATCATTCGACCATCCGACCGCATAGCCGTACCCGACCTCGGCAAAGAGGCCCGTGTGATAGGTCAGCCACGGTCGAATCGCCGCCGAGCCCCCGACCACGAGGCCCCAGGCCTCGGTCTGCGGAAGCGGGGTAGGGGACGCCTGCGCGTCCGGCGGGTCGACGATGAAGCCTGCGAGCCCGATCTCGGCGCCGACGGTGATCGTGAGGTTGTCCTTCATTCGATAGGCGACGAACGAAGGCCCGGCCGTCGCACGAAAGTCGTGGAGGGACGTGCCGACGGCGTCGTCGAAGAAGAACGGTTTGTCGTATTCGACGCGAACGCGAAGCTCGAAGGTCCGCGTCAGCTCGCGCGCGAACGAAATCGCGCCGCCGACACACGCGGCCCCCGCGACGGTGATCGCGTCGGACGTGGAAGGCTCGAACCGAAGGTACGCAGGGCAGACTGCGATCAGCCCGGCCGTGACCTGGTTCGGCATCGATCGATGCGCGTCGGGGTTGTCGGGCTCGTGCGCCCAGCACACAGCCGGCGCCGACGCGGTACACGCGCCCGCCAAGACGAACAGGGAGCCAACGGCGCTACGTCTCTTCACGGTCCCTGTCGACCGCGGGCTCTTCGTCCTTCTCTTCTCTGGCCTTCGTCTTCGGCTTCTTCGCCGGTCCTTCCGCGCGACGCCGCTTCGCCTTGGTCGTGCTCGTGCTGGCAGCTGCGGCGGCGCTCTCCTTCTTCTTCTCCGGCTTCTTGTCTGCCTTCTTCGGGTCGGGCTTCGGCTCTTCGTCCGCCTCGGCTTCCGTTTGCGGCTCCGGCAACTTCGGCAACGCCATCGCGGCCACCGGGTTCTGGAGCGCATTGCGGTGGAGGATCGCGAAGCCGATCGCCGCGGCGATCCCGCTCGTCAGGCCGATGAACTGCGACGTCGAAAGCTTCACCCAGCTCACGACCTGGAACGCCTCTGGCCGGAAGGCGACCATCGCGTACACGGCCGGAATGAATGCCGCGACCTGCGTCGCGATGCGGAGCGATCGCTGCTTCACGATGCCGGCGATCCCGTACGAATAGGCCGCGCCGAAGAGCGCGAGACAGATCGGAAACAAGATGTACGGCGCGAGCGCGGGCGGGATGTCTCCACGCTCGCGGTCGTCGCGAAGGAATTCGAGCGCGAAGCGTGCGGCGCCGTAGAAGAACGCGAAGTAGAGGAAAATCTGCCCGCGGAACTTCTGGTGTTTCCGCGCCCAAAGGAGAAAGACGAGGAGCCCGAGGCCCACCGCCGACTCGTAGATCTGCGTCGGATGAACGGGCAGCGACGTGGCCGCGCCGATGTCGATGCGCCCGTCGTTCACATGCTGCTCCCAAGCGGGCGAGCCGACGGCCTGATCCATGTCCGTCCACTTCGGGAACGTGCCGAGCTTCTTCAGGACGGCAGGCGCGGTCTCCGAGAGGGGCCGGCCGAAATCACATCCGTAGAGGTAACAGCCGACGCGCGTGATCATCAGGCCCGACGCGAGGCTCGGAACGGCGACGTCGGCCCAGGGAATGAGCGGCATCCCTTTCCAGCGCAGGTAGGCCCAGCTGCCCGCGAACCCGCCGAGAAAGCCGCCGTACGCGACCATGCCGCCGCTGCGCACCTCGAACACCTGCGCGAAGCCGGTGAACTCGTCGAGGTTCGTGACGACGTAGAGCAAACGCGCCGCGATGAGCGCCGAGATGGCCGTCACGACGTAGCAGTTCGCGAACGTCTCGCGATCGAGCCCGTCCTTCTCTGCGAGGCCCAACGTCAAATACCAGCCGACGACGAGCGACAGCCCCAACATCACGCCGTACGCGTAGACGGGGAGGGCGCCACCGCCGAGGAACCCAGGCAGAGGGATCCGGAACAGGATCGGATGCACGCCCCTGCTTTAGCCCTGAGGTGGAGGACACGACAAGGGGCGTACAGTAGGCTGCCCGCGTGACGACGAGCCGGTGGTCCGCCGTTTTGATGCTCGCGGCGGCATGTGTTCCCGAGGGGCCGCCGACCGAGGGCAGCGTCACCTTGCCCGAGCAAACGATCGTCGTCGAAGCTGGGGGCGACACGATCAAAGGCGTCTTTTTCGACGATTTCGACCGCGAAGAGATCGGCGAAGACTACGAGGTCCTCTCGGACGCCTGGTCGATCTCGGAGGGCTGGCTCTGCGCGCAAGGCGCGCGCAACCGGGGCGCGTGGCTGACGAAGCGCTTGCCCCCGAGCGTCCGAATCGAATTCGACGCCATGGCCCTCTCCGACGATGGGGACATCAAGGTCGAGGTGTTCGGCGACGGCGCGAGCGGGGCGACGGGGGCCAGCTACGACGACGCGACGGGCTACATCGCGATCTTCGGCGGGTGGCGAAACACGCTCCACGCGATCGCCCGCCTCGACGAGCACGGCGACAACCGACGAACGCTTGCGGTCGATCCCGCCTCCGACGACCCGGTGAGCCAGCCTGTCCGCGCCGGTCAGCCCTATCACTTCAAGCTCGAACGAAGGCTTTCTGCGAGCCCTTCGCGCGGTGAAGGCACGAAGCTCGTCATGTCGGTCAACGGCCAGGTTGTCCTCGATTTCGTCGACCCGGAGCCGCTCGATGGGGCCGGCCACGACCATTTCGGCTTCAACGAGTGGACGGCGCCGGTGTGCTTCGACAACCTCGAAATCGCGCCGCTGTAGTCACGCCACCGCGCATTCGGAGCGTTCTCCGACTCCAATGCGGATGACACTGTAGAAATATCGCTGCACTGCCGATGTCCGAGGGTGCCCGTTCGCCTCACTTTGCGGCACAATACGCACCGCTAGATGGACGCCGTCGAGCTGGAGAGAAACATCAGCGAGCTCGAAGAAAAGCTCGACCGCGTTCGCGCTCTCTACGAGCAGTACTTCTGCGGGATCGAAAAGCTGGAGCCGCAGGTCCCTCGCAAGGACCTCGACCGCCGCATCGTGATTCTCCGAAAGGAGCAGATCCGAAACACGGCGATGCGCTTCAAGTTCAACACGATCGTGCAGCGGTACAACACGATGCAACAGCATTGGAACCGCATCCTGCGCGAGATCGAGAACGGCACGTACAAGCGCGATCTCGCTCGCGCCGCCGCGCGGTTCGGCATCGACGAGGCGCTCACCGCGGTTGGTCGCAAGCGCGCGGAGCGAATGGCGGCAGGCCTTCAAGCGCAGCTCGAGCGACAAGGTCGCAAGCAACCGAAGAAGACGACCGAAGAGGAGTACGAAGAGGTCGGCGACGACGACGTCGAGGCGGTCGAGGACGACTTCGACGACGATGCGCCGACGCCGCCGCCGCAGGTCGACGCGGGTGTTGCGCGCCATCCCGGTTACCAGCAGCAGGACTGGCAGGGCTACCAAGCGGCGCAGCAACAAGACCCGAACGCGTGGCAGGCAGCGCAGCCGTGGCCGCCGCAATATCCGCAGGCGGCACCGTCGTACCCGAGCCCCGGTGAGCAGCCCAACTACGGCGCGCCGCCTGCGCCCGCAGCGCAATACGGCGCGCCGAGCATGCCGCCCGATCCGTTCGCGCCGTTGCCTAGCCGCGCGACGCGCGCGACCGGTCCCATGAACCCGCGGAGCATCCCGCCTCCCTCGGTTCCTCCTCCTTCGTTTCCGTCGCCTCCGGGTGTGCAGGCGTGGCCGCCTTCGTCGCCCGCGCCCGCGAGCACGTCTCAACCCGGCAAAGATCGGAAGGCCGGCGGTCTTCGCCTCGGCGGCGGTCCGTCGCGCAAGGCGAGCGCGGACGCGCTCAACCGAATCGCGAGCTCGCTGGGCGAAGGCGACGAGGGACAACACGCGCGCGCGACCACGCAACACGTCGCCGGCGGAGGGCTCGATCCGACGGCGCAGCCGCCGCAGGTGGCGACGCGCCCGGAAGCGCGCAAGCCGCTCCTTTCGAGCCCCATCGATTTTTCGGACCTACCGCCGGAGCCCGAGCCGCCGCCCGCGCCGAGGCAGTCCGCGCCGGACGGTGCGCTTGGTCTGCGGCCCCCGACCGGACAGCACACCGCCGGCCCGCGCGAGCGACTTCCTTCGAAGCCGGGGCTCGCGCCCCCGCCGCGCAGCCCGTTTGGTGGCGTCGCCGGCGCGCGCGCCGTCGCCTCCGCTCCCGCGGTTGCGTCCGCGACGCCGCCCGAGACCAAGCTCGAAGCGAAGGGGGCCGACTCAACGCGCTCCGGCGCTCGCCCCGCGGAGTCGCCCGTTGCCCAGCCAGCCACGCCGCCCCCGCGCGATGGTTTGACCTCCAACGATCCGCCGCGCCGCGCGCAAGTGCCGGCCGCTGCGCGCCCCGCCGTCAGGGAAGGGGGCCGCGACGATCTGAGCGAAGGTCGCCTGCGCGAGATCTACTCGCAGTACGTGCAATCACGGCGCGAGCGCAACGAGTCCACCGCCGGCATCACCTTCGACAAGCTCGCCGACAGCTTGCGCAACCAAGCCGAGAAGCTGAAGACGAAACACGCCTCGAAGCGCGTCGATTACGAAGTGATCGTCAAAGACGGCAAGACGCAGATCAAGCCCATCGTGCGCTAGTTTTTTCCTCGCGCGCGCACGACGCCCTCGGGTCCCGCCGGGGGTGTGCTCCCTCCGGTCGCGTCGCGCCGGAGGTGCGCAGAGAACGCTGGCACCCAAGGGCTGTGCGCGCCCTGATCCATCCTGGAGGGTCGAGCCGACGCCGGCCGATGGCCGGCTCCTGACAGGTTTGTGCTGACGACGCGCGCGCACGTCCCCCCTTGGGACATCAACCCAGACGCGGTGGCCTGACCGACTTCTTCTCCAAGCAGTGAAGGACGCAGCAGGACGTCTGGTTCGACGCGCGCATGCGTGTGCAGAGCGCCGCGAGGTCATCGTCGACGTCGACGACTTCCACCTCGCTCGGCGTTCGCGTCCCCGGTTGGTAGGTGACGTTGTCGATCGCCACCCAGCGGCCGATGAAGTCGGCCGAGGCGCACAGGTCGTCCCACCGCGCTCGAAAGCGTCGGCGGATGCGCCTGATCACATTTCCGGATCGTGGAACCTCTCCGGATGGATCTCCCTCGGGCTCTTGGCCCAAGGCCAGCTGCCCCTGAGATTTTGGTACGACGTCGAGAATCCCTCTCGACTGGGCCCCCCCGCTCGATGCGGTACCGCGTATGCCCATGATGCGATGTCCCCGGTCTACTTCAGTGCCACGAAGTCGTCAAAGCGCGCCCGGCGCGATTCACGGCGCACGGACGATCGACCCGTCCACATGCACCGTGATCACACGGGCGGAGCGCTCGATCAGTTGCAGTTCACGCCTTGTCCGCGAAGCGTCGCGAGCGCCGCCGACCGGTTCAGCTTGCCGGACTTGATGCCTTGGTTCATGCGGTTGCAGAGCGATTTGTCCGCGGGCTTTCGTACGCGCGCGCAGCACGCATCGATGCCCGGCTGAGGCCCGGTCGACGTCGCGGTCGCGGTGGAGGTATGCGTGCCCGTCGATGTCGCGGTGCTCGTCTGCGTCGCCGTCGATGTCGCGGTGGTCGAAGCGGTGGAGCTCGCGGTCGCCGTTTCGGAGGCGCTCGCAGCAGCGGTCTCCGTCGCGGTTGCGGTCGCCGTCGTCTCGGACGTCGCGGTCGCGGTCGCGGTCGCAGTGGCGGTTGCCGTTGCCGTCTCCTCCGCGTCGGCGTTCGACTTCTTCGGGAGGTCGATCGTCTCGTCGGCCGTCGACTTGGAGTCCTGCTGGCTCTTCCAATAGAGGAATCCGCCGACGCCGCCGCCGACCACGAGCAACGCGATCAACGCGAAGACGAGCCCGCCACCGCCGCTCTTCTGCGGCTTCGCGGGCGGAGCGGGATAGGCCTGACCACCTGCTGTCGGTACCGCGGGCGCGTGGCCCATCACGCCGGGCGCCTGCATCGGATCGAAGCCGCCCATCGTCTTGCCTGCGCCGGGCGCCGTCGGACCAGGCGCACCCATCGCGCCGGGGGCGAAGAGCGGCTCGCCGATCTGTGTGCTGGCGCCGCGCCCTGCGCCGCCGGTCGGTGCAGCCAACATCGCCGTGCCACCGCCAGCAGGCCCGCTCATCGCGGGGATGCCGCCGACACCGCCCGCGCCGAGACCAACGACGCTCATGCGCGTGTTGCCGAGCGTGAGCTCCTCGAAGAAATCACGCGCCGACTGCGGACGTTGCGCGGGATCTTTCGCGAGCGCACGCATCACCGCCGCGCGCATCTTCGCCGGCACGTTCGCCGCCTTGGGCAACGATTCGAACGGGTACGGCTGCGCGCTCATGTGCTGCGTCATCCACTGCCACGGCGTATCCGCGTCGAACGGCAGCTGACCCGTCAACATCTCGTACGTCACCACGCCGAGCGAATAGATGTCGCTGCGCGCGTCGAGCTCGCGCCCGGTGAACTGCTCCGGGCTCATGTAAGGAGGCGTGCCGAGGATCGTCCCCTGTTGCGTGAGCTTCTGCTCCGCCTTGGTGTCCTTCGAGTCGCGCTTGGCGATACCGAAGTCGAGCACCTTGACGACGTCTTCTTCACCCGCGCGTGTCGTGAGGAAGATGTTCGCCGGCTTGAGATCGCGGTGGACGATGCCCTTGTCGTGCGCTTCCTGGAGCGAGCCGCACACCTGCCCGATGATGCGATCGACCCGCTCCCCTTCCATCGCGCGCTGCTGCGTCGTGTGGTCGTGCAGGACGTCGTCGAGCGATTTTCCCTGCAAGAGCTCCATCGCGATGTACAGCTCGCCGGAGCCTTCGATCTGGCCGAAATCGTAGACCTTGATCGTGTTCGGGTGCTCGAGCTCGCTGACCGTGCCGACCTCGCGCATGAAGCGCGCGACCGTCTGCGGATCCTTCGCGAACTGCGCGAGCAGCGTCTTCACCGCCACGCGTCGCACGCTCGTGCCCATCTGCTGCTCGGCCGTGTACACGCGGCCCATCCCGCCTTCGCCGAGCACGCCGGTGATGCGATAGCGACCGCCGATCGTCAGGCCGATGAGCGGATCAGCGTCCGGCGCTTTCTGGATAGGAAGCGGTGCGCCGCACTTTGCACAGAAGCGCGCCCCATCGACGTTCGGCGTATGGCATGCGAGACACTCCATTGGAGCGCCGATGCTCGCGTGGCTCCTCGGTCTCTGCAAGCGCAGACGCTCGGTGTTTGCGCCGTGCGCCATGCGTGCGCTTCGCCCCAGTTGGCGAGAGTTGGCAAGATAGAGGCCAGCGGCGAAGGTGCGCTTGACATGGTCCTTGCTAGGCGCTAGAAGGCCCTTCCCCTTGCCCCAGGGCTTGCTCCGCATCCATCTCACGGAACTCGCGGAGGGCGTGACGGCTCACCGTCTCGCAGGTACGACACACTCGCACGATGCACCGAAGCCGACGCACCGGGTCAGAAGATCGAGCCTGGTTCGTCACTGCGATTCGTCGCTTTCCCGGCGATTCGCGGTACGGCGCAGATGTACAGCGTTGACGGGTGCTCGCTTTCGGTTCAAAGGCCCGACGCGCAAACCCAACGCAAGCGAATGCTGACGTAGCTCAACTGGCAGAGCACCTGCCTTGTAAGCAGGGGGTTAGGGGTTCAAGTCCCCTCGTCAGCTCTGCCGCCCGAATCACCAAGGTCGAGCGCGGCGAACACCAACAGGAGGTAACGAGAGACAGACGAATCGAGACGAGACTGGGCGACGATGCACCCGCGTGATGTTGGAACGCGAGGCTCGCTTCGGAGGGTTGCCCGAGTGGCCAAAGGGAGCAGACTGTAAATCTGCCGGCATTGCCTTCGATGGTTCGAATCCATCACCCTCCACCGTCAGCGTTGCGAATCACGCACTGCTGACAGGCATCATCGACCAGCCGTCCGCGTCCGCGGGAGTAGCTCAGTTGGTAGAGCGTCAGCCTTCCAAGCTGAACGTCGCCGGTTCGAATCCGGTCTCCCGCTCCAGTTCGCTTCGCGCGCTTCACGGCAATCGAAACGAACCTACGCCCACCTAGCTCAGTTGGCAGAGCACGTCCTTGGTAAGGACGAGGTCGTCGGTTCAATCCCGATGGTGGGCTCGAAGTCGTTCGCCGACCTGGTCGGCTCGCATCACCCGAGACTCGGCTTTCCCGTCCAAACGCCACCACTCAAAGGAAACGTCATGGCCAAGGAGAAATTCAACCGCACGAAGCCCCACGTCAACGTCGGCACGATTGGTCACATCGACCACGGCAAGA
>JABFXY010000102.1 GCA_013361525.1 Polyangiaceae bacterium | reverse complement strand
TGCTTGCCAGCGCCGCCCGACCGTGACAAAGCGGCCGCGCCTCTGGAGAGGTGACCGAGTGGTCGAAGGTGCATGATTGGAAATCATGTGTACCGGCAACGGTACCGCGGGTTCGAATCCCGCCCTCTCCGCCAGCAACGCGCGTGATCCGCGCGCACGATGTCCCCACACACCGTGCGCGCACCGCGCCCCGAGATGTGTCGACGGTCTGTGTGGACGATCAACCGACGCGCGCCGCGTCGTGCTCGTCGTCGCGCTCGTCGTTCGCGCCTCGGTGGCAAGGAGCTGATGCTAGTCTGCACCTTGAACACCTATGAGCGAACGCCGCCGTCACCCGCGCTTGAGTTTGGAAGTCGATGTGGACGTGAGCACCGCTCACAACTTCTACGCGGGGAAGACGCGTGACATCTCGATGGGCGGCCTGTTCATCGAGACGCCGGTCGGGCTCGAGCCGGGCACGGAGGTGACCGTGAGCCTCGCGCTCGGCCAACAGCGCTTCACGCTCACCTGCAAGGTCGCGTGGATCCTCGGCGGCGCGAGCGGCACCGCGGGCTTCGGCGTGGAGTTCGACTCCATCCCCGAGAAGGCCAAGAAGGCGATCCACGCGTTCATGAAGAAGCGGGCGCCGATGGACTTCGACATGGCGGAGCCCGAGCTCGACGAAGCGGACGAAACGCCCGCCCCCGCGCCGCCGCGCAAGGGTCCCCCGCCGCTTCCGCCCTTGGGCTGAGCGCGAGCGCAACCTTTCGGAACCGGCGCCCCGGCACACGCGTACAATCGCCGTCGTCGACCCTGCAAGACGGGAGGAGCACGATGTCGATGAGGCGCGCGATCAAGACCGCACGACGTGGACGTTGCGAACGTGGCGCTGTGGCGCTGCTCGCCCTGACCTCTCTCGCGCTGAGCTTCTCTGCAGCATGCGGCGATTCCGATGCGACCGGGAGCGGCGGAGCTGGCGCTTCATCGAGCGGCGGCTCGCCCTCGGTCGGCGGCAGCGGCGGCAGCTCCGACGACGCGAGCTCGTCGAGCACCGGCATCGCGCTCGGTGGCGGCGGCCAAGGCGGCATGGGCACGAGCTTCACCTGCGATCCGCCGGCCGCCCCAGGGAGTCTCTACGAGCTGTCCGGCGAGTCGTTGGACATCGCGGAGCTCGAGCCGGTCTCGATGTGCCGGTATCGAGGTGACGTCTTGCTCATCGTGAACGTCGCCGCCTTATGAGGCTCCACGCCTCAAATGGCGGGCCTCCAGGTCTTGGAGGAGACGTTTTCGGCCGAGGGTTTCCACGTCCTCGGGTTCTACAGCAACGACTTCGGCAACCAGGGAGGGTCGGACGACGACATCGAGGGCTGCACCGGTGAGTACCAGGTGACGTTTCCGCAATTCGCGGTCGACCACGTGGTCGGTGCCGAAGCCCAGCCTGTTTGGCAGTGGCTGCTCGGTCAACCAAACCCGAACCCCGAGACCGCGCTCGCGCCCGACTGGAACTTTCACAAGTACCTCATCTCGCGCGATGGCCAGCTGATGCAGCACTACGTTCGCGCGGTGTACCCCGGCGACGATCCGAGCAACCCGAACGACAGCTTCGAGGACAATCCGATCGTCCTCGGCATCGAAGCGGAGCTCGCCAAGTAGGGCGACTGGCGTAAATGCTGCCGCGACGCGGCTTTCGGCTATCCTCGCTCGGCTCGCACGGATGACCCCACTATCCGCGCGGGTCGCGCGTGATGAGCCACCGAGCGGACAGACACAGCCCCTGCAGTATCCTCGGGGCGACGGTTGTCGCTGCGCTGCTCTGGCCGAGCACCTCGCGTGCTCAAGACGCAGCCCCGGCGGCGCCGAACGGCAATGGCGGACCGAACGGAACGGCCCACACCCCCGAGGAGAAGCGCCCGATCGTCGTCCGCATCGCGCTGTCGAAGACGGCCGCCGAGAAGCTGAGCGAGCAGCGCGTGCGACGTCTCGTCGAGCTCCAGGTCGGGGCTGGTGCGTCGGTGCCCTCGGAAGCAACCGGGCCACTCGATGAAAATGCGGTTCGTGTCTACATCGACCTCCCCGAGCCGACCGTCGTCGTCGTGCAGGTCCAGGCGCCGGACCGCCGACTCGAGACGCGAAACGTCGACGTCGCGGGCCTCCCCTGGGAGGTGGCGACGCGCTTCGTGGCAACAGCCGCGAGCCAGTCGATTTCGGCACTCACCGCCCCTCGGCGCAAGCCGCGGCCGCGCCCCCCGAGCCCGGAAGAGGTCGCGCGTGAGCTCGCGAAGCGCCCTTGGCTCGAGGTGTCAGCAGGCCTGGAGGCCGTTTACAGCTCGGATCTCGAGACCGCCTTGTTCGGATCGCGCGTGAGGCTCGGTTACCACGGTCCGATCCTCAGCGAGGCGATCTCCCTGGCCGCGCTCGGATCGATCGACGCCGGCCTCTGGACGGAGGTCGACGTCTCGGCGTTTCATCGGATCTGGATCGGCCCGGACGTCCGCGTGGGGCTCGGTTTCGGCTTCGCGCTCGCGTTCACCAAGGACCTCCGACGTGAAGAAGAGCTCGCCGCCCCGGCTTCCGACAACGACGTGGAGCTGTGGGTCCGGCCTCACGCCCTCGCGTCGATCGACTTTCGACTCGCGCCCGAGGCGTGGCTGCGCGCGGGCGTCGATCCGGGCGCCACCATCGATCCGAATCGAGACCAGGTCGGCCTGTGGCTGGGCGGGACCGTCGCCCTCGGTTACGAGGGCTGGTGAAGTCGGGAACTCACCGGACACTGTCGGCGTAATGGGGAGCACATGATCGTCCGCACCATCCTTGCTCTTTCGATCTTCGCTTTCGCCGGGTGCAGCTCCTCTTCGGAAGGCACCGGCAGCGCCTCCGCGGAGAAGCCTTCGTCGGCCGCCAAACCCAGCGCCGCGACGGTCTCGGCGTCTCCGAGCGGAGCACCGAGCGCTGCGACGCCCAGCGCGACGACCTCCGCCGCGGCGACGCCTGCGAAGCGTCCTCCCGCGGACGCTCCGTTCGTGCGCGAAGCTCAGGTTCCGAGCCTCGGCGGTGCCGACGTCATCGATGAGTGCACGCACATCGGCGGCTCGTATGTCAGTTGTTACGCGCACTACCACAGCGATCTCGGTGCGGTGCAGAAGCGCTACCTGCGTCGCATCGCACAGGGGCTGGCAGGCCCGCGGAAGGACTATTCGGTCGGTCCGGGCGGCATGTTCGATGAAGGATTCCCGCACGCGGAGATCCCGGGGATGTGCGACCTGTCGAAGCCTTGCGGTTTCAAGGACGCTTCGGGCGAGCACAATTCCGCGTTCCAGTGCCTCGCGAAGACGTACCAGGCACTCGATGAGCGCGACGCCAAGACCGCGAAGGCCGCGCACGAGCTCGCCTGCAAGTGCGACCCCAAAGGCGGCGATTTTCCCGCGTACCTCGAGAGCGAAGCGATCTGCGACGAGCAAGGCAAGCCGGCGTTCATCGCGGCCGGGATGCCGAAAGACGAGCTCGACGACATCACGGCCTGCGCGAGGTGCGACAAGGCCAAGGGCCGCGCCGCGTGCGACCGCGAGATCGAGCGCCTCAAGACGAGCGACGCGGAGCTGTCGAAATGGATCGCCGACGAGCAGATCCCGCGGTGTCAGACGGCGCTGCCGCCGCAAAAGCTCGAATAGCGGCGAGGCTTACTTCGAGCGTGGCGACGTCGTAATAACGTCGCCATGCCGAAGGTCATCGAATCGCCCACGCGCATCACCGCCGCAGGCAACAAGCCCAAGCTCATCGAAGAGGTCGTCGGTCGTGTGAACACCGGCGACGACTCCGTCAGCGTCGCGCACATGAAGAGCCCGGGCGGCTGGGTCGAGCCGGGCCAGCGACCGAGCTTCCGTGAGATCACCTACGTGCTTCGTGGGACGCTCCACGTCGAGCACGAGGGCGGCGTCCTCGAGGTCGCAGCAGGCCGCGCCATCATCACCGAGCCCGGTGAATGGGTGCGCTACTCGACGCCCGGCGACGACGGCGCGGAGTACGTCGCCATCTGCCTGCCGGCCTTCTCGCCCGACACGGTTCATCGCGACGCATAGGGGCTGTCCCAAATTTCGGCTCGGCGTTCGGCCCGGCCCGCGCTGACGCGCGCAAGTGAGGCCGGGCCGAACGCCGAGCCGAGCACCGAAGCCTGGACAGCCCCGTCTTTGTCACTGGCCGCCCGTCGGGCGGTCTAGCGAGCGCCG
>JABFXY010000222.1 GCA_013361525.1 Polyangiaceae bacterium | reverse complement strand
GCTTGCAAATTGAAGTAGGGTACGGCCCTTCGTGCACGCCTTACCCACCGGAGAAGCAGCCGCCAAGCTCGGCGCATACGAGCTCGTGTTGGAGCTCGCGACCCACGACACGACCGTGCTCTTGGCGCGGCGGACGGGGCCGCGCAGCTTCGCGCGGTGGGTCTCCATCCGGTATGTCGGGCCCTTCATGGGCGATGAAGCGTCCGCATTGGAGCGGATCGATCGCGAGGTTCAACGCGCGACGTCGGTGCAGCACCCGTGCGTGCTGCCGATCCATGAAGCGGGGTCGCTCGCGAATGGGCGATACATCGTCAGCGATTACATCGAGGGCGCGACCATCGCGGAGGTCATCGACGGGCGCCCCGTGCCTGCGGCGATCGTGGTCGCGATTGCGACCGATGTCCTTTCGGGGCTCGAGGCGATCTCGCGCGCGGAAGACGCGCGGGGGCGACCGCTCGGCCTCGTGCATGGCCGCGTATCACCGCGGTCGATCGTCGTCGGACTCGACGGCCGGACCCGTGTCGCCGATATGGGTCTTTCGTCGGTACCGCGAAAACAAGATAACGAAGAAGTCGGCACGCAATCGTTCCATTACGACGCGCCCGAGGTCCTCGCGGGCGCCACGCCGACCGTCCGCTCCGACGTATTCGCGACCGCAATGGTTCTCTACGAGGCGCTCGCCGGCCGTCATCCGCTCGCGCGGGCGCGACGGCCCGACGAAGCTCGTCGGATGCTCGCGACTCCCCTGCCCCTCCTATCGATTGCGTCGCCCAGCGTTCCGGTCGACCTCGCGGAAGTGATCGCGCGCGCCCTATCGCTCGACGAAAGCGTCCGATACCACAGCGCCGAATCCTTCAGCGCGGCGATCGAGCGCGCGCTCGCACCGGCGAGCTTCCGCGAGGTCGGTGCATTCGTCGCCGAGCGAGCTGGTGCACGCGTCGACGCGAAACGGCAGCTCTCGAACGAATGGGTTCGGGCGCACGCGGCAGCCCTCGGTGAGCCCACGATCTCCACCGTCGCTCGCCTGCGCCAACGTGCCCGTCTGATTGCCGCCCGCCGCCGCAAAGAGATGCGTGCCCTCGCGGTCGTTGCGCTCGTACTCGCCGGCGCTGCGATGGGGGTCGTCGCCTGGAAGCTGAGCTTCTAATCGCTGAATCGGACGAGACCTGCGCGAAAAGCGACCAATTGGTCATCGCGATGCAGCACGCAACGCCTCCGTTGATCCATTGCCTCCACTGGTACCGGTGCGCCTGACGGCCGACTGTTTGGTTCGTGCAACTTGGCGCTGGAGCGTGTTCAATGGTGCTCCATGGGCGAGCAAGCTCGGCGGTTTTTCGCGGAGGCAGAGAGGTTAGGCGGCATCCCTGCGAAGGCTCGGCTCGCAGCGCTGGCGCGGACGACATCCGCCGAAGCCAGCGCTGCCCCCGATGCTCCGGAGCTCTCGGCCAAGCTCAACGAGGCGCTGATCCGCCTGAAGGAGGAGCTCGGTCCGCGCGAGCGAGGTGTGTTGACGCCGGTGCCGCCGCTCGAGCGCAGCGACGACAACGCCGCGCCGCGATTGCGAAGGCACATCGGCACCTTCGTCGATTTGATGAGCCAACGCGCGCTGGTGCTCGGCGACGTGGACGCGACCGCGCGCCGGGTGAACGAAGCCGCGGCGATCGCATTGAACGTGGCGCGCGTCAGCGTTTGGCTGCTCGATCCGAAGAAGACCAAGATCTCGTGCCTCGATCTGTTCGAGGCCAAGTCCGGCAAACACTCGAATGGGATCGAGCTCTTCGCGCGCGACTTCGGCGCGTATTTCAAGGCGCTCGAGACGGAGCGAACCATAGCCGCGTCCGACGCACGCACCGATCCTCGAACGTCGTGCTTCGCGACCTCGTATCTCGTTCCCCTCGGAATCGGCGCAATGCTCGACACGCCCATTTGGGTCCGCAATCAAATGGTCGGCGTGGTCTGCCACGAGCACGTCGGAGCGAGCCGCATCTGGGACGCCGACGAAGAGCGATTCGGCTACCTGATGTCGAACTTCATCGGTCTCGCGCTGGAGCGCACGCGGCCCGGCGCGACGAGCGCGCCGCCCTGACCGCGGGCGATCTCAGCAGCCCGGCGCGCGGCTGATCCCGAGCTTGAGCCGCGCGATCTCCTGAACCTCTTCTGCGAGCTCGAGCACTCGAGCGCTGGCGCGGCGCGCCTCCGCTTGGGCACCCGCGTCGGTCGCGAGCTCGAGCAGCAGCCGCCGGCCGAGATCGTGGTGGTGGCCCTCGTCGGGCTGAATCACGTTCTCGTAGAGGTCCGCAGTGGCGTCGTCGCCGCGCGCGCGGCAGAACTTCACGAACTCCGCATTGCGTACGACAGCGAGCGCTTCACGCGTGAATTGCCCGGCTGCAACGCGCGTCACCGTCCCTTCGAGCGTGAGCAGGTATTGCAAGAGGGGGCTTCGACCTTGCGCGAGAGGCTCGTACGTCGTGGTCACGACGCCGAGCTCCGACAAGCGGTCCTGAATCAGGCGGTAATGCTTCGCCTCGTCGCCGGCCTGGCGCGCGAGCGCGAGCTTGACCTTCACCTCGGCTGTCGTCGAGAGCCAATGCGCTGCGCATTCGGTCGCCTCGATTTCGTTCTTCAGCGCGAGGAGCAGGAGCTTCGAAACCGTCAAATCGTCGGGCGCATCGCCCGCGGAAGATTTGTCGGCGATCCGCGCGAGCGCGGCGGCATTGGCGGCGTCGAGCTCGGCGACGAACGCTTCGGGTGTCATCGACGCCGAGCCTAGCAGGCCCGACCACCTGCGTTCCGGCTTTGCTCGGCCCCACTTCTTGGGTATCGACGGATGCTGGATGCTCCGAAGCCGACGATCCTGTGCCTGCGCCGCGGTGCTCGCAGCCGTCGCGGCCTGTCGCCCGGCAGATCAGGCGGAGCGTCCCGCGCAGGATGTCGTGGTGTTGCAGCCGCCGGCCGCCGCTCCCACCGCGAGCGCTTCGGTGACGTCATCGGCGTCGTCGGAGAAAGCGGTTCCATCCATTGCGACGATCGAGCGCCCCAAGAACCCGGCGTGTGTCTTCAAGGCGTCGTCGTGGATGAATGTGCCCCCGCTGCGGCTACACACGACCGATCCGCCCTTTGCGACCGCGAGCGGTCCGGAGATGGCGTCGGTGCATGTGCCGACCGACGTGGCGACGCAGGGCTTGATCGTCGAGCTCGACCTGGGTGCGGTCGACATTCGCGCCGTTGCTGCACCGAAAGACGTCTCGGTCTATGCGAGCGTCCCTATCGTGCTCGGAGGGATCTTCATCCCGACGGGAAGCGCGTCGCTGACGCTCGTAGGCAGCGCGACGGGTGAGGTGCGCGTCGAACGGACGAAGGTTCCGCAGGAGCTCACGGAGCTCCAAGTGCCACTCGACGCGACGGCGAAATGCTCCGACGTTTCGCTGAAGGACAGCGCGTTGGATCCGGAGGTCGGCGGCAAGGCAATCGGCCAAGCGAGCTTCGCTTCGGCCTCCGTTCCGATTGCGCCGACACAAGGCGCAAAGCCCATTGCGAACCTCGTCGCGGGGAAAACGTCGCCGAACGTCGACGTTCTGCAGCGAGGAAAGACCGAGACGCGTATTCGCTGGGACCTCGATAGCGGCTTCGTCGTGGGTTGGGTGGCGAACACCTCTCTCGGCAAGCCGGTCAACCAGCCTGGTGTCGGCTACGGCTCCGGAACCGGCCGGCTCGGCAGGCGGATCACGTCGCCTCAGCGCATCGTGCGCTGCACCGCGCCCGTTCGGCTCGGTGCAACGGTCGGAGATCGATCGGCGCTCATCGGCACCGTTCAACCGGGCACACGGATTTACCTCTATGGCAATGCGGGCGAGGGCATCGAGGCGATCCTGATCGACTCGTCGCTCAAGGCAGAGAAAGGAGCATCGTTGTTCGTGCTGCCCGACGAGGTGCGCGACTGCACGACGCTCCCCAAGCCGTAGGCCGCGCAGCCTGGTGGACGGATGATCCACCGGAATGGTGGTGCGAGGTCCTACCTCACCACCCACGATGGCCAAGAAATCAGCCAAAACTGGCACATTAAGCTGTGGCCTGGTGTGTGCTTAACGGCGCACCCATGAAGCTGCCCACCTGGACTCGTTCGCTTCTCGCTGCGTCCGTCCTCGGCCTCTCCGCCTTCACCAACGGCTGCGACGGCGGCCCCGCTTCGCAATCCGACGACATCACCGACATCGATCACACCGACGTCGAGCGGCAATCGATCGGCAACTGCTGGCTGTATGCGACGGCCTCGTGGGCAGAGTCGCTCCACAAGATCGCGACCGACGAGGCGTTCGACGTCTCGCAATCGTATTGGACGTATTGGCACTGGTACGACCAGATCGTCGAGGGCTTCAACGACGAGATCGAGACCGGTGGCAGCGAGGACGTAAGCTTCCAGATCATCCGCGAGCGCGGCCTGATGGCCGAGGCGGACTTCATTCCGGAGGACGCGGTCGGCGAGATGAGCAATCGCCAAGCGTCGGCGCTCGACAAGATCAACACCGAGCTGAAGTCCGGCCGCCTCTCCACGTCGACCGCGCGTACGAACCGCAAGCTCGTTCGCCAGATCCTCGACGAGGCGTGGGGTCTCGGCACCGGCGTCCGCACGCAGCTCGACACCGCATTCGGTACGACCGGCAAGCGCACCTACCTCACCACGGCGACCTTCAAGGGAACGAAGATCGTCCGCGCGAAGGACTTCAAGGTTCGCTACGCCGAGCGCAACACCGATGCGACCAAGCCGACCTACAAGGACACGACGCTCAAGGTCGCAGTCGACGAGTGGGAGACGGCGTTCTACCCGTCGTCGAAGACGTCGCGCCGTGACTTCCAGATCCGCGTCCAGAAGGCGCTTCACGACGGCCAGCCGGTCATCATCACGTGGGACGTCGATTTCAACGCAATGGAGTCCGGGACCGGCGCGCTTCAAGGGTCCTTCAACCTCGACACGCTGAAGAAGGCGGGGCGCGCCGGCCGGCAGGGCGGTCACATGACGGTGCTCGAGGACTACGACGCGATCACGACGGAGTTCGGCGAGCTCAAGGCGGGCGTCACGCTCGACCCGGCCGTCCCCGCGGACAAAGCGAAGCTCGACGCGGCCCTCTTGCCGTCGACCACCGTCAAGTTCTGGCGCATCAAGAACTCGTGGGGTGCGTTCCGTGACGATCGGTCGAGCGCACCGGGCTTCCCCGGGTACCACGACCTTTATCAGACGTACCTCGACGGCCCGATCACCTGGTGCCCCGAGGTCGAGGGAACGAAGAGCAGCAGCAACTGCAGGGGCTCGACGAACCCGCTGTCGAACGTGATCCTGCCCCCCGGCTACTAGTCGTCGTCGGCCGACGCTGCCCGATTGAGGAGGTGAGCAGCAGCTCGCCTCCTTTTTTGTTTCCCCGCGTTCGCCTCCGGCGAACCGAGCCTCGTGGGAGCCGCCCCGGCTGGTCTCGCTTCGCTCGACGTGGCCTGCCCCACTCGGCTCATTTTTGGTGATTCGGTGCCGGACCCGAGCGAAAAGGGTCCGATGACTCGTGAGCCGCTCGACCCGAACATCTTCGGGCCGGACTCTCCATGCTTCGGTTGCGCCCCGGCGCACCCGACGGGGTTTCATCTCCGGTTTGCGCGCAGCGGAGACGAGGTCACGACGACGTTCGTCCCGCACGAGCAGCTGCAGGGCCCTCCGGGGATCATGCACGGCGGTCTCGTGACGACGCTTGCCGACGAGATCGCCGCGTGGACGGTGATCGGACTGCTCGAGCGCTTCGGCTTCACCGCGGCGCTCTCCGCGAAGCTGCATCGTCCGATCCGAATCGGTGCGGAGGTCGAGGGGATCGGTCGCGTCACGTCGTCCACGCCGCGCATCGTGAAGGTCGACGTCACGCTGAATCAGCACGGCGAGCGCGCATACTCGGGGGATTTCACGTTCGCGCTCCTCGACGAGAGCGGCGCGGAGCGGCTGCTCGGCGGCCCGCTCCCCGAAGCTTGGAAGCGCTTCGCCCGCGAGAGCCGAGTGGGGCAGGCCACATCGAGCGAAGCGAGACCGGCCGGGGCGGCTCCCACGAGGCTCGGTGCGCCGGAGGCGCACGCGAGTAAACAGAGCCGAGTGGGAGGTGGTCATGGCCAAAACGGTTGATCGCAAGGCCGCCAGCGCGGCGTCCCCGGCACCGGCTCCGACCCGCAAGGTGAAGCCGAGCGCGAAGTCGGACCTATCCGCCGAGGGGCAAGATCTGACGCCGGTCGTGGGGAAAAACCTGCGGCGCTTTCGTGCGGAGCGCGGCCTCTCCCTCGAGGGCCTTTCGAAGGTCTCGGGCGTGTCGCGCGCCATGCTCGGACAGATCGAGCTCGGCCAGAGCACGCCGACCATCAACGTCGTGTGGAAGATCGCCCGCGCGCTCGACATGCCGTTTTCCGCGCTGATCAGCGAAGAGCGCAACGCCGGCACGTGGGTCCTTCCGCGCGCGAAGGCGCGCCTTCTCACGTCGAAGGACGGCGTCTTCACCTCGCGAGCGCTCTTCCCGATGGATCGCCCGCGCCACGTCGAGTTCTACGAGCTACGTCTCGCCGCCGGCGGGCGCGAGGACGCCGAGCCTCACCCCCAAGGCACGACGGAAAACCTCATCGTGTCGAAGGGCCGCGTGGCGCTCGCGATCGACGGCGATCGGCGGCTGCTCGACGAAGGTGACGCGATCTTCTTCGAAGCCGACGTCCCTCACACGTACGAAAACGTCGATGCAAAGACGGAGGCCATCATGCATCTGGTGATGACCTACCCTCAGAAAGTTTGATCGACCCGCGCTCCTCATCGGCTAGCCTTGAGCTGACTGGGGGTCCGACTTGGGGTTCGACTTCGAGGCATTTGCGGCCGAGTGTCCGTCGGCTCTCATCATCGTCGCCGACGATGGTGCGGTGCTTTTCGCGAACCGCGCGCTCGCGTCGCTGCTCGGGCTCGGGCTGTCCGAGGTGACGGAGCGGCCGCTCTCTGCGCTCGTTCCGTCACGCCTGCATCCTTCCAGTGACATTCGATGGGTGCGTCACCTCGTGGAGCAAGCGGGCCCTGCCCGCAGGCTCGAGTGGCCTCTGCTTCATCGAGCGCGCTCCGAGGTCCAGGTCGAATGGTCGATCCTCGCGGGTCACGACTCCACCGGCCGCGCGCTGGCGCAAATCACGTTCAACCATCGATAGGCCGCTCTCGGCGACCGCGACCCTTGCGATCTCGTCCCCTCCAAATGGCGCCTCAACCCTTCATCCCACCTCCGACGTCGCAGCAGAAGCAGCGAGGTCGCGTCCTCATCGTGGATGACGAGCGCCGCCTGGCCGAGGCATTGCGTCTATCGCTCGCGACGGAGCACGACGTGCACGTGGAGACGCAGGGGCGCAAGGCCCTCGAGCTCCTCGTCGGGAGCGGCGGGCCGGCGACCTTCGACGTGATTCTGTGCGACATGTTGATGCCGGATCTCGCAGGTCACGATTTGTACGAACAAGTTGCGATGCGGCGTCCGGAAATGGCCGAGCGGTTCGTCTTCCTCACCGGTGGCGCATTTACCGACTCGACACGCGCATTTTTACAACGTGTGCCGAACCCGCGGATCGAGAAGCCCTTCGACCTCGACGCGCTGGAGAAGCTCGTCGACGAGCGTGTTCGTTTCGCCCGCAGTCTTCGATGAATTGACGCACATTGCCAATTCGCTTTGGTCGTCAGCGGGCCTTGCCGGCCGGCGCGATTGAGGTCTATGCCACGGACGGCGCTGGCGCTCGTATATGAACGAGAAGCTCTCTTCCGACCTCGCGTCGCTTCGTATCGACCGTTCCGGCGGCGCGCCGAAGCGACGATTTCCTCGACTATTGCTCCTCGTCGCCCTCGGCGGTAGCGCCGTTTGGGCGGCGTCCGTCTATGGACGACCCTATTTAGAGGCGCAGGTATTCAAGACCGAAGTCGACGTTACCGAGATCAGCTCGGTGTCGCCGGTCCAAGCATCGGTCGACCTCACGTCGACCGGCTACGTCGTGCCGCAAACGACCGCGAAGATCGGCTCGAAGATCGTCGGGCGCATCACCGCGGTCAACGTGCGCGAAGGGCAACGCGTGAAGAAGGGCGACGTGCTCTTCGAGCTCGATCCCATCGACCAAGAGGCGGCGATTACCTCCTCGAAAGCGAAGGTGACCGCGGCCGCCAGCAAAGCGCTCACCTACAAGGCGCAAAGGGCCGAGCTCGAGCTCGACTACAAACGACAGAAGATGCTGCTCGACAAGGGCGCCGTCGCGAAGGGCGTCGTCGAGGATCTCGAAGCGAAGATGAAGTCGCTAGACGCGCAGCTCAAAGCCGCGGAGGCCGAGACGTTCGCGATGAGCACCGACGTCGATACGCTCAAGACCGGCCTCAAGAACCTCAAGATCGAGGCGCCGATGGACGGCACGATCGCGAGCAAGCCCGCGGGCCTCGGTGACATCACGAACCCGAGCGTGCCGCTCGCGGAGCTCATCGATTTCTCGAGCCTGCTCGTCGAAGCGGACGTCCCCGAGGGTCGCCTGCACCTCGCAAAACCCGGTCGCCCTTGCGAGATCGCGCTCGACTCGATGCCCGGAGAGTCGTTCGTCGGTGAGGTGGTGGAGGTCGGCCCGCGCCTCAACCGCGCCAAAGCGACGGGATCGGTGAAGGTGAAGTTCGTGAACATGCCCGAAGAGCTGCGCGCCGAAATGAGCGCACGCGTGAGCTTCCTGCAAAAGGCGCTCGACGAGTCGGCGCGCAAACAGGCACCGAAGGTGATCGTGCCCGCCGCGGCAATCGTGGAGCGAGGCGGGGGTAAAGCGGTATTCGTGCTCGAGGAGGGGAAGGTTCGGCTCGCTCCCATCACGTTGGGCGAGACGTTCGGGACGGGTTTCGTGCTCGAAAACGGGCCGCCGCCCGGGACACGCGTCGTGAAAGACCCACCGAAGGAGCTCGGTGATGGTCAATCGGTCAAGGAGAAGGGCGCGACATGAGCGAACAGGCCGAGAGCATCATCCGACTGCGCAGTGTCACGAAAGAGTTCGAGCGCGGAGGTGAACGACTCCGCGTTTTGGAGAACCTCGATCTCGACGTCGGCCGCGGCGCATTCGAGGCATTGATGGGCCCGTCGGGCAGCGGGAAATCGACACTGCTCAATTTGATGGCCGGCCTCGATCGACCGAGCGGCGGTTCGATCGAGATCGACCGCAAACGCATCGACCAAATGAGCGAAGGTGAGCTCGCCGCGTGGCGGGCCAACAACGTCGGCTTCGTCTTCCAGTCGTACAACCTCTTGCCGGTCCTCACGGCGGTCGAAAACGTGGAGCTGCCACTGCTTCTCACGCCGGTCGCCTCCAGCGAGCGACGAAAGCGCGCAGAAACGGCGCTTCGTGTCGTCGGCCTCCAGGATCGAATGCAGCATTACCCACGGCAGCTCTCCGGCGGCCAAGAGCAGCGGGTCTCCATCGCGCGCGCGATCGTGACCGACCCGATCCTCATCGTCGCCGACGAGCCCACCGGCGATCTCGATCGCAAGAGCGCCGACGAGATTCTCACCCTGCTGGAGACCCTCAATCGCACGATGGGCAAGACGATCGTCATGGTGACGCACGACCCCGCCGCGGCGGAGCGCGCGAGCATGACGCGTCACCTCGACAAAGGGCGCCTCAAAGGTGAAGAAGCGCCCAACCGTGAGCCGGCGTGGGAGGCGAAGACGTGACGTTCACGAGCCTCGCTGCGCGCAACATCCTGCGCAACAAGCTCCGCACGGCGCTCACCATCTGCGGCGTAGCGGTCGCGGTGATAACGTTTCTCCTGTTGCGGACGGTCCTGTCCGCTTGGACGTCCGCGGCCGATTTCGCCGCGAAAGATCGCGTGGTCACGCGCCACAAGATCACGTTCGTGATGCAGCTGCCGAAGCGCTACATCGATCAGGTCCGGCAGATGCCCGGCATCAAAACGGCGACCTGGGCGAACTGGTTCGGCGGCAAAGATCCGAAACACGAAAACGAGTTCTTCGCTTCGATCGCGGTCGATCCGGGCACGTATTTCGAGGTCTACGATGAAATGGAGATCCCGCAAGACGAGCTCGACGCGTTCAAAGCGGACAAACGTGGGGTCATCGTCGGGGACGCGATCGCCAAGAAGCTCGGCTGGCAAATCGGCCAAGAGCTGACGCTCGAAAGCGGCATTTATGCGGCGCCCGAAGGCGGTGAGTGGAAATTCACCATTCGCGGGATCTACACGACGAAAGCGCGCTCCGTCGACCGCTCCAGCGTGCTCTTTCATTGGGAATATTTGAACGACGGCCTGCCCGAGGCCAGGCGCGACGAGATCGGTTGGATCGTGAGCCGCGTCGGCGACGCGAAGCAAACCGCCGACATGGGCGTGAAGCTCGACAAGGTCTTCGACGACCAGGACGTCCAAACGTTGAGTCAGGACGAAGCGTCGTTCAACAAGTCGTTTCTCGCCGGGTTCTCGATGGTCCTGAAGGCGCTCAACCTCGTATCGCTCGTCATCCTCGTCATCATGGCGCTGGTGATGGGCAATACGATCGCGATGGGCGTGCGCGAGCGAACGTCGGAATACGGAACGATGCGCGCCATCGGGTTCATGCCGAAACACATCGTCTTCTTCGTGCTCGGCGAGGCGATGGTGCTCGGTCTGCTCGGCGGGCTCGCCGGCGTCGGGCTCGGCTACCCGTTCGTCGAGAAGGTGTTGGGCCGCTGGATCGAAGAGAACCTCGGCGCCTTTTTCCCGTTCTTCCGCGTTCCGCCTGAGTGGGCAGTCGTGGCCCTGCTCCTGTCGATGGTGGAAGGTCTCGTCGCCGCCGGAATCCCGGCCTGGCAAGCATCCCGCATCAAGGTCACGGACGCGCTTCGGCGCGTGGTCTGAAGGGAGGAGCCCGCCATGATGATCCCGCTGCGGTACAACATCCGGAGCCTCATGGTCCGCAAGGCGACGACCGCCGCCGCGACGCTCGGCATCGCGCTCGTGGTCTTCGTCCTGGCCTCGGCATTGATGCTCTCGGAGGGCGTGAAGGAAACGCTCAGCTCCGCCGGTCGTGAGGACATCGCGATCGTCCTTCGCAAAGGCAGTGACGCCGAGATGGGCAGTACCATCGAGGACCCGCAAATCGGCCTCATCAAGTCGATGAGCGGCGTAAAACGCGAGAGCGACCAGCCGCTCGGCACGGGTGAGGTCGTCATCGTCATCGCCCTGGAGAAGCTCGGCGCCGAGGGCGTGACGAACGTGCTCGTGCGGGGCGTGACGGAGACGTCCCACAAGCTTCGTCCCGACGTGAAGATCGTCGAAGGGCGTCTGCCCAGCCCGGGCTCGGACGAGGTGATGATCGGCCGGGCGATTCGAGGTCGGATCAAAGGCGTCGAGCTCAACCAGAGCTTCGACCTGAAGAAGAACCGCCCGGTGAAGGTGGTCGGCGTCTTCGAGGACAACGGCTCGTCCTACGAGTCGGAGGTCTGGGCCGATCTCGACAACGTGCGCGCGTCGTTCGGCCGGCAAGGGGCCGTCTCGAGCGTACGCGTGGTGCTGGATTCACCTGCATCCTTCGACGCATTCCAGGCCGGGGTCGAGTCCGACAAACGTCTAGGGCTCATGGCCAAACGCGAGACGAAGTACTTCGAGGAGCAGTCGCAGGGCACCTCGATCTTCCTCACGTTCCTCGGCGGGCTCATCGCCTTCTTCTTCTCGATCGGCGCGATGATCGGCGCGACGATTACGATGTACGCCTCCATCGCCAACCGGCAGCGAGAGATTGGCACCTTGCGTGCGCTCGGTTTCAGCCGGTTTTCAATCCTGATTTGCTTCCTCTTCGAGGCAGTGCTCCTCTCCCTGATCGGTGGGCTGTTGGGATTGGTCCCGGCGATATTCATGGGAAGCATCGAGCTGTCGATGGTGAACTTCGCGAGCTGGTCGGAGCTGGTCTTCCGGTTTCGTCCGACCCCCGAAGTTCTCGGAATCGCGGTCGGCTCGGCGGTCGTCATGGGTATTCTCGGGGGCTTCCTGCCCGCCGTCAGGGCCGCACGAACGTCACCGCTCGCGGCGATGCGAGCGTAGGAGCCAACAAGCATGTCGACCGTGTCGCAGTCGTGGGATCTTTCGAGCTACTTCCCTTCGTTCGAGTCCGACGACCGCGACAGGTTCGAGCGTGAGCTCTTCGCCGACATCCAACGCGCAGTCTCCAACGCAACGGCGCTACCCGCGCTCGATGGCGCCGATGGGGCCGTGTGGGAGGCGGTCGTCGTGGAGTACGAGCGGTTGTCCCAGCGACTCTCCCATTTATCGTCGTACGTCCTCTGTCTCACGTCGGCCGACGCGCAGGACGAGCGCTACAGCCAGGCAGAGGGCAGACTCAACCTCGTACGTGCGAGCCTCGACAAGCTCGCAATCGAGCTGCGCCGCGCTGTCACCCCGATCGACGACGCGGCGTTTGCGCGTTTCGTCTCGCGCACTCCGATTGCACACGCGGCTTATGCACTCGGTCGCCTCCGCATCGAGGCCAAGACGAGTATGGAGCCGGCGCTCGAGGGCCTCACCGCCGATCTGGGCACCGACGGCATCATGGCTTGGGGCCGCCTCTACGACCGGACGAGTGGGCGTCTCAGCTTCGAGATGCAATGGCCCGACGGCAAAAAAGAGGTGCTGTCGGTGTCGCAGCGCCGCTCGTTGATGGCCGACGCGGATCGCACCGTTCGCCGTGCGGCCTTCGATTGCGGCAACCGCGCGTGGCAGAGCGTCGCCGACATCCTCGCAGCTACCCTGAATCACATCGCCGGCACGCGCCTCACGCTGAATGCGCGCCGCAAGGTCGGCCATTTCCTCGACGTCGCGCTCCACCAATCCGCCATTACGCGCAAGACGCTCGATGCGATGTTCCAGGCCGTGTCGGATCGAATCGAGGTTCCGCGCCGCGGCTTTGCCCTGAAGGCGCGCGCGATGGGCCTACCGGCCTGTGCTTGGTACGATCTCGAGGCCCCGTTCCCGCTCCCGAACGCGGCACGTGTCCCCTACGAGCAAGGCGTAGAGCTCGTGCGCGGGGCGTTCTCCCGGGCTTATCCGCGGCTCGCCCACCATTTCGACGACATGCTCGCTCGCCGGTGGATCGAGGCTCGACCAAGCGACAAGAAGCGCCCCGGCGCGTTCTGCACCGGCTCGGACCTCACCGACGAGACGCGCGTTTTCATGTCGTTCCAAGGGTCGCTCGGCGACGTGTCGACGCTCGCACACGAGGTCGGGCACGCGTTCCACGCAGAGGTTCTGCGCGGCACGAAGATCCTCGAGCGGCAATATCCGATGACGCTCGCCGAGACGGCCTCCACGTTCGCAGAGGCGATCCTCGCGGACGGGCTGCTCGCGGATACGTCACTGTCGCGCGCGCAGCGGGCGCTGCTTCTCGGCAAGGTCGTCTCGGACGGCGCGGCATTCCTTCTCGACGTGCCGACGCGTTTCTACTTCGAGAAGCGCTTCTACGAAGAGCGGGCTCAAGGAGAGGTCTCCGGTACGCGGCTCAGCGAATTGATGGTCGAGGCGCAACGCGATCAGTTCGGCGAGGCCCTCGGCCGCGGAGAGGAAGATCCGCTCTATTGGGCGTCGAAGCTGCACTTCTTCATTCCGGATCTCACGTTTTACAACTTCCCCTACACGTTCGGGTATCTGCTCTCCCGCGGCATGTATGCGCTCTTTCGCGCGGAGGGGCCGTCGTTCATCGCGCGCTATGAGGCATTCCTCGCGGCGAGCGGTCGCGCCATGGCACACGAGGTCGCCAAATCGACGATCGGCTGTGATCTGGAGACGCCGCGCTTCTGGGCCGATGCGATCGATACGCTGATCGAGCCGACCGACGAGCTCGAGCGGCTGTTGGTTCAACCGTCGTAACGCCGATTTACGCCGTTCATTTGTCGCAGGCCTGGCCGGGGACGTTGCAGTCGACGACCCCGACCTGCCGGCCCGCGGCGTCGTAGAACCGGTTTTCGACGCGCGTACCGTCGCGCACGACGACCAGGCGCGCGGCGTTGATCGGCCAGACGATGGCACCGAATTGGATGTTGGTTTTCGTCGCGAGGCGCCCTGCGGTGTCGTAGAGCTCGACGCTCGCGAGCCGATGCTTTTCGTCGAAAACACGACGGATCTCGTGGGTGCCCGTGACGTCGACGACCGGGGCCCCGTCGGCGCCGAACTGGGCATTGGAGATCTGCTCCCCGAGCTCGTCGTATCGATAGGTTCGTTTTGCAGCAACATCGAGCGCGAGCGCCGGTTGTCCATCCGGACCGAAGAATCGAACTTCGGTCACGAGCCCTCGGTCGTCGTAGGTGGTGCGCTGCTCGTGCGGGTAGTTCGGCATCCGCTTCGTCGGCGCGCCCGCATGGTCGAACCCCTTCTCGACGGTTGCGCGCCCGCGTTCGTCGCGCGTCGTGCGAAGGACGGACCCTTCCGGACCGGCGAACGGAATGCCGTAGCAATTGAATGGTTCGTTGCGGGCGCCGAAGCAGCGGCGCTCGATCTCGTCTCCCTGGGCGTCGAGGGTGTATGCGACACGCGCCGGGCTCGCCGGCCGTGCGACGAGCGCACCGGCTAGGCCCACGGTCGACCATTCGAGCTCGGAGCAGAATTGGTCTCGCGCATAAACGCGCGCTGAAAAGCCGGCATCGGCGACGGGCTCGCCGTCCGGTCCGATGAGCGTTTCGCGGACGACACAGCCATTCGCGTCGTTCGTGAACGCGGTTCCCGCGGCGGCGGAACCGACAGCGCGGATCGGCAGCCCCGCGAGGCCAATGCAGAGACGCTTCACGACGTTGCCTGCACCGTCGTGCGAAAAACGAATCGCGGCGCAGCCATTGGCATCCGCGACCGGCTCTCCTGTTATGCCGAAGTTAGACAACTCGACGAGCCTCGCGAGCTCGTCGAGTTTCGCTTTGCGTTGATGCACACCAACCGCGTCGAGGACCGGACGCTCTGCCGCGTCCATGCAGCGCTGCGCGACAGCGACGTGCCGCTCGTCGACGTCCGCCACCATCATCGGACAACCATTCACGTCCGCTATGACATTGCCCGCGCCGTCCTTGCACGTTTCGGCGCGTACGTCACCGTTGTCCGAGAATCGATAGGTGATGCGCGGACATCCCATACTGGCATTGAAGGTCGACCCGCTGCGATCGATGCGCGTCTCCACGCCGTCCGGTGAAAGGGTCGCCGTGTCGAGCAAGATGGAGCGCCCGCTGTAGGTCTTTCGCACGCGCGCGCCGTCGGGCGTTTTCTCGAACGACGTCGTGGACGTCACCGCCCCGGCTTGATTGATGCGCTCGAGGCGCACGATTTTGCCGTCTTCCTCGTACAAGCGAACGTGGTTCTTGCCGGCGACGGCCTCTTCCGTCGTCACGACGACAGGCCACGGCTCGCGTTGGAACGCGACATCGTGCGCGAAGATCGTCTTCTTCGACGGCGCCGTTTCCGGCGCAATCGGAGCCTGCTTCTTCTTTTTCGTGGGCCCGTGGCTGGCGAGGAAATACGCGCCTGTGCCGACGCCACCCGCGACGAAGAGCGCTGCGAGCGCCCAAGGCAGGACGGGCCGCTTGCTCGATTTCGGTCTCCCCTTTTGCCCGGGCACCGGCGGCACGAGCGAGCCGTGGCTGCTGGTGCGCGACACGCCGCCCATCGTCACGGGGTTTGCCACCTGCGTGAGCGGACCGTTCAATGGCAAAGACGGCTCGGTCGCATAAACCGCAGGCGCCTGTCCGACGTCGGTCGTCGCTGCGTACGGCAATGCGTCGGGCGCGGACGCTCTGACGATGGCGTCCGCGAGCCCCGGCGCGCGCTCCGTTTCAGGGTGGGCATCGATCGATGATTCGCCGTGCGTCGCGGCCCGCGCCTCCGGCACGAGGCGAAGCGCGTCGGCGAATGCGCGCGCGTTCGGGAATCGGTATTCGGGAGCACGGGCGACGGCGCGCTGAATCACCGCCTCCAAGGCGTCGGAGATTGCTGCGCCACGCGCCTTCGCCGACGGGCGGCGTTCGCTGGTCGCAATCTCGAGGCATTCGACGAAATCGTCGCTCGCGTACGCGGGCTCGTCGGTGAGCAGCTCGATCAGGACGAGCCCGAGCGCGTGAACGTCGGTCCACGGAGCCGTGCGCCCATAGCGCTTCGGCGCGAACTGCTCCGGGGCGGCGTAGTTCGGCGTGTACGCGCGGAAGCTCGTCGCGGTGTGCACGGCCGCACGCGTGAGCGTCTCGCCGTCTTCGATCGCCTTCGCAATGCCGAAATCGAGCACCTTCATGGTCGGTCCGCGCGCACCGTGCACGATGAAGAGGTTCGCGGGCTTGATGTCTCGGTGTGCGATCTGCGCGTCGTGGGCGACGGCCAATGCTTCGACGGCGGGTAAGAACAGCTGGAGCGCGTCTTCCCCGCTCAAGCCCTCGAGGCCCGCCGCGCGTCGCGTGACGAGCATGCTCTCCAGGGTGTAGCCGTCGAGCCATTCCATGACGAGATACGGAATGGGGCCGTCCGGCCGCTGGATGACGCCGTAATCGAAGACCCGCGGAACGCCGGGCGCGTCGCTCAGCTTGAGGAGGATGCGCCCTTCGTCACGAAACCGATCGAGAAAGAGCCGGCGTGCCTCGGGCGTGAAATGGGACGGCGTCTTCAGACATTTGACGGCGACCGGGTGCTCGAGGCGCAGGTGAACACCGCGATAGACGATCCCGAAGCCGCCCTCGCCCACCACCGAGTCGACCCGAAACCGGTCCTCGATGGTGGTACCGGCGAGCTGAAACGAATCGGAGATCGTCAACGGTCAGCCTCGCTCAGCCGCCGTTCACGCAAGCATTGAGCGCATTGAACGGCTCGTCGCAGGCGTCCCCCGTCAGCGTGAACACCATATCGGTGCAATTGAACGCTTCGGGCGGCTGTTCCATGAGGCAATCGTTGTATGCAATCGCCTCGTCGTGACAGTCGACGGGGGTTTGGTCGAAGCCCATCTCGCAATTGGTGAGACAGGCGGCACCGTCGAAGCCGCACATCTGCGTCTCTTCGACCCCGCTGAAGAAGCCGCAGATGGCTTCGCAGGGCGTCGCGGGCCCTGCGCCTCCGGCGCCCCCGTCGGCGATGCCCCCGGTCCCTGCGCCGCCGCCGCCGTCGGCCGC
>JABFXY010000196.1 GCA_013361525.1 Polyangiaceae bacterium | reverse complement strand
CATGACCGCGAAGCCTATCGACGGTAGCTCGAGGACCGGCGCACGCACGCCATCGACGAGCTCGCGGTGGGTCCACCACAACATCGTCACGAACCAGGACGACGCCCCGAGCCCGAGCAGGAACCACGCTGCGCGCTCACGACGCGACGAGACGGCTCGTGCAAGGCGAAATAGCGCGATCGCCGCTGCGAGCGCACTCGCCGTCCAGAACGAATCGGACCAGACGTGAACGGCAGCGCTCGCCGAGGGAAGGACGGCGAGACCTCCTGCGTGCACGAACACGGCCGCAGCTGCGGTAACGCGAATAAACGAGACTCGACGGTACCTCGGCCCCTCGAACCTTGGCATTCGGTTGCCCCCTCGGCGCCTGCCCACGCGACTCTACATGATAGCCAGGTTGTCGAAAGACGCCCGGAGGCCGGCTGGGGCATTGTTCCCCATCGCGCGGATGCGCGCGATGCCGGATCGCGGCGAACGTCCGCAACCTCGTCGCTCTCGCTATTGGGCGCTGCGCACTAAGCAACAATTGGCTCTTGGAGCAACTGGGGCCGAGGCAAGGCGCGTAATCGCGGCGGCCACGGGACCCCGTTCTCGCGCCGCCGTGTCCGCCTTCGACAGTGAACGCTCGGCGCCAAGACCAACTCCGAAGTGCACGACTGGGAGTTTCTCTCTCACACGCATTCATGCCGTCCGAGTGCTCGGCCACATGGTGGTTCAGGAAGTCAGTGACTGGTCGGCCCGGCGTCGTGTAGCTCCTCCTCCCTGTCGGGTGCCACCGTGGGTCGGCGCCCGCCGTGGCTCATGAAGTATTCGAGGATATCGACCGGCACCGGGAACACCACGAGACTCATCTTTTCGCTCGCGAGCTCGGTGAGCGTCTGGAGATACCGGAGCTGAAGACTCGTTGGCTTCTTGGCCATCAGCTCCGCGGCCCCGACAAGCTGATGCGCCGCCATGAATTCTCCCTCCGCGTGGATGATCTTGGCGCGCTTCTCGCGCTCGGCCACAGCTTGTCGCGCGATGGCTCGCTGCATTTCCTGGGGCAGATCGACCTGTTTCACCTCGACGAGCGAGACCTTGATTCCCCACGGGTCGGCCTGGCGATCCAAGATTTCCTGGAGCCGGAGATTAATCTTCTCTCTTTGGGACAGAAGCTCGTCGAGCTCCACCATGCCCAGCACGGATCGGAGCGTCGTTTGAGCGAGTTGGGATGTCGCATAGAGGTAACGCTCGACCTCCACGATTGCGGCGATCGGTCGGATGACCCTGAAGTAGACAACGGCGCTGACCTTGATGGAGACATTGTCCCGGGAGATCACGTCCTGGGCGGGGATCTCCTCGGCGACGGTGCGCAAGCTGACGCGGACCATCCGATCGATCGGCCACAGGATGAGCACGAGCCCCGGACCTTTCGGGTGCTCGAGCACCCTACCAAGCCGAAAGACGACCCCGCGCTCGTACTCACGCAAGATACATATCCACTTCGCGAGGATGGCAAAAGCGATGAGAGCGCCGAGGAGGACGCCCCACACTTCAGGACCCCAGATCGACAATCCGCTCATGATGTCTCCTCATGCCGGCGCAAGTCGCACGGAGGCAACGTGCAACCGATTGCCCTCGACCCGCTCGACTCGAACCTTCTCTCCGCGAGCAAGCGGCTCGGCGGACGTTGCGGTCCAGTACTCTCCATGAACGAAGACTTTGCCCTCCCCCCGGCGTTCTTCGATGCTCCTCGCGACCTCGCCGATTTCACCCACCATCGCTTCGAGGCCGCTCTGCAACCGCGCTTTCCGTAGCCGGAGAACGCGGCTCAAGAGCAGAACACTCGCGGCGGTGAGGACGATGGCGGCCGGTAGAACCAGGCCCAGACCGATACGCGCGCTCGGTATCGGTGTCTCGATGAGGATGAGCGACCCCAGGATGAAGCTCGCGACACCGCCGATCGACAATGCGCCGTAGCTCGTCACGTAGGCCTCGGCGACCAACAGCCCGGCGCCCAGGGCCATGAGCAGGACGCCGGCCCAATTCACGGGCAAGACCGAAAGGGCATAGAGAGCCAGCAGGACGAACAGTCCGCCAACGACGCCGGGCACCACCGCCCCGGGACTCATCAGCTCGACCATCAGGCCGAGTAGCCCGAGAAGGAGAAGGAGATAAGCGACTTGCGGATCGGCAATCACCGTCAGGACGCGCTCGGCGAACGTTTGCTCCACGACGTAGATGTCCGCCCCGCGAAGCTGCAGGGTCTGCGTGCTACCGTCGAAGCGGGTGACGCGGCGACCGTCGAGCTCGGTGATCAACGCTGCCCGATCCGGCGCGACGATCTCGACGAGCTCGTGCTCGACCGCCTCCTCAGCGGAGTAGGAGCTGGACTCTCGAACGGCCTTCTCGGCCCATTCGACCGAGCGGCCGCGCTTCTCGGCGAGCGCACGAATCAGCGCGGCGGCGTCCTCGGTAGCCTTCGCCGTCCCGACGTCCTGCTCCGAGTCTTTTGGCCCTGGCCCGCCGAGCGCGACGGGGTGGGCGGCGCCGGTATTGGTCCCAGGAGCCATCGCCGCGACGTCCGCCGAGATCAGCAAGAAGAATCCTGCGGAGGCAGCCCGCGCCCCAGCCGGCGTCACGTAGACGGCAACCGGCACGCGGGATTGGGTGATAGCCGTCGTCATGGAGCGGAGCGCGACGAGCGACCCGCCGGGCGTGTCGAGCTCGAGGATGACCAGCTGCGCACCGCGCTCCTGCGCCTCGCGGATCCCACGCTCGACGTAGCGCAGCGATGCCGGCTGAACGCTCCCGTCGAGCTCCAGCACGACGACTTGCGCTGACGCCGCGGCCGGCCACGAGATCGCGATCAACGCGAACATCAACCACACTCGAGCGAGCCACCTCACATCCAAATCCTGAGCCCCTCGACTCCGGGGTCAAGGTTGCGCTCACTCTGCTGCTGCCGTGAGGTGAAATGCTACGCGCTGCCACGAGACGTGTCGTGGCTCGCCCACGTGGAATCAGCCTGGAACGACCGTACGTGGCACCGAGGCGATCGTCATACCCGGTTGTGCACGCTGCCGGGCGCATGGCCCACGCAAAGCTCATAAGACCATGAGCGCGTGCCCCTCTGGTCGCGCCCCTGTCAGCCCGTGCTCCAGCCGCGTTCTTCGGCCCGATTCGGTTCCATTAGTCCGTGACGCAATCCGCCCTCGCCAAGCGAATGCCCTCGAGTGCAGGATACGCGACGAAAATCGATCGCTGGTCGGGGCCACCTGCGAGCATGCCGATATGCGCGTCGGAGCCCGTCAATGAATGGTCCCCGGGGTGGAACAAGCGCGTTCTAACCGCTAGACGTCGTCTAGCGTGGCCGGGGGTCGAAAAAGAGGCGATGCCACTTGTCGTCGCTTACGCCCACCGAAGACATGCCTGAAGCCTAAGGAGCGGCAAACCACCCCGCTCTCCCTCGCGCGTGCTGGGAAGCGGCTCGAGCGTCACCGTTTGCGCGCCGGCAAGCTTCATTGCCGTCTCCGCGTAGACCTGAAGTACAACCCTGAACCAATCCGCGAGCAGCACCGGCACGCCGTGGATGCTCAGCACGAGACTATCCCGGGCCTCAGCGTGGCTCTCTGCCGTTGCAAAGTCGAACGTGCGCGCAAGCACGGTCGGCAGCCGCGGTGCGACCAGCGACGGCGGAGCCATCCGCAGCACCCAGGCGTGGATGCCGCTCAGATCACGCCGCGCTTGGTATCGCACTCGGTAGAGCAGGTAGTCGTCCACCGGCATGCGCAGCGCGCGGGCGGCGTACCCCATCAGCGATCGGGCCGGCAGCAAGTCGTACCAACCCGAGGGCAGGAAGCGCTGCGCGATGAAAGCTTTGAGCTCGGGCTCCTCGATCTCGCTGACGAGCGCGTCGAAACCACCCTGGATGTTGTGATCGAAGAACTCGCGCGTCGCCAAGTAGAGGGCGCCCTTCCCGTGGAACGGGCTCTGTCCGAACTTGAATGTCGCGCCGGCCGGTACGAGCTCCCTTCGCGGTTCGCCGGCCGTTGCGGTGCGGGCCCACGTTCCGGATGTGCTTCGGCGGACCTCTGCCCCCATCGCCCCCGCCAGGTGCGACGACGACGCTCTTCCCTTGTCCGCTCGCAATGTGACGCTCACCGAAGGACCGGCGGCACGGATCCGAGCCGGCTTAAGCCTCTTCCCTCCACAAGTGGCGGAAATTGCGCGTGCTCACCGGTCCTCGCGGGCCCAATTGCAGCTGGCGACGACGACGACGACAGCTTGGCGGAGCTCGCAAGAACCGGAAAATGCGAGCCCGGTGCAAGGGTGCCCGCCGGTGCGCGCGCGCTGCGACGCGGGTAGCTGTGTCGCGGTTGAGACAGCGAAGCGATAAGGATTCTGCGCGAAGAGCGCGAGCGCCTCCACCGGGTGCCGAGACGTCGTCACCCGGAAGGCGAGCGCTTCGAGACCAAGCTCGAGAGCGCACAAGACGGCCGGCTCGTCGTCGACCAAAAGTAGACTTATTGGAGCTATTGGGTCCGCGAGCACGGGTAGGCGTTGCGTCGAAGGTCACGTCCACATCTGTACGACGTTCGACGGGCTCGACACGCAACCGTCACCGGATCGACCCTTCAGCCTTCAGATTCGATCTTCGACAGTCGGTCAATTTCGGCCTTGGTGAAGCATGTTTCGCACAAATTGCCTTGCACGGTTATGTGGGTCGAATCGGTGGGTACGGAGGAGTTGCAGCCGGCGCAATCGACGACCTGAGGCACCGGTCGAGCCTCCCCATGGGTGCGAAACGCAGAGGTAGGCCTTCCCTCGTGCACGTGTCGCGAAGAGATCGCATCGGGCGTGTTCAAAGCCGCCTCCAGCTCCTCGGAGATCTTGCCGGCGTCGACGAGCCCTCGGTTCACCAGGTGATTCCCGAGGACATTGAGGATCTTGTAGGTCCGTTCGAGCGCGGCCCGGAGACGGGCGTTGTCCGTCTGGAGGGCGTCTACGCGGGCCTCGAGGCTGTCCTGGCGTTCGCTCGAGCTTTGCAGCGCTTGTTGCTGCGCGATGTCGATAGCGTCGTAAGCAAGGTATTCGAAGAGCGTAGGCATGCTCACGACGCTATCACGATTGTATTGACCGACGACCCCAGCCGAGGCGTCGAAAGGGTGCCCGCCGCCCGTCGCACGCGAACGACTAGATGATGATTAGAGACACTCATCACACGGCAGCAATCTCACACTGCAGCGATCAAGCCCGCCATCGACGAACAACCCCCTTTCGGGCGTCGAGGACGGTGCCCCGATATGCCAACAATCCCGACGCTCAAATGCAATTCGCATTCTTGAACGACGACTTGAACTGGTCGACGACGCCGTCGCTGAACAGGTCGGCCATCATCAGGCCGCCCTCGTGCACCTGCTCCCGCGCCGCTGGGGGGTCGTGACGGTGCTGCGAACACCTCACCACTCTTGGTGCCAGATCTGATCCCGGCTGGCGCTCAGATAAGAGGGCGAGCCGTACAGCACATTGACGATACCGTCATCGTCACCCCCACCCTGCTCCAGGTCCTCGCCCGGTGCGCCAATGGCCATGTCGTCGATCCCGTCTCCATTGAAGTCGCCCGCGGTCAGCGAATAGGAGAAGCGATCGTCTCCCTCCTCGCTTCCCTCCACACCGGAGGATCCCTGATCGAAGGTGACGCTGTTCTGCGTCGTCAACCCCGACGCGCTCCCACGCAGAACGAGCATGCTGCCGGCATCTTGGCCGGCTCCGAGGTCCTCATAGGGCACGCCGATGGCAAGCTCGTCCTTGCCGTCACCATTGAAGTCCCCGGTTGCCAGCGACCAGCCGAGCTTGTCCCCCTGCTGGATGCTTCCGGGCACGCTTGGGCTGTCCTGGGTGAGCCCGAGATCGCTCGAGGCCACGAGACCGAAGAGGCTACCGCTGAGGATGTGCACCATACCGGCGTCGTTCTGACCGCCCGCGTCCTCATACGGCGCGCCGATGGCCAGGTCGTCTTTGCCGTCACCATTGAAGTCACCCGCCGCGAGCGACCAGCCGAAACGATCCCCTGCTTCGACGCTGCCCTCGATGTTCGTGCTGTCCTGGCTGAAGCCTGGATCGCCGACGGCGGATAGGCCCGAAGTGGTGCCGCGCAAGACGTGCACCATGCCGCCGTCGTTGCCGCCGGACAGGTCCTCGTTCGGAGCGCCGATCGCAAGATCGTCCTTGCCGTCACCATTGAAGTCGCCGGCGGCCAATGCCGCGCCGAAGCGGTCCCCCGACTCGACGCTGCCCGACACGTTGGCGCTGTCCTGGTCGAACCCGGGATCACCGACCGCGGACAGGCCGATAGAGGTGCCGCGGAGCACGTGGACCATGCCGCCGTCATTGCCTCCAGCGAGGTCCTCGTCCGGGACACCGATCGCGAGATCGTCTTTGCCGTCACCGTTGAAGTCTCCGGCGGCCAGCGCGGCGCCGAAACCGTCACCCTTCTCCGCACCACCCGCCACGTTCGGTGCGTTCTGGTCCCAGCCTTGGCTGCCCGAGGAGGTGAGCCCTGACGGCGATCCATACAGGACGTAAACCGCACCGGCGTCGGTGTACCCGGACACATCCTCGCCGGGCGCACCAATCGCAAGATCGTCTTTGCCGTCGCCATTGAAGTCGCCGACGGCGAGCACGGACCCGAAACGGTCGTCGGCGGACGCGCCGCCGGGCACGCCTGGAGAGTCCTGGTCCCACATCTGGTTGCCGGCGCTCGTCAATCCGTAGCGCGAGCCGTAGATGACATTCACTGCGCCGGCATCGGCATGCCCGTCGATATGCTCGTATGGGGAGCCCACAGCCAGATCGGCCCTGCCGTCGCCGTTGAAATCACCGGTGATGGTCGCATGTCCAAAACGATCCTCCGCCTGCGCGCCGCCGGCCGTCGCGCCGTCGGTGATCCGGTGGGCCGCAACCTCCATGCACAGGCCACTGGTGAGCGACGCCTGCAAACCGTCCGGACACGTATTGACGGGGTAGCTGCCGGCATAGGGTTCCTCGACGTTGGCACCGATCGCGGAGCAACCAGGAACATACGAGTTGGCGACGTACTCAGACGCATTCACCGCTACGGGGTAGCCAGCATCGCTGTCGATGACGGTCACCTTCATGCCGGTGGCGTCGAACTGCGCCAACAAGAAGTAGTTGTACGTGGCAGAGCCGGAGCGAAACCAAGGGATGGAGACGCCGTCGATGACCACGTCATCTTGCTTGCCGGCCAAGTTGTGCTTGTGTCCGGAGAAGATGCCGATGACGTTGTATTCGAAGCCGGTGATTGCGTCCACGAGCTGCTGATCACCGGCGCTGTAGCTGAGCACGCCGCCGTGCCATTCCAGTCCGTCGAAGTCGTGCAAGTTGAGAACGACCCGCTGTCCCTTGGCGACGGCGTCCGCAAGCTCGTTCTTCAAGAAAGGTATCGAGGACGTCAGATCGAAGTCAGGCTCGGCGTATGCGGGATAGTTCTGTAGCTCGATGAAGCGGATCCCGTTTTTGACCCACGAATAGGCCACGCTACCCGGGTCGAAAGACTCGAGCTCGGTGCGATGATCGTCAATCCACGTTCGCATCCAGCGTCGCGAGTTGTTTCCGCACCAGTTGCCCGCCTCTTGCACCGCCTGGTCGGCCCGTGTGCAAGCGTCCACCACTCCGGCGCCGCACGCGGTGATGTTGGTCGCGTAGTACTCGGCGGACGCGGAACAGGCGTCGTGCAGGTTGCTCGTCTCATGATTTCCCAATCCCGGAAAGACCGGCATCGAGAGCTTGCCCGGATACTCCTCGAGGTAGGCGGTCCACTGGTCGAGCCGGCCATATTCGGTCAGATCGCCGTTGACGATGACGGCGGTCGGCGCGAGGTAGCCGCTCGGAAGCGCGGTCCCCGCCGCCAACGTATTCATCGCGATCACCTGGTGGCGGTTGGTCAGGTAGCCCAGGTCCTTCTGGATCTGATCGGTGAATCCCGTCGATTCGTATGTACCCGCGCCGCACACGTTGTCGATGTCGTGGGTGATGTTCTCCCTGCTCCACCAAAACTGCGGGTCGGACGCGATGACGACGGAGAACGGGGTCACCGTCTGTATCGCCTGTACGCTCTCGGCGACCGGCGTCTCCGACTCGGTCTCCATATCTTCTTCACAAGCGACGACGCTCGCAGCGGCGGCGAACAACGTCACGGTCGCAATTCGTTTCATGGCCTTCACTCCTCCGAGCGCGGCTTCGAGGCGCCGCGACCAGACGAAGCTAGAGGCTCGAAGGGCCTACTACCGTGGCCGGAGGCGACATTGATTTGGCAGCGGACGACAACGGCGATTGGCCCTGGCGCGCAGCGCGAACGGGATCAAGCCGCGGGGCTGCGCCAGGCCTGCGGTGTCTGCCCGGTCCAGCGCTTGAACGCGCGGTAGAACGAGGGGACGTCGGAATAACCGAGCATGAAGGCGGCGTCGGTGATCGTCGTATCCTGCGAGCGCAAGAGACGTAGCGCGCTGCCACGGCGCATGTCGTCCAGCAGATCGTTGAACGTCGTTCCGGCCTCGGTCAGGCGTCGCTGAAGCGTGCGAGGCCCCATCCCGAGGAGGCGCGCGACGCGGCCCTGATCGACGGGTCCCTGCGTCAGCGCCCGGGCGAGAATTTCGCGCACCCGTTGCACGATCGGAGCCTCGACCGGCGGCAACGCCTCGACGAGCCGCGCCGCGTGGGCCTCCAGGTAACGAACCACCTCCGGCGTCGGCGTGAGCAATGGGCGATCGAGCTCCGCGCCCGGCAACTCCAAGCCGTTTTCATCGCAACCGAACCGCACGGGCGCCCCGAAGAAGCGCTCATACGGCTCCGCAGGGCTGCGGGCCGCGTGCTTGAAGGTCACCTCGCGCACGGCCAGAGGCGCGCCCAGCAGATCCGACACTTCACGAAACAGCAGCGCGACCATGAACTCCGTCGCGCCGCCGCCACCGAGCTTCTCGACGGCGGCATGGTGCCTCAAGACGACCCTCGGCGTGGGACGCGAGCACTCGAGCGCCATGCTGAGATGCGGTGCGATGAGTCGACCGTGGCGCACGTTCTGCTCGAGGGCGTGGCGTACCGTGGTCGAGCACTTCATGAGCTGGCCGACGATGCCGAACCGACCTCGCGGAAAGCTCGTAGCCAGATGCAACGGGAGGGCCGGGTCTTCCAGCCTCTGCATGTACACGCGCCACAGCGTGAACATCACGCTCGCCGGCAGGTGCCGATCCGGATCGACGAGATCACCGGGCTCGAGGCCGACCGTCGCGAGGATCTCCTCCAGCGGCAGGCCGCGCGACATCCCGTAGGCAAGGAAGCCGCTGACCATGCTGGCGATCGGCCCCTGCGCAACAGACTCTTCGTCCGGGCTCGCGTCGGCGCTGCGCGCCCGGGCTTTCTTCCACGGTTTTGGAGCCGCCATCCGACGACGTGCGTACCGGATCACGCTTCCTTCTTCAACGCGTCTCCAGGGCGTCCGTCCCTGAACTGTTCGGCGGCAGCGACTCGCTAGTTTTCAGTCCCGCTCCAGCAGCTTCGCGAGGCCGTCGATCAGCTGGGAGATACCGCGAAACTTCGGCACCACGAGGTCGACGTACGGAGGATGCGACGTCGTGTCCGAAGAATGAAGAATGACCAGCGTCGCAGGGCTGACGGCTCGCACCGAGCGTGCGAGCTCGATGCCCGACATTTTGGGCATCGTGAGGTCGGTCACGACGACACGATATCGTCCAGGCCGCGCGTGGATTTTGCGCAGCGCCATGATCGGATCGTCGACCGGAGTCACATTGAAACCCTCGCGCTCGAGACGGTGCCCAAGAACCCGAAGCGCCAGGTCCTCATCATCGACGAGTAAGACTTGCGCATTGTCGCGCCTTTGAGGGTGCTCACGGCTCGTCGCATCGCCCCGCCGGCGCGTCGCCGAGATCCCCGTGATGAGTTCCTCCGCCCGCTGGTTCCGCGCCGCGGCCGGATAAGCCACGCCCGCGCCATTGCTTTCCCGCCCCATATGGGACGTCTCGGAGCACATCGTGTTCCAGAGTGACAGTGCCCCATTGCCCAGAGGTGTCGACGCGGACCTGTGACAGACCCCCGCGGCGTGACGATCTGGTCGCCACACTACGGCGTTTTGGCTAGCGACAGCTAGGTCGGGCTATTCATGATTGTCCCGGGAGCTCGTCGAGATCGGACCCGGCGGTATGGCCGGCAGCGTGATCGTGATGGTCGAGCCGCATCCTTGCCCAGCGCTGAAAGCGCGGATGGAATCTTGGTGCAGCTCGACGATGCCGCGTACGACGAACAGGCCGATCGCCAATGTGTCTCGCAAGGGCGAACGGTCCGCGCGCTGCGACGGGCTCTCGAAACACCGGTCGAGTTGCGCCTTGGTCATGCCGTGCCCGGTATCGCAAACGCATAGGAGGGCACGACGATCGAGCACGCCGACGTCGACGTCGATTTCGCCCCCGCAGGGGGTGAAGTCGATCGCGTTCGAGACGAGGCGCGTTACGGCTTGCGCGAGGCGCAGATCGTCGGCGAACACCACGGGTGATTCATGGATGTGCGCCGTCCTCGTCACGCCTCTCGCGTGCGCCGCAGGTAGCATTCCCTCGACCCACAGTCGTACGAGGTCCCCGAGCGACACATTTCGCGGTTGCACGTCGAAGCTGCCGGCGTCCAATCGGGCCGCATCCCAGAGGCTATCAGCGAGCGCAGCCCGACGAACGACGAGTGTCTCGATGGTCGAGAGCCGCGGGAATGACATGTGTCCTCGGCGGCCCTTGATTTCAGTCTACGAGGAGCTTGGAGAGGCCGTCGACCAGCTCGGAGATACAACCATGTTTGGCGACGACGAGATCGACATATGGAGGTTGCCGCTTCGTGTCCGAGGAATGAAGAATAATTCGCATCCGCGGGCTCGACGCCCGCACGGATCGCGCGACTGCGCGATGTCGATAGCGTCGTAAGCAAGGTATTCGAAGAGCGTAGGAATGCTCGCGACGCTATCACGATGGTATTGACCGACGACTCCGGCTGAGGCGTCGAAAGGTTACCTGCCGCCATTGATATAGCCCGCCGCGTCGCCGCACCAAGAACGCGTTAACGGCAGCAACCTCGGCCCTGCGCCTACAACGAGGCGGGCTTCGTTGACGAACGCCGCGCGCTAGTCCTTGAAGCGACACGTGAGATGGTCGCTCTTCTCCTCGCAGATGAAGTCCGTCGGACAGTCACGGTCATCTTGGCATTCGCTGAAGCAACGCGTCCCGTCGTGGTCGATACAGAAGAATCCTTCCGGGCAGTCCTGGTCTGACTCGCAGCGCGGGCTGCACCAGCCTTCATCCGAGCATTTGCCACCAGTGCAGCATGAATCTGGTTCTCCGCCGCAGTCTTCGTCGCCCTCGCAAGTGGCGGCGTAAGGAACCCCATTGAGATCCGTGACCGGGCGCGCGCCGTCATCGACTGTTTCGTCGTCACCACAGGCGGTCGTGGAAAGGATGGCCAAGACACATAAGAGACAAGTTTTGGCTGCGTTCATGATCGGAGAATGCCTGGGTGGACGCGCCCCGTCGAGCGGCGCGCGGGGCTCACACCCGAGCTTTGTGCGAGACGCGCGCTCAACGTGGCAGTTGTGGCCCCGACCACGGCCGCGGCTCACGAGTCTGGCCTACCGCCCTGCGGGAACGTTGTGGGGTCACCGAAATGGATCTGGCTCGAAGCGGCGCTCCGATTGCCCGTGTCAGCGTCTACTTCGGCCTTTGGTGGGGATACAGCGCGCCGCCACGCTCGGGGATACCGTGTCGACCCTTGGTTCAATCTACAAGCAGCTTCGAGAGGCCGTCGACCAGCTCGGAGATGCAATCAGATTTCGCCACGACGAGATCGACGTATGGAGGATGCTGTTTCGGGTCCGACGAATGAAGAATGATCCGCGTCCGTGGGCTCGACGCTCGCACGGATCGCGCGAGCTGGATGCCCGACATCTTCGGCATATTGAGGTCAGTCACCATGACGCGATATCGTCCAGGGCGCGCGCGAATCTTGCGCAGCGCCGTGGCGGGATCATCAACGCAAGTAACATTGAACCCCTCACGCTCGAGACCATGTCCGAGAACCTGAAGCGCCACCCCCTCGTCATCCACGAGTAAGACTTGCCCGCCCCCCGCCTTGCTTTCTCGGCCCATGGGGACGGCTCGAGCATTCCATGTTCCAACGCGACGCGGCCTAATGAGCAACGGCGTCGGCCCCGATATGTGACCAGGCTTCGCGGCGTGACGATCTTGTCGCCACATGACAGAGCGTCGGTATGCCACTCCGGTCTATCGTGATCCCGTGGCCGCAGTCGCTTCCTCGCCGGCCTTCTTGCACGCGGCGATCAGCGCCTCCGCGGTGAGCTTGCCGGTAAACGGTACGCCACGAATCGTGGCCGACGTGTCGTCGATCAGGCCGAGCCGTCTCGCGGCCCTGAGATC
The DNA here is from genome assembly GCA_013361525.1 of Polyangiaceae bacterium. GTDB lineage: Bacteria > Myxococcota_A > Polyangia > Polyangiales > Polyangiaceae > Xiheicaenibacterium. The sequence continues at coordinate 4,764 of JABFXY010000196.1, read as the reverse complement.
GCGCTCGACCGCTTCACGGCCGAGGCCCTCGAAGTAAGCGCGTTCGAACTCGCGTGCGTCCAGCGACCATTGTTCGGCCATCAGGTGCGGCGGAAGAAGGCCCAAGATTCCGTGCGAAAAGAACCAGGTCAGCGCCGCATGTCGAGCGCGAAAGAGCGTTGCGACCTCGACCGCTTCGGCGCACTCGAAGGCCTCGTCTGCTCCCACGTGCTCGAACGCGTGGTGCCGGTGAACGATCGCGATCTTGCCGCCGGCAAGCACACGAAGCTCACGAACCAGAGAGCGATATCCCTTGTCGAGTGGACTGCCCCATAAGACGAGGCTCGGTCGCGTCGAGCTTTCTGGCGTCACGCTGTCCAATCGGATCCTGATGGTGGGCATAGGGCGTCAGCGCTCCGTTCGCAGTGCGTTCGATAACCGTAGCGACGAATGGCAAAAGCGCCTGCGCGTCGTGCCGAAAAACGGACGTGTCGAGTTGCTACGTAGCCATGTCTTCGATTGGGTGTTTGTGCCACGGGTGGTCAGGGCTGTTGGCAGCCATCAAACTCGCCACAGGTGCGATCACGAAGAGCGACGCTACCCTTTTCGAGATGGCTGCCTCGTCGCGTGCTCGATTGCGCTCACTCGACTATTGGGTGTTACGCGGAGCCACGATCGAAGAGGCTTTACACCTCGAGGGCCTGCGCAGCGCCTGGGATCGGGGCGTTGCGTTCTTGGTGCATGGAACCGTCGTTCGACGGTATTGGGACGACTTCAGTCTGCATCGTTGGGTGCGCGCGCGCCGGATCGGAACGCCGCGTGCGGCGGCGCTCGAATTGGGGCTTCAATTGCCGAGCGGCGGTACGGCGTGTGACGGTCGAGTTCGCTGCGAGTTCACTCCACCCGTCACGACGAGCGCGGAGTCGGTTCTACCCTTCGTGCCGGACGCATCGATTCAATGGATCTATTTCGATTCGATCGACGCCCGACTCCGGTTCGTGCTGCGCGACCGGGCCCAGGGCAGTGAGACGACGTTCGAGCGGAACATGGCTCTTCGACTCGAGCGCTCGGAGCCACGCCGCCTCGTCCTTCGTGGAAGCGAGCGTTCGGGACGCGAGATGCGGCTCGACGGGCTGGTCGTAGAGCTGGTGTTCGTCGACGCCGAAGAGGTCCCGCTCAGCGACCGGCTCCTGGTGCAGCGCGCTCTCGGTTCCCGCGCGACGGGGTAACCCCGCGCCTTTACAGGGCGCACTTCGCGTTGCACCCTAGGGGCCATGGGCATCTTCGACCGCATGGGCCGGGTCATTTCGAGCAACGTCAACGCCCTGCTCGACAAGGCGGAAGATCCGCAAAAATCCGTCGACTTGTTGGTCGACGAGATGAAGGACCAGATCCGCGCCGCTCGAAAAGAGCTGGTGGACGCGCTCGCCGCCGAGAAAGTGCTTCGCAAGAAGGTCGAGGATCTCGACTCCGAGGTGGAGAAGTGGGACCGCCGGGCCGAGCTCGCGCTCCGAGCCGACGACGAGAAGCTCGCGCGTGAGGCGCTCATGCAGAAGAAGCGCGTCGTCGCCGAGCGCGATCGGGCCGAGGCGCTGCGCGCCGAGCAGCGAGCCGCCGCCCTCAACATGAAGACCGAGCTCGAGCGGATGGAGGCGAAGCAGCAGGAGTACGAGGCGCGAAAAGGCACGCTGGCTGCCCAGATCAGGCAGACGAAGGCTGGCGGCGGCGCCGAAGGCCTGGGCGCCAAGCCGGGCGGCACTGCGTTCGACGAGTTCCGCCGGATGGAGGCGAAGATCGACGCGCACACCGAGCAGGTCGCGGCCGCGCGCGAGGTCGACGACGCCCTCGGCAAGGGGCCGAGCGAGATGGACATCGAGGCGAAGTTCCTGCGCCTCGAGGGCAAGGCGGCGCCGGGCGAGGCGCCGGCTGCGTCGCCTGAAATCGACGACGAGATCGCGAAGCTCAAGAAGAAGATCCGAATCGGCTCCTGATCGGCGCTCGCACCGCGTAGAACGACACGAGCCGCCCCCTCTATGCCGAGCTCCACGCCGCCCGTCACGGTCACGTCCGTCATCTTGACCTTCCGCTGGAACAGCTCCGGGCACGCACCGGGTGCCGCGCAGCGAGGCGAAGAGCTCGCGCGCGAAGCGGAGGCAAACGGCGCGACGCTCTGCGCGTTCGGCCCGTTCGAAATGTCGTTCGCGTTCGGCGAGGGCGACGTCCTGGAGGCGGCGCAGCTCGCGGCGCGTGTGGTTCAAACGGGCGGAGAGCTCTCGCGCGCCGGCATGGCGTTCGGCGAGATCATGTCGTTCCTCGAGGGCGAGGGGTTCGTCCGGCTCGCGGTGGGTGCGCCGATCGTCATCGCGACCGCGCTCGCGCGTTTTGCGCAGCCGGGCGAGGTCGTGGTCGACGCGCCTCTCGCGAAAGAGGCGCTCCGTTTCACGGGGCCGGCGCGCTCGATCACGCTTGGAAACAAGGCTCGCGCGACGTTCCTCCTCGACGTCGCGGCACCCGTCGGCACGCCGCCGGAGGAGATCGACCAGCGCCTCACACCCGTCGACGAGCCGGATCGCGCGCCGTCGATCGAGGTGCGCGACTCCGACGCGCCGCCCGGCGGCCGGGAGCTGCTCGAGCTCGCGCGGGAGGCTCTGACGAAGGGCGGTGACCGCATCGGCATCGGCCAAGCCGTCGCGGAGCTCAACCTCACCGAGGATCACGCCGACGTCGTCGAGCGGCTCGCGGGCGTGCTCGCGATGACCCGCGGCGCAAAGGAAGAAGGCCTGCGCGTCCTTCGGCGCGCCGCCGAGACGGAGCAGCGCGAGGACAAACGCGGACGAGCGGTGCTCGCGTACGCGATAGGCGTCGCGGCGGCCGGGCGGTACGACGATGCTCTGCTCGAGGCGCTCAGCGCCCTCGCGATCGCGCGCGCACGCGGTGATCGAAGCGGCGAAAAGGCGTGCGCCCGCTTCCTCGCGCAGCTGTCGTTTTCGACCGGACAACCCGAGGCGGCGAGCGCCTGGGAGCACGTGGCGCAGGCGGTCGAAGCGGTGGGTTGAGCGCGCTTTTTCGTTCACGCGGCCCCGCCTGTTGAATAAGCAGGGCGCCGATGGGCGACGAGGCGAAGGCACGCGACGACGAGAAGCGCACCGGCCAACGAGCGCCCGCGCGGAGCCGTCGTTGGATGAGCATCGCGCTCGCGCTGAGCGCGCTGTGCGCGATCGGGGCGGCTGCATGGTACTTCGTGAACGAGCCGAAGCTGCAGCGCCCCGCGCCCGGCGTGGATATTCGGTACACGGCCGTCGGCTTCCGGCTTCGTAAGCCGCCGATCGTCTCGCCGACGGAGGAGTACGTCGGCCCCGACGGGCAGCTCGTCTACCTCACGCAGGAGCAATTTCGCGCGGCGAACGCGGCCGCCGGTCTGCCGATCCCCGGCTTCGATCGGCGGATCGCCGCTGCGCTCGCGATCGAAGATCCCGACGCGCAATCGACCGAGCTCGCGTCCATCGTCGAGAGCGTACCCAGCACGCGAGACGCGGACTTCACGGCGTTCGCCGTCTACACGCTCCTCTCCGGCGCGCTCGCGGCGCCGCCGGAGACGCCCGCGCGCGCCGAAACGAAGCGTCGCGTCGACGAGCTCATCGGCTGCCGCTTCGTCCCGACGAAGAAGTCGATGCTCGCGTTTCCGAAATGTAGCTCGCCCGCGACGCTCGTTCCGGCGTACGTGATGGCCGGCGTCGGCGCGGTGCCGCTCTTGGTCGTCCTCGGTGCGCTCGTCTTCGGCGGACGCCGCTCGAGGCGCGCGGCCACATAGAGACCGCTTCGACGTAGCCGCCGCACACTCGTCTGGCGCGCACGGGTCCTCGCGGATCGCGCCCCCAAATCCGCGGCGATCGCGCGTGCGCGGGTGGCTACGAGCGCGTCGCGAAGGCGCCGGTGACTACACGCGAACACTCGCGAGTACGCACACGGAAGAGTTGGGTGCTTTCCACTCCGATCTTCGTTGGTCGCTCATTTTCGCGTTCCAAAACGAGATCAACTCGATAAGAGTAACCTGTCCGGCTTTGTCTCGTTTGAGGAGGCCCACGATGAAGACGCCGTGTGGATTGTATTGTTCCTTCGCCATCCTCGTCCTGCTGTCGGCCGTGTCCTGCAGCGATGACGCGGATACCGGTGGGGGACCGGAAGGCGGAAGAGCACAAGGGGGGGATCAGTCCAATGGGGGAGGCGGCAATGGGGGCGCGCCAACCGGTGGCGAAGGCACCGGGAGTCAGAACTTCGGCAGCGAGAGCGCTGGCGGAACGAACGAGACAGGCGGAGCCGGCGGCTTATTAGCAACCGGCGGTGGAGGGGGGGCTACCGGCGGGGCACCGCAAGGGGGTGGGGCTCAAGTCGGTGGCAGCGGCGGAACTGGGGGGGACACAAGCACGGGCGGCGCGTCGACGGGAGGGAGTGGATCGGTCGGCGGCAGCGGCCAGGGTGGACTCGGCGGGGCCGGCGGCGGCGGAGGCGTCGGCGGCCTCGGCGGTGAAGGCGGGTACGGGGGCGACGGCGGGGCGGGCGGCGACGGCGGATCGGGGAGCGGCGGCTGTCAAAACAACGCCGCGTGCGACAACGGCCTCTTCTGTGATGGCATCGAGGCCTGTGTTCTCGGCGTCTGTGTCGCGGGCTCGAACCCGTGCGACGACGGCGTGAGCTGCACCGTCGACGCGTGCGACGAGCTCAGCTTGTCGTGCTCGAACCAGCCGGCGAACGCGTCGTGCAACGACGGCTTGCAGTGCAACGGGG
>JABFXY010000210.1 GCA_013361525.1 Polyangiaceae bacterium | reverse complement strand
GACACCCACGCCGCATACCCCGCCGACGACCCAGCCGACGTCGCGTGGGATCGATCTCTCGGATCCTAACTGACGTCCGGATGGCCTATCATCATCCGCGTTTACGCGAACCTATGAGATCGCTCGCTCGCTTTCGGGAGGCGCTCCGCACGGTCTGCTTCACCTTGTCCGCCATCGTCGCCCTCTTCGCGGCGGTGCCACCCGCCTCGGCGCAGCCGAGCGATCCGTCGTTCGACGAAGGACGCGCGCTGATGACGGCCGGCGACTACGCGGGCGCGTGCGCGAAGTTCAAGGAGAGCTGGGACAAGGCGCCGTCCGCCGGCCGCGCCTTCAACCTCTCGGCATGCGAGGAAAAACAGGGGCACTTCGTGAAGGCGATCTCCTGGCTCGACGCGGGGCTCGGCCAGGTCGCAACGGAGGATCCGCGCGCAACCGCCGCCACCGCGAAGCGGTTGGAGCTCCTCGGCGCAATGCCCAAGCTCACGGTGAAGCTCGTGAGTGATGCCCCGGCGGACGTCCACGTGACGGTGAACGGCACCGCCGTCTCGATCGGCGTGCGGACGCCCGTCGATCCGGGGGCGAATGCGATCGTGGTCACGGCGCCCAAGCGCGCACCAGCGACGACGACCGTCGTGCTCGAGGACAAGGAGGTCAAGACGGTGGAGGTGTCGGTCGGCGCACCCATCGTGGAACCGACGCCGGCCCCGACGCCGGAGTCGACCCTCGGGACGCGGCGGTCCAGACAGCCGCAAACGAAGACGGAGCTCGGCGGTGAAGAGCGCGTCATCGCTGGCTGGATCATCGGCGGCGTGGGCGCCGCGACGACCGTCGCCGCGGTGATCACCGGCTCGATCATGCTGGCGAACGACGCCGCGTACCACGGCTGCCCTCAGCCCTCGGGCGACGATCGATGCGCTTCGGAGGAGGACGCGCGCGCGCTCGGCGAAGCGCTCGAGATCCCGAACGCCGTGCTCTGGGGGACCGGGCTCGCCGCGCTCGGCACGGGCGTGATCATGATCCTCGTCCCGCGTCCGGAGTACACGGTAGACGCCACCGCGATCGTCGTCCCCACTGCCGGTCCGGGCTTCGCGGGCGTGAGTGTCCATGGCGCGTTTTAAGCTGCCCTTCCTCGCCGTCGGTCTCCTCGCCGGGGCGTCGTTTTCGGGGCTGGGCACGGGGTGTTTCGTCGTCACCGACTTCGATCCGATCGGCGAAGGTGGCTCGTCCACCGGGACGATGACGAGCTCGTCGACGCAGACCACGAGCGACACGTCGTCGACTTCAACAGGTGGCGGTGGCGGTGGCGGTGGCGGGGGCGGGGGCGGAGCCGAGCCATCGTGCCCGCCGCTGACCCCTGCGCCTTTCGCGACGTTTTCATTCGCCGGGGCCGACGACGCGATCGACGGAATGGTCGTGATCCCCTCAGAGGGAGACGGCGACTCCGTGTTCGTCGTGGGTCACGCGACCCCAGGATCCGAGGTGACGTACGCCGCGGATACCAACGAGCTCACCGGCTCGTTCATCCTCAAGCTCGACCCGGTGAGCGGCATTGTCCAACACCCGCTTCCCGACTCGATCACGAAGCTGCGCATTGTCAGAGCGGGCATCACGGTAACCGCGCTCGCCGTCGGGGCGGATGAGGTCACCGTGCACCCGTTCTACGCCGACACGCTGGCAACGGTCCCCATCAAGACCTGCACTGTCTCGCAGGGCGCATTCACCGGCGGCGCGCTCGCGGTTCGAGTGGACTCGCCCGCTGTCGCGGTAACGTATGACGACCCCAATGCGGCGCTCTCGTGCAATGGAGACTCCGTCGATCTCGGACAGAGCAGCCGATTCGCGGTGTTGACCTTCAGTTTGAAGGGGGTCACCGGCGTCGGAGAAAACCTCGGGCAGCAGGTTTTCGACCCGTCGCTCGCGATGCGAGAGGGCGAGTTCTTCGACATCTGTTTTGGGGGCACCAGTTGCATCACCTACGACGGCAGCCCGAACTACCCGACCTATACGCAGCAAACGGCCGTGCTGACTGCGAGCTCGGTCGGGTCGATCCGCGCTGCGGGTGGGACGATGACGAACGGCGACCCCATCGAGATCACTCAATTCACGACTGACGACATCCAGCTCGACGTCATGCAAGACGCCGGCGTGCCTCGCCCCAATGGTGGTGTGTTCGGAATCTCGAGCAATGGCCTGACCGCCGTCGTATCAGGCTTCACAAAGGAAGCGACGAGCAGCAGCCACGCAATGTTCCTCAAGCTTGGGGCTCCCCCCGACGACGGCGACCATTGGACCGTCGACACCTACGAAGACCCGAAGATGAGCGAGACCGAGAGCTGGGGCGTCGCCGCCGCGACCGATGCGGCCGGTGCGAACATGACCGCGGCGTTGATGTACCGATGCCCGAATGACACGGCGCCTGCCCGCGCCGCCATCTTCACCGCTCCGTTCTAGCGGCGCGCTCACCGCGAAGGGCGTGAAACGGGCGACGACCTACACTGCAAAGTAGGCGCGCGCGCGTCCGCGGCGGCAGCGGCACACCACCGACGTAGGCGACGGCCACGTCATTGGCGTCGCCGCTAAGCAGTTTTACGACGCGCTCGAAGGTCGGATTGCCTATTTCTGACTGTCGTGACGACGGCGCTCGGCTCGTCAAACAAGGATGTGCGAAAACGCATATCAGGGTGGGACGGGCCGTAACCAGGGCAGCGACCAAATGGATCACCTACGATCCAGGTGGAGCGCGGCCAACAGGGAGAGTCGCGTGATCGGTGCACAGGCACGCTGGTTGCTTGCCGGGAGGCCCATGCGGGTTGCTCGCTTTGTCGGTCTGATGGCATTGGTCGTGTGCGCGGCGTGCGAGCCGAGACTTTTGCCCGCGTCCGATGCGACCGATGCTGTCCTCATCGCGAGCCCCTCTCCTGAGTCCGAGGTGCGTGAAGCGATCATCCACTCGCTGAACGAGGAGCGGTTTCAGACCGAGTCGGAGGAGCCCGGGTTTATCCGCGCTCGCTTCGAGCGCGGCGGACGCATGATCCAAATTGCCGTCGAGTACAGCGGCACGCAGTATCGCTTCCGTTACCTTGCCAGTGAAGGTTTCGAGTCCCAGGGGCAGGGTCAGGACCTTTTGATTGACGAGCGCTACCACAAGCAGATCAAGAAGCTGAAGAAGCAGATCGACCAGCGTCTCGCGGGGCCCGGACCGTCTGCCGCGGCGGCGGTGGGCGCGACCGACGCTCAGGCTCAGCCTGCCGAGGACACGAGGTCAGAGGGGCAGGTCATTGTCGATATCCTCGCGACACAGGGATACGCGTGCGTGGCGGAGGAGGCCCGTTGGGTGTGCACGCCGCCATCGGACCCGTGGCCGATGACGGTCTCCTACGTCCCCGAAAACGGCGTTACGACGATCTGGTTCGACTCGTACTCCACCCGCGCGTTTGCAAAGCCCTGCAACCGCTTCAATGCGGCGACGAAGGACCTCGCAAAGGCCGACCACTCATTCACCGCGTCGTGCGACGACGCAATCCAGAGCTTCCGTTTCAATACCGCGGTCGTCTATGGGCCCGACCTCGATGTCGTTGCCTGGGCCAAGGACCACCGCGATCGCCGCAGCGAGGCTCACTCCCTGCTCGTATCGGTCGGGGCGATCCGCCAGTAGGGAAGCGGGCTCGCCCCATCGGGCGATGAGATCCTTCGACGGATCGAACTCGAAGGAGGCCTTCATCGTCTCGATCTGGCTACCTCGGGTATTGACCCGGTAGCGCGTCTTTGCCGCGTCGACCCGATCTCCGCGGAGCAGGTCGGGAGCGCGGGTCTGGAGCTGCTCGCGCGTCTCGTCGAAGCCGACGTCCGTGAGCTCGCCGAAGCGCGCGGGCCTTTAGCATGAGTCGCCGCATACCCGAGGGGAGGTATCGGCGACGCCCCTTGGGCGCGAAGCTCTAGGCCTTTGGGTCGGCTCGGAACCCGAGTTGTTGAGCGTTCCCTACGAGGGTAGGTTGCACCGCGCTTATCCCACAGGAGATCGGATGCCCTACTCGTACATCGTTCGGCTCTCGAGGTCGGATTTCGCGGATGCTTCCGCGGGTGCATGAGCAACTGAGGCCCGCGGTGAACGACCGAAGCAATCCCGATCACGTGCGCGTATTGTCGCGTTTGGCTGACTACAGCGCGCTCGCGGCACACCTTTCCGCTCTCGGCCTGCGCCAGGCGGCGACGATGTCATGGACGCCCGGGTCCACGCCCGATTGTGCCGAATGGCGGGGCGACGGGGTGACGGTCCAGTTCGAAACCGACTTCGATACCGGTCTCAAGACTTTGACCGTAGACGGCGAAATCGAGGATGGATGGGCCGATGGCTTGGATCTGATGACGGTTGCAGAGGCCGAATTGCTCATCGGCTCGGCAGACAAGGGCGAAGCGCTCATCGGACTCGCCGCCGCTCGCATCCTGGGTGCTCCCGAGTTGGAAGAGGCGGTCAAGATGCGGCTGCTCGACCCCGATTTTGATATTGGCGGTGAAGCCGCAATGGCGATTAGCGACATCCATAGTCGGAATAGACGAAGAAAACGACTTTAGAGCTTGTCGGCACGCTCGGGCTTGTTTCTGAATGCGCCGAGATCTGCGACGATGCGTTATACGCGACGACGAACCCGAGGTTGACGCAACCTGCCGCCGGTGGCGGCGGCCAGGGCGGCGCGGGGGGTGTCCCGTCGGAGGTTCGGGCGGTGCGGGCGGCCAGGCGCCGGATGGCGGCGGCCAGGGCGGCGGCCACGGGGGCGGCTAGCGCCGGACGCTTGACGCCCGTCGCGTCTTGGATTGATACTGTACGCATGAGCAGTCTCAATCCGGAACCGACCGAAGCCTTACGACGTGACCTTCGAAACGCCCTGATCAAGCTCCTCCGTGGGGTCGCCCTGCCGCACAAGCACGAGGCGACGCGTCGTCTCTTCGCGGAGGTCTCGGGCCGTCACGCCGATACCTGTCCGCGGAGCGCAGAGACGTTGGTGCTCACCCTCCAGCCTCACCTCGAGACGAGGCGGGACGTGGTCGCGGTCGTCGGGCTGATCGCTCAGGTGTTGAGGGAGACGCCGCTCAAGGGGAGGGACCTCGCGTCGGAGTGGACGACGGCTGCGAATGACGCTTTTCGCTCGCACGGCGCGCCGTGGAGGTTCGACCGGGGGAGCTTGATTCAGGTCTAAACCGGTTCGCGCGTGAGTGTCACGAGTCGAATAACGGTAGCAACGGCTTCCACGATGCCTGAGCGCTCACGCCAGGGCAGTCTCAGAGCGCAGAGACTTATGACAGGCCTAGGGCCAGGGCGGGCAATCGGCGCGACACGCGGCGTATTCCTCGAGGGCGGCGCAGGTGGACAAGTAGGCGCAGTTGCAGACCGCGTCGCACTGGAAGCTCAAATCGAGCCCGCATTCGACGACGCGGCGCTGCGCGCTCTCGCATGTACAGCGTGAGCTGCATTGCGCATGCGTCCGCGATTCCGGGGGACTGTTGCCCTGGAAGTAATCGCAGCTCGCCTCGAGATCACACGCTGCCTCGCACTCGACGTACGGCGTCTCGAAAGAGCAATCCCGGGCATTTGCGGACGCATCGCAGTCCTCGCGGTGTTCGTTGGCTTGCTCGCAAACGGAATCGCAAGCCGTCGAGGTTATAAGGGTCGTAACCAACCCTAGTACCACGTGCGAACGTAACCTCGGAAAGCGCATGGCGGAAGGATACATCCCCTCCGTCCGCCTTCGTCGGAGACTAGGGGGCAAGCGCGCTGTGCGCGCTTTCCTTGACCACACGCCCAGCTTCGTGGTTTTCCGCGCCCACCATGTCCGAAATCACCGGCCAACTGCGCCCCGTCGTCGAGCAATTCGTCTCCAATCTCGAAGCCGCGTTTCGTCGCTCCGTCCTGGAAGCGTTCGAGGCAAACATCGCCGGCGCATCGCGCGCGGCTCGTCCCGCGGTGCCGTCCGTGCCCGTGCGACGCACGGCAGCTCCAGCCGCTGCGAAGGCCTCCAAACCCGGCGCCCGCGTGCGCCGCTCCGCCGCGGATCTCGAGCGCGTCGAGCAACGAATCCTCGACTACGTCCGCAAGAATCCGGGCAAGCGCGGCGAACAAATCAAGCAGGCGCTCGGCCTGACGACAGCGCTGTGGACGCGGCCGCTCTCACGACTCGTCACGAGCGGCGCGCTCACCGCGAAGGGCATGAAACGCGCGACGACCTACACGGCGAAGTAGACGCGAATCACAGGGGCGCAATCCAGGGAGCCCGAAACGTCGTCAGAAGACTGTAAGGAGCGGTGCGAGAGCGCGTTAGGCTGCATGCTCATGGCACGGTCGAAGGCATGGCTCGCGTTCGTGGCGGCAACCGCCGCGTGTGGAGGAGGCCCGGCGGCCTCGAGCCCTGCACAGGCCGAAACCGCGCAAGCCACCGCCGCCGCACCAACCGCCGAGTCGACGTCCTCACAGGCTTACCCGCAGACCATCGCGTTGCTGTCGAACGAGGCGCTCGAGGCGCGTGCCGCGAAGCTTCGCAAGGCAATGCCCGAGCACGGGCACTTCCGCCTCCACGCAACGGGGAAGCTCGCCGAGATTCGCCTCCTCTTCACGGACTCGCTTGCAGAGACCGTCGATAACCGCTTCGACGACAAAGAGGCCGCCTTCTACAAGAAGCTGGTCTGCGACAATCCCGATTTCTTCGTGGTCCCGTGCCCACCACCGTTCACGCAATCGGAAGGTCGGTTGTACGTATTGGGTGATACGAAGGAGAGGCTCCTCGCCCTGCACGAGAATAAGAATTTCACGGTGAAGGACGTGGACGGCGTCTACATCCGAGGGGCGGCGGTCGCGTCCTTCTCCGTGCCTCCGCCGAAGATTCCGAAAGAGCAAGCCGCCAAGCCGCTTGTGGGAATCCCGATCACGTACGAGTGGTATGGGCACGGACCGCCGTGCGACCCCCGTCCCGGCCACCCGCACGACTGCCAAGGACGGTCGCCCCCGACGATTCCACCCGAGCGCCGGCGCACGACGGCGGACGACGTCGTGGTCGCGGAACAGGTCGCATTCGTGTGCAAAGACGCTGAGACCGTCGAGCTGAGGCGCTTGTGGGTGCCCGCGCTCGCCGCGAAGCCGCCGAAGCCGCCCCCCAGCGCCGGCCAGTGGGGGTGGACCCCGAGCCTCCGCGTGGCGCCCGGAGCCCTCGCGAAACAGGTCGCGCTGGACGCCATCACCGGCGAAGACCTAACGGGGCGGGCCATGGCGTCGACGGAGTATGACCTCCCGCCGGGGCTCTGCGCGCCGAAGCCAGCGTCACCCAAAGCGAAGTAGATCGAGCAGCTCCGTCGCGGCACGGCATCGGCGCGTGCCCGCGAGAGCTTGACGACGGCGCGCGAGGTTGTATGTACAACATCACGCATGACGAAGCGCCCCATCTCCTCCGCCGAGCGGATCAGCCGCGAGTGCCTCGGCATGCCGGTGCGGATGCTTCACCGCGCGGTCAGCGCCGTGTACGACGACGCCCTCGGGGCGCACGGCGTCGGTCTCGCCCAATTGAATTTGCTCGTCGCGGTCGAGCGCCTCGGCGACCGAGCGACAGCTTCGCTGGTCAGCCGCGTGTTGATGCTCGAGAAGTCGAGCGTGAGCCGCGAGGTCGACCGTCTGGTCGAGCGCCGATGGATGACGCGGAGCACCGGCGCCCAGGGTCGCTCACAGCGACTCGCGCTCACCGTCCAGGGGCGGCGGCTCATCGACGCGGCCCTCCCCAGCTGGGAGGCAGCGCAGGGACGCGTTCGCGCGCTCCTCGGCGACGCGGGTGCCGACCTGCTCGTCTCGATGGTGGGGCGGCTCCGCGCGGCCGAAGCGCCGCCCGTGATCAGCCCGGCCCCTTCCGATCGCTGAGCGGGGCGCGCCTGCCAGCGCTCGAGCGCGACGTTGATGTTGTACGTACAACCAAAGACGGACCATGAAATCGAAACCGATGGAGGACGCAATGGCGGATCGACAGGTAGCTCTCGTGACGGGTGTTTCGTCCGGCATTGGCGAAGCCACCGCGCGCGCGCTCGCACGCGACGGGTACCGCGTTTTCGGCACGGTTCGCTCACCCGACGGGGTCGTCCCCGAGGGTGTCGAACGCGTCTCCCTGGATGTGCGCGATGAGGCGTCGATCGCTGCCGCCGTCGCGGACATCCTCGCGCGCGCCGGCCGCATCGACGCGCTCGTGAACAACGCAGGCGCGACCATCTTGGGCGCGATCGAAGAGACGGACACCGCCCAGGCGCAGGCGCTGTTCGACGTGAACTTCTTCGGCGCCGCGCGGGTCACGCGCGCCGTGTTGCCGACCATGCGCGCGCAGCGCGCGGGCCGAGTCGTCTTCGTGAGCAGCGTCGTCGGCTTCGTGCCGGCGCCGTTCATGGGCTTCTATGCCGCGTCGAAGCACGCTCTCGAGGGCTACAGCGAATCGCTCGACCATGAGGTCCGCGCGCTCGGCATCCGCGCGATCCTCGTCGAACCCGGCTTCATGAGGACGAAGCTCGACAAGAACGCGACGGTGGCCGCCCGCAAGATCGGCGACTACGCCGAGGCGCGCGAGCGCGTCGGAGCCCACCTCAACGCGAACGTCGAGAGCGGGAGCGATCCAGCGCTCGTCGCCGGCACGATCGCCGCCGCGCTCAGGGCCCGTCGGCCGAACCTTCGCTATCCCGTCGGCAAGGGCGCAGGGACGCTCGCGACGCTGAGGAGGTTCGTCCCCGCTAGCCTGTTCGATCGCTCTCTCCGCAAGGAGTTCCGGCTCGACGGAGCGCGCTGAATGCGCTCGCAGCCGCTCCGAGCGATCCCGACCTCCGCGTGGAGAACGCTCGCGATCGCCGCGACCGCGGTGTTCCTCGTCTCGCTCGACGGGACGGTGCTCTTCGTGGCCTTTCCGAGCATCCGCCGAACGTTTCCTGGCGTATCGCCGGAGGAGCTCTCCTGGATCCTGAACGCGTACACCATTGGCTTTGGCGCGCTGCTCGTTCCGGCGGGTCGGCTGGCCGATCGCTTCGGACGCCGCGCGTTCTTCACGGCCGGTCTCGGCGTATTCACGGCCGCGTCGGTGCTCTGTGGCGTCGCCCCCGGAGTCGGGACACTCGTCGCCGCGCGCGCGCTGCAATCCGTTGGTGCGGCGCTCCTCATGCCCGCGTCGCTGGCGCTCGTTCTTCGAGCATTTCCTGAAGAACGACGCGGCGTGGCGGTGGGGATCTGGGGCGCGGTGGGGGCGCTGGCGGCAGCGATCGGGCCCGTCCTCGGCTCGGCCGTGGTGCAGTTCGCGAGCTGGCGCTGGGCGTTTTTGTTGAACCTGCCGCTCGGCGCTTACACGCTCGCCGTCAGCGCGCGCCGCCTCGAGGAGTCCCGCGCGAACGAGGCCGGAAGCTTGCCCGACGTGCTCGGCGCGGCCGTGCTGATCGCCGCGTTCTCATCGCTCGCGTACGGCATCATCGGCTGGCGCGCCGATCCCGGGCGCGCGACTTCAGCCTTGGCCGCCGGATCGGTGCTCCTGGCGCTCTTCGTGTGGCGCTCGCTCCGAGTCGAGACACCGGCCCTCGACTTGCGCCTGTTCGCGCGACGATCATTCGCGATCGCCAACGCCATGACCCTCCTCTTCAGCATCGCGTTCTCGGCGATGTTCTTCGGCAACGTCTTCTTCTTGACCGAGCGCTGGCAGCTGTCGATTTTCGAGGCAGGGCTCTGGATCTCTCCTGGTCCGCTCACGGTGATCCCGGTCGCGATCGCATCGGGCCGGCTGGCCGACCGCGCCGGCTACCGCCCACTCTTCGTCGCCGGCGGCCTGGTGTTCTCCCTGGGCGGGATATGGCTGCTGCTTCGTGCCGACGCGACCGCGAGCTTTCTGGTGTGGCTGCCGGGCTCGCTGCTGATGGGCATATCGATTGGGATGGTATTGCCCTCGCTCAGCGGCGCGGCCGTCTCACAGCTCGACCCGGCCAGCTTGGGCGCGGGGAGCGGCGTGAATCAGGCCGTGCGTCAGCTGGGATCGGTGCTCGGCGTTGCTATCGTCGTCCTCGTGTTGGGCGGGTTGGCGAAGTCGGCCCGCTTCGAGCATGTCTTTGCGTTGCTCGTCGTGAGCGGTCTACTCACCGCTATCGGCGGTCTGCTTTTGCCTCCCCGTTCCCGAGCGCCCCACGCCGCATGAACGCCCAGGAGCGACCTACGACCCCTCTAGATGCAGCCCCGTCGCGTCCTCGACCCCCTCGAACTTGTAGAGCGAAAGCGTCGCGCCGCTCACGCCGAGGTCGAAGAAGTTGTTGAGGGAGCTTGCCCAGGTATTGCACGCGCCCGTCCCGCTGCCGCTCAACGCCGGGAACGTGAGCGGGTTGGAATCGACCGAGCCCCAGTCGCCCTGTACCGTAATGACGAAGCTGGACGTTCGGCAATTGTTGGTGGTGATCCCGCCGGCGCCGACGTTCTTGAAGCGGAGCTGTGCGGTAATCTCCCAGTCGACGTCGCAGGTCCCGCTGAGCCCCGAGCAGTCGATGAAACCGAGCACGTCCGAGATGAACAGCTGGACCTGAATGGTGCTCGAGATGGCCAAATCGGTGTCGTGGAAGCCCATCAATGCGCCGGTGAAGAAGGTCTCGCCATCGGGCTCGATAAAGGCTTGAAAGTAGCTCGGTCCGCCGCTCGGCGTGTGCGAGTACGCCTCCTCCCCGCTGGCAAAATTGAGAAATGGGCTGCCGGGGTTATCGTAGAAATAGAACGTCGCGTCGCCGTCGTTGTCGACGGGGTTGGCCGCTGCGGTGACTGGTACGACCACGGCCGCGATAGCAGCGATTGCTGCCGAATAACGTCGTAGAGACATCGTCCCTCCTCGCCTCGATCTTCGAACCGAAAGCGCCGGGATGATGGGCCGCATGTTGGAGCTCGAACAAGAGTAATGTTGCATTACACGAGCGATTTGGACCGCCCGCGTCAATGGCGCGTTGCGGCCTTTGTCCTGACGGTGTCGTCACGGTTGTGGCTGACATTTCGGTCAACCTGCATTTGAGGCGCGAGGGCCGCACACTCGCGTTGACTGATGCGACCAGCGGTCGAAGGAGCTACTCTCCCACCGTGTGCCGCTCCAAGCCCCACAACCCGCTCGGCCTCAAGCCGTGGTGGCTGCACACTCTGGCAACGCTCGCCTCTCTCGTCGCCTGCGCCTCCGAAGAGACACCACCAGGCCCAAACGACGGCGGTGAAGGCGGAACCGGCGGCACGGCCACAACGTCCACGACCTCCGGCGGCGCACCAATGGGAGCGGGCGGGGCGGGGGGCCAGGCGGTGGAGCCGACGTGTGCGGTGACGCCCGGCGATCTCGATGCGCGGCCGTTCTGCACGGAAAAGGGCGACGAGAGTGACGGGTTGCAGCTCGTCACCAAGTGGCAATACGCCGCGCCGCTTTGGCACGCTGGGGACTCCGTTCATTTCCGCGGTGAGCCGCTGGTCGCGAATCTGACCGACGACAATCAGGACGGGCGTATCGATTTGTGCGACGTGCCGGACGTCATCGTGCACGAGCGTCACTTCGATCTGACATTGCCCGAGCCGCTACCGGATGAGGTGGTGCTGGTGGTCCTCTCGGGCAGCGACGGCGAGGTGATGGCGACGCTCGACCCCGGGGGTATCGCGGACACCTTTGCCGCGATTGCGGATCTCGACCGCAATGGCACGCCCGAGATCATCACGACGAATCGCGCGGGGCACGTGATAGCGCTCGATCCCACCGGCAATGTGCTTTGGGAGAGCTCGGCGGAGGTCTTCGACCCGATTGGTTGGTACGAGCTGGATCCGCCGGAGGAGAACTACCTGCGAGCGATCTTCGTCGCGGAGTCTGCCGTTGCCGTCCACGACCTGGATGGGGATGGCTCGCCCGAGATCCTCGTTGGGATGAGCGTGCTCGACGCGGACGGCAACCTCCTCTTCGAGGATCCCACGAGGGGCGCCGAGTTCGGGCCGATCGTCGAGGGGCGCACCGCTGTGCGGCCGACCGCGGCAGATCTCGACGGCGACGGTGTTCTGGAGGTTCTATTCGGGCACGTGGCCTACACTGCATCCGGCGACGAGCTCTGGCGCGTGCCCTCGATTACGCCTGGCTATGCGCACCCCGCGGACTTCGACGGGGACGGCGAGACGGAAGTGCTCATTACGAGTGAGGAGGGGCTGACCCTCGTCGCGGCGTCAGGGGACGTGCTTTGGGGCCCGACGTGGATGGATGAGGGTGAGCCGCCTCGCCATTGGTGTTGGGGACACCCAGCCGCGATTGCTGACGTCGATGAGGACGAGCTGCCCGAAGCGATCGTCAATACGTGCGAGAAGCGGATGGTCCTGCGCATCGATTCACAGGGGCCGACAGTCCTACGCTCGGAACCAGTACCCATTTCGACCGACTTCGGCGCGGACACCGACGGCTCGACAGCATTCGGCTTTCGTGGGGAAGCCGCTGATTGGGTCGCTTACCATTACAGAGCGCTGCAAGTCTTTGCGGGCATCGAGGCGCCGCCCATTGCGGAGCTCGATCGGACCTTCGCGCGCGGTGGTCTCTACCCCGTCGTGGCCGATGCCGATAACGACGGTTCGGCCGACGTGCTCACCTTCGAGGGGCCGTCCCCGCGCCTGGTCGTGTACGAAGACAGCCAAAAGCGCCCCAGCCCTGCGCGCCGCATTTGGAACCAATGGGCTTACGGCGCAACGCTGGTCCGGGAGGACGCAATCATTCCGACGGACGTGTCCACGCAACGCACGTTTCGCGCGCAAGGCCGCGTCAGCTGCCGCGTCGCCGGTCCGCCGAAGTAGGGGAGGGCGCGGAGGCCGATTGAAGCGCTGCGAGCGCCCGCGTGCGGCGGCTCATTCTCCCCACGCGTCGGGGGTGCCGAACAGGAAGCTGGCCGTGGGTGCCGGCACCGAGAAGTCCGGCGGCGCGAGGGAGGCGGTGCAGGCGAGGTCGAGCGGCTCCGCAGGATTTTCGAGGAGGTGCATGAAGAGCTGGAGCCCGCACGGGGGCTCGTCGATGCCGGTGACCTTCGATGAGGTGACCGTGCCGTGCGCCGCCGCCGGGAAATCGACGACGTATTGGTTCGGGCCATCGAATGCGGCTTCGACGCCCGCCTCGAACAGTCGGTGCGACGGCGCGAAGGGGTCCATGCCGCCATTCATGATCAAGACGGGCGTGCTCGATGTCGTCCACATCGTGAGCTCGCCGTCGAATGCGTAACGAGGCCAATCGGGATCGAACGGTATCGCTCCGGCGCCGATGCAGACCGTGCAGGTCTCGGCGAAGGCTTTTGCGGTCGAGCTCAGGTCGGCGCGGTGTACCTCGCTCTCCAGGATGTGGTGGCTGAGGACCTCGGAAAAGAGTGGATCTTCGAACGTGAGGAGGCCGCCCGGTCCGAACAGCGCATCCACGTAGTGCACGATGGCGTCCTCGTCCTCCGGGTTGCACCGTATCGCACGCCGCACCAGCGCGAGCCCCGAGCCTCGCAATTCGGCATAGGCGACGGACCACGCGACGGCGTAGCGCAGAACCTCCGACGTGATGCCGACGTCGGCGAGGGCGCTGCAATGCCCGGCGTCGAGTGACGAATAGAGATCTCTCAGGGCTTGCCACGGATCGGGGCCGAGCGCTCCGCCACATTGGGCATCCATCGTGCACGCATCGAACAGCCTATGCGCGGCGCCTTCCCAGAGTTGATCGTAATCTTCGTAGGTGCGGTCGGGCCAATTGGTCGAGTCGAGCACGACGGCGTCGACGGCGCCGCTCGGAAACAGCTGCAGAAAGCGGTGACCCCAGGTGGTGCCATAGGACGCGCCATAGAGGACGACGCGCGTGTCCTCCGCGCGGGTCATACCGATTGCGAGCTCGATGTCGCGCGCCGCATTCTCCGACGAGAAACCGGCCAAATTGTCGCCCCATTGGGAGGACAGGTGTTGCGCGCAAGCCGGCCATTCCTCGTCCGTGATCGCGGAGCCGCCCGGGCTGCCCGTCGCCTCCGCATTGGGGCATTCGAGCTTTGCGGAGCGCCCCGTCCCGCGATGATCAGGCAGATAGAATTCCACGTCCGGCAAGAGCGGCTGCATCTGCCGCACGAACGGCTCCCAACCATTGCCGGCCGCCCCAGGGCCCCCTTGTAGAAGCCATAGGTGCGCCCGCGCAGGTCGAAGAGGACGCACGCGCTTGATGAACAGCGGGATCATTCCGGCGCTGACATCGTACCGAACCGGTACTTGGATGGTCGCGCACTCGGCATCGTCATCCGTCGCCCCGGTATCGAGGGCGCATGGCTCCCAGTTGGGAAGGTCGGTCTGCCCACCGGTGCCACCCATCCCGCCGCTTATGTTGGCCGTGCTTCCGCCCGCGGCCTCACCTTCGCCGCCACTTCCGCCGCCGCCGCTGGGTCCGTCGAGCGAGTTGTCGCCGCATGCGGTGAGCAGCAGAGCAATTGCGACGACACTCCCCCGTTTCGACATGTTCGAAGGATAAGGAAATGGCGTCGCAACCGACCTCAAGGAGGCTCACGGTCGCTGACGAGCGGCACGTCTGAGTTTGAAGGTGCCTGTAGAACCAAACGCACGTATAGGGCGGCATGCGAACGCTGCTTCTCTCGCTTCTGATCTTCGCGGCCGCGGGCTGTACATCGCAGGATGCGGCAACGGGTTCCGCGAGCGCGGTGCCCGCACCGAAGACCGCGCGGGCTTCGGTGAGCGCGTCTTCCACTCTGAGCGCGTCCTCCTCCACGAGCGCCGTTCCCTCCGCGAGCGCCAGCGCCGCTGTTGCCGAGAGCGCCGCGCCCGAAGTCGACGAGCCGCCGCCCACGCCGATCAAGCCTGGCCCCGGAGCGATGGCTGCGAACAAAGTGACGAAGCTCGGCGACGTCGGCCTCGTGATCGCTCCACCGTTTCCCTACTTCATCAAAGACATGGAGACGCACTGGAATCTCGATGACGCGACCGAAGTCGTCTCTGGGCTCTACGTGATGCGCAAGATGTACAGCGCGGACGCCCCGCAGGGAGACGTGCTGCCTTGCGTGGATCCGAAGGAGGGCGCGGCGCATGCCGAGCCGGATGGCTCCTTCACGTATCGTTGCCGCGGGCGGTCGGGCAACGGCAACTGGTTCGCGCGGCTGATCCCCACGACGGACGCAACGATGAAGACAGTGCAATGTCAGGGCTCGAGTCGATCGTCCGCGGTCCTCAAACAGATCGAGGCGACGTGCCGCTCGATCAAGAAGGGCTGAGGCCCCT
Source organism: Polyangiaceae bacterium (assembly GCA_013361525.1). GTDB lineage: Bacteria > Myxococcota_A > Polyangia > Polyangiales > Polyangiaceae > Xiheicaenibacterium. The sequence continues at coordinate 38,839 of JABFXY010000210.1, read as the reverse complement.
GAGCGTCGGCCGACGTGCTCGGCACGTCTGAGTGTGTTTGAGGGTGCCTGTAGCAGCAAGCGACCCTATAGGGCGGCATGCGAACGCTGTTTCGTCATGTCCTCGTGGTCGCGCCGCTCCTCGCGAGCTCGTGCGCTGGATCTCGCGGTCCCTCGGCCGGTGCTGGTGAAGGGCCAAAGCGTGACGACGTCCATCGTGGCGAATCGAAGAAGCCGCTGTCCGCTTTGGAGCGCATGGCTTCGCCGCCGCCGGCGATACGACCCGAGCCGTGGGAGCTCGCGCAGCTGCAGCGAATATGGGCTGAAGCGCAAGCCGCCGGAAAACAGCCGGCGCGTGTGACGATCGATGCCCAAACCACGGCCGGGTACGGCTGCGATTGCGCCCATTTCACACACTATCAAGGCGGCGGCGCAGAATACGGTGTCGACACCTACTTCTATCCGGTCGTTGCGCCGGACGTGCTGCCTATCGTGGATTGGTGGGTGCGCGGCACGTTTCGCCTGACTGGGCATTTCACGGGACGACAAGTCACTTGGGAGGCGTGGTATGAGGAAATCAATGGCTTTCATCACGAGCCCACGGAGACCCGAGACAATGGCCCGCACCCGGTGTTTCTCGTCGAGGGGTGGTGTTACGACGCTACGTCGTTCGACGACAATGAGAACTTGGAAAAGATGCGAGAGGCTGGTGTGCCTCTATGCACGCAGCCGATGACCGTCGCGGCCGCGCCGGTTCCCCCCTGGCCGACGCTTCCACCCGACGCCGCTTGCACGCGTGAAACCGTGCGCATTCGATATCACAGCGAGCTGAAGAAGCTCGAGACATGGGACAATTGGCCGCCCGGCGCAACGAAAGCCGAATCGAGAACAGCGACGTCGCGCATAACGGTCGACGTCGCCGACGGCGTCTCCGCGCAGGCCGTCGCGCAAGCGTACGGCGCCGTCATTGAGCAGCCAGAGCGTCCCGATGTGGTACCTGAGTTCAAGTTTGCCGACGCGAAACGTGCAGTCGACGCCATCAGGCCGCTGCTATGCGATCCGCGGGTCACGTCCGCGAGCATGGTAACGGAGTACACGCGCGAAACTACCGCTCGAACGCGAGCGGCACGATGAGCGTCGCCCCCTCACCGGCGCGCTCGTCGGATTCTTGCTTGCCACCGTCGCGCTGGCGCTTGTCGCGGCTCGCACTGCCAAAAAGGCGCGAATGGCGGCGTGAGCGCGGACGCCACGCGAAGCGGCACACCTGTGTTTGAAGGTGCCCGTCGAACCAAGCGATCGTATAGGGCGGCATGCGAACGCTGCTTCGCCATGTCCTCGTGGTCGCGCCCCTTCTGGTGAGCTCGTGCGCTGGGTCTCGCGGTCCCTCGCCCGGCGCTGGTGAAGGGCAAAAGCACGACGACCTCGATCGTGCCGAATCGAAGAAGCCGCTGTCCGCATTGGAGCGCATGGCTTCACCGCCGCCGGCGATACGACCCGAGCCGTGGGAGCTCCCGGCGCTGCAGCGAATATGGGCTGAAGCGCAAGCGGCCGGACAGCCGGCGCGTGTGACGATCGATGCCCGAACCACGCTCGGGTACGGCTGCGGATGCGCCCACTTCACACACTACCAAGGCGACGGCGAAGGATACGGTGTCGACGGCTTCTTCTATCCGGTCGTTGCGCCGGGCGTGCCGCCTATCGCAGATTGGTGGGTGCGCGGCACGTTTCGCCTGACTGGGCATTTCGCGGGGCGACAACTCACTTGGGAGGCGTGGTGGGAGGAGATCAATCAGGTTCACCAGGACCCCGCGGAGATGCAAGACAACGACCCGCACCCGGTATTTGTCGTCGAGGGGTGGTGTTACGACGCTACGGCGCTCGACCCTACCGACCAATCCGACCGTGAGACCTTGGAGAAGATGAAGGAGGCCGGTGTGGCGCTATGCGTGCAGCCCATGGCCGTCGCGGCCACGCCGGTTCCACCCTGGCCGACGCTCCCAGCCGACGCCGCTTGCACGCGTGAAACCGTGCGCATTCGGTACCACGGCGCGGTGGAAGAGCTCCGGACATGGGACAGCTGGCCGCCCGGCGCAACAAAAGCCGCATCGAGAACAGCGACGCCGCGCATAACGGTCGACGTCGCCGACGGCGTCTCAGCGCAGGCCGTCGCGCAAGCCTACGGCGCCACCCTCGACCAGCCCAAAAATTCCGATGCGATGCCTGAGCTCGAGTTCGCCAATGCGCAACGTGCAGGCGACGCCGTCAGGCAGCTGCTATGCGATCCGCGGGTGACGTACGCGAGGATGGTAACGAAGTAGCGAGCGATAACCCGCGCGCCGCCGCCCGGCGTATCCTACCCTCGCGTGACCACGAAGCCCGGACCCACGTGGTCAACGAATACGCTCGCGATCGGCGTCGCGAGCGCCGCGCTCGCCGCGCTCGTCGGCTTCGCAGGTTGTGACCCGGACGACTCGGAGTCCGCGGCAGCACCGCCCGTCGCCGCCCCCACGACAGCCGCGTCGATCACGTCCGCCTCGTCCGCACCGCCCGCGCAACGGGACCCAAGCGCCATCCGATTCGACCCGGCGCTTCGCCCACGACCCAATCGCGCGCGCGGAGAAGAAGCGCTCAGCCTGAACCAGACCTGCGTCGACTGCCATCGGGAGGAAGCCCGCGCATGGGCCGGTTCGCACCACCAGCGCGCGTATGACAACCCCGCGTTCCAGGCGGCCCTTGCGATCGAGCCCCTGCCTTTCTGTCGCGGCTGTCACGCGGCCGAGGCGGACCCGAAGGCGGTGCCCTCGGCGGCGCTTGGTTCGCTCGGTGTGGGCTGCGTCACCTGTCACGTGGTCGAGGCCGACGCGGTGCTCGCCGCGGGCGCAGAGGACGCGGTGACGCCGGCGACAGCGACCATGCCGCACGCGGTGCGACGCTCGATGGACTTCGCGAAGACGGGCGGGTGCGCGAGCTGCCACGAGTTCACCTTCCCCGGGGCGCCGCCGACCGAGGACGGGCATTTCATGCAGACGACGGTGCGCGAGCACGACCGTTCTCCGAAGGCCGAGCGCGCCTGCGCGAGCTGTCACATGCCGCAGGAAGGCGCCGGCCGGTCGCACGCGTTTACGTCGGTACGCGATGCCGAATGGCTGCGCTCGGCGCTCGCGGTGAAGGCCGAGAGCGGCGCGCTCCGCATGACGACGATTACGCTGCAGCAGACACGGGCCGGACACGCATTCCCGACCGGAGACCTCTTTCGCCGATTGGAGGTAGGAGCGGAGGTCGTCGACGCGAAGGGCAAGGTCTTGGCGCGTGACGCTCGGTACTTGCGGCGGCATCTCGACGCCGTCCCGGGCAAGCGCGGGCGCACGCTGGTCAAAGATGACCGCGTGATGTTCGAGCCGCTCGAGGTCGACCTCGACGTCTCTTGCGACGCAGCGCCCAAAGGCGCGACGCTTCGCTGGTGGGTGACGTATCAACGTGTCGCGCAGACCGGCGACGGCAAAGATCCCGAGCGCGCGGAGGTCGAGTCCGAAGTACCGCTTTACGCCGGGACGTTGTGTGGTGGGGCGATCCAATGAAAGAGATCACGGAAGGCATGAGCAATCGCAAGATCGCGTATGGGCTGGGATTGGCGGCGGCTCTGCAAGGCGCGGCCCTGACGGCGTGCTCCTCCCCGGGGGATGCACCTCCCAGCGCGAACGCGGAGCCCACCGCGATCGCCGAGACGAGCGCGGCGGTCGTGCAATCCGCTTCCGCCTCGTCGTCGTCCACCGCGGCGATCGCCTCGATTCCCGCTGGGCCTCCGCGCCTCAAGCCGGTCGCGCGCTTCGAGCCGATGGGGTTCGGCAGCCTGCAAGAGCTCGGGGACACGATCGTCGTAACGGGCAATGGGAACAAGGTCGGCAAGCTCTCCCGTCAAGGCGTGGAGTGGGCAGTCGACCTCCCGGAGGACGATCCGCCCGAGACCATCAATGGCGCGATGGTGATGCAAGGCATCGCCGGGCGTTATCCCGACAAGCTCGGCGTCATAAGGGAGTCGACGTACGGGCGCTGGCCGAGGCCCACGTGGCAGCCGGTGAAGGGCAACGTCGCCGCCGCGGTGACGTTCGCGCCGGGCGGTGGCCCCGGTTCCGTGCTGGGCGCGGTGGTGATTGACGACACCACCCTCATCGCCGGCTGGGACCATTTCGAGGGCGCGCGCATCGTCCACGCCGGCGGCCCGTGGAAGGGATTCTCCGTCTCGACCTTCGAGGAGGGATGCGGAAAGAAGAGCCAGTATTATCGCTATACGGCCATATCGCCGACCGTCTTTGGCGCGACGCGCGCCGGGACCGCGTTCTTCGGTGGACAGCGTTGTGACGATGAGGGACCCGCGCTCGAGATCTGGGGTGCGGCAGGCGGCAAATCCAAAATCTTCCCGCTCGAGGGGATACCCAAGGACGCCTGGTTCCACGACGACTTCGTTCGTGGTAACGGCGATGTCGCCTGGGTCGTCGCGGGCGATCGCGTCATCGAGGTCTCGGGCGGCAAACCGACAATCCTGCCACCGCTCGGGGGACCTGGCCGGACCGCCCGTATCTTCGGCGGCGACGGCAAGGTGTACGCGGTCAAGGCCGGCGAAATCAAATCGCTGGAAGGCGGCGCGTGGAAGCTGGTCGCCACCCTCCCATGGCCGGCCGAATACCCGGATATGGTCGCGATGGACGGAAGCTTCTGGGCCACATCCAGCGCAAAGCTCTACGAGCTCGTGCCGAATACCGAGCCCGAGGGCGAGTGCAAAACGCCGTTCGTGTTCCTCTATGACGTCAGCTACAAAAGTGAGCCGAACTACACGTTCCCCACCACGCGCAAGGCGCTCGCGACCTTCCCCGATATCGACAAGCTCCAGCTCGTCGACTTCGTGGAGGGCGGCCGGCGCCTCGGATTGGTCGTCCCGTCGAAAGAGGTAGGGGAGGCCGTCATTGCCCACGTGAAGGGCAGCATGAAGGACGAAGATCCGAGGCTCGTCTGTTATGCGCCGGCGAAGCCGCGGGTGGTGAGCATCAAGCCATGAGAGGCTCGATGCCTGGTAGGCCGGATGGCCCATTGCCGTGCGTCGCTTGTTTAGCGATTAGTCGGAGGCAGCGACGAGCGACGTGAAGTCGACGCACGACTCTCCGGCGGGATCCTGGTTGTCCACGAGGAGGCCGACGGCGAGGGCCATGGTACCGATCTCCGCGCTTCCCAGGTCGACACGGCCCGCTCCCTTGTCGTAGCTCACGATGAGCTCTTCGGCTGTGCCTCGAGCATCGAGGTGAAGTGATGGGGAGGACACGTTTGCGGCGGTACCGATCCCGGTCACCGTGGACCCGTTGAAGACGATTCGGGTGTCCGATGTCTCGAAGATCTGCCCGGCGGGCTCGAGGACGTACAGGCCGCCGTTGGGCGTGCCACTGAGGTTGCCGACATCGATGCCCAGGTGACCCGACTGCCAATCGTAGAGGCGGCGACTCAAGATCGAACAGCGACTGACGCCCATTGGCGCACACAGGCGGAGCACACCTGGCGTCGGGGCCGATGCCACGCATGTGGTGGCGCCGCTCGCAGGCCCGAAGGTTTGCTCGTAGGAGCCGGTCGTGAAATCGTCGGCGATCTTGCTGATGCGGCAAAGCGGCTCGTCCTCGATCTCCGGCCCACTCTCGGGGACGATCCGTCCGGCGAACTGGTCCACCTTGATCCAGTCGTCCGACTCGAGCGGGGTTTTGCTGCTGACGTCGCTATAGAGGACCGTGCGGACGGCAGAGAGATCCATCGGAGGGGGGCTCGTGCGGGCAAGCTCGGCCCATACGCCGGAGTCGTCCGCATATTCGTATACGAGGATCGGGTCCGCGTCGGTACCGGAGGCTCGAATCGAGAGATAGCGCGGAAGGTTCGCGACGTCTTGCTCCTCGACGGTCACATCCCCTGCTTCGAGGTCGAGGTACGCCTTCATGTGGTAGATGCCAGAGTTCCTTCGGACCGCGATCGCGGCGCCTGCGCCTGCCGCTTCGTCGCTGATCTTGACACCGATGTAGGTCGGCGTGCCGGGCCCCGAGCCGGGGAAAGGGTCGGCAAAGCGAAGAAACATGCGGCGACCGCGGAGGTCGAAATCGTAATCGCTCTTGATGCTGCAATAGGCCTCCGCGGCGCCCAATGCCTGGTTGAAGGTCGCCGCGCCATCTTGCACGGTGAGTGTGCACCCCGGGGCTTGGCTCAGGTTGAACCAATCCGGCGATAGGCCATGGATCGCTGCCACGCCTCCGCAATGGGTCGGCTCCGCGCCGCCTGCTCCCGTGCCACCCGAGCCGCCGCTCATGCCCATGGCCCCGGTGCCGCCGGCTCCGCCGACCGCCGGAGGACCGCCGCCGACGGCGTTATCGCTGACGCACGTATTCGTGGCGTCGTCGCAGACGTAACCCTCAATGCAAGGGCAAGCGCGGCCGTCGAGCGAGTATGGGTCCACGAAGCACCCTGCGCACAGTATCGTGGCTAGGAGCGGACCGCGCGCATGCCCCATTGGCCCGATGGTACCAGTTGGTCGGCGGACGTCACAGCCATCCATGGGTAAGGCGAACGCCCAGGGTGCCGGGGCCAACGACGAGCGTCGCCTTGCCGCGGTCGTCGTCTGAGCCGAGCGTCGCGACATCGACGATTCCCCAGGCCGCGCCGCCGGCGAGGAGCAGGCCGCCGACAATGAAGAGGCCGGTTGATGCGCTCGCCAAGGTGTCTGCCGACGCCGCGAGATCCGCACCCTCGCGCTGCGAAGGCGCTGCCTCTGCGTCGTCGCGCGTCGAGAGCGCGACACCCCCGGTCGCGCCCCCGGCGATCAAGCCGCTGGCACCCACCGCGGCGATCACCCACGGCCACGGACTCACCACTGCGGCGGTCCTCTCCTTTGGCACCCGCGGAAAGACGACCGGTACGGTTTCACCGCGCTTCGCCTGGACGTGCACGACCGATCGCACGCTGTCACCCGCCTTCACCTCGACGGTGTGCGCGCCTTCGGAAACACCGATGGGATACGACAGACGCGTGCGGTCCAGTGCTCGACCATCCACGAGGGCCATTTCGTCATTCGAGTCGGGGGGCTCGATCGTAATGGTGGCGATCTCCTTCCGAATGGCGGTCTCTTCTTCCGCTGCTTCGCGCCGCGCCGCCCGGAATGCTTCGTGCGCGTCGGGAGGGAGTCGCTCGAGCAAGATGGAGACGTAGGCTTCGTGCGCTTCTTCGAGCCGGCCGAGCGCGCGCTGGGCTCGCGCGATGAAGAGCAAGTGCGTCGGCGCGTGATGAAGCTTCTCTGCTGCGCGCAGCTGGGCGAGTGCCTCGGCGGGCTTGCCTTCGCGGAGCAGGTCGATCCCTTCTGTTGCGAGGGCTCGCGCCTCATCGCGTGCGTCGGCGAGCGCGACACCGCTCGTCGTCACGGCGCCCGCCCAAAACATGAGCGCGAGCGCTGTCCGCTGTAACGCTCGGCGCAGCCGCATCAGTACCCCAACACGGGCGACGCGGTCGGTCGCGTCTTCGGCGCCGTCGCCGTCGATGGCGAACGCTGAGCGGGCCGTTGGACCGAGCCTACGGGAGCGCTCACGGCCGGAGCGCTCACCGCCGGCGTGCCCCCAACCGCGGGGCTCACGACCGGCGTGCTCGCGAGCGCTGACGTCGCCGTGCTGGGTCCTGACGGGTGGGCGGCGTCGGAAGGCCGGAAATGCTCCGCAGACGGCAACGCCGTGCTTGTGATCGCGAACGAAGACTCGGTCGCGGCGGGGGACGCCGGACCAGAAACCCGGCCCGATTCCGTGCGCAGCGCGATGAAGGCATACGCGAGCGTCCCGCCGAGCGCGGCCGCGGCGACGGCCGCGCTGGCGAAGAGGAGGTTTCGCGTGCGCGCGCGCGGCTTGTAGACGGCCGCGGTGGCGGCGAGCGTGTCGTCGCGCGCCGCCGTCGCGGCGGATGGCGCGGACGCCGCCATTGCAAGGAGGTGGCTCGCCGGCATCGACGGCGGGGCCGCCGCAAGCACATGCCCTGGCCGCGTCATCGACGGAGCAAGGCCGAGCGCAGCTCGAAACGCCGCCGCGAGGTCGCCGGCGCTCTGGAATCGGCCGGCTCGGTCGCGGCACATCGCGCGGCTGAAGAACGCGTCGATGGCCGGGGGGAGGTCGGGGCGGATGGCCGTCGCCGGCGTGAAGCCCTCCGTGCAGATCCGGACGATGAGATCACCGACGTCATCCGCGTTGAATGGGCGCGCCCCGGTCACCGCCAGATAGAGCATGACGCCCACGGACCAGAGATCGCTGCGCGCGTCGACGGGTTGGCCGCGTGCCTGCTCCGGGCTGATGTACTGCGGCGAGCCGATGAACTGCCCCGTGGTGGTGTCGCTGTCGACGACGCGCCTGGCGCCGGTCTCTTTGGCGATACCGAAGTCGAGCAGCTTGACCATGTCTTCATCCGGCGCCGACAAGAAGACGTTCGCCGGTTTCAGATCGCGGTGGACGATGCCGAGCGCGTGCGCGCGCGCGAGTCCCTTGCAAACCTCGTCGCAGATCCGCGCGATCTCGTGCGCCGGCAGCACGGCTCCGCCTCGCAGTCGTTCGGAGAGATCGCAGCCAACGAGAAACTCCATCACCAGGAACGGGTGCTCTCCGTCGACGCCGTGATCGTACACATGCACCACGTGGGGGCTGCGGATCTGCGCCGCGGCTTTGGCCTCGCGCTCGAAGCGCGCGCGCGCGTCCGCGTCCTGTGCGAGGTCGGGGTGCATGAGCTTCACCGCTACGGGCGCGTCGAGTCGAAGGTGACGCCCGAGCCAAACCGAGCCCATGCCGCCCCCGGACACTCGGCTAACGAGCTGGTACTTTCCGGCGACGACATCCCCCTGCTTCGGGTGCTGCATGCGTCCTCAAAGCTATCATTGGTTCCGGCGGGCAAGCCAAGAGGACCCCGACGTCCGGCGCTGGGACGGCCACGCGTTTCGATGTCATTGGTGCACCACCGAGAGGTCGTACACAACGACCTCCCCATAGGCCGACGGCTCGTCGCCCGTGCTCGTGTTCGACTGCGTGTAGACGCCGGCTTTGAAATAGCAGCCCGACGCGTCGGCCTCGACCTCGACCTTCGGGGTCGTCAGGTCATTGTAATAGACTTGGATGACGCCGTCCGCTGCGACCAATTTGATCGCAAATGGGGTACCCAGCACGTAATTGGGGTCGAGCTCGCCGAGGTCGTCGCCGCCGCCCTCCACGAATAGATACTCGTCCTCGAGGCGGATCATCACCACGTCGTCGGAGTCGTCGTGGATCTGCCCAGCGACGACATGAGGCTTGGCAGCGGGCAGGTGCGTGATCGCCTGCGTGACCACGAGCGTGTGCGTGCCGGAGGTCGTCGACCAGCTCGCGAGGTCTGCGCCTCGGCTGGTCATCTCGCGGAGCTCCGAGCGCGGATAGCCCGAGTTGCTCGTCGTGGCGCCGCCCGCGTGCGCCTGAAAGATCACGCCGTCTTTGGCCGCATCGAGGTGGAAATACGGATCGACGCTGTACGTCGCCAGATCGGGCTGCTTGATTTCGAGCGGCGATTCGTCGCCGGCCTCGCTGATCGGAAGCGTGAGCTTCCAATTCGAGAGATCGAGCAACTCGGCCGGGAGGCTCGGCGCTTCGCCTGCGCCTCCCGCTCCGCCCTGGCCACCTCCACCGGGGCCGCTCGAGCTCGGCGCCCCGCCTTCGTCCGCTCCGCCGCTTGTAGACTCCCCGCCGGCCCCTGGCCCCGACTCGGACCCGCTCGACCCGCCACCACCGGGGGAGGGGCCGTCGCTGGCTCCTTCCCCTGGGGTACAGGATGCGCACGCGGCGCAAAGCGCGATGCACCCGACGGCGAGCCAACCCGTCGAGCTGCTCTCGGACAGGATCGGCCGAGCCTCACCACTTCGAATGATGTCGAACATCGACACAGTAGCCCTCTCTTCCTTCACCAATCCCAACGAGGCAATCGCTAGCTGTCAGTCGATCTTCAGGATGAGATCCGTGAACTTCTGATCTGCGAGCGCGCCATCCTTGCAATCTTCACCATTGATCTGGGTGGTCCCCTGGTCGAGCAACACTTGGACATAAAGGCTGTCCGGAAACACCACCACGGCCTCGGGGGACGAATCGGCGGGGACGACGAGATCCTGGACGAGCTCGGGCGGATCTTCGGCGGTCCCCTTCCATTTGTAGAGCTTGAACGCCCCGTCCGCCGTGGGCGCCCCCGCGACGATGATGACCGCGTCGTGGAATGGCGAGTACGTCATGGCTCGCACCCCGAGGCCGGCGAGGTCCAGCAAGATCGCCTCGCCGAAGGTCGGCGTGGTCTGCTGGGTCAGGACCGCGTCGGGGTTGAGGAGCGTCACGACGATTGCCTTCGATTCGTAGAGCGGGTTGCGAAAACCAATGAGCAGACGCTGGGCGTCCGTCGCGGTCGGCGCGGCGGCGAGGCCCTCGATGCAGGTTCCATTGATTTTGGGCGCGAGGTCCTCCACCGTGTCCTCGTCGAGCTGCGAGCGCTCGTCCAGCAACGCGATCACCTCGGCGTGCGGAGCGAGCCAGTTGGAGGATTCGAGCATCTCCTCCAAGAGCGACTCGTAACGGCCGGGGACTTCGAATGAAACATCCGGAACGCTGCCATTGATATCGGTCGCGAAGAAGCGGTAGCGCGACTCTTCGAGGACGCCGTTCTTGTTACGGCCGTGCGAGGTGATCCAGTAGATACGGTCTCCGAGGCGCGCACCACCTTCGATATCGGCCTCATCGGAGGTGTCGAGGCCGATGTCGTCGCTCGTCTCGAAGGTCTGGATGGGCGCAGCGTCTTGACCCCGCGCATAGACACGGAGCAATTGGTTCTCGTCATTGGCGTCGACGAAATGGTCATGATCGATGAAGACGCCCGCGGACCCATCGCATGCCTCCCGGTAAACGCCGGCTCGAGGATCGATGACGACTCCCTCGCCACCCTGGCCGCCCACGCCGGACTGCCCGCCGGGCCCGTCGCGTCCACCCACACCGAGGCCGCCTCCGCCGTCGTCTGCAGTCGCCGCGCCTGCCCCTCCGGTGTCCGATCCCCCAGTACCGACCGGATCGCCGTCGGCGGCGCAGCCCGGGACACCCGCGATCAGGCACGCGATGACAAAACACAGAACAGGCCGACTCGTCGTGGGATCCATCTCTATTTCCTCCTTCTCACGATGAATGGTTGACCGCGTCACTCGCAGGTCGGCGCGACCTGTCCGTCCGAGCCCGTCGAGACGTATGCATCTGCGACGTAGCCATTGCCGATGTAATCCCAGAGGCTCGAGGTGCCGTAGGTACCATTCACCGGCGCACCTTGCTTTTGGCAGGTAATCGTGACCGCTTCGCCGTCGCTGACGGCGCCGACCGCGTCGCTGTCGGGCTTCGCCTCGGCGCGCACGGTGAGATCGGGACCGGCCGTATCGACGATACCGGTCACGCCGCTGGGGCCGCCGCTGCACTTGTTCTTGCTGGTGTAGCTCTTCGTTCCGTAGAACGTCGCGGTCTGACCATTGAAGACCGGCTTCACAGGGGCGCCATCGTGACGGAGCTCGTAATGCAGATGCGGGCCGGTCGAGCCTCCCGTCGATCCCAGCTCGCCGACCTTTTGACCCTGCGCCACACCTTGACCAATGCTGACGCTCTGAACGCTGAGATGCGCGTAGCGCGTCCGATAGCCACTGCCGTGATCGATCTCGACCCAGCGGCCGTAGCTGGTGTTGCCCTCGTTCTCGACGCGGGTCACCGTGCCGCCGGCGGCTGCGACGACCTCATCGCCGAAGGCGTTCGCACGACTGAAGTCGACGGCCAACAACGGGCTGTGATTGGTGCGTGTCTGACCTGAATACACTTCCCCGCACGGAAACGGCATTTGAAAGCTTCCGACGGTCAGCTCGTCTTCCGAAGCCATCGCGTCCTCCTCGATAGGCTCGTCGAGGTCGTCGCCGGGCGCGCAATGCACGAGTGCGAGCGCCGAGCAAAGCAGGACTGCGGGAATGCCGATTGGGTTGTGCGTCGTCATGCTCGGGCCCACTGCAGCAACTGGACCAACCGCTGTCGTCGTGATGCTTCGAGCCTGGACGCAAAGTCCGCCGCCCTATTGGTTTGCCGCTCCTTTGGTCGCTGTTCGCGTGGAAAAGGTCCCGGTCCCATTTGGGAACCGCCCCCAGCTATTCGGTTGGCCGACTTGCGCCCGCACCCAACTCGTCGAGTCCACGATGTTTCCCGCGCCGTCGTAGAGCTTGACCTGATCGCCTGGGTCCTTGTCGAAACCGAAGGTGAACGAATTGGCCGCGTCGCGATCGAGGACGAGATACTGGCCCGCGTCGAGGGTCGTGCCCGCTGGAAACACGAAGCTGTGCACCGCGGGCTCGCTGTCGGTGATCTTCCACCCGCCGATGTCGACGGACTCGCTCGAGCGGTTGTACAGCTCGAGCCAATCCTCTTGCCCCGACGGGGGGTCGGCCACGACCTCGTTCACGACCACGAAGGGCATGAGCGGCGCTTCGCCGCCGATTCCGCCGGTTCCGCCGCTCCCGCCACCGCCGGCTCCGCCACCGCCTGTTCCGCCACTGCCGCCCCCACCCGTGGTCGTGCCGCTGCTCGAGGTGTCCGACGCGCTATTGGTCGATTGCCCACCTGTCGAATCGTCGGTCCCGGACGTGAACAACGAGTCGAAGTCGCGGTTGCACGCTTCGGTCGCGAGGCTCGCTGCGAATACCGCCCAACGGAGTGAGGAATAGGGTGTCACGATCGTCAAGGACAGCCGGGGACCTGAGCGGCGTCGTCGCAGATGAAGCGGACGAGGTACTCCACATCGCTGAGCTTCGAGTACGTCCCGTCGCCGTCGATCAGCGCGGTGATGCCGCCGTAGCCCAGCTCGTTCTGATAGACGCCGTTGTCGATCACGACGTTGTACGCTCCTCGCGAAGACACCAACCCCATGTTGGTGCGCTTGTGCGGCCCCGGTTTGTCGCAATTGTCCGGCGTGGGGCTACCGGGCGGAAAGTACTCGTCCGTGACCGTTCCACCGACGCGCGCGCCGAACTCGTCATCACGCGGAGCGCCGACCCGCTCCAACCACACGTCGTCTGGCATTCGGCCACTGTTCATGATGTAGAAGTCGCTCACCCGAACACGTTGTGAACCCGATCGCTCGTTGCAGGACTCCAGATCGTTCAGAACGTTGATGGGGATGTCCACGTTCTCCATGTAGAGGCCGGCGACCGCGATGTCGGAGACGTAGCCCTGCTTGTCCCAGTCGGCGGGCTGCAGATCCTTCTGAGCGGCAATCACGTTGGAATTGATTCCGATGTGCGCATCGCGGATGACGATGCCCTCGATCGAGACGTCCCGACATCCCGCCTCACACTGGATGGCCTTGCCCCCGGCAGGTGCGGCGGTGCCTTCGATGGCGTTGATCTTCACGTTCTCGATGATCCCGCCAATCATCGTGACGTCCTTCACTCCCTGGGCGAAGCTGATGCCGTTTTCCCCGTGAAATCCACCGGCGTTCACGTGGGCATACTCGAGGCGGACATTGCTCACGCTGGGCCCCGACGCTATCCATGGGTTCGATCCCGAATAGGCGAACGGCATGTTCGCCGCGACGATCACCGTGCCGTGGGTCGAGGCGACGCCGCGGCGATCGTCCGTCGCTTCCCGCTGCTGGTCCGAGAGCACCATCTCGATGGGCGACGCCCCGTCGCGCCACGCTGCGCGCCCATTGGACGAGACCTTGTCCCCCATCCACACGAGGTGGCTGTCCGACGGAAGCACCAGGACCTGGTTAATCATGAATTTGCGGTGGCCCGGTATCCTCAGGATGCGGCCGTTGGCGTCGAGCGCCGCCGCTTGCAGCGCGAGCCAATCCAAGGAGTCGTCGAGATCCAGGCAGTAGCTTCGATAGACGCTTCCTACTTGGCAGTCGCTGGCGATCTCGACGGCGCTGCAGTCCGAGCCGCCCAGTGAATTGTCACAGAAATACCGGCACGCGTTCCTGACCATGGTCACGCTGCTGGAAGGGTCGTCCAGCGCGCGCTCGTGCCTCGCCTGGCACGTCATGATCTCGTCGGGGTCGAGGCCAAAGTCCTCGTACACGTCCTCGATGTTGCTGTACACGTCCCCGACCAGCGCATTGTCCCCATTGCCGATCAGCGCCTGTAGCAAGGCACGCCGCTTCGGGTCACACACGGGGAAATCGTACGGCGTGATGTACTCGTCGGAGTCCGGGTTCTTCCAACCTGGGCTCGAACCTTCGGAACCACACCCGCCTCCGCCGTCGGGGACGCCGCCCCCGGGACCAGCCGTCGTGGTGGACTCGCCTCCCGCGCCGCCTTCGATGTCGGACGTGGGCACCGAGTCGAAGTCGTGATTGCACGCTGCGATCGCGAGGCTCGCAGCGAACACCGCCCATACGGAAGCCCCCGAGCGGGGGAATTCATCATCGGGTCCACCACTCCGTCGGGGCGTCGTGTGCATGAGCATCCTCGGTCGCCGAGGACACAGCAACGACCGATCCAAATCGGCGCGTCCCCCATCTTGCCGATTGCGGTCCACCAGTGAGATCGATTCGTTCTCAGCGAGTGGGATCGAATGCTTCTCAGTGGGCGGCGCTCACTTGGTGGGGCTGCTTCGACTCTTGATCATGTGGAAGTACCGCCGCGCGATGCCGGAGGCCTCGGCCGCCTTGCTCACATTGCCGTCGTGCATATCGAGCACCTTGGTGACGAAGGCCCGCTCGAACTCCTCGAGCATCCGCCGGCGTGCGATCGGATACGGCATACCCTCGGTCACGAGCTTGTCGATCCACGCGTCCATGCCGGCAACATCGCGTTGCGAGGTACCCGCGGCGGCGACGTCCGCGCCTGTATCTTGGGGAACTTCGGCGGCAAGCGCCTGGTCGCCGAGGGCGATCCGGCGCGCGATGGCGTTCTTGAGCTCGCGAACGTTGCCGGGCCACGCATAGCCGTCGAAGCCGGGCAACGTCGCGCTCGCCTCGTCACCGCCCATCGCGCGGGTGAAATAGCGGCAGAGGAGCGCCGCATCTCCTTCTCTGCGCCGGAGCGGCGGCAGCTCGACCCGGCCGACCGCGAGGCGGTGGAAAAGGTCGTCTCGGAAGCGTCCGGCCTCGACCTCCTTGTCGAGGTTGCGGCGTGTCGCGGCGAGGATCCGCGTGTTTACTGCGATCGTCTTCTGCCCGCCCACGCGCCGAATTTCGCTCCGGTCGATCGCGCGGAGCAGCTTCGGCTGAAGATGCAGATCGAGATCGCCGATTTCGTCGATGAACAGCGTCCCTCCGTGCGCCTGTTCGAAGACTCCAGGCCGGGCCTTGTCAGCGCCCGTGAAGGCGCCGCGCTCGTGGCCGAAGAGCTCCGCTTCGACGATGCTCGGCGAAACCGCGGTGCAATCGAAGACGACGAACGGTCCACTCAGCCCGCTCTCCTGGTGGAGCGACTCGGCGAGCACCTCTTTGCCCGTGCCCGTTTCGCCTTCGATCAGGACGGGAATGCGCGCCTTCGCGAGGCGCTCGCACAGCGGGTAAATTCTGCGCATCGCCGGGCTGGCGCCGATGGTGGTGCCGAAACGCATCGCGCTGCCGAGCGGGCTCTCCGCCGGCGTCACCTTCGGCTCGACGCGGAACGCGGTCGATCCGCAGCGGATCACCTCACCGCCGCGGAGAAAGGCGTCGGTTACCGCGATCCCGTCGACGTAGGTGCCGTTCGTCGAGCCGAGGTCCATCACGCGGATGCGAACGCCGGCCGGCTCGAGCGCGAGGTGGCGGCGCGACACGGTCCCGTCGGCGAGGCGAAACGCGCAGGCCGGACTTGTTCCGACAAGAACCCGGTCGGCCGGCAGCACGAAGGTCCGCCCCGCGTCCGGCCCCTCGATGACGAGGAGGGCCAGCGTCTTCATGTCCATGACGGGCGCAGCGCCGCGCGCGCCCATCGTGTGCGTCTGCTGCTCCGTGCCCGGCACCTCCCACGCGCGTCCACTTCGACCGCTCGGGTTCGCCATTCCCTGTGATGTTAGCGGATCCGTAGGGGCCGTGATATCGTCGGGCCGGTGGCGGCGCACAGTCGTGGAGCGGCCGAGCGACCTTCAATGGCGCTCCCTCCGGGCCGCACCGGTTCGGTCGGCCCGTACGAGATCGTCGCGAAGATCGCCGCCGGCGGCATGGCCACCGTCTACCTCGCACGCAACGGGGCCGCGCCCGTCGCGCTCAAGGTCATGCATCCGCACCTCGCGCGCGACCAAGAGTTCGTCGACATGTTCTTGGCCGAGGCGAAGCTGTCCGGCGCCATCATCCATCCGAACGTGGTCCGCGTCTTCGACGTCGGCGAGGACGGCGACGAGATCTACCTCGCGATGGAGTACGTCGAAGGAACGGCGCTCTCGAGGATCTTGCAGCATCGGGCCTCGCGACAGGCGGACCTGCCGATCTCGGTCGTCGCGAAGATCATCCACGATGGGCTGCGCGGACTCGCCGCGGCCCACGCGCTCGCGGACGAGCGGGGACGCCCGCTGGAGATCGTCCACCGCGATGTGTCGCCGCACAACCTGTTAGTCGGCACCGACGGGGTGACCCGCGTCGCGGATTTCGGGATCGCCAAAGCCATGGCGATCGGGACCAAGACGACCAAGGTGCGGGGCAAGTTCCGCTACATGGCGCCGGAGCAAATCCGGAGTCAGCCACTCGACCAACGCCTCGACGTCTTCGCGATGGGCATCGTCCTCTGGGAATGCCTGACCCTCAATCGCCTCTTCAAGGGCGACTCGGACGCGACCGTTCTGACGAGCGTGCTCAAAGATGACATCGCCCCGCCGAGCTTCCTCAATCCCGGTGTTCCGATCGCGCTCGACGAGGTCACGATGAGGGCGCTGGAGCGCGACACCGACCGCCGATTTCCCGACGCGGATGCGTTCGCGTCTGCGCTGGCTCGAGCCGTTCCGTCGCTTGCCGATCCGAGCGAGCTGGTGGGCGAGGTGATCGAGGGGACGTTGCAGGAGCGACGGATCGCCTTCCGCCAATCAATGGGGGTCGCAGCCGCGACGCCGGCCGGTATCGACACCCTCACGCGCCTCGTCGAGCGGCGCTCCGAGCACGTCCCGGCCGGCCCAGCGCCGAGCCCTTCGTCATCGCCGGAAAAGCCCATCGGCGACACGGTCCGGATGAAACATGTGGATTCGAGAGCGCCTGAAAAGCGCATCCTCGAGACGGTCCGCATGGAACGGCCGCAGCACGTTCCGGTGGCGGTGGCGTCCAACGCGTCGGACCTGGCGACGACGAAGATCCACCGGCGTTCACCGGCATCGCGGCGGCTCGTGGTCTTCGGGGGGTTGCTGGCCTCTGCTTTGATCGGCGCAACAGGCACGGCGTTCACGCTGTGGCTACGCGGTAATCGCCTGGAGGCCCGCCCACCGGTCGCGGAGGACTCGGAGAGCACCGAGCCACCCCAACCTGCGATCGCCCCGAGCGCGGCCCTCACCGCGAGCGCGGCGCGGGCGCCGACCACCCCGGACATCAGCGCACCGGCCCTCGCACCAAACCCAGAGTCGACCTCGGTCTCTCCCGTCGCCACCGCTCGACCGACCGCCGCGCGAAGCAGCCCAGTTTTCGCCACCGCCACGGCGGTCCGCTCGACCAAGCGCACCAAATCCGGACTCCCCGACGATATTTGAGCGCGCCAATCCGGTTCTACTCGAACCAGACCGAGCGGAGCCGTCGATAGCGGACTCGGGTATTATCGGCTGATGCGCGGTTCGGCGGGAGCAAGACGTTTATGCGGTGCGATCCTCGCGCTTTCGATGGCGACGGTTTTCGTGGTTGGTCCGCTGTCGATCTCCCCGGCGTTCGCCGATGACGACGAGACGAACGCTGCGCGCGCGTTGTACCTCGCGGGGAAGTCGAAATTCGAAGAGGGCCGCTTCGACGAAGCGCTCGTGCTCGCCCGGCGTTCTCTCGAGCAAGTCGAAAGCCCGAACACGATGTCGCTCGCAGCGCGCTGCCTCGCCGAGCTTGGTCGTAAAGAAGAAGCATTGGCAATGTTCGACGCCGTGGAGACCACGGCAGCGGCGCGGATGGCGGCCGGAGACGACAAATACGAGCCGACGCGGACGCAGAGCGCCGAGCTGGCCCTGCCGCTGCGGCGGGAGCTCGGCGTCGTGCGGGTGCACATTGCCAATGCACCAGCCGGCGCGATCGCGTCTGCCGGGCGCATGTCGGCCCCTCTCGTTGGCGGGACGGCGCGGCTCTACGTGGAGCCGGGGCAGACTCGACTTCGGATCACGACCGGCGCGACGGTCCTCACGGAGCAGACAGTCGTCGTCGCGGCCGGAAAACCCACCGACGTCTCAATCGGAGACGCTCCGTCCGATGGCGCCAACGGCGCTCCGATCACGCCGAGCCCGAGCGCGCCCGACACCTCATCGAGTGGTCCGCTGCTTCCGGTGGGAATCACGCTCGGGATCCTCGGAGCGAGCGGTCTCGCGATGTTCGCCGGCTTCGGCGCAAGCTCCGACGCCACCTACAGGAAACTCGAAGAAGAGTGCGGCGGCCGATGCGGCGAGGACCGCCGCGATGAAGCCAATCAGGGCGCGACGTTCCAAACGATCGCGAACGTGAGCCTGGGTTTGGGCCTCGCGTCTGCGGTCGCAGGAGGTACCCTGATCGCAATTCACTTTGCGACTGCTGACGACGCCGCCAAGTCGCCGCAATCGCGCGTTCAGCTCGTCGCGAGCCCGACAGGCGCCGCCGTCCGGGGAACCTTCGACTGACCAAGTGGCGACTTCGTTCGCGGCAATGGCGATGTCGCGCGGGTCGTCGCGGGGAGCTTCTGGGCGGTCTTGCCCCGCTCGGCCCGCCGACATAGGGGTGCGCATGCCTTTGAATGCCTATGATTCGTCCGTTGGCGTGTTCGTCCGTGGACTGACCAACTTGAAAATGCAATTGAAGAAGGCTGAAGACCACGCGGCTGCAGCAGGCATCGGCGAAGCCGCGTTGCTGGACGCGCAACTTGCGGCGGAAGGGCGCGGCGTTGCGAACAGCGCGCCCAATGACCTGCACATGTATACGCTCGCCACTCACGTGCACTGGGCCGCGGAGGGAGCCAAGTTGGCGATTGCGCAGCTGGTGGGTGCGCCGGCGGCGCCGGCGGCGAACGATGCAAAGAGCTTTGCGGATCTGCACCAGCGCGTCGATGCGACGATCGCGTATCTCCGAGGGGTTGCGCCGAGCGACCTCGAAGCCGGCCTCGAGCGAACGATCGTGATCGAGCACCGCCGTGGCTCGACGAGCGCCAGCGGCGGCCAGTTTCTGATCGCATTCGCGATCCCCCACTTTTTCTATCACGTGACCACCGCCTACGGCATCCTGCGCAACCAAGGCGTGCAACTCACCATGGGCGACTTTTTGGGCAATTGGGCACAGTCGATCTGAACGACGCCACTGCCATCGACGGGCGTGACGCTCACCGCGGGGGATGGCCGGGCGGGCCCGGCGGGCCCGGCACATCGGCGATTCCGCCGGGAAATGCGTACGACACGAACGTGTCGTATCCGACGACCGTAACGCCGAACGGACCCTTCCCCGTGACATCGTGCACGCCTGGCATGACGCGCACACGAGCGGCCTCGAATGAGCTCGTTCCAACGGGCGACCACGTCGCATCTACCGGGAGGCCGTCGATCGACAGCGCCGTGCCACGCTCGCGGACAAGCGCGAGGAAGTTGTAATTGCAGCCCCAAGGCACATCGATGACATACGAATCGCGGAGCCGCTCGATCGGTGGCCAGAGGACCATCGATGGGTCTCCCAGCGCGTATCCCGGAAGATCGTCGTACATCGTGCCGACCATGTACTGCATGACCGAGATCGGCTTGTCGGCGGCCACGTAGAAGTCGCCCGGGTGCAATGGCGGGCCCGTGACTTCGTATTGGACCATCTCTTTGGCGTTCAATGCGACGCTCTCGGGCAGTCCCCTCACATCTTCCGCGGCATTGAAGTGAATCGTGGTGTCGTCGTCGCGAGCCATGATCTGCCAAATGGCAACCGAGCCGTCGAGGCCGGGCGGATAGCCATCGCTCCAGTCTCCCTCGCGCTGGGGGACGCGCGCCAATGCGTATTCTTTGCCCCAAGATGAGACGGGCAAGACTTGCTCCTCGAGATGATCGCACGCGGGCGCATCCCACAACGCGGGCACATTCGAACAATCGTTGGATGAAAAGACACCCACGGGGTGGTTCGCCTCGATCGAAAGACCATTGAAGCTGTCCATGGCATTCTTCACGGTGAGCTGAAGGTAATCACCTGCCTGCAGACAGAACGTCGTCGTCTCGCCAGCTCGTAGGGAAGGGACGGTCGAACCGGTCTCGCCGTCCACGGGCGACGTCACGCGAACTTCGGTTTGCGCGTGCGCGACGATCTGCACGTGAGCTTTTTCGACGCCCGCGCTTCCGCTGGGGGGCCCGTACGGCCAGGCGGGCACGATGTAGGTGTCGCCATATGCCGAGACCGGCAAGAGAAGCGAGGCATCGCGACTCGACCCCTTGGAATGGTAGGCTCCGACGGATACGTGCGGATTAATTTGATACGCCGTTACAGGCCGGTTGCTGGTGATCCGGTAGGCGCCTCCAGCACTGATCTCGCTTCCGGTGATGGCTCTGCGGGCCAAGCGCGTCGTCACCGACGAGCGAGGCTCGACCGTGAAGGTACCATTGGAAACGATAACCCATCCGTCGGCGTCCTTCTTTTCGATGAGGACGTGCGCCGGCTCGGACGGATCGATGTTCGAGACGACAACCCCCATGGGCGGGATGTCGTCCCCAGGCGGGGGCGTCATCGACACATGGTCGGTGTCGACGGCGTAAAATACGCATCCAGCGCTCCCGTCCGGCGTGCCAATTACGCAGCCTTCAAAAGACGCGAAATCGATGGTGCATGTTGCCTCTGATGGGCCGGCGTCTGGATCTGCGCTCGGCGGCGAATCAAAGCCCTCGGCGCAGGTCACCAGGGGTGAGGCCAGAGCCAGGCTGCATATGCCAAAGAGTGCGCGGATGCCGAGAGCGTCACGCCGTCGCATTCATAGTCGTTAGCACGTCCCCTAGCTGGCGACGGCGGCTGACGCTTCAGGCACTCAATAATACCAGGGGAACCTCGACCAATCCGGCGAGCGCTTCTCGAGGAAGCTGTCGCGGCCTTCAGCCGCCTCGTCGGTCATGTAGGCGAGCCGCGTCGCTTCGCCGGCGAACACCTGCTGTCCGACGAGGCCGTCGTCGATGGCATTGAAGGCGAATTTCAGCATGCGCTGGGCCGTCGGGCTCTTGCCGCAGATCTTCTTCGCCCACGCGAGCGCCTCCCGCTCGAGCTCCGCGTGCGGCACGACCTTGTTCACCATTCCCATCCGGAATGCGTCCTCGGCGCTGTATTCGTCGCCAAGGAAGAAGATCTCGCGCGCGAACTTCTGACCGACCTGCCGAGCGAGATACGCGGAGCCGAACCCGCCGTCGAAGCTCGCGACGTCCGCGTCCGTCTGCTTGAACCGCGCGTGCTCGCGGCTGGCGATGGTCAGGTCCGCGACGACGTGCAGGCTGTGTCCGCCGCCCGCGGCCCATCCGGGGACGGCACACAGGACGACCTTCGGCATCATCCGGATGAGCCGCTGCACCTCGAGGATGTGCAGCCGCCCGGTGCGCGCGGGGTCGATCGTCGCGGACGTCTCCCCCTGGGCATACTTGTATCCGTCCTTGCCGCGGATGCGCTGGTCGCCGCCCGAGCAGAACGCCCAGCCACCGTCCTTCGGTGAAGGCCCGTTGCCGGTCAGGATGACGCAACCCACGTCCGAGCTCATGCGCGCGTGGTCGAACGCGCGGTACAGCTCGTCGACAGTCTGCGGCCGGAACGCGTTGCGCACCTCCGGCCGATGGAAGGCGATGCGCACGGCGCCGGTGTCGACGGCGCGGTGGTAGGTGATGTCGGTGAAGTCGAAGCCGGCGACCGGCTTCCACGCGGCAGGCTCGAAGATTTCGGAGACCATGCGTACGCGCCTACCGCGTTCCGGAGCGCGCCGCAGCCTCGTTGCGGTACTGCGCGACCCACTCATGAAGGCGTTCGGCTGAGCGCCGCCCGGCGGGATCCACCCGAAGGCGCAAACGCACGGCGCCTTTGGTACCTTGGAGACGTTGAGCCAGCCTTCCTCCCGATCCGGCGTGCCCGAGCGCATCGGGAGATTCGAGCCGCTGGTCCCCATCGGGACCGGAGGGATGGCGACGGTTTACCTGGCTCGTACCCGCCTCGTCGCGGAGACGTATCGCTACGCGGCGCTCAAGATCCTCCATCAGAAGCTCGGCGCGGACGACGGCGCGGGTCTCGCAGACCTCGTCGCGGAAGCGAAGCTCGCGTCGGTGATCCGTCATCCGAACGTGGTGCCGGTGCTGTCCGTGGAGGAGGACCCACCCTGGGTTGCGCTCGTGATGGAGTACGTCGAGGGCGAGACCATCTCGGGCCTATTGCGCGCCGCGCGCGCGAAGGGTGAGAAGATTCCCCCGCCGGTGATCGGCGCCATCCTCTCCGACGTGCTCGCCGGCCTTCACGCGGCGCACGAAGCGACCGACGACGGACGCCCGTTGAACCTCGTTCACCGCGACGTCTCGCCCCAGAACGTGATCGTCGGCGTCGACGGCCGCGCGCGCTTGACCGACTTCGGGATCGCAAAGATCGAGCGCACCAACGCAACGGCGACCGGTCTCGTGAAAGGAAAGACGGGCTACATGGCGCCCGAGCAGATCGCGGGGCTGAAGCTCGAGCGCGCGGTGGACGTTTGGGCGGCCGGCGTCGTCGCCTGGGAGATGCTCGCCGGCGAGCGACTGTTTCAAGGCGATCCGATGCCTACGATGTTGCGCATCGTGAACGAGATCCCGCCGCGCTTGCGGACGGTGAGCCCCGAGGTTCCCGCGGCGGTCGAGGACGTCGTTGCGGGCGCGCTCGTGCACGATCCGAAGAAGCGACCTCCGACGGCGGATGCGTTCCGGCGAGCCGTCGCCGACGCGTGGGGCGGGTTCGGCGGTCTCGCCGATCCCGCCGAGGTCGGTCGCTACGTCCGACGGCTCGCGGAAGAAAAGCTCGCGCTCCGGCGCGGCCAGGTTGCGGAGATGATCGATCTGCGTGCACGACTGTCGAGCGTCACGGAGCACGCCGAGGCTTCCGCGCGCGAGACGTCATCCGCGAAAGCGCCGCCTCCGGATCTGGCCACGCGCGTGACCGCGAGCCCGCTGGCATCGCCTGGGAGCATCGGCGATCCCGCCTTCGAAACGCGCCGCGCGAGGCGAGGAGCAGTCGGCGGTGTGCTCGCAGCGATCGGCGTGATCGGGGCCGCGAGCGTGTGGCTCGCGACCCGAGCCGATCCGGCGGCGAGCGCGACCTCTTCTTCGAGCGCGGCGAACGTGACGAGCGTCGTCCCGGCGCCGAGCGCCGCGCCGCGCGTCGTCGTCTTCAGCTCGAAGAAGGCGATGACCGCGATCCGCGTCGGCGGACGCGAGGTCGTGACGCCGCCCACGTCGACGCTCGGTGTTCCGATCCCAGAAGGCCAGAACGAGGCAGAGGTCGTCGCCGAGGACGGAGAAACGTTGGTCGTCGTGGTCGCCGCGGACGCGACACAGGTCCAGGTGCCGTTCGCAGCACCGTCGTCGGTCGCGTCGTCGTCGGTCACGCCGTCGAGCGCAACGAGCGCGACGCCCGCGCTTCGGCCGGCAGCGAAAGGAACGGCACGCGGCAGCGCGACGGCGAAGCCCGAAAAAGAAGCGAAGGATCCGGGGCTCGCCGACACGCCGTATCGCCCGTGACCTCCGCCCTCCGCGCCGGACGAGTGTCTGGCTTTCGGCGCAACCGAGCTGGTAGCCTCGAAGCAAGATGTTCGCGCCGACGTCGCGCCGCACGTCCGGACGAGATGCGCCCATGCATCGACGGCGGACGCCGCGCAGCCTCCTCGGGGCTCTGACTGCCGCGTGTCTTTGCGCGGCAGTCACGGCGCACGCGGACGACGCTGTCGAACGCGCGCGCGAGCTCGATGCGCGCGCTCGCGCGGCCTACGAAGCCGGCGATCGGCGCGCGGCCGCGGAGGCGTTCCACGCCGCGAACGAGCTCGTGCCCCACCCAGCGACCAAGTACAACGAGGCGCGCGCGTGGGAAGCCGCGGGTGAGCTGCCTCGCGCTGCGGAGGCGTTCGAAGCCGCGCTCGCCGTCCCCGTCGCAGAAAGCGCCGTGCTCGACGACGAACGATCGACGGACGCGCGCGCGCGGCTGGAAGCGCTGCGATCACGGCTCGGCAAGCTGCGCATCGCGGGGCCGGCGGGCACCCACGTCGCGGTGGCCCACATCGAGAACGCTCCGGTTCCGATCGCGCCTTTCGTCACGCCCGGCGATCTCTCGATCCGCGTGGTGTTTCCTGGCGGCGCGACGGAGACGCGTGCAGCGAGCGTCGGCGCGGGCGAGACGCTCGTCGTCGAGCTCGTCGAATCGAAAAAGGCGGCCTTGCCGGTCGTTCCAAGGCGTTCGCCTGACACGCCCATGCCTCCGACGTCGATCGCCGGGTTCGTTCTCCTCGGTGCGGGCGTCGCTTCCGGCGTCGCGAGCGTGGTCTTCGGCGTGCGCACGAACGACGCGGTCGAGAGGTTCAACGATTCGGGGTTCACCGACGCCGATGCACGCTCCGAAGCCGTCACGAACAAGATCCTCACCAACACCCTCCTGGGCGTCGCGCTCGGCGCAGGTGCGGCCGGGACCATCTGTCTCGCGATCGGCCTCACGACGAAGGTCGAGCCCGACGTCGCTGTCGACGTCGGCCCGGGCTCGGCGCGCTTACGCTTCCACTTCTGACCATGACGGACGACGACGGCCTCTCCGAGCTCGACACCGCGGCCTACGTGCGGCCCGATCGGGCGGCGCTCACACGAAAGGCCTTCGTCCTCCGCGTGGTCTCGGGCGCCGACGCAGGTCGAACGGTCGCGATCTCGCCGGAGACGGGCCACCGCGTGCTCGTCGGAAAGGGTCCGGCGTGTGACCTGGTCCTTTTGGATCCGACCGTCTCGAGGCGCCATCTCGCGCTGTCGCTCGAGAAGGGGAGCGTGACCGTTTCGGACCTCGGCTCGCTGAACAAGGTCTTCGTGAACGGCGTCTGTGTACGAGAGGCGGAGCTCGTCGGCGGCGAGCGCATTCGCATCGGTGCGACCGAGCTCTCGCTCGAAGCGCACGTATCCGGGCCCACGCCGATGGAGACCGCGTCGAGCTTCGGCTGCGTGCTCGGCGGGAGCGAGGCGATGCGGAGGATCTATCCATTGTGTCGCCGGCTCGCGGCGGCCTCGGTTCCGCTCGTCATCGAAGGCGAGACGGGGACCGGGAAGGAGCAGCTCGCCGAGGCGTTGCATGCTGCGGGGCCGCGCGCGTCGGGACCGTACGTGGTGTTCGACTGCACGGCGGTCGCTCCGAACCTCATCGAGAGCGAGCTCTTCGGTCACGAGAAGGGTGCGTTCACCGGCGCAGTCGCCGCCCGCAAGGGAGTGCTCGAGCGCGCGCACCGCGGGACGTTGCTCGTCGACGAGATCGGCGATCTGCCCCTCGAGCTGCAGCCGAAGCTGCTGCGTCTGCTCGAGCGAGGTGAGCTCACGCGCATCGGGGGCGAGCGTCCGATCAAGGTGGACGTGCGCATCCTCGCCGCGACTCGGCGCGACCTCGATCACGAGGTCGCACGCGGTCGGTTCCGTGACGACCTCTTCCATCGCGTGGCCGTGACCCGCATCGAGCTGCCTCCGCTCCGCGCACGACACGGCGACGTCGAGCTGCTCGCGCGCCATTTCGCCGTGCAGCTCGGCGTCGAGCCGAGCTCGTTGCCGAGCGCGTTGCTCGCGCGGTGGATGGAAGCACCGTGGCCCGGCAACGTGCGCGAGCTCCGAAACGCCGTGGCGCGGTGGGTTGCGCTCGGCGATCTCGCTGGCGATACGCGCGCTCCCGAGGACGCGGTCGGGGCTTGGCGCTCGATCCCTACGCCGACGACCGGCGATCCGATCGCGCAGCTGCTCGCTCTCGATTTGCCGCTCTCCGAAGCACGGCAGAAGGTCGTGGACGTCTTCGAGCTGCGTTACGTCGAGCGCGCGCTCCAGCAACACGGCGGTAACGTGACGCGCGCCGCCGCAGCAGCAGGCGTTGCGCGACGCCACTTTCATCGCCTCAAGGCGCGTCTCATGAACGGCGGCGCCGAGGATGAAGACGACGGAGAGAGCGCATGACGTCGCAGTGGCCGATGCACCGTCTCTTCGGCGTTGGAGCGTTGTGTGTCGCGATCTCCGCCTGTCTCGTCGAGATCCACGATCTCGTGCCCGTGCCCGACGGGGGCGGCGGTGATGGCGGGGAGGGCGGAGAAGCCGACGGCGGAGGTGCGTTCGGCGGCGGCGGTTCATCCGAGGGTGGTGGCGGCGGTGCTCCAGCTCGCGGTGCGTATTGGTCCCTCGACGAAGGCGCCGGGCAGGTCGCAACGGACGATGTCGGCTACGACAATCGCATCGTGCTCGGCGATACCTCCGGCGACGAGAGTGCGGACGGGATCGAGCCTGCGTGGGAAACTGATCCGGCGGTGGTCTGCAAAGGAAGCGCCCTCGACTTCGCCGGCGGGGACGCCGTGGCCACCGTGGAGAGCAACGACAACCTCGTCGACTTCCGGCGCTTCTCTGCGAGCTTCTGCATCCATCCACGATCGCTCGTGGTCGGTGCGTACGGCCGAATCCTCTCGAAGGAGTACACGGAGCAGGACGGCATCTACATCACTGCGACGGAGGCCGGCGAGCTCAACGCCGCTCACTACGACAGCGACGGGATGAACTACCAGGCGTCGTCGTCCGCGGGTGAGATCGAAGTCGGCGTGACGAGCTGCTGGACCGTGACCTTCGACGACGAAGGCGATCGCCGGTTTTACATCTACAAAGCGGGAGTCGACGTCACCGTCGCTTCGGAGCCGCTCCCCGAGGGCACCACCATCGGTGGCTCCGCTTCGGCCTGGCGCATCGGGAACAACGGCGCCAAGAGTCGCGGGTTCGACGGCGTCATCGACGAGGTCTATCTCGACGACGCGATCGTCGATACGACCACGATGGAGGCGAGGGCCGCGTGCCGCTGAGCGAGACACGCCGCGTCTCGCTCCTTTCGGCGTGTGAGACGCGGCAGGTCACACCTGACCGAAATCCGCGGAGTATCGCGCGGAAGCGCTCGAGGCACGCTCTTTGATTGAGGCGGTTCTCCCATGACCATCGAGGCTGAGGCCGTTTGTCGCGCTGGAATTGTTGCTCCTCGCCTTTTCGGGAGCGGAGCGATCCTCGCGTCGTTGCTGCTCACGACGGCCACCGCTGTGGCGGGCGAAGGCAGGTTGCTTCACACGGTCGACTTCGAGGTGGACGGCGATTTCGATCCGGGGGGCACCTACCCACAGGTCGACGACAACATCGATACCTGTGAGCACGACGAGACCTGCGAAACCAACTCGCTCGATATCGTCGAGGCGCCCGAGCCGGTCCGCGCAGGGCTGCGAGCGGTGAAGGTGACGTTTGCCGAAGGCGACCAGCAAAACACCTCTGGCACGCGCGCCGAGATGAAGCTCTCGGACTTCTTTACGCACGAGTACGACGTGGACTTCTGGTACGGCTTCAGCGTGTTCATCCCCGAGGATTGGGACCTCGCGGAGCAGGATCACAGCAACGTATTTCAGATTCACGGTGGCGAGGGGCCGGGCTCGAGTCCCGTCATCGGCATTCGCGTCGGGGATAACGGCAATTGGCTGATCACCACAGAGCGAAACGGGACGCCGGACCGCCAGATCACCGATGAGCTCGGCACCACACCCGTGGAAAAGGGCGTCTGGACGGACTGGGTCATGCACGCAAAGTGGTCCGCGCAGGATGACGGTGTGCTCGAGATCTGGAAGGGCGGCGACGAGGTCGTCAGCTTGCAGAATTGGCGCACGTTGCATCCCGATACCGAGACCGAGCAGCCGACGCCGCTCCTGTATGTGAAGTTCGGGTACTACGGGGTGGACCGAGATCGCGTCCTCTATTACGACGAGGTGCGAATCGCGAAGGGCACGGGCGACCTCACGGGGCTCGTGTCGCCACCAGGCGGCAATGAGGGCGGCGGTGGCTCGGGTGCCGGCGGCTCAGGAGACGGAGGCTCGGGCGGCAGCGGTTCGAACGAGGGCGGCTCGGGCGCGGGAGCGCCCGGCGACGGAGGTACCAATTCCGGAGGTTCCGGTCAGGGAGGCTCTGCCGGCGGAGATCCGGCGGCCGCGGACGGCGATGGATGCGGTTGCCGCGTAGAGAGAGAGCGCGCTGGGGCCGGCTCGGTGCGGTGGCTTCCTTGGATGCTGCTCGCGCTCGTCGCGGCGGCGCGCAAACGCCGCGTGAGACGCGACCCGTCACAGCTCGCCTGATATCCGTGGCTTTTGGGCTCGGAGAGACGGTGGTCCTGCACGGTTCACCGATCGCGGTCGACGCGATCTACCAGGAGTGAGGTCGAGCGAGGCAGCGCGTGCTTCAACGCTGAACCTTCCGTTGGTTCGGGCTCTGCGACGAAGCGAAGAACTGCGCGAACAGATCACCGATGCGATCGACGCTGCCCTCCGGGAGAAGGGCGGCCGCGAAATCGTCCCCGAACGTAGGGCTCGACGACGTGAGCGTCGAAAGCACGCGCTCTCGGTTGCCATTGCGAAGGATGAAGACGTCGCCGCGCTGGACTGTGCCCAAAACGAGACAGCCAAATAGGAAGGAGACGCAAACGGGGCGGCGCTCGAATCCGAGCCCTTCCATGGGCAAATGAAGCACGCCCTTGCTCCAAGCTGCGGGCAGCTCGACGTGATCGCTATAGACGACCACGGTGCCCCGCCCGCCGGCGATGCGGTACGCCGCCGACCATATCCACCATGCGGCGACGGCGAAGACGATGAGCGCTGCAAACAGGTAGACGATCACCGGGCCCCCGCCGTGCGCGACGTGGGCCCACGCAACGAGCGCCACCACGCCGAGCGCGAGCAGGGTGAGGAGCGCGCCGATGACGTGCAGCGCGGGCGGCGTCCGCACCTCGAATCGCGCACGCAACACCCGCGGTTGTGCTCGGTAGGTCGCCGCGGCCTCGGTCATGGGCCCTTGTAGGCCGACGCCCACCCCCGCGCCAGGCTCGCGACGCAGGCCCGGGCTTCGCAAACACGCCGCGGAAGCGCCCACGCGCGCCCGGCGTTGTCACAACGGCTTGGCTCGCGCGATGGGCTGGTCGGCGTTCACGGGAGGCACATGAAGCTCACGACCAGTTCGCTGTTGGCGTCATGCGCGCTCGCCGCGGCGGCCGCCGTGGCAATGGCCGGCTGCTTTGACGGCGTGCCAGGTGTCGCTGCTCCGGTCCAGCCGGCGCCGCATTCGCCATCGCCGTTGCTGGTGACGCCGCGCCCGCTGTTGCTCGATGCCGAGCGGAGCATCGCGATCGATCGAGACGAGGACCTCTACGCCGGGCTCGCTCGCGGATCGGCCCAGCTCGAAGCCCTTTGTGCGCGCGGCCACGATGACATCGTCACCGACAAGCTCTGCTCGGGCGTGAAGATCGGCAGCCTCGAAGATTTGCAGACAGCGCTCGGTTTGCGCTTCGTCACCCCGGCCGGAAACGGTGTGGGCGATAACCCGTCCTTCGCATTGCTGGCCCACTCCACGTCTCTTTCGGCACGACACGTCTCGGCTATCAATCCGCGGGCGCTCATGTTCACGAGCCCGGCGTCGAAAGGGCGACTAACGGCCCCCCCAAGACCGAACCCGAATTTCGTCGCGCTCGCCTTTACGCGCGGAGAGCAATTCGTCGAGCTCGCCGCGCGCGATCGCGAGACGAACGAGCTGCGCTTCTTCCTTGTTCGATTCGAGCAGCCGTGTCAGCAGCAGCCGGGAGGCTGTAGCGCATTCGACCTCTACTCTCCCGCTGTCGAAAAAGGGTGGTCGACCGTGTCCGTCTACGACGACTTGGACCTTCGCAATACCACCTTCGACTGCCTTGTTTGCCATCAGCCGCGCGGCCCCCAAAGCGAGCGCGTGCTCCGAATGCAGGAATTGAAACTACCGTGGACCCATTTCTTTCGCGCCAACACCGCGGGCAGGGGCCTCTTGTCTTTCTATTATTCCGCCCACGATCCGGCGGAGCCGTACGCCACGATTCCGGGGCGCATCATTCACGACTCGCAGCCGACCAGCCTCGAAGGCCTCGTCGAGAACGAGGGTTTCGCCCACCAGCCCGCCGAGTTCCCGACCATGCACATCTCGATCGAGCTCGCCGCGCCGGGCGCCGACCCCCACAGCAGCGCCGCTTGGAAACGCTACGAAGGCGATGCGCTCGCGTCTGGCATTTTTCCCGTGCCATTTCCCCTCGCCAATGCAGCGAGCATACCGAAGCTCAAAGAGGCCGCCCGCGCATACCGAGCCGCAATGGCGCTCCCAGAGACCGACCCTGCCCGCCATTCAATGCCGTCCCTCGTCGACCTCCACCGCGACGACGCACGCGTCATGGCTGGCGTCGTCCCGCCGAAAGGCGCTAGCGGAAAGACGGTCATCGAGCGCGTGTGCCGCCGATGCCACAACTCGAACCTCGACCAAACGGTCTCGAGGGCGCGCTTCAACGCGGACGCCCTCGACTCCATGACAGCCGAACAGAAGCGGCTCGTCCTCGACCGAATTCGGCTGCCTCGCTCGTCGCGCAGGGCCATGCCGCCCGTGCGCGCCGGCGAGCTCGATGCAGAGGCGATTGCGGCGATTGAGGAGGTATTGCGCTGAGGACCGTCTCTCGTCGGCTCGACCTCCACGGCGCGCCTACTGGCACCGCGGATCGTCGTCGCCGACCGTGGGCGCCAGGTCAGCCATTCGGTCGCCCGCGAATAGGCTAGTGAAGGACTGCGCCTCGGTGGCGACGCGAGCTTCGGGCGAGGTTCCCGTCGGCGAAAGCGAGGAGCCCGCGTCGGTGGGGCACGTCGTGCGGGAGCTGGTACAGTCGCGGCCCCCAAACCCATGCCTGCCTACCGACACCTGGGACCGTCTCTGGGCCTTTTCGCTTGCGTCATGGCGCTCACGGCTTGCGGCAAGGGCTCGCGGTCGACCGCCGACGAGCCGAAGCGGAAGCCTGAGGACAAGAGCGCACCAACGAGCACGAGCGACGCTGTTGCCGAGGGAGCCAAGACGGATCTGTCGGAGCGCGGGCTCCCAATCACGATCGTCATGCCGGCATGCCCCGACGGCTCGCCCCCGAAGGTCACGGGACCGATGGTGAAGCTCCCCGATAACGCCGCAGATCAGATTATCCAGTGCCAAGTCTCCGACGAGGAGGCGCTCGCGGGGAAGGAGGCCTTCACGCTCCAGGTCGGTCTCGCCAAAGGCAAGATCGGCAAGGCTCAGGTGCGTGAGGATATGAACTTCGCCAAGTTCATTTCGGAGGATCCAAAGAGCCTCGAGTGGGAAACCAAGAACTTCGGATCGCTGCCGAACAAGCGCGAGTTCATCCTGCGGGTCACGGCCGGTGGCACCGAATACGCGTGTTTCCCTCAGTTTGCGCCTACGGACGCGAAGCTCTACCAGGCTGAGCTCGCGGCGTGCCGTTCCATCGCCGCGAAGTAGGGATCCAAAACCTCGCCGATCGAACGACGTCGAGGTCGGGGATCCGAGCGCGCTCGTCGTGCCCTGAGACCGCCTCGGGGGTGCTCTACCGGATGCTCGTGGCGCACTGGCCCGAGCTCTTCACGGGTGGAGTCTGCGAAATTCTGCCGCGGCCTGCGAGGACCTGCTGCGCTGCGCGCGGCGAGGCCCGCCCAGGCGCCCAGCGCGCGGCGGCGGGACCCACCAACCGGCGGTGATTCGCGCGCGGTCCGGGCGTCAGAATCTCGCGGATGCCACGGCCAGGCCGGGCGGGCTATGCACACCCCGCTATCCGCCGGCCGCGCACCGGCGTGTACCCGGCGTACGCGCACGCGCGCCTGGCAGGGGCACGAGCAGTATCCGCCTACCGCTTCCAACGAGGACACGATGAAGGGACGACACTTTCAATCACTTGCGATGCTCGCGACGATGACGTTGCTTGCGTCGTGCATTGCAGACGACGACGCGGCGGAGCTAGAGGACTTGGAGCCGACCTCCGACGTCGCGGCCGATTTGGACCCGGAAGCCTACGCCCCCGGCGTCGTGGTCGAGCTGGACCCGGAAGCCCCCGACCCCGAAGGATCGTCCGGGTGCAATGCCGCACAACTGCAGACGGCTACCAACGACTGCAATGAGAAGCACGCGTACGAGCAGACCGACACGAACACTTTTGCCTCGAGCTATTCCTACTATGGTTGCAACATCACGAGCTGCTCGTACGACGCGGGGCGCGGCCGCCTCTACTACCGGTACGTGATAAAGCTGCTCGTGCACGACTGGTGGTTTGGCCTCCTCGATACCAGCAGCGCGACGCAGAACTATGCCGCGTTCGACTACCACCTCAACATCGGCGATCAACTCGTGTTGGGCGGCTGCCAGTCGGGCGACTCGTTCAGCGGAGACACCTATCTCCGTCTGCTCGACGGCGAATCAGAGGTCGCATCCAATGACGATTCCTGCGGCCTGGGCTCGCAGATCTCTTTCAGGGCGCCACACGCCGGTACGTACTCGGCGCACCTGGGCTGTTTCTCGAGCGGCAGTTGCAGCGGGAAGTTCACCGGGGTCGTGACGCCGACGGACTGGACGTATTGTTCGGCGGAGAGCAGTACCTGCAACATGCCTGGCACCAAGCTCGTGCGATTCGGTCATGACACCCGTTGGAACTACCAGGTCGCTACCGACAGCGTGGGCTGCAACAACGCGCAATTCGGCGACCCCGCGTACGGCGAGTACAAGGATTGCTACTACACGGAGCTGCCGACAGACCACTCCTGGGTCCAATGCGCGGAGGAGTATCAGACCTGCAACTACTCGGGGAACGTGACCATCGCCTACGGTGACGGCACCACGTGGACGTACGCCACTGGCACGGCCGGCAGCGTCTACTGCGACAACAGCGTATTCGGCGACCCCGCAGTCGGCGCTATGAAGTACTGCTACATCAAGCAGATGTAGAGCAGGCCTCGAAGTCCGCGAACGCCTCCGCCGAGAGCTGAACCTGGAGGTGAAGCGCGCGAGCGCTTCGCCTCGCTCGGCGATCAAACCCTGGCAGCGCACCGCCGCGCGTACGCCGCCGGCGTGAACCCCACCTGCGCGCGGAAGTCGCGGATGAAGTGCGACTGATCGTGGTAGCCGAGCTCGAGCGCGATCGAGACCCAATCGGCCAGTTCGCCGCGCGCTACCTTATCGGCCGCTTCCTGGACGCGCGCTCGGCGCACGACCCACTTCGGCCCGACACCGACGTAGCGCTCGAACAACCGGTGGAGCGAGCGCACCGATAGACCCGCCTTCGTGGCGAGGTCTTCCGCGCAGCACACGGTCCGATCCGATTGCGCGAGCACCACGAGACGATTGGCGAGGGCCGCGTCGGGTTCATCTCGCGGCTCGGCTCGGCGCAAAAACTCGATCACCATGCTTCGTGTGGACTCGGCGTCGGTTCCGTCCGGGCTCGGCAGCGCGAGCCCCGTTGCCTCCTCGACCGAGACGACGCGATCGACGAGGGAACGCAATGGAACCGACGCGAAAGCGTGAAACCCCGCCGGACTGAACTTCGTGCCGTGAACCGAGCCGCGCCCGGACAACCGAGCCACGAAGCGCTGCGTCGATGGCCCATGCACCTCGAAGCGGCGGCCGTCGAACGACAGGTTGACGCACGGATACGGGAGGATCTCTTGCTCGTAGGGCGGACGACCGTCGAGGTCCCAGCGCACGCTCCAGAAGGCATCGAGAAACGGTGCGAGATCGGCAGGTGTGGGCGCGCGCTCGAGCGAGAAGTGCTCGAAGCCGAGCGCCGGATTCAAGATGCCGCGCGTTCCCTCTACGCCCATGCGTCTCTTTCCCCGCTTTGGCGCACTTTTGCAATACGTCCGCCGCCACGTGCGGCACCGTTCGCGCATGCTCACGCTCATCCACGCTCCTCAGTCTCGGTCTTCGCGCATTGTCTGGCTCCTCGAGGAGCTCGGCGCTCCGTGTGACATCAGGTACGTGACCATCCCGCGAATGGACGGCTCCGGCGGCCCCGACGCCGACAATCCGCACCCCGACAAGAAGGTCCCCGCGCTCCTCCATGACGGCGCGTTGGTGACCGAGTCCGTCGCCATCGTCCAGTACCTGACGGACCTCCATCCGAAAGCGGGCCTCGCTCCTCTCGCCGGGGATCCGAAGCGCGGTGCCTACCTCACGTGGCTCGCGTGGTACGCGGGCGTGGTCGAGCCCGTCATCACGCACGAGTTCCTCAAGATCGACCATCCCAACCTCGAGCGCACCTTCCGCGGCCGCAAAGAAGTCGATGGCAGGATCCTCGACGCGCTCGGCCGACACGCGTTCCTCGTCGGTGACGACTTCAGCGCCGTGGATGTGGTCTTCGCGAGCCTCGGCCACTGGTTCCGTTCCGCGCTGCCGGCCGGAGACCGGGTCGACGAATACGTCAAGGCTTGCATCGACCGCCCGGCGTTCCGTCGCGCGATGGAGAGAGACAAGCCTCGCGCGTGAAAGGCGAGCCGGCAGCGCGGACGAGCGCGCTGACGTGCCTGCTTGCCCGCGCCGGCTCCTCTCGCTACCACGCGGGCATGACCTGTCGGTTTTGCCACCGCCCAATGGCCTACGTGCACGGTCATGCCGCGTGCGTGACGCGCGGTTGTCCGATGTACGGCGCCAACCAGGCCGAATGCTGCGACGGCGAGACCGCGGAGAACTGCGCGGTGCCGACGAGCGTCATGGCAGCCGTACCGCTGACGGCAACCGGCTCAAGCACCGGGAACCGGTTCGATCCGGCGCAAGGTTCGCAGATCGAGTGTGAAACCGCGGGGTCGCCGAACCCGGCAGCCGCCGGCCGAATCCGTAGCGGCCACGTGGGAAGCTCGTCAGGCTGATCAGGTGCCCGGGCCGGGGAGGCGCCCGGCTCCCAAAAGCAGCCGATGAGTGGTGCCGTGGCAAATGCGCCGCGCTTTTCGATGCGCAACATCCAATACGAAGTAGCGGTGCAATGGCCGCCGCCCTCATCCATGAAGAGAAGATCTGCAGTGGTCGCGGTGCGTTTGGTCGCGGCCAGTACGAGCGTGCCGTTCTCTTTAAGCGCCTCGAGCAACCGCGCATGTTCCTTTGCACAAAGCCCCGTTGAAACGTCCACGCAGTTGAACGGATAGACCTCCGTCTTGCCGAGTCGGATCTCCCGAACGATCGAGACCTCCGTGTCGGGGTTCTCCTGAACGACGATCTCGATGTGCGCCTTGTCGACCGTGAAGTCCATGACCGTCGGGTTCTGCTCTAGGGGTGGAGGTTGCTCCGGAGCCTTTGAGGGAGTGGGGGCTTCCACGGGAGCTTCCGCCGGTTCCTTCGCGCTGACGATTGGCTCGGCCCTCGCGGTCGCGGATTCGTCCGAGGGAATGGGCGCCGAGCTACACGCGACAAGGTCCCAAACCGCGACCACTGCGACGACGGCTCTGCCTCGTCTGCCGAGCGATGCACACCGAGGGCGCGCCGAGCCATTGGCAGCACGTGCTGTAGACGACATCTGCGGCGATGAGCCCTGTCCGTTCATCTTGGCTTCAACATCGCGCCGGTTGGCGGGAGTGTGACGCCTCAGCCGGGGCCCACAAACGTCATTTGGCAGGTCCCGAGACGACCTCGTGCCAGTGCGAAATTCGCTCGGAAAACCGCTTCGCAAAGGGCTTACATGCGGCCGGAACCTCGCCAGCCCCTCCCAACACATCCAGGAGGGCGCCGGGCTTGCTGACTAGAGACGACCACTCGCACCCTGCGCTATCGCGCAAAATTGATGCCGCAACCTCGTCCCGCGCCACGGCCTTCTCGAGAAACATCTCCTTCTGCGACAGGCCTTCGTATTTGAAAAACTCCCCCGTGTTCATGAGCTCCTTCTGGGTCGTATTGGAGAGCACGGGCGCCTCTTCGAACTTTTCGCATTTCTCGCATTTTGCGCGCACTCCGCGCTTGTCGTCGGTTTTGTCCTCGTCGGCTACCTTCTTGTAATACTTCTCTGGAACGATATTCGAGTAGAAAAGGTAGAGCTCGGGGCGCAGCAGGACCGTGAGCGAACCATAGGGGACCGAGTACTCGTCCAGCCATTTTCGTGCGGAATACGACTGCTCCAAGGAGTGCGGTACGGTGGAGTCAACGACGTACGTTGCGTCGCCCGCGCGATAAGCGACCGCGACGTGGTAGCCCCAACGGGGCGTGTCTTGGGAATTCTTGATGGTAATCGGCGTCGTCACGGCCAAAGTGAGAACGCTCGGAGACAGGATCCATACTTTGCCGACTTTTGCGCGCAGACTCGTAGGAAGCGCAAGCCACAGTAGGTGAGCCCTGTCGTGACAGCCGCTCTTGATGTACTCAGAGGGCAAGCCAAGATCCCGAGCAGTACGCAAAAGTTCGTCAACCTCGGCGACCGTGAGCGAAGGCAGCGTTGGGGGCGTATGAAACTCAGCCTCGAGTCCGTTCTCGCCGGACTTCATCCCGTTCGGCAAGGAGTCGAAAATGATCGGCGGTTCCGGTTGCGCGGCGTCGCCCACCGAAGCGGCGGGGTCGAGAGGCCTGTCGTTCCGTGGAGGCGCCATCCCGGAGACGCCACAGGCGGACGAAGCCAGCAGAGCGCACAGGTAGACACGGCGGGCATGGATTGAATACCAAGGTCGCGAGTTCGATGCCATCGTTCCTCCTCGAGCGGCGGCAGGCCAACGGCCGCTGATCATGGCGGCGGTGCGGGCTGCACGCTCGAAGCCGCATTCGTCAGGATCTTTGTCAAACCGGTATCGGCTAGGTAGGTGCCGAAGTTCCAACCCCAGTCCTGTGCCCCTTGCTTGTCGGTGATCTTACCACCGTTATGGATGCCGATGACGGCGAGAGGGCTCATCTGGATGACTGGGCTGCCGCTGCTGACTGGTTGGGTGTCACACTGGTGGGCGAAGCGGGAAGGGACGTCACGCGGGTCCCACGGGAGAACACTGGTGGATGCGGTAGCACAGTACATCGACCATTCGAGG
Organism: Polyangiaceae bacterium; assembly: GCA_013361525.1. Taxonomy (GTDB): domain Bacteria; phylum Myxococcota_A; class Polyangia; order Polyangiales; family Polyangiaceae; genus Xiheicaenibacterium. The sequence continues at coordinate 1,630 of JABFXY010000210.1, read as the reverse complement.
GGACGGCCGGAAGGGTGACCGACGACCGTGACCTGTGTGCCGATCTTCGGTCGGGCGGTAGCGTCGACCGGAACCGCAACGGTCGGCGGATTGTCGACCTCGAAGATAGCGTAGTCGACGCCGTCACTGAACTCGGCGCGAACAATCTTCGTGCAGGATGACTCGCGCGGGTCCGAGACGGCCGCTGGCGTTCGCGCGGTTCGGACGTATTTGCGATAGAGATAGCCGAATCGAACGGTGACATCGTCCCCGCAAGTGGCATTGTCGAGCGGGTCCCCCCCAAACTCCATGAAACAGTGGCCCGCCGAAAGCACAAGTCCGTTGCCGATGTGCGTCGCGGTGCAGCCGATGCTGAGGAGCCCGAAGGCGGAGCCGTAGTTGCGAAGGTCGGTGGGTATTTTCTCACCGTCCGGAGCGTTGCCTTCATCACGATACCATTTGACGAAATTCGACGGACCGATCGGCTTCTCGATGCCGTTCACCTGGCCGTAGTCGGGCCCGACAGGACCAACCTCGAGCCCCTTCGCGCCCGTGGATCTGGGTAGGAACGTCGACACGATCGGAGCGTCGACGGTTTGAAGGAAGGTCATCGGACCATGGCCCCCCTCCGCAGGCACTCGCACCCGGCGAAACGTGGGTGCAGTCGCCTTGGCCGTGTCATGCACCACTGGCAACGACCCCTCTGACGGAGCGTCCGCTGCGGAGACCATTGGCGCGGGCGCGTCGTCCGATGGCGCTGGCATCTCTGGCTTTTCGGGCGCTTCGGTGGTGCCGGGGCGACCGCACGAGATGCCGAGTAGAACGAGCAGACAGGATCGCTTCATGATGTCCTCCACGCGCCGCTAAAACATCGACTCGATGGCGGTCGGGAACTGTCGATTCGATGCACAGCGCGCCCAGCCGTGCTTCAGCGCGATAAGCCTCAAGTCTGCTGCTGGGTGCGAGTCTGAGGCGCGCGTTGCGCCTGAGGCATAGAAGCGCGCCAAGGGATCACTCACCTGATCCATCCGCGCGAGCAGGCACCCGGCGACCGAGTCGGCGAAGAGCTCCTTCTTGTGCACGCGGCTGAGACTCTGCGCTCGCAGCTCCGGGACGGCCGAGATCAGTCGGTCGTAGAGGAACAGCTGCTTGTCCGCGTAATGGCCATACTCATGGGCGAGCACACCGAGGGTAAAGGCGACCTGTTCCTCCGCAGCCGGCATCGACGAGGCCATGTTCGTAAACAGGTCGGGGTGAATCCGGACGGTCGCGTCGCTCGTGAGGAAAGCGGCCTGCCGTACGCTGGTGTTTGTCACAAAGGTTGGTCGAAACGTGCGTTCCTGGCCGAATGCGAGCGCTCCCATTGAGAAGATGAGCCGAACGCTCGCGACGACCCAGGGCGGACTGTCCAGTTGCTTGTCGAGGGAACGGTCGAGCGTTCCGTCTTGTCCGGCGGCACCGAGCAGCTCGATCATGCATGTGTGCTCCGCCTCTGGGGCGGGTGCGGGCGGGCCTGCGTCGGCCCGCCCGTCTTCCACATTGAGCTTGAAGGAACTTGTGCTCGAGGGCTTCGGAGCGGCGGCCGACGATTGCGCCTTGGTTAGGTCGTCAAACGCTGCCTTGGCCTCGGGCGCAGCGCGGAAGAACCGAT
>JABFXY010000044.1 GCA_013361525.1 Polyangiaceae bacterium | reverse complement strand
GGTCGTGATGCCGTGCGCTTTCATGTCGAGCGGCATGGCGACGTGGAATTGGAAGAACACGAGCCCGACCATCGCCGACGCCGCGAAGAACGAGACGAATGCCGCGTCGCGGAAGGGCCGCGCCAGATCCTGGGTGAAGATTCCGCGCGACGTCGTCGCCGCTGCCGCCCGCTCCGGCTCACGCACGCCGGTCGCCACGATGGCCGCACACGCGAGACAGGTCGCCGCGTCCGCCGCGAACAGCGCGAAGAACGAGACGGTCGAGACGAGGCCTGCCATCAGGCTGGCGCATGCAAAGCCGAGGTTCGCTGCCCAATAGATGGCTCCGTAAGCCCGCGGCCGGTCCTTTTCGTCGACCAGGTCGGCCACCAGCGCGTTCGTGGCGGGGCGCGGCATCTCCGTCGCGATACCCAGACACAAACACGTGATGCCGAGCGCGAGCGGCGAGCGCTGCAGGGCCAGGACGAGCATGGTCGCTGCGGCGAACGTCATGCCGAGCACGACGGTGAACTTGCGGCCGACACGATCGGCGAGCACGCCGCCCACCGGTCCGCCGACCATACAGCCGACGCCGAAACAGGAGACGATGAGGCCGGCGACGGTCGGCGTGATGTGCCGCTCGGCGCCGAGATAGAGGGATAAGAAGGGGACGACGAAGCCGCCGAGGCGGTTCACCAGCGTCGCGATCCAAAGCTTCCAGAACGCTGCTGGCAGCCCGGCGAAGTTCCGCAAGGCGAGCATGTCAGGGTGGACGGGGTACCGCGCGGGGGCCTGACGCGCCGCCACAAAGCGACGAAATCGGCCGACCGTACACGGCCGACCGATCTCAATCGAAACGGAGCCTGGTTACTCGGCGGCGACGTTGCCGCGTTTCGCCTCGTCGATGAGGCGCGTCCGCTCTTTGCGGCGCGTCTCGAACTGCGCGAGCGCCCACAGCGGGAAATAGAAGCGATACAAGCCGTACTCGAGCACCGCGGTGTGGAAGAACGCGCCGTGCGGCGCCTGCTTCGGCCACTCCCCGCTGCCGAGCTGCTCGCGCGCGAGGAAGCGTGCGGCGCGCTCGATGACGTCCCAATCCGGCTCTTGGGCTTCGAGGAGCGCGAGGAGGGCCCACGCGGTCTGCACGACCTGACCTTCGTCGTGCTCGACGTAGGAGGTCGGGTGCACGGCGTGCCGCTCACCCCAGCTGCCGTCCGGGCGCTGGTGGAGCTTCAGCCAGGCTGCAGCCTTGCGAATGGCGGGATCCGTCGGCGGAACACCCGCGGCGGTGAGGCCGCGAATACCGAACAGCGTGCCGTAGGTGAAATGCACGCCTTCCGATCCGTGCCAGCAGCCTTCGGGCAATTGCAGGCGGCGGAGGTAGCGGCCCGCGCGCAAAATGGCGTCGGGGATGCCGGCGAGCTCGGGGCGCTTGAGGAGGAGCGGCCGCTCTTTCACGATGCGCGCGAGCGCCGCGATACACGAGGCCGTGCACTCCGCGTTGCCCGACTCCGCCATCGCGTCGCCGAACATCTCGGCCGGGTTCAGCCATTCGAGTGAAAACGGCAATCGTCGCGGCTCGTAGCTGCCGAACCCGCCGTCCTCCGCCTGCGTGCGCAGGATGAACTGTGCGGCCATTGCGAGGTCGTCGTCGGCCGGAATGCTCGGCGATTGCGATTCGAGGCGCGCGAGCGTCGCTTCCGCCGTGCACTCGCTCACCGGCCAACCGTGGCAAGCGAACGAGTACGGGTAGCCGCCCTTCGGATCGATTCGGAAGTTCTTGTCGTGGCCGTCGAAGGTCTCGCGGATTTGCTGCGAGTGGAGGAAGCTGTCCGCCTTCGTGAGCGCGTCGCGAACGTCGACGTGGAGCGCGGCGCTCGAAAGCGCGCGTGCAGCGAGGCCCGTGTCCCAGATCGCGGAGCGGACACCGGTGACGCGCGTTCCTTCGCGATCGTCTTCCCACATCCAGCCATCGAAACGCGCGACGGCTTTGTCGACGTCGGCGTCGGTCGTGTCGTGCGACCACAGCGCGAGAATGTCGAGCAGCCCGGTGAGCGGCGACATCGCCATGTGGCTCGTCGCGCGGAGCTCCCAGCGGATCGAATCGCGAATGCGGGCGAGCGCGCGCTTACGGCCGCCGTCGGTCTGCGCGCGATCGAGCACGCGAAGCACGTCGTAGCCGGCCTTCAACACCTTGCTCGGCTCACCAAAGAGATCTTCACGGCGGAGCGCCGAGCGCGCGGCGTCGAAATCGACGCTCTCGAACCCGAGGGGGTACAGCTCTTCACGGAGCGATTCGACGAGCGGCGAAACCGGCGCCTGCAGACGCGCGCCATAGAGCGCGGCCCACGACAAAAACATGAGCCGGGTGTGGCAATGGTAGCGCGACGGGTGAATCGGCAGCGCCGCGGGGAGCGCCCATAGCTCGGGCGGGACCGCGTGAACGCCCTCCCACCGATAGAGCGCCACCATCGAGAGCCAGAGCTTGCCCCAAGAAGGAATGCTCGCGACGCCGCCCTCGCGCGCGAAGAAGTTGCGCGCGGGGGCGAGCATCGGCGCGTCGGCATCGAGCCCGAGGAAACGCGCCGCGACGTACACCAGCGTCGTGACGAAGAGGTTCGCGCCCGACGACTCCGACAGGCCCCACAGGCCATCCGCAAATCGGCTGCGCTCGAAATGGATCAGGATGCGGCGCTTGCGCTCTTCGTCGATCGGGCGGCCCATGATCGACCACGCGAGGACGTATTGCGCGGCGAGGAGCGGGCACCAAACGACCTCGCCCTCCCAGGAGCCGTCCTGGTCTTGCAGCGCCTCGAGGGCGCGCGCGCCGCGCTCGAGCGCGCGCGTCGGGTCCCAGCGATCTTGGCCGGTTCGCGCGGCGTGGCCGGCTGCGCTCGGCAGCTCGACGACGTCGGCGCGCACCGTGGCGGCGCGCATCGCGCCCGCGTAACGCTCTTCGGCGCCGCGCGGCAGCTCTTTCGAGGGGCGGGGCTCGGTCAAATGGAACGAGCCGGCGAGGAGCCAACGAATGCGCGATCCGAGCTCATTGGTAATGGAGCGCACATGGCCCCATTGCGACGTGGATGCGCCTTGGGTGATGAGCTTGCGCGACGCAATGGCCATCGCCTTGACGAACGAGCTGCCGAACGAGAGCGGGCTCGTCTCTTGGCAGGCGAGGAACCGCATCGTGCGGAAGCGCTCGACCGGGCTCTCGCGCCAGAGGTCGTAGATCGCGTTGCGCGTCTCGATGACCTCGTCGTGCGTGTCGGCGAAGACCTCGTAGAGGGCGACCGCGAGCATCTCGGGAACGCGGCTCTTTGCGAGCCGCTCTTTGCGGTAGGCGGCGAAGCTCGGCGCGGCCGCGAGGCACATCGCGTCCTGGAAGCCGAGCGTCATGCCGAGCGCCGTCAGCGGATGATGGTGGCCGACTGCGTCGCCGACGAGCGCCAGGCCGGGCCTGCCGAACATGGCGCGCGCGCGGGTCTGGTTCGTCGCCCACGCGATGTCGCCGCTCAAGAGCGCGCGGCGGAAGGGCTCGCGCAGGCTCTCAGGCAATGCGAATGCATAGCTCTCGTAAAGGACCGCCTCTTTGTCGCGGCTGGTCCGGACGGAGAGCGGCACGTCGATGCACATGCGCACCTGCGTGTCGCTGAGCCGATACATGAGGATCGGGCCGAGCGCGCCCAGACAGACGTGACCGTAGCCCTCGAACGGAAGCTCCGTGTCCTCCAGGAGGAGGCCGGCCATGCGCGAATAGGTGCCCGCGCCGCCGCCGATGCCGAGCGAGGCGTGCGCGACGTTGTAACGGCCTGCCGCGCCGACGATGAGATCGGCGAACACCGTCCGCGACGCGCCCGCGCGCGTCTGGAACGTGAGGTTTTGCCCGACGATGCGCGTGACCTTCGCGTTCTCGAGGTACTCGACGTTCGGGGAAGACGACGCCTTCGCGCGGAGGATGTCGACGAGGCGCTCGTGGTGGAGGCTGCAGCCACGACCTGACGAAGCCTCGTAAGGCAGGGCGATCGGGCGGCTGCCGTCGTCGGGGTACACGACGAAGCCGCGGCCCGTCTCGTAGGGCTGCGCCGGCGCGAGATCGACGCCGAGCTGATCGAGGATCTCGATCGCGCCGGGGTGTAGCCACTCACCTGCGAGGCGGCCGGAAGCCTTGGGGTTTCCCTCGAGCAGGAGGACGCTGATCCCCCGCTGGGCGAACGCGAGCGCGGTCACGCAACCCACGGGACCGGCCCCGATTACGGCGACGTCGTATGACTTGAGGTCTTTCCGCATCGTCTCGTTC
>JABFXY010000100.1 GCA_013361525.1 Polyangiaceae bacterium | reverse complement strand
CGGCACCATCGGGCGATGCGCCACGCGACGCTTGCGTCGGCGGAGCGGCCTCGACCTCGGCTGCAGCAACCTCTCGCGGAGCGGCGGCGGCTGCGCCGGCGCCATCCGTTCGAGGCGCGGGCGTCGCGGCGACGGCCGGAGCTTCTGCAGCGACCGGCGGCGCGGGCGCGCGCTCTTCGGCGCGTGCCTCGACCGTCGGCGGAGAAACCGTGGCCGGCACCTCGACCTTCGCCGAGATGGGTGCTTGCTCGGTGTCGAAGTCGACATCCGAAACACTCGTGCGAGCAGCTTCCGCGGCTGCCGCCGTCGAAGCCTTCGCGCGCGGCGCGGCGGCGACGGAGCGGGCTGCGCTCTTGCGCGACGACGGAACCGCTTCGGGCACGCGCGCCTCGTCGCGGCTCTCCGCGACGGGTGCCGCGGCGCCGCCTACCGATGCACGCGCAGGAGGCGGCTCGATCGCGACGTCGGCGTGCGAAGCTTCGACCGCGCCCGGTGTGGAGCGCGGGGCGACCACGCCACGTCCGCTCGGCGGAGCCTTGGGCCGCGCCTCGTCGAGATCGAAATCGAGACCGACCGTGGAAGGTGCGACCGCCGCGGCGCCGACACCGCGCGAGCTCGGCTTCGACACCGAGACAGGAGCACTGCGGTCGAAGTCGGGCTGTGCCATCGTACCTGCCGTGCTGCCGGGGCTCGCGGGCGCACCCGCGACCTGAGAAGGACGCGCCGAGGGAATGGCGACCTCACCGGGACGCGCACGTCGCTTCACGACGCCCGGCTTGATTCGCTCCTCGACGACCTCGGGGGTCTTCTGGCGCTCCAAGTGTCGCTTCAAGCGTTCGACGACATCCGTCTCGACCGCGCTCATGTGATTTCGAACGTCGCCGATCCCCATGGATTGGAAGAGCGCAACCAAGGACTTTTGGTCCATGTTGAGCTGCTTGGCGATCTCGTACACACGAACTTTACTCATGCGCTTTTGACTCCACGGCGTCGGGATCCACCACGTGAACGAGCGGGCGAACCCGGCGAGCCCGGCCTGGCGGGCCCGCGGAGGTTAGCAGCCCCCCCGACAAGAATCGATGCATCGCGTTCAGTCACACGTGACGAACGTGTGTCGCCTTTTCTGCCTCCCGAATCCGCTTCGCGCGTCGGGCGCGCAGCTGCTTCGGGTCGCTGAGGTCGCGGGGACGCAGCCCCTCGACCTTCACGCGCGGGCGCCTCGATCGGCGCCGACGACATCTCCACGATCCGCCGGCTCTCCAGGAGCGCAGCGGCGAGCCGATCGTCGGTCACGGCGACGACGCCCACACCCTCGGTGTGCGTCCCGCCGAGCCGAGCCGCGATCTCTCGCTTCGTGCCCCACGCGATCGCCCGCCCTTCGCTCACGGCCAAGCGGACCTCGGTGAGATCTGCCGCAGCAGCGGCATCGGTCGCGACCACGACGAGGGCTGCGTCGCCGCGTTTCACCGCGGTCGTTGCAGCGATCGAACCCGCCTCGACCTTTCGCGCGCGTTTTGCGGCGAGGAACAAGCTCTCGGCGCGACGCTCGAAAGCGCGCGCGATTTCGTTCGCGAGCAGCTCCGCGGTGAGCGGTGCGCCCTGGATCGCGACGGCGCTTTTTGCCGCGCGAGGCAAACCGCGTGTCGCCGCGCCGGCGATGCAGCGCGGCTCGGCGTGCACGTAGACGCCACGGCCCCACGCCCGCGAGACGCCGCCGCCAGAGGGCGAACGCGCGCCGGTGTCGACCGCGATCTCGCGGCGAGCTTTTCCTTGCTCGGCGGACGCATCGACAGGCGGCCCGAGGAGCAACCGCACGAGGGGTCGCTTCTCGGCCTCGGAGCTGCCGCGACGGGTGCGACCGTCTGCGCGGCGGACGACGCTCGTGGATACCGCCGAGCCGCAGCCGACACACGTCCGCGCGTGACCCCCTTCGGGGCCCTCGAACGCGTCGGAACGCGGTGTCTCTGTCTTGTTCTCGGCGGTCATGACTTCCACGCGCGTCTCAACCCTCGCTCTTCTCCTGGGTCGCGGCGGCCGAAGGCTCGCGCGCGGCGATCAGGATCTGCTTCTCGTTCTGGATGAATTCCTTCGCGGCCGCGCGGAGCGCGCGGACCTTCGCGATGCGCTGCCCGCTGCGGATCGCCAGGCGATCCTCGTCCTCGCGCAGCACCTCGTTGATGGTCCTGTAACCGGCCTCTTCGAGCTGCTGCACCGTACGCTCGCCGACGCCCTTCACCATCAGCAGACGCTCGCGCTCCGTCGCCGGCTCGGGACGGTTCGCGACGTCGCGAATGCGCGCGCGGCGGAGCCGCTCGAGCGTCGCGTCGGCCTCTTGGCGGATGCGTTGCGCGGCGTCGTTGTTGCCGATGCCTTGGATCGTCGCGAGCTCTTCCGGGCTCGCCTCGCACAGCTCCTCGAGGGCGCGGAAGCCCTGGCGGTACATCGCCTTCGCGGTCGCCTCGGTGACGCCCTCGATCTGCGACAGCACCGTGATGGCTTCCTCTTCCATCTGGCGGAATTTCGACTCGCTGATGATGTCGAGCTTCCACTGGGTGAGCTGGGCCGCGAGGCGCACGTTCTGGCCCTTGCGACCGATCGCCAGCGACAGCTTCTCGTCGGGGACGACGAGCTCCATCCGGTTGTCGCTCTCGTCGACGATGACCTTGTGGACCTCGGCCGGCTGGATCGCGGCGATGACGTAGCGCGCCGGATCGCGGTCGAACGGGACGATGTCGATCTTCTCGCCGCGCAGCTCTTGCACGACGGCTTGGACGCGCGCGCCCTTCATGCCGACGCAGGCGCCGACGGGATCGACGTCCGCGTCACGCGAGGTGACGGCGATCTTGCTGCGGGCGCCGGGCTCGCGAGCGACGGCGACGATGCGCACGATGCCTTCGTAGATCTCGGGCACCTCGGCCTCGAAGAGCTTCTCGACCAGACGCGGATCCGAGCGCGACAGGATGACCTGCGGGCCGCGAGCCTCGCGGTCGATGTCCTTCACGTAGGCGACGATGCGGTCGCCCGGACGGTAGGTCTCGCGCGGCGTCTGCTCCTTGAACGGGAGGATGCCTTCGGTTCGGCCGATGTCGACGAGGATGTTGTTGCCCTTCTCGAACCGACGAACGATGCCGCGGATGAGCTCGCCCTTCTTGTCTTTGTACTCTTCGAAGATGAGGTCGCGCTCTGCGTCTCGCATGCGCTGAAGAAGGACCTGCTTCGCCGTCTGCGCCGCGATGCGGCCGAACGTCGAGCGCGCCTGCTTCAGCTTGAGCAAGTCTCCGTATTCACGATCTTGCTCGCGCGCCTTCGCCGCGTCTTCCGGGCGCCAGAACACCTGGAACCCGAGCTCCTCGCCGAGCTCGGCGTCGAGCTTGCGGCGCTGCACCTCGCCGAGCGAGATCTGTCGCTCGGGCTCGGTGATCTCCTCGACCACCGTCATGTACTGGAAGAGGTCGACCTGGCCGTTGTCGGGGTTGTAGCGGGCCTCGAGCTCGCGGTTCGGACCGAAGACGCTCTGAGCAGCCTTGAGGATGGCGGCCTCCATGGTCTCGACGAGGACCTTCTTGTCGATCCCCTTTTCCTTGGCGACCTGCTCGATCGTGCTCTCGAGGTTCAGCTCCGACCCCACCGACGATGAAACCGCTTTCATGATCCGCTCCCTTTGGCGCCTTCCTGACGACCTCTGCTCCTCTTGTTCGCCCCGCGTTGTTTCGCTCGCGTGGCCTCGCCCGCGTGACGCGCGGAAGAGCGCGCGCCCGGAGATTTCGTCACGCCGGAGGCGTGTGTCGATTTTTTGGTGGTCGGCATCTCGAAGACCAAATTCGCCTGGACGATGTGTGCGACCGGCACTGTGATTTCTTTCTTGTCGACGCGCATCGTGAGCTTCGCCCCCGACGGGTCGACATCCACGCCGCTGACATCGAGCAGCTCGCCGCGAAGGACGCGCTGACCGTCGGGCGCGGGCTGCGACAGCTTCACGCGCGCGAGCTCACCCTTGAAGCGAACGAGCTCTTCGACCGTCGAGAGGTCCCGCTCGAGACCGGGTGAGCTGACCTCGAGGTTGTAGCTTCCGGTGACGACGTCGTCGTGGTCGAGCGCCAGCGAAAGGTCGCGGCTGAGCTCTGCGCAGTCTTCGAGCGTCACGCCCCAACCTTCGGTCGACGGGCGGCCTTTGCGCTCGATCGTCACGCGCATCGTTCGGCCCGCGCGTTCGGTCGTCCACACGATGTCGACGATGTCGACGCCGTGGGCGACGCAGAGCGGGGCCGCGATCGCGCGCACGGACGCGAGCGAGCGGTCCGCTTCGTGCGGCTCGGTCGAGGCAGCGCTGTTGGAGGTGGGTGGACGAAAGGGCATGAGCGATCTCGAGCCCGGTGGACCCGAGATGCTCCCGAGTGACACGACCGTATTCCGCAAACATCGCGGAAACGTGTCCCAGGGAGCCCACGCGGCGACTGACCAGATCCGTCCTGCCAAGGGCAGGCCAGACAACGTCCTGCCGGAGGCAGGCCGGACAACTGAGCGTCCCGCCGTGAGGTGGGACAGACAGTAGAGGTGCGCCGAAAAGATCGAGAGCCAGGCCCTGCAAGGGAACCCGGCTCGCGGATCCACCAGACTTCGGCGGGGACCCTAATCCAAGGTCACGATGTGTGCAAGGAGCATCGTGGTTTGGGCTCGCCGTCAGGCCTTGTTGGGCATCGGAACCACGTCGACACGCAGGGTTTCCTGGAAGGCGCCGATTTCTTTGAGGCACGCCTCGGAGGGCCGGCCGGAGACGCGCAGCTTGGTACAGGTCGCCTTCGCGCCGTCGAACACCGTGTTGCTGATCTCCTCGATGTTGATCCCGTGACGCTTCAGGACGTTCAGCGTGTTCGCGAGGGCGCCGACTTTGTCGAGCTGTCGCAGCACGATCACGTAACGCGCGGGCGACGCCGCGCAGACGTTCACGACGTTCGGGACGTCCTCTTCGGTGAGGAAGCTCCGGACGATGCGCGTCACCTCTTCGGCGATCGCGCGCTGCGCTTGTCGTGTCGAGCCGCCGATGTGCGGGGTGCAGATGACGTTCGGAAGCTTCGCGAAAGGCGAGCTGAACGCAGCCGAAGGATCGCGCGGCTCCCCGCCGAACACGTCGAGACCGAGGCGTAGCCCCTTCTTCGGCGCGAGCTCGAGCAGCGCATCCATGTCGAAGAGCTCCGCGCGCGAGGTGTTGACGACGATGGCCTCGTGCGGGAGCGCCTCGAGCACGTGGCGTGAAATGGCGCCGCGGGTCTGCGGGTTCAACGGAAGATGAATCGTGAGAACGTCGCTGACCGACGCGAGGCGCTCGAAGCTCGGGGCGTAAGCGACGTCGAGCTTCTGCGCTTTCGCGAGGGAGATGCCGCGCGACGCGAGGTGCGGCTTCATCCCGAAGGCGCGCGCTCGGGAGAGGACCTGTTGGCCGACCGCGCCGAAACCCGCGACGCCGATGTGACGCCCGAGCAACCCCGCCTCGCCGCCGTATTTGCCCCGCTCCCACCGGCCCGCGACGAAATCCGCCGACGCGTCGACGAGGCGTCGGTCCAAGGCGAGCACCATCGCCATCGTGAGCTCTGCGACCGCCGCGGCGTTTTTGCCAGGACAGTTCGCGACGTAGATGCCGCGCGCGCTCGCCGCCTCCACGTCGATGTTGCCGGTGCCGCCGCCCGCCCGCACGATCAGGTTCAGCTCGCGCGCGTTGTCGAGCGCCTCGGCCGTGACCTCCGTCCCGCGAACGACGAGGATGCCGACGCCCGAGAGCGCCGCAGGCAGCGTCTCTCTGGTCAGCGATGGATCCGTGACGACTTCGATTCCTAGAACGCGCAGCTCTTCGAGCGGCTGAGTATCGATGGGGTCCGCAATCAAAAGACGCATGAGTGCAGCGAAGATAGTACAAAAACGACGACCTGCGTTCGTGCTCGCAGCGCTCTTGTCGTTTGCTGCGTGCGAGCCGAAGAAGCAGCTGTCGCCGTGGGGAGATCGCAGCACGCCGCCACTCGGTCTCTTCGTCGAGCGGCCCGACCTCGCGCGTCACCTCGTCGCAATCGACGCCGAGAGCCGCGCGGAGGGTCTCACGCCGCGGAACGCCTACGTCGCCACCGGACGAGACGGCACGGCGTTCGAGATTCGCACCTTCGAACGTCGCGACAAGCTCGGGCGGACCACCTACGCGACACGCGTCGCGAGCCGATGGGGCGTCGTCCTTGCGGTCGGTCCCCTCGACGAAGACGACCCTCGAACCATCGCGACGCGTTTCGTCGAGTCTTTGCCCGCAGACGGAGGCGCATCGATGCAACTGCCCACCGACTTGAATGCCGATGGCTTCCCGGACGTCGTGCTCGCATCGGACGACGGCCGCATGGCGGTGTTCACCCTCGCACCGCGCGGCGCGATCGAGATCCGCATCGACCTCCACGGAGGCTTCCGCGAGCTTCGCATGTTGCGCGCGGGGTATGCCTTGTGGACGCACGCGTCGGACGCGGCCGAACCGAGCACCGAGCGCATCGCGCCCAAGTACGAGCGCATCGCGACCTTCGATGCTGGTGCGTTCGTCGAGACGAGTGCGGCCGCGCAGACGTGGCACGAGGAACGTGCCCGCGCGCTCACCGAAGCGCCGGAAAACGAAAGCGTCGTCGGTGCGCTCGATCGCAAGCTCGAACGCGCCTTCCACCGGGCGCTCGCGACGAGCAAAGCCGACGCGCGCGAACGAATCCTCGACGAGCTCGAAACGCAAAACCCCAGCGACGAGGCGCTCCGCAAAGTCTGGGAGAGCGCGCTCGACAACCTGGCGACGGAGATCGAGACGCGGCGAGCGAAGGATCGGAAGAAGAGCCGCTGACGGCTCAGGCGCGCGGGAGCCGTTCGAATAGACGCCGAAGCTTCGCGCCCCGCGCGGGGTTCACGTCCATCACGGAAGCTCGTGATAGCCAAGGTCCGCCGCGCCGGTGTCGAGCCCGAGCGTGGTCGACGTCGTCTTCTGATCCAGGCACACGCCTGCAAAGCACGCCTGACTCGCCTGAACCGACGCAAAGTCGACCGCTGGACTGGTCGCGGACTGGGCCGGGGACTGACTCAACCGGTAATCCGAGACCAGCAGCGGATCGATGAAGAGGCTCGATGATGCGCCCGCGCAGGTGGTCGTCGGCGTGGGACAGTAGAACGATGTCGCGCCCCACGCGCTGCAGGCACAATCACCGGCGTTGTCGAAGTACAGGTTCTCGGATCCAGAAACGCTCGAGCAGAAGAGGTCGACAGCCGTCGATGTGCTGCCGACGACGAGATTGCGACTGAAGCCGCTCACGATCGCCCTCCCGGTGCAATCGCCCTCGCTGATGTCGAAGCTTCCGGAGAGGTCGAGAGCCGATCCGTTGTCGACGAACGTGTTGAAGCTGGCGTTCCCGATCGTCACGAAGCCATTTCCACTTCCATTGGCGTTCGCAGCGACCGACACGCCTACGCCATTGTCTGCGAACAGATTGTTCCAGACGCTGCCGATCCCCGGACCGGCCGCGCCGAACCCGCCGAACAGTACGGTTTCGAGGCGAATGGCCGTACCATTGGCGATGAACTTGCTGTTTCGAATCGAGGCAACATTCAGCGCCGCCTTGGCCTTCATCCCTTCCGAACACCCGGTCGTCGTGACGCGGTCGAGGCTGATACCGGTCGGACCAGAACCGTGGTTCGCGAGCCCATCCAACCAAAACCCCGTCGTACAGCTTTTGGCGAGAACGTCGGTGAACGTTAGCGAGCTGCCCTTTTCACCGATGCGGAACCCGGTCGGCAAGTTGCATGCTTTCGTTCGCTCGACGACGACGCTATTACATCCGTTGAAAGAGGCTCCGTCGGAGGGCTGACCCGACATTGGGTAGATCTCGACGTCCTCGATCCGGAAGCCGTCGACCTCGACGAGATTCGGTCCGACGCAGGAGATGCGTCCATTCACAGTAAGATTACGCAGCGTGATGTCGTCCGCATCGACGCTGAGGGGATTCAGGCCAGGCAGGACGCGGATTTCTCCGACGCGGGCCCCTTCGAGGGTGACGTGAGGATTGTTGACATTCGTGATTCCCTCGATTGCAACTGGATGTCGAGCACCAGCATCACAATAGGCTCCAATGTACAGCCGCTTGGTCTGGCTCGTTCCCATGTAGACGACGTCGAACGCCTCATATACGCCGGAGAAGATTAGTATATTGGTCGAGTCGGTCAGCGGCTCGAGCGCGTTGAGCGCGTCCTGAACGCTGTCGTGGCTCGAGTCGCAAGCAGGATCGGCGCATGGCGGCGACGTGCAGACGCACGCAGTAACGCCCGCCGCAGGCGGGGGTTGGCAAGTCGCGCTCGGGAGGTTGTTGTTGTCGGCATTGCAGACATCCGAAGTCGGAGCCACGCAGCCGTCATCCACCGTTCCATCGCAGTCGTCATCGTCCCCGTCGCACACCTCGACATTGTCGGCCCCTGTATTGCAGACGACGGCGTTCGCGCCGGCACATACGAGCCAATCGTCCTGACACGAATCGACGTCCGGTCCGTCGCACGACGTTCCGAGCGGTGCAATCGAACACACGCCTCCGCAAGCATTCGTCCCTTCGTCGACGGCACCGTCGCAGTCGTCGTCCAACTGATTACAAATCTCGACCGTGTCCGTTCCGGCGGAACAAGCCACCGAATTGAGACCGCTACACACCGCTTGGTCGTCGGCGCACTGGTCGGTATCGGGCCCGTCGCACGCCTGCCCTGGTTGGGTCGCAAGCGGGCAGACCCCGCCACAGCCGTTTGTCCCTTCATCGACGTCGCCGTCACAGTCGTTGTCGATACCGTCACAGACTTCTATGCCGCAGGGTCCGCCCCCGCCACCGCCCGAATCCCCACCTCCTCCGCCTTGGCCTCCCGCGGCACCGCCGAGGCCACCCTCACCACCGCCGCCGGTTCCTCCGGTCTCGCCGCTCCCTCCGGCTCCGCCATTCCCTGCGATGCCGGAACCACCGTCACCCGCAGTGCCGCCCTCGCCGCCGCCCGCACCGCCCGAGGGCGTCGCTCCGCCGTTGCCAGCAGTACCGTTAAGGCCGCCACCGCCCTGATCCCCTAACCCTACATTGCCTCCAGCTTCCCCGGCGCCGCCCTGATCCCCAGTCGGCGAGGGGCCGCTGTCTCCACAAGCAGAAATCACGGCGAAAGCGCCGACTGCATAAGTTAGGCGATAATCCACAATCGCTGAGGTGCACCGCGAAGCGCATGATTCATGCGTCCGGACGAACCGCTGAGCCGTTCAGGGTGGGAACGTCGTCAGCTCACGCACGCGGCGCGGCGGTGACCACAGTGCACGGGCCCGGCGAGGAACGCGTCCGCGATGGCGCGCACCACGAGCGGTCGAGGAGCCACGGCGAATGGATAGCAGGCGGCGCGACCCTCGCGCCCCGAAACGCTGCTACGTCGCCCTGCCCACGCCTCGAGCTCGGCACGATCATTCGTGCCTCTTCGGGGTTACCCCGAGGAACGTTTCTGTGTCGGCACTTCCAGCGCACGAGCGCCGCTCCGCCTCGCGGAAGATGGGCTCGCGCCACACCGGTCGCGTCGAGGCGTGGGCGATCTTCGCGTGGCCGGCTGAGCAGATGCCGCGTGGCGCATTCGACCTTCCGCGGCTTCGCGGTCGAAAGGTCGTCAGTTTGTCGAGGCTCGGTCCGGCCTTTGCAGCCTCGTCGCTAGGCGGAAGGGACGGGTGATGAAGGCGACGAAATTGCTCAAGCAGCAGCACGACGAGATCAGCGATCTGTTCGACAAGATCGAGAGGGCTCAACGCGATCGCAAGGTCGAGCTGTTCGAGCAGCTCGCGGCGCACCTCGTCGGGCACGATGCGATAGAACGAGAGATCTTCTATCCCGCGTGCGAAGAGCAGCTGGGCAAGGTGGACCTCCTCGGCGAGTCGCTCGTCGAGCACGGCATCATCGAGTTCAGCCTTTTCCGAGCCGATCAGAACGTCGGCACCGACGCCTTCGACCATTACATGTACGTCGTTCGCGAAATGGTTGACCACCACGTCGCGAAGGAAGAAGAAGACTTCTTCCCGGACGTCGAGGGCACATTCTCGTCGGATCGACTCGAGGAGCTGGGGGCCGAGATGGAGCAGCGATTCGAGGAGTCGATCGCGTCCGACTTCCGCCCGATGCTGCTCTCGAGCCTTCGAGAGGCGATGGGGGGCGCGCTCGAGGCGGCGCCCGTCGTCGAGCTCGAGATCATCGAGGAGAAGGCGCCGAAACCGGCGAAGACTCGAGCGCCGACCAAACGTGCCGCGAGCGCTAAAGCGCGCGCCCGCACGCATCATTGAGGCCTATTCGGGCTTCGGCGGCGGCTGCGCGCGAAACACCAACAAGCCCTCGGTATTCTCCGGGACGCCGATCGTTTCCTCCGCGACGACGAGCGTGCCCGCGTTGTCGAATATCTTCACGCCCGCAATCCAGCCCGCACGAGATGCTGCAATCGATTGCACCGTCTCGACCCCCGGCGATGAGACTCGCAGCTCGCGCTCGACGGGATCGCCCGAAACCTGGATCACGCAACCATCCGACGGTCCGACGACATCGAATCGCTGGTTGCCCACGACGACGGGAACGGGGTCACCGTCCGCGGGACGCTGGGCTGCGCCACCGATCAAATACCGCAGCTCGAGGGCGGCGATCGACGACGGAGCAACGAGCCCGCTCTTCGTCAACGCAATGGCGCGCGCATTTTTCCCATTCGCCGAGATGCGCATCAAAAACGCCTGACGCTGGGGCCCGTCGTTCTGTAGCAATAGCCCTGTTTCGTCGGACACGTCTTTTCCCGGGGGCAGAACGTCGGCGATCGCGATTTCACCGCCCTCGTGAACGGCGAGCCCTCGCCACTCCAAGAGGTCGGAGCTCGCGAACGTGTGACTCCAGCGCAATCGTCCCTCGTCCGAGACGGACATCACGATGGGCTGGGTGACGCCACGTTTGGTGGTTAGCGCGTGCACCCTTCCAATCGAGTCTCGCACCGTGGTGTCCATTCCCATGGTCGCAAGGCCGGATACCACGAGCCCATTCGGCCCAGCCGCGAGAGAACGCACGAAGAAGGATTGATCGAGGACCCACACAATCTTGCCCGCGCTCGAGACGCGAATGACCGCGCCGCGGTCGGAGACGAACGTGCCGCCCGATAGCGTTCGGTCGGCGATCTTCACCACACCCTTGTAGTTGCCGGCGATGACGACCCCTCCGTCGGGCATTGCGAGCAAGCTTGCCGGGTAGAAGGAGCCTTGCTCGCTCGCCTCGAGTGGCAGGACGGTGGTCGGCGCCCCGGTGCGTCGATCGAGCGCAACCAATACCGCTCCCGGGTCACCCGAGGCTCGGAGCTTCGGCGGCACGTCCGTCTGTGAGCGATAAACCGAGAACGCCGCGAAGACCGAATCGTCGCCGAGCGCGACAGCGGCCGGCGTGAGCGGAACGGGCCACGTCCACAGGACCTTGCCCGTCGGGTCGATGAGGGTGACTGCGCCACCCGCAGAGTCCGTCGCCGTATTGGGGAACGCGACCGCGCCGACGCTGGCGTCACGCTGCACGCCGTCGAGGATGGCCGCGGAGTATCCGCGTGCGTCGATCGCGACCCCGGCCACGCGAGCGTTCACGATCGGTAGGACGTAGTCCGCCGGCGGTGGCGCGGTGTCGGCACTGGAGGTGCTCGGCCGAGCGGGCGGCGGCGTCGACGGCGGATCGAATGCGCCCTTTGATGTCGAGCACTGCGTCGCGGAGGTGCCGAGCGCCGCGACCACGAGATAGGCGCGCGCGCCACGCAATGCGTGCAGTGCAGGCTTCATCGGGAAACCATCTTCGCCGACGCCGTGGTCCGGCACGGCGCTTTTCTTGGTCCCGCGACCTCTGATGTCATTCGCGGCATCTCCAAGCTCGCGAGCAAACCCATCCAGCGATGCGCGTCATGGCTCCGAGCACGCGGCCATAACATCCCTGCGTCGAAACTTTGGCGCTCCGAGCTCGGAGCCTTGCATCCCCACCCTTTCGAGTCTGCATCCCCCAGCTCGCGACCTATCGGCCCCTGCGGGGAAGATGGGATCGAAGCCAGGGGTGGAAATCCAGACTTCCGAGCATCGGATAGGGCCGGGTACACGTCGCGGAGGGATTAGCCTCCTGTCTCTCGGTGGGGTGCGGCGACCGGCTTCGATTGAGGCGAGCCGTATTGCCGAAGAAAGATCGACAACACGACGATCATCGCGACGGCGAGAAACTCGCTTTGCCAATTCTGAAAGGACTCGAACCAAAACTGCGAGCTGCCGAGATATTCGAAGAGCGTCTCGGTTGGTCGGCCGTGCGCGAGGTGCTCGGCGTTCTGCTTCCGTGCGCCGCCGAGCGCGTGCATCACGAAGCTGAAGGCGAAGAGGACGAAAAACGCAGTCGATAGCGAGTGACGATAGATGCGCAATGCGACGCCGCCGCGGCGCACCGGCCACGGCGCCCCGCGGTCATGTCGGTGTGACGTGGGGTCCTCGTCCGACTCGTGCGGCTCATCGACGGGCTTCGACTCCGACGATCCTTTTTGGCGAAGCTTCACCGTCAGCAGGACGAACAGCCCCATCTGCAGAAACTCGCTCTCCCAGTTCTCGAACGTCGCTTCGATGAAGTCGCCGCTGACGACGTATTGCGAGAGCGAGAGCTTCGCGAGCCCGTGCTCGACGCGCTCGTCGTTGTGTGCCGCGAACCCCATCGCCAGCTGCCCTCCGACGAAGATGAGGAAGAGCCCGATGAGGACGATTGAGAGACCGTTGTCGCGCCACACGGCGCGTGCGCGCGCTTGCATCCGACCCGACGACATCGCGTGCGGGGTCGGGCTCGTCGCGGTCATGTCCTATGCGCCGCACGCGGCGTGCCAGCGTCGCGTGCCACGCTGAGAGCGCGAGGGTTACCCCCACGCTGTGGCAACTGTGTACATCAACGCTGTCGCGACAGTGTGCACAGCGCGGTGACGTTCTTGAGGCTGTCTTCGGTGAGCTCGATCGCGGGCGTCGGAAGATTGAGCGCTGAGCTCTCGGTATGCCCAAAGCTCGTGTCCGAGTCGGTGGTCAGGCTCAAGTTCGATCCGCTGAGCTGCCACTTCCCTTTCGTCTCGGCGAATTCGGTGAAGCTCGACGACGGCTGCGTCAGATCCTCGCGATAGGTGTACTCGCCGGACTCGTCGAATGTCATCGTGACTCGGTAGTGAGCCGCTCCGCGATCCGCGTCGCATGCCCACTGCCCCTCGATCTTCGGAGCCTCCGACTTCGGCTTCGTTTCGCAGGCGCACACCGTTGCAATCGCCATTACGGCAAGGAAGCGAGCGATCATCGTTTACCGTCGTATTCGCGCGGCCGAGGAGACTTCTCTCCTCGGCCATAGGCGCGTGATGGCTTCGCTACTCCTTCACGCAGACGCCGACGTCGGGGTTGCCCTGCTTCGTCTTGTCGCACTTGCCGCTGCCGCAGTCGGCGTCATCGCAGCAATACTTCGCGCACGAGCCATCGGACAGGCAGGTGTGACCGTTCTCACACCACGGGCCGTTCGCGTTGTCGCACGCATCGCAGATCGGGGTGTCGTTGGGCGGGCCGAAGCAGACGTAGCCGTCTGCGCCCAAGTCGCACGCGAAGCCATTTTCGACGTCGCAGGGCTCGCCCGTCACGGGATTGCAGAAGTTGTTGATGCACTCGTCGACGCAGTCGCACTCGATGCACGAGTTGATGGCATCGATCGCTGCGGCGACCGCCGCATCCTCGCAGACGGCGCCTGTCTGGTTGCCGAGCACACAATCGAGGCAGTTCGCGATGCCCTGGCACGCGCTGAGCTCTTCGCAGCAGTCTGACTCGATGCAGAACCCGCACTCGTTCGCGTTGGGGATCGTGCCGGTACAGGTCGGCCCGCCGCCGGCTCCGCCTGCTCCGCCCGTCCCCCCGCCCGCTCCGCCCTCACCAGGAGGACACACAGGGTCGACGGTCGGCGGTGTGAAGCACGAGCCGTTCGAAGGCGGGTTTGCGGGCGCGTCGCACGCGGCGAGCACGTCCCCCATCATCTGCGTGGTCGTCACGCCGATCTGCGTCGACGTGGAGGGCGAGCTCGTGCCTCCTTGACCACCGGCGCTCGGGCTGCCGCCGTTGTTGGAGCCGCCGTTGCCGCCGCTTCCCCCTTCGCCGCTGTCACCACAGCCGAGGAGCGCGATCAGGACGATGGCGGGCACGGACGTCAGAGACTTCTTCATGAGTTCCCCTTCTCTGGTGCGCGTCGATGCGCTCGATTGAGCGATCCTAAGTGAAGCGCGAGCCCTCCCATAGCCGCGTCGAAGCACGCTGGCGAAAATTCCGGTGTCGCAGCGAGGAACGAGCGCGGCTCAGTGTGGCGATACGCATCGCGCTGGGGCGCGGTGAAGCGAACACGCTCGCGGAGGCTGTCGCGGCGCGGGAATGCGCCTTGGTGCTCGGCGCGCTGGAGCCCGGGCGGGTCGCGGCGCTCGCGGCGTGTTCGTCGCGCTTGGCGGCGCTGGTGGGGGCGCTCCTGCGCGGTCGCTAGGGGTCGGTCGGTTCCGCATGGGACCGACCTCCGAAGTTCGACGTCGACGGCCGACGATCGACATCCGACGAACCGACGACCGACATCCGACGAACCGACGACCGACGACCGAAGGGGAGGCCGGCTATTGCGTCACACTGGGAGGATCGACGCCGGGCATAGGAAACGCTTGCTCGAACGTGACGATGAAACGACCGGGAAAGAGTGTCGTCACGCCGATCGACTCGTCGAGCTCGAGCGGAAAGGCCCAATCGAGCCTCATCACCGTCCGCTCGAGCTGCGGAAACACGAGCCGAAGACCCGTGCCGATCGATTGCCGCAGATCGACCTCGTCCCCGTCGTCCCAGGCTGCGCCGGTATCGAAGAACGCCGTTGCGCCGAGCTGCACCGTCCAGAGCTCTGCGGGTCGCGAACGAAACTCGAGGTTGGCGGCGACCACGTTCTCACCACGATAGGCACCCGACGGATACCCGCGCAGCCGCCCCTCCCCGCCGAGGGTGGAGCGCTTGTTCAAGAAGTTCGCGAATCGATCGAAATAGAACCCATCGACGATCAATCTGCCGATGCCGAGCCGCGGGGTCGCACCGCGAAACCCGATCAGCGCATTGGCGTCGTAGACCGTTTCGGGTGATGCCTCGACCAATCCCTGGACGTACGCGCGCGCGTGCCCGTCGCCGATGGCGACGCTCGCCGAAGCACCGGCCGCGGCGCCGATGAACGAGCGGTCCGACGCGAGCTCTTTGATGACCGGGTAGACCTTCACGTAGGCGTCGTGGCCTTGGCGGTAATCCTCCTGCAGGCCGAGCGTCTCGAAGTCGACGTAGCTGCGGAAGCGCGTCGAATATGTGGAGTACCCGATGTACGGATAGACGCGTTTGTCGCTGCGCGGGATTTGCGTCGTGATGAATGCCTCGCGCGCTTCGGGGGAGAACGCCGAAAGGTCGAGCGGGCGGTACGCCGAGCGGCTCGCCTCCGCGCCGAACAGGATGTCGTGCTTCACCGCGCTGCCGAAAGAGCGCACGAACGAC
Source organism: Polyangiaceae bacterium (assembly GCA_013361525.1). GTDB lineage: Bacteria > Myxococcota_A > Polyangia > Polyangiales > Polyangiaceae > Xiheicaenibacterium. The sequence goes on along the minus strand of JABFXY010000100.1, from coordinate 38,677 downwards.
AGGCGCGCCGCGAGCGTATCGGTCTCGTATTGGATGGGGATGTGCTCGCCGCTCTCGGGGTCGTCCGGTGTCCCGCCGAAGTCGAAGGTCTTCGGCTCGACCCCTTCGAAGAAGCGCGTCACCTCGCTGCGCCACGCGACGGCCGCGATCCACGACCACTCCGCGCGCGTCGAATAGAGCGGCTGGCCGTACGAGAACGTCCCGAAAGACCCTTCGAGGTCGCCGGTGTCGCGGTTCACGATGAAGTTCGTCGACACCGCGCCGCTCACCCAACTGCCGCCGATGCGCGGAACCTTGTAGCTCGCACCGAACGCGTAGGTGTCGGGCTGCAGCTCGAATCGCAGCGACGCCGCGTGATGAAGGCCCGCGAGATTCTCTTCGCTCGGGGCGAGGAGCAGGTACTCGAGCTGATCGTTCGCGAGACGAAAGTCGGAGTTGAGCCGGAGGCTCCAGATGTCTTTTGCGATGACGAGGAGCTTGATGGTGTCGTCGCGACTGCCCTTGAGAGGCACGACGAGCACGAGCGACAGCTGGCGGATCCCGCGGAGGTTTCGCGCCGTCTCGTCGGCGAGGCGTTGGTCGTACGCGTCGCCGCGCTTCAAGAGCACGTACTGCTCGATGACCCCCGGTCGCGTCGTCGCGTGGAAGAAGTTCAGGAAGTCGATGAGGAACATCGGCAGCGGGTCACGCGGCTCGAGCACGTCGAGCGGGCGGACGATCACCGCCTCGATCGTCTTGCCGTCGGGGGCCGGGTCGACCTCGCTCTTCGTCACCGAGAGCGCCTCGGCGATGGTGTCGCGCTCGTAGGGCGACAGCTGCTGCTTCTCCTGCGCGCCCGCGCCGGATGTGCCGAGGGCCGTCAGCGCAAAAGCGGCGAGCCCGAGGCAGGACGCTTTTCCGAGTCGGCGCACGCTCGGCAAGATGCACACAAAGCGACGAATTGCCTAGCCTCTGGCGAACCCTCTGGTTCGGTCGCGCTCAGTGGTGCTTGGCGTCGCCCTTGCGGTGCGTCTTCACCGGCGCCTTCTTCTTCGGCGTCGACTTGTGCGAGGCCTTCGGCGCAGGGTCCGGGCTCGGCGTGTCGGCACCGCCCGACGGCGGCGTGTCTTCCGAAGGCGCGGCGGCGGGGTACGTCGCGATCGCGTTGATGGTGTACTTGAGGTGCTGGTGCGGGATGCGATCCCAATCCGGGGTCTGCATCGCGCGCTCGATGCACCTGAGGAGCTCTTTGCGGCGGCTCTTCGACAGGGTCGTCGATTTGCCCATGAAGAGGTTCGTGCGCTTCTTGCCGAAGTGCATCTCGAGGATGTAGCTCACGACGAAGCCGGATTTGGTCGACGGGGCGCACGCGGCGCTGTCGCGAATCGCGCGGGCCAGACTGTCCTCGAAGAAGCGGATGCCGTCACAACGCTCGGGCGGCGTGCGGCCGGGGCCAGGGTCCTGGCACTTGAGCGTCTTGATCGGCGCGATTTGAATCTGCGGACCCGAGGGCGGCGCGACGAGCTGCTGCGGGTCGGGCGACCCGGCGCTGGGCGCGGGAGGCGGAAGGAGCGCGCCGCTCGACATCGTCGCGGCATCGGCGGACGGGATGTTCGCCGGCTGGGGCCTGCGCCACAGGTAGAGCGGCACGGCCACGAGGACGAGCGCGGCGACCAGCGCGAGGATGACCTGCACGCGCACAGGACGCTCGCCGCCGCCCCTGCCGAGATACCGGTAGGGCGAAGGAGACGGCGGAGTGGAGCGAACGGGCGGCCTCATCGTGGAGCGAGCGTGGTCGTGCGCGACTCGCAGGGACGACGCTCGGCGAATTACCGAGCATCCATCCAACAGTCAACAGGCGAACGCCGGTATCTCATCGCAAAGCGTGTTCGGTTTGAAGTGTCTCGTCATGCTGACGAGCGAATGGATCGAAACGCCGACGCTTGAGGCTCAAACCACTCGCTTGGAATGCACGTCGCGAGCCTCTGTGCGGCGGCGCTCGCGAAGCGCACCAAAGAGCGCGCGGACACCGCGCGGCGCGAGCACGACGGCGGCCGCGATGGTGCGAAGGACGGCCATCGGTCGTGACGCGATCGAGCGCAGCGCGAAGCGCATGAGCCTGCCTCCTGCGAACGCCGCGAGCGCGTCGACCACCGTCGCGGCGGCGCTCTGCGTGCGCGGAAACGCGAGATGGATGGGCGTCCATGCGCCGGGCCGAAGCTTCGCCTTGTAGGCGCGAAGGCCGGCGAAATCGTAGAAGGCCGTCGCCGTTCGGCGCGCGATACGCAGGAGCGTCGGCACCTCGCCTGCGAGGGGCGCCAGGCCGAGCGTGAGCCACCCTCCACCGATTTGGGCAGACCACCGCATGACCGCGTCGACGAGCACCTCGCTGGTGCCGTTCGGCGCGTCGGCCGCGACGATCAGATCTTCGAGGAACCAGCCATTGCGCGAGGGCACCGGGATCGCGGCGGCGAACGCAACGATGTTGCCGGATCGCTCCGCGACGAACACTTGGCGGTGCTCGGGATAGGTGAACGGCTCGACCCGGACGAGGAACGACATCGGCAACATCCGGCGCCGCGCGAGCCACGCGTCGGCGAGGTGCGCCATCGCGTCGTGGGTCTGCCCGCCCTCGAGCTCCTCCGGGCGCACAGGGCGAACGGTGACGCCCTTCGCGCGCGCACGGCGCAGCTGCTCGCGAAGGCTCCGGTGAGCCTTGAGGACGGCTGGCCAGCCCTGCGGATCCCACACCGGTTGCTCGCCGATTCGCACCGAGCGAAGGCGATCGGGCGCGGCGTGATGCAGGCGCTCTTCGGTCGCGAAGAAGCAACAACGTTTGCCGGCTCGCTGCGCCGCTTCGACGAACGCTGCGACCACGTCGCCGAGCGCTTCCGGCGGAGCGAGCGGTGCGCCCGCCGCGACCCAAGCGCCGCCGGTGTCGACGTACGCGACGCACGCGTCCTCACCGTGGAAGAAGTACGAGTAGCCGCCTTCGAGCGTCTGAAACGCGGTGGAGTTCCACCCGTGGCGCTGTACCAGCGCGAAGGCTCGCTCACGGTCGGGCACGCGCACACGAGCCGGCGCACGCGCGCCCAGGGCGAGCGGTGGCTCCGAAAGCGCGGTTGGCATCATCCGACCGCACTTTCTAATTCACGGTTTGGGATTCGGCTACGCCCTGTGAAAAATCGCGTTAATCGAGCGGCGAAAGCAATCGCTCGACGTCCAGCTCGCTGAGGCCGCTGGGCGCCGCCGCCGTCGCGTCCCCGAGGAGCGACGCCGCGAGCCAGGCCTTACGCCGCTGGAGCATCAGGACACGCTCCTCGACGCTGCCTGCCACATACAGGTGGTGGACGAAGACGGGCTTCGTCTGGCCGATGCGGTACGCGCGATCCGTCGCCTGCGCCTGGCTCGCCGGGTTCCACCACGGGTCGTAGTGAACGACCGTATCGGCCGAAATGAGGTTCAACCCCGTCCCGCCGGCTTTCAGGCTGATGAGGAACACCGGGACCCGTCCGCTCTCGAACGAATCGACCGCGGCGCGGCGATCACGCGTCTCGCCGGTGAGGATCGTGTACTCGATTCGCCGCTCCTCGAGGCCGCGCGAGATCAAGCTCAGCATGCTCGTGAACTGCGAAAAGATGAGGATACGACGCCCCGCCGGGAGCTCGGTCTCGAGCAGGGTCATGAGCGCGTTGTATTTGGCGGACTCGCTCACGCGACGCGCCTCGTCGAGCGACACCAGACGCGGATCGCAGCAGACCTGACGCAGCTTCATGATCGCGTCGAGGATCGAGATCGCCGAGCCCGAGAGGCCCTTTTTGCGAATCGCGCGGCGAACGTCGGCGTGGGCCGCGACACGGATCTGTTCGTAGAGCTCGCGCTGAGGGCCAGAGAGCTCGACGGGCCGGAACAGCTCCGTCTTCTCCGGAAGCTCGGGTGCGACCTCGCGCTTCGTGCGCCGAAGGACGTAGGGCGCGACGATGTCGCGCAGTGCTTCCATCCGCGTCTCGTCGCCGCGCGTCTCGATCGGGATCCGGAAGCGCTCACGGAACGACCCTTCGTCGCCGAAGAGCGTCGGCTCGAGGAAGTGGAAGATCGACCAGAGCTCGCCGAGATCGTTCTCCACCGGGGTGCCGGAGAGGCAGATTCGATGTTCGGCCTGCAGACGGCTGAGCGCTTTGTGCGTCTGGCTACGGACGTTCTTGATGGCCTGCGCCTCGTCCAGGACGACCGACGAAAAGTGCAGCTTTTCGAGCCGATCGATGTCGCGAACGAGCACCGGATAGGTCGTGATGACGAGGTCGTAGTGGCCGATCTTCTCGAACATCGCGCGACGCTGAGGGCCGACGAGGAGCAGCGTCGAAAGGTGCGGGGCGAACTTGTCGATCTCGCGACCCCAGTTGAACGCGAGGCTCGTGGGGGCGACGATCATCCCCGGCGACACGAGGCGGCCGGCCGCCTTCTCCTGGCAAAGATGCGCGATCGTCTGCAGCGTCTTGCCGAGGCCCATGTCGTCGGCGAGGACGCCGCCCGAGCCGGTGTCGCGAAGGTGTTGGAGGAACGCGACGCCTTGGCGCTGGTAGGGTCGAAGCGTCGCCTTCAGGCCGGGCACACTCGGCGCGATGTCGGTCGGAACGTCGAGCACCGCACGTCCACGCGCGACGACGCCCTTCTTGTCGTCGAGCGACATCTGCCCCGGGCACGAGGCGATCGCGCCGGCGAGCTTGGCGATCGACGGCGCTCGTTTCGCAGGGAAACGAAGGGCCACGCGCTCGGATGCGTCGGGCTTGAGCGCGCTGGCCGCGCGCGGCGCCTTGCTACGCACGCCTTGGTAGAGCTCGACCACCACGCGAACGAGGCCCTGGAAGCGCTCGACCGGCACCGGAACGTTGTGCGTATCGGAGATGCGGAGCGAGACGGTGCCGTCGATGCGACGGGCGATGGACTTCAAGTCCTCTTCCTCACCGGCCGAGTCGACGAACTCGAGCACCAGGGGAAGCAGATCGACCCGCTTGCCGTCGACCACGACGCCGAGCTCGAGGCTGAACCAATCGGGCAGCTCTTCGTCGGGGTGGACCGCGACGTCCCAGGTGACCTGTTCGGTCTGCGCGAGCTGGTAGGGGTACGCGGGATCGATCTCGAGGATCCACCCCTGCGCGTGGAGCGTCCGTTGCGCGGCGGTCGTGAAGGCGGTGCGCTCGGATGCCCCACTGAAGGGATGCACTACGTAGTCGCAGGGCTCGTCGGTGACGATGTCGTCGAGGCAAGATGCATCGACGGCGCCGAGGCGCTCGATCGCGCGACACGCCTCGTGCTCGGCGGCGGAGTCGCGGGGTACCGCCTCGAGGCCGCGACCGCTGTGGACCAGCACCCGCGTGACCTCGTCACCGAGGCGAATGCGCGTGCCGCTGTAGTCGAACCAAACCTCCGCGCACGCGGCGACGGCGCCGTCCTTCACCGAGCTGCCGGCCGAAACGACGGCCGAGCCGAAGAGCCGCAGAACGGGCGTGAACGGGCGCGTTCGCGCCGACGAATCCGCCGCGGGATCGCGGGGGACACGTCCGCTCGCGATCGGTCCGCTGTGCGGCTCCGCTTCGGCTGATCGTTGTCCAGGAAGCACGACCGTCTATCGACCACAGTCCGAGGAATTTGTCGATCCTCCATCAACACGAATGGTGCATCGATCGCACCCGAGGTCGCGTCGTCAGGGTCGGGGTCGTCTGGTACGGTCGTCGGTCCCGAGCAAGGAGGGGACATGAAGATAGCCATCGTGATCGGAAGCACCCGACCCGGCCGCAAGGCAGAGGACGTCGCGCGTTGGGTCCACGGCTTCGCGAAGCAGCGCACCGACGCCGAGTTCGAGGTCGTCGACATCCAGGACTACAACCTGCCGCTCCTCGACGAGCCCATCCCGCCGTCGCTCGGCAAGTACTCGAAGGATCACACGAAGAAATGGGCGGCGAAAATCGCCTCTTTCGACGGGTTCGTGATCGTCACCCCCGAGTACAACCACGGCACCTCCGGCGCCCTGAAGAACGCGATCGACTTCCTCTACGCCGAGTGGAACAACAAGGCCGCGGGGTTCGTCGGCTACGGCAGCGCGGGCGGCGTCCGCGCGGTCGAGAGCCTCCGCCTCGTCATGGCCGAGCTCCAGGTCGCGACCGTGCGCGCCCAGGTGCAGCTGTCGCTCTACACCGACTTCGAGAACTTCACGGTCTTCAAGCCGGACGCCCGCCACGAGCAGTCGGTCAAGACGGTGCTCGATCAGGTCGTCGCCTGGAGCGGCGCGCTCGCCACCCTCCGCAAGTAACGCGTCATTCGTCGTGCTCTTGCCGCTTTTCGTGAAGCGGAGGGAGGCCGAGCACGACCCGAACCGGACCGAACGTCCGGCGGTGGATGGGGCACGCGCCGAGCCTTCCGAGCGCGGCGATGTGCTCCTTCACCGGGTAGCCCTTGTGCTGCGCGAACCCGTAGCCCGGATATTGCGCGTCGAGCTCGCACATCTTCGCGTCACGCGAGGTCTTCGCGAGGATCGACGCCGCGGCGATCGTCAGGCTGCGCGAATCCCCCTTCACGATGCGCTCTTGCGGGATCGTCACGTCCTTCAGGCGCCGTGCATCGAGGAGGATGTGCTCGGGCGGCATGTCGAGCCCTTCGACCGCGCGTTTCATCGCGAGGATCCCCGCCCAGTAGATGTTGATCTCGTCGATCTCTTCGTGCGTCGCCCAGGCGACCGACCACGACACGGCGAGCGATTTGATCTCGCGCGCGAGCTCCTCCCTCGATTTCGGGTCGAGCTTCTTGGAGTCGTCGACGTAGGCAATACGCGTCCCGGGCGCGAAGACCACGGCGGCGGCATAAACCGGCCCGGCCAGGGGGCTCATCCCTGCCTCGTCGACACCCGCGACCCGCACGATGCCGGTGGCCCAAAGCGCCTGCTCGAACTGGAGCATCTTGCGGAGGCGTTGCCCCTCGGCTCGGTGCTCGTGCCGGCGCCTCTCGACCGCCGCGAGGATCGCCTTCGCCCCAGGCCGCGGGTCGGCGCGGAGCTGCGCCTCGAGCGCGGCCGGTAAAGGGCGGCGTTCTACGACGTACAGCGCGCGAAGCTCGACCAGTTTGACCACGCTCGATTCGTTACATCATGCTGCGACCGTGTCGCGACTCCTATTCCTGTCGCCTGCGAGCTCGAGCGGCAAGCGCGCGCGGATGCTCACGCGACCGGAGGCCGCCTTTCCTTTGGCGCTCCAAGTGCGAAGCTCCGCGGGCGCGCCGATCGGCGACGTATTCGCGTTTCTCTCGGGGCTCTACTTCCGAGGCAAGCTCACCTACGCCCGTGCGTTCGCGCCCGATCGCGCGTTCGTCATCACGCCGTGCGACGGCCTGTTCACGCTCGAGCAGCGCATCACGATCGACACGATCCGTCGCTTCGCCGAGGTCGACATCCACCACGAGGACGAGCGGTTTCGCGGTCCCCTCCTTCGCGACGCGATGGATCTCGACGACGCGACCGGCGGGGCCGCCGACGCGATCCTTCTCGGCAGCATCGCGTCGAAGAAGTACGTCGAGGTTCTGGGCTCGGTCTTCGGCGAACGCCTGCTCTTCCCCGAAGCGTTCGTCGGCCGCGGCGACATGAGCCGCGGAGGTTTGCTCCTTCGCGCCGCGCGCGAAGGAAAAGAGCTCGATTACGCGCCCGTGATCGGCGCGGTCCGGCGGGGTAAACGCCCGCCGAAGCTGGTGCCGATTCGCGGCATTCTCAAAGACAGCGGCGGCTAGGCGACGGCGCGTCGTCTCCGCGAGCGGAGGCGCGTGTCGTGAGCGGTGCGTCCTCGGCGGGATCGTCGTGGGTGGTCGCGGGGGATGGGATCATCTCAGCGGGAAAAGCGTGAAGTAAACGCCATGTTTACTTCACGCTTTCGCCGCGAGACGCAACATCCCCTCGCGCCAGCAAGCGAAGCCGACGGCTACGGAACGGGCTCCCGCGCCCTATTGCCGCTTCAGATCTTCCTCCACCCGCTGCGTCTCTTCCTTCGCGAGCTCGGCGACGTCCTTGTCCTTGTCCTTCAAGAACGGCGCGAGCGCGGCCTTGGCGCGCTTCGGGTCGCAGCTGCGGAGCAGGTAGACGTAGCTGCGCCGGCGCCAGGGGTCGGCGATCTTGGGAGCGGTCTTGTTCGCGACGTCGAACGCGCGCTTCTTCAGATCGTCGGAGGTCGTGCTTCGCCAGCAGAGCGACGACATCGCGTTCGAAACGTCGGGCGCGTCGGCGGCGGTCGCCTTCGCAGGATCGGCCGTGCGCTTCTCGATCTGCGCCATCACGAGCTCGGACATGCCGGGGCACTTGCTCGTCGCGCCCGCGTCCAGCGCTTCGCGTGCGAGTTTGTCGGTGCGCTCGATCTGCGTCTTCAAGACGGCGCAGATACCTTCCGTCGGTCGCGTGCGGCCGTTCGCCGACAACGACCGGATCGCGGCGCGACGAACCGAATCGTCCGGGTCGTCGAGGAACACCTTCACGAGCTCGAGCGAAAACGCGGTCGGGTGCGTCGGCAGCGCGTACTCCGCGTACGCCTGGCGAAAGTCGGTCGTCGGGTGGTTCGCGAGCGCACGCAGCTCTTTGCCGAGGACCTTCTCGCCGTTGATGTAGGCAACGAACTTGCCGTAGCTCGAATAGAGGCGATTTTCGCGCTCCTTGTCGACGACCGCGAGGAGCCGCGACGCGCGCTTCGTGTCCGCGAAATACGAGCGGGCCGCCGTAAAACCGCGCTGTGCGGCGAGCGTGCGCGCGCGAACATCCTTGTCCTCGAGGAGGGAGAGGATGGTGCTGTTGCCGCCCGGCCCCTCGAAGAGGTCGTCGTTCTCGTTGCGCCACTCTTTGAACGCCGGGCAGTCCCATTCGAACGAGCCGTGCTCGAAGCCGCATTTCTGCGCGGCCGCAGCGAGCGCCATCACGTCTTGATCGATCTCGTCCGTTTGCGCCGTGGCCGGTGCACCCTCGTCGGGACAGGGCTTCTGAACGGCGGCCGTCGAGACCTCGGACGTGGGGGTGGAAGCAGGTTGCGGTGAGCTGCTGCATGCAACGGATGCAGTCACGAGAAGAACGAACGGAAGAGAGCGCATGGTCGAGCACCTAGTAGAACGGGTGGGCGTCTGGAACAGGGAACGGCGGCGCCCCAGGCAGCAACCGAGCCAGCTTTGGCCGGTGCGCCTCTCGGACACGCCTCGCGTTCAGACGTCGCGCGTTTCGAACGTCATTCCGGCGGTTCGCAGCCGCTCGAGCAGCCGATCGCCCATCGCCGACGCCGGCGTGAGCAGCCCGAATCGTTCGGGGAGGCGACGTTCGTCCTGTGCGAGACACAGCGCGGCCTCGCCGAGCATCTTCGATGTTTCGCCGTAACCGGGGTCACTCCGCCCCACGACCTCGCCGACGACACGAGGAGCCCCGCCCGGCTCGAGCTTGCCAGTGAGCCGAATCGTGAAACGACCTCGGTCGCGTTGCTCTTTCGTCGGACCTTCGCCGGGCGCCGGCAGTCGACGCATGATGAGCTCGCGCAGGGACGGAACCGTCGCCGCCCCGATGAACGCGCCGAGCCCACCGGTGAAGAGCGCCGCGCGGGCGAAGCCGCCCGGCCCAACACCAAAGCTCGTCGACTCGCCGTAGGTGAAAGGCTGACCGTACGCGTAGCCGAGAAGGGCGTTCGTGCGTCGAACGATGCGCGTGTTGATCCCGGCCATCACGAAGGGACCCGTCCATCGCGCGACGTCCGCGTCCCAACGAACCCCGCGTTGATCTCGATCCTCGGGCCGGCGCTCGCTCGGCGGGCTCGGATCGAGCCCGTGCGGATTGCCGAGCAGCCTTCGAATGTCGCGATCGCGCGTCGCCTCCGCGAGGACCTCGATCAACGAAGCGGCCGTTCCGCCGCTGAAGCCGCCGCGCATGTCCATGACGACCAGCTGAATGTCGGAGAGCGCTCGTCCGAGGTGCTTGCGAGCATGCTCTTGCACCATCCAAACGCCGAGATCCGAAGGGATGGAGTCGAAGCCGCAACACGGGACGATGCGCGCACGCTTGTGCTGTGCATCGTCGTGATGCGCGTCGATCATCTTGCGGATCCACTGCACCTCGCCGGTGATGTCACAGTAGGAAGTGCCGTTCTTCACGCATGCCGCGACGACGCCGCTGCCCACCTGCGCGAACGGCCCCGCGGTCGCACAGACGACGCGAGTCTGTGCCGCGATGGCTTCGAGCGAGGCCGAGTCCTTCGCGTCGCCGAGCAGGATCGGCAGCTGCGACGCGGACGGCGTCTCCGCCGCGAGGTCACGCCGGAGCGCTTCGAGCTTGTCGCGGTTCCGGCCGGCGATCGCGATGCGCGCGGATTTCTTCGCGAGGTACGCAGCGACGAGCCGACCGGTGTAGCCCGTCGCTCCCCAGAGGACGATGTCGAAGGCGCGATCCGCGAGGGGCGGGGCGGCCATCGTTCAATCGAGCAGCGTTCGGCCCGGGCGCCCCGGCTCGCCCTTCACGAGGGCGGCGGCGAGCTCGAGCGTGTCGGGGATGATGCCCTGCACCTGCGAGACGACCTGCTCGACGATGTGTCGCGCCTCGTCGAGCGAGGGACCGACCATCGAGATGACGAACTTGAGCGGGCCGGTGCGCCCCGCGACGACGGGCGTGAGGCTCAAACTCAAGGTCTCGGTGAGCTCGATGACCCGCTGAGCCGCCTTCCGCAGCGCCAGCATCTCGAGGATCGTCGGGCGATCACTGACGTGCCGATTCGGGCCGCGCAGCTCGTAACGAGCGAGGTGGAACGGCATCTCCGCCCAGTCGGCGAACGCCGCTTCTTCGTCGATCGATTTGAGCATGTGCTCGCGGATCAACAGGCCCGTGAGGCCGTCGCGCTTCGCGACGAACTGGCGCGCGCGCCGGTGGTGCAAGCTGTCGGGCTGGAAGCTCACGAGCTTGAGCCGGAGCTCACCGACCTGCGCTTCTCCGCCGTGCATGATCGTGACCTGCGCCTTGCGGTCGTAGCTGTGGTCCGCGTAGCTACCGTTCGTCGAGCCGAGGTCGTCGAGGACCCACGAGCCCGATTGCCAACGCAACGTCGCGTGCCCGCCACTGACGGTCGCTTCCGTGACGACGAGATCTTGATCGGCGCGGCGGCCGATCGAGATGAGCGGCTTCGTCAGCGGCAAGAGCGACCCGACGATCTCCGGCGCGTTCGACGCGTACGTGACGAGCAGCGACTGCGCCTCGGGCGAGAAGCTCTGCGTCTGCGCGCGGCCCGGCGGCGGGCCCGGATCGAGGCGCGGGCGCGGCAGCTGGATCGGGCTCGTCGTCAGCTGCGTCGGGTTGAAGAACCGCATGTGACGCGCCTGCGGGCGCATCGACGGGTCCTCTCCCATGCCGCGGAAGATCTGCTTGATCTCGTCGATCGACAGCCCGCTCGGGACGTCGAACATGATCTGCTGCTTCATGGGCTTCGCCCGCGGCTTCGCGCCCGGATCCGGGACCTTGCAGGTCCACATCTCCCAGAGCGTGAGCGCCATCGCGTAGACGTCGTCGTCTTCGCTCGCGCCGCCGTTGCGAAGGCGCTCGGGCGACATGTAATTCGGCGTGCCGCCGTCGGGCGGGGCGCCCGGGCGCCGCGCCGACAGACGCGCGCGCTCCTGCGCGAAGCCGAAGTCGAGGATGATCGCGCGACCTTCGGAGATCATCACGTTGCCCGGCTTCAAGTCGCCGTGCACGAGGCCCTGCTCGTGGATCGCGGCGAGACCGGACGCGACCTGCGCGGCGATCGATCGGAACTCGTCCGAGGTGTATCCGCCCTGCGCTTTCTTTCGACGAATGTGCGTGTGCAACGTCTGCCCCGGGATGTGCTCCATCACGAGGATGGGGCCCCACGGGCTCGGGCAGAGGTCGTGCACGCGACACACGTTCGGGTGGCTCACCTGCCGCGCGAGCAAGAGCTCTTGGCGGAGCGCCTCGTCGTCACCGGGCATGCGCGACTCTTCGCGCACGACCTTCAGGGCGACGGGTTGCTGGGTCGAGCGATCGAAAGCGAGAAAGACCTCGCCCATTCCGCCTTTGCCCAGGCTCTGCCGGATATCATAGCGGTCGGCTACGACGGTACCTGGACCGATGGGGCTCGGTTTGCTCACGGGGTCAGCCGAGTTGCGAGGTGGGTTGGTAGCTGGAGGTTTTGCCGCCGCCGATGGTCGGCACCTTGCGAGTGCCCGACATGAAGCAAGAAGGACCGGCGCGGCCGGCCGAGCCCATTCGAGACTCGGCTCAACGTCGGCGAATCATCGAGCAACTCGACCCCGGATCGCAACCGCGAAGGCACGGCAGGAAGAAGTTGACGCGAGCGTGCGAACGAACGAGGACGCCGCGCGTGGTCCGGCATCGTGCCTCGGCCACGCGTTGCTTGTTTCTCCGCGCGGGGCATTTTCCCGCGCTTCGTGACTCGTGCAGCGAGGCGTGGCGCTCGTCGCCCCGCCTCAGGGAAGCCGGTGAGCAAGTCGAATCCGGCGCGGCCCCCGCCACTGTGACCGGGGACGAAGGCGGCGAGCACCACTGAGATCGCATTGCCGATCTTGGGAAGGCGCCGTTCCGAGGATGATCCGGGAGCCAGGAGACCGGCTGCTCGAGCGTCGTGCGCCCCGGGGTCGGGACGTCGCGGCTTCGGCCAAAGTTTCGCCCAGCGAACCTCTGACGCTGCCGCGCGCACCTCCTCGAGGCGCTTCGTTCGCCGTCGCGCGTCCATTCGCGCGGCGGCTCTTCAGGCGACCAGCGCCGGGGAAGGCGCAAAAGTAGGTGGTCATGCTGGCTTTTGATTCCAACGTGCTTCGGACCCGAACGACCCTTTCGACTGTCGCCATCGCGGCGGTTTTCGTCCTTCTCGGCGCAGCCGCCTGCACCGACGAGGGCGAAGCGGACACTTCCACCTCGACGGGCTCCGGTGGAGATCCGGTCTCGACGGGCGGCGCAGGCGCCGGATCTTCGGACGGCGGCTCGGGCGGCGCCGGCGGCGGCCAGGGTGGCGCCGGCGGTGAAGGCGGCGAGGGCGGGTCGGCGCCGCTCGCGTGCCTCGATGCGAGCGTCACCGAGGGGTACTTCACGATTTCGACCGACGCGCTCTGCGTCGTCGAGGTCTTTACCGCGAACGACCTCGCCCTCAGCGGCTACGGAACGGCGCCGACCTGGGGCCGCCACGGCGGCCCGCTGACGTTCACGGCGACAGCGACGGGCGTCACGATTCAGCGCTGGAGCGAATCCGAAGCCGGCGTTCTCGCACCGACGGACGAGAACGTCGCGGTGGCCGACGTCCCCGCCGACGCCTACTGGGGCCCGATCGCGGTCGAGGTCGACACATCGTCCGAGCAGGATTGCCCGGCGGCAACCGCCGTCGCGATGTCGTGGACCGGCCAAGACTTCTTCAACGAAGGCGAGATTGTTTCCGTCGCCGACGCGACGGCGACCTCCGTGACCGCGACCGGCGTCTTCGGTATGGCTGCGAGCGGCGAGCGCCTCTTCTATACGGGCCTTTCGGAGGCCGGAGGGCCGACGAACGGCATGCTCGCGCTCTACGCAGCCGACGCGCATTCGGCCTGCACCGGCGGGTTCGCCGCCGGCGGCTCGATCGACGCGTGGGGTCTCGCCGGTGGTCCGGTCGCGCTCGACGCCGACGGCAACCTGTTCGCCGTCCTCACCGACTACACGACGAGCACCCAGGAGATCCGCGCGTTCGACGCAACCGAGGTGGAGCCCGGCGACCCGGCCGTCATGGGCACGGAGATCGCCACGATGGACGGCTACGGTGACGCCCTCGCCGCCGTCGCGCCGACTGCGACCGAGCCCGGCATCGTCGCCACGCAACCGAACCTCGGCAAAGCAGGCACGCACGGCGAAATCGTCGGCATCGAATACACGGTCGACGCGGGCGTGTTCACGCCCGGCGCAACATCGACGCTCCTCGACGTCACCGACGCGGACGAGAACGTCGTCCTCTTCACCGACGACCAGGGCCGCCTCTGGGTCGGCCTCAGCCGCGACGAAGAGACGAATCCCGTCGCGACGTTCTTCGTCCTCGCGCGTCCGCCGCGCTGATGCGTGACGAGCCCGGCGGGGATCCACCCGCCGGGCCGCGACCGATACCGACCGGTTCGCCGCCCTCCCGACAATCTCGCACGCGCGCGTTTGAGGCGCGCGCTCGCCGTGATATCCGTCTCGGTAGGGATGAGTTACCTCACGCTCGACGCGGACCGTCTCGTGCGCGACGCCGTCGATGCATACCTCGAAGGACGAATGCGGGCGGACGCGCGCGGCGACTGCGTATTCGCGACGCGCAACAGCCAATACCGCATCGTCGAGGGCGTCGTGCAGGAGGCGAGCGACACCAGCCTCATGGGCGCGGAGCTCGTCGGATGGCTCTGCGAAGAGCTGGGGCAGCCGCTCGTCGAGCCGCGCTGGCGTCCCTACGGTCGCGCCATTTTGGTGGAGCGCAACTCGCGCCACGTCGTCGTCACGTCGCGCACGCTCACGCGAAACGCGATCTCCGGCAATGTCGCGCCGATTCCGCCGCTTCGAAAGGTGCCGAGCGTCATCCCGCCGAGCCCGCCGATCCCGGTGTTGAAGGCGAGCGCGCCGCCTCCGGCGCCCGACGGGTCGCCGACGCCGTTTCGCTTGCCCGACGCGGTTCGCAACGCTGCGTTTTCGATCGAGGCGCACGACAGCTACGTCCCGCCCGACGTCGCAGAGGTCGCCGCAAACGAGCGGCCTACGCGCCGGCCTCCGACGGACGAAGCGACCGTCTCCGCGGACCGCTCCTCGTACGAAGATCTCCTCGAGGCCTCGCGAACGCCGTCCTGGGGAGGCGGCCCGCTCCCCTCCCCCGGCGCGCCGTCGGCGGTGCCGTCCATTCCGAAGCCTCCGCCTGTTCCTCCGCCCGAGCCGACCCGACCCATTCAGCTGCCGCCCGTGAACCCGCCGCCGAAGGCGACGATGATTGGTCCCGGACCGATCGCCCCGCATCCGCCGGTGCAGGTCGCGCAAGCAGACGACGATGGGCCCTGGCTCGAGCTCGAGCCCGACGAACCCTCCGAACCGCGAAGGTGAACATGAGCCCGGTCGCATCGTCCGCCGCCGGCGACGATCCGTTCGTCGTCCCCATCTCGCACTTCGAGGGAACGCGCGAGCACGCCGTCCCCGCGGATCGATTGCGCGCCGTTCGCCGCGCCGCCGAGGCGCTGCGTGAATCGATGCTGAGCGCGGCGCCGGTGACGTATTACCGCTCCGCGTCGCTCGTCCGCGTGCCGTATCCGACGAAGTATGCGCTGCGCGACGCGTGCTCCGTCCCGACGCCGATGCTGCACATCGAAAACCGCGTCTTCATCGTCCAGCTCCCGTTCGAGGGCTCGACCAAGACGTTGTTGCTCTCGCCGTCCGACGTCCGCGCGAACGCGGAAACGCCCTTCTTCAAGCGCCTCACCGAATCGATGGGTCCACTCTCCGGGATCGGTGAGAAGGTCCTCGCGCCCATGTCGGCGACGGTCGAAGAGCGCCTCGCAGAGGTCGGAATCGCGCCCGAGCGCATCGATTACATCAGCTACGACCATCTCCACACGCAAGACGTTCGCAAATGGCTCGGAACGGCCGGTCGCCCCGGATACTTCCCCAATGCGAAGCTCCTCGTCATGCGACAGGAATGGCAGAGCGCTCACGGTCTCTTGCCGACGCAATCGCAATGGTATTGCCCGAACGGATTGGAGGGCGTCGATCCCCATAAAGTCGTGCTCCTCGACGGCGACGTGGTGCTCGGTGGATCCGTCGCATTGGTCGCGACGCCGGGCCACACCGAAGGCAACCATTCCTTCGTCGTGCGCACCCCCGAAGGTTTGATGGTCACGAGCGAAAACGGCGTGTGCTGCGACGCCTATGCGCCGCGCGCCTCACGCATTCCGGGCGTCGCGAAGTATGCGCAGCAGACCGGCTCGGAGGTCGTGCTGAACGGCAACACGCTCGAGAGCAGCGTCGAGCAATACATCTCGATGGTCGCGGAGAAGACGATCGCCGGCCCGTCCGCGCGAAACCCCGAGTTTCCGAACATGGTCTGCTCCTCCGAGCTCGCGCCCTATTGGGCGTTTCCCGGGCTTCGCCCGACCTTCGCCTTCGGCGATCTCGTCTTCGGTGAGCCCGACGTCGCGCCAGCCTCCACCCTTCGTTCGAGGTGATCATGTCGAGGATCTTCGTCACCGGCGCCGCGAGCGGCATCGGTCGCCATCTCGTCGGGCTGCTCGCCGGCCGCGGCCACCAAGTCGTCGCTGCCGACGTCGATCAAGACGGGCTCGCCGGAGCCCGCGCGCGTGAAGGTTGGTCCGACTCGGTCCTCAGCACCTACCTCGACGTCACGAGCGATCACGATTGGGCGGCGGCGTTCGACTTCGCTCGAGAGCGGTTGCGAGGCATCGACGTGCTCCTCAACGTCGCGGGTGTCCTCAGCCCCGGCTTCGTCACCGACGTGCATCCCCGCGACGTCGACCGCACGCTGAACGTCAACGTGAAGGGCGTCGTCTTCGGCACGCGCGAAGCCGCGCGTCGCATGATCGCCGAAAAAAATCCAGGCCACATCGTCAACATCGGATCCCTCGCGTCGCTCACGCCGGTGCCGGGTCTTTCGATCTATTGCGCGAGCAAATGGGCCGTTCGCGGCTTCACGCTCTCGGCCGCGGTGGAGCTCGAGCCGCACGGCATCGGCGTCAGCCTCGTGTGTCCCGACGCCGTCGAGACCCCGATGCTCGACATCCAGAAGGACCGCGAAGAAGCAGCGCTGACGTTCTCCGGATCGCGCGCGCTCACGGTGGAAGAGGTCGGCCGCGTGATCGTCGAGCACGTTCTCCCAAAGCGCCCGCTCGAAATCTCGATCCCCATGGCACGCGGGCTCCTCGCGCGCGTCGGCGGCGTCGCGCCTGCAGCCGCGAAGGCGCTCTATCCGCTGATGAAGAAGAAGGGCGCGACGCAGCAAAAACGCGCCCGCGAATCATGATCGTCAATCGCTCCCCCCTCACGAAGTGAGGGGGGTCGGGGGGGAGAATATAGCGGCCCAGCGCGCCAGTATCCGCGCACCGCCTCCACCTTTTCGCCGATCACGAGCAATCGAGGCGACCGGCCGCGACGCGCTCGAGCTGACGGAGCCGCTCGGTCGTCGAGTCGGAGCAGGTTCGGCTCCCGAGCACCCAACATTTGATTCCCATGAGGACGACGTGCTCGATCAGCGCGAGCCATTCGGGTCGGTCGCCGGTCACGTCGATCACGACCAAGTCCGGATTTTTCGCCGTGGCGATCCCCAGCGCCAGCGTCGGATTGGGCTCTTCGATTGCCTCGATGCCCGCGAGCGCCAGCTCGTCCACGTAGTACCGGGACCGCGGCGGCTCAGCGACGACCACGACGAGCTTCGACATGGGACAAGCCCACTCTACTCGGGTCGTGTGGCGAGATGGGAGCGACTCCGTCGCGGAGCGCATCGAACGAGAGTTCGACGCAAAAACCCAGTGCTCGATTGAGGCCTAAGAGCAGCAGCATTGACAGGCGGCCCCGACGACCGCCTGCAGCTAGCCCCGCCTAGCGTCACGGAATTCGACATACCGCACGCCCATTCGAGAGGGGGCGCCACAGCAGAATGGTGGGGCGAGTAGGAGAACCCGCTGCAGCGTATGGGCACGTCTCCTGCTCTCGCTCACCCGCGCCCCGAGGATGGGGCGGAGGGGGGCTCATGAAACGACGCGCATCGTGTCGCCGACCATTATCGAATTTCGCAATCGCCATTCGGTCTCGTTACCCGATCGCGGCGTCCGTCGCGTCGCTCACGCTGCTCACCGGCGCGTGCTCCGAAACGACCGACGAGAGCGCTGGAGAACCGGCCGAAGAACCCGTAGCGGACACGAAGCAGGCGGTCGCCGGCAATATCCACCCGGACAAGATCGAAATCGACGGCCCCTCCGCGGGCGCAGACGTATTCGACAACCAGGGAACGCCGCTCAATGGTCAGGGCAAAGACTGGGTCAAAGACTCCCTGGCCAATGCGGGAACCAATTGTCTCGGCTCGGACGGCATTGCGACGTGCGTACAAGCCGGCGTCACGGGTGCAACCGGGGCCACGGGCCATTGGAATGGTCTACGCATCGTCGACGGCATCGGCCAAAACGATCAGGACATCTTCGTCCAGGGAGGCAAAGAGAACAGTACCGCCACCTGGACCATTCAGCCTTCGACGACCGGTGGCTCGAAATTCGAGCTGACGCAGGCCTACCTCGCGAACAACCAGTCGAACCTCTTCTTCGGAATGGAGCGCGCCGGCAACAACGGCACGACCGCCTTCGATTTCGAGTTCAACCAGAACCCGCCCATATCGGATCAGTGCCCCGACAACGACAACCCGCTCATTCCTTGCCGAACGAACGGCGACATCTTGTTCACGTTCGAGATGAGAGGCTCTGGAGGCAGCGGCTCGGCCGCGCCCTTCGTTTATACGTGGAACGGGACCACGTACGTGCAGTCGACCCCGACGCCTGCCGGTGTCATGTCATCCATCAATCAGGTCGCAGCCGACGCGGCACCGTGGGGGCGCGTCGATAGCCATGACGCTTGGGTTCTCGCCGATTTCGAAAAGTTCATGCTCGCCGAGGCGACCGCGCCCATCACTCTATTGCCGGGGGTCAACTCGTGTGGCGGAACCGCGTACGTCCAAGTCCGAACGCGTGCGTCGGCGACCCCGAACAGCGATTTGAAGGACACGTCGAAGGTCTTCGAATTTCAATTCAACAGTCTGAGCGGCTCCGCCGAGCTGACGCCTTCGTGTGCTCAAGGATTGGATTTCGAGGCGAGCGCGCTCGACGCCAACAACGATCCAGTCGACGGCGCGACCTGCACCTGGACGTTCAGCGACGGGACCACACAATCGGGTTGCTCCGGTTACCACGCGGTCGCCGCCAACAAGCTGGGCACCATTACAGGCTCCGTCGTCATCGAAGATCCCAATAACCCGGCGTGCGACGTCGAGCTCGAGGCCGGAAGCGTCATGGTCTACGCGCCGCTGACCGTTACGGCCGACCTCGATGCGACGTGCTCGTCGTCGTTCACCTATGACGCAACCCCTCAGGGCGGCAGCGGAAGCGT
Organism: Polyangiaceae bacterium; assembly: GCA_013361525.1. GTDB lineage: Bacteria > Myxococcota_A > Polyangia > Polyangiales > Polyangiaceae > Xiheicaenibacterium. The sequence continues at coordinate 19,536 of JABFXY010000100.1, read as the reverse complement.
CACCTATGTATGGGAATTTTCGGGACCGGGCACGACGACGCCGGAGGACTCGACCACGAAGAGCGGCTCGGTCAGCGTCGGCACCGCGGACGCTCTCTACACCGGCTCCGTCACCGTCACCGACGCACGCACCGACAAGGAATGCACCGCCAGCGACTCCGACGACGCGACGCCGTTCGCGCCGCTAGCGGTCAATCTCACGAAGGGTGCCGGCGGCGGCAGTTGTCCCGGCATCTCGACGGATGTGATCACGTATACGGCTCACCCGTCGGGCGGCTCCGGCACCTACACACTCACGTGGAGCGATACGAGTTGCTCGGGCTCGACGTGCACGATCGATCCGGAAGGCGCATTTTGCCATAGCGATTCGCTGCAAGTGACGGTCGCCGACGACTCCGGGCTGTGCGACGAAGAGGACAGCGAAACGGAGACCTACGCCAAGACGACGACGGTCAGCGCGTCGGACAACCCCGCGCCATAGCTACGGGCTGTTCCACGTTTCCGCACGTCGTTCGGCCCGGCCCGCGCTGACGCGCGCACGTGAAGGCCGGGCCGAACGACTAGCGGAACGCCGAAGTCTGGACAGCCCCGCATTGTCCGCTCAGCCGCCCTTCGGGCGGACCAGAAGAACGAAACCTCATTTGCATACGCCCGCGAGCACCTTCGAGGCGCTCGCGGACGGCATCTCGAGGCGAAGCACCTTCGGCCCATCGAAGACGATCGTGAGAGGCGGCTTGCCACTCGCCGCCTCTTTGCGCGCGAAAGCCTCGGCCTCCGCTGCATTGGCGAGCTTGAACAATGCAGCGCTGCCCTCGGTGCCCCCGGCGTCGACCGTAAATCCGCGACCCTCGGGGGCCGAGCAGCGGAAGTTGATCATGTCGCCCGGGCAATAAAGAAGATCTCCTCGGACCGGCATTCCCGAATCGGTAAGGCGCTTGCGCAGCGACGGCTGCGTGAGCGCCGCCGCACCTTTGCACGAGCGAACCGCGACGACCTCGGTGGAAATGGAGCTGCCCGGCAATGGGGGAGGCGGCGGGGGGGTGAGCGTCGGCGTGGTCGACGGCCGTGGAACCGGCGTCGGCGTCGGCGTCGGCTTGGGCGGAGCGGCGGACGCCGGCTCTCTGCGGTCGCGCTCGCTCGTCTTGTCTCGCTTCTTCGGCGGCTTCGCTTCGTGGCGCGCGTTCAACACGAAATGCGTTCCGGCCCCGAGCGCGAAAACGGCCAGCACACCCACGACGAGGACAATCCACAAAGACGACGACCGCGCCGGCCGCGCTTTGACCACCGGAGGAGGCGGCATCGGTCCCGGTTCCGCGCCCCATTGCGGTTGCCCCACGGCCCCCGACGGCGACGGCCCCGATTGCCCGTAATAGCCGGGCGCGGTGTATCCGGGCTGCCCGCCGCCGGTGATGTCGCCAGCGAGATGATGCGGCGTTCGGACGTCGGTCGTCCCCGCCTGCCCCAGCGCACCGACGGGGAAGTGCGTCGCGCCGGCGCTCGCCGATTCGAGCGTGCCGCCGGTCGTGAAGGTCTGTTGCCCCAATCGAGGCGCCAGCACATCGATGGCCGCGATCATCTCGCGCGCGCTTTGATAACGCTGCGCGACGTCGTTCACGACGGCTCTGGCGATCACGTCGCCGAGCGGCGAGCGCTGCACCGATTCGGGGATCGGCACGCGGCCGGCCTGAATGCGCTCCTGAATGATGCTCATCGGCGAGACGTCGTCGCGATAGAGCGTCCGACCATTGAGCATCTCGGCCATGACGATGCCGAATGCGAACAGATCCGAGGACGGGCCGACCGGCTTTCCGAACAATTGCTCCGGCGACATATAGGCCGGCGTGCCGAGCATCATTCCGTGTTTGGTGAGGCCCTGCATGCTGTTCGGGTTCGTCGATTTCGCGATACCGAAATCGAGGAGCTTGGCGACGTCGGCGGTCGTGCCCGTCAAGAACACGTTGGCGGGCTTGATGTCGCGGTGGATGACGCCGGCCGCGTGCGCGGCGTCGAGCGCGCCGAGCACCTGTCGCGCAAGGCTCGCGACACGGTGCGGCTGCATCGCGCCGCGTCGCTCGAGCTCCGCCTCGAGCGATTGCCCCTCGAGCAGCTCGAAAGCGATGTACAGCGTCCCACCCGGGTCGAGCCCCGAGTCGACGACGCGCACGATGTTCGGGTGCGACAGCCGCCGCACGATGTCGACCTCGCGCCGAAAGCGCTCCTGCCCACCGGACGCCTCGAGGACGGCGGCCGATACGATCTTCAATGCGACGCGCCCGCCCGTCGCGCGGTCATTCGCCTCGAAGACCGCGCCGAAGCCACCCTCGCCGAGGAGCCGCGTAACCTGATACCGGCCGGCGACGACGCTGCCGAGCGGCATCGACGCCGGGTCGGCGTGGGTGTCGGGCCCCGAGATCACACCGGGAGGGTAGCAGCCCGCGCGGCTTGGTGCCCCGCGCAGGCGGAGGTCAACCGCAGATCCCCGACGGCAACTGGCACGTCGGAGCGCCCGGGCAGTCGGCTTCGACGGCGCAGCCGCAGCGGCCGGAGACGCACGCCGTCCCATTCGCGTTGCCAGTGCAATCGGAGGCCGCGTCACATCCGCACGACCCGGTGATGCAGTCGGGGCCGCGCGGGCTCGTCGTGCAGTCCGACGTCCCGTCGCAGCCGCAGACATCCATCGCGAGGCAATCGACGCCGAGAGGATTCCCGGCGCAGTCTCCGTCGACGAGGCAGATCTCGCACGTGAACGAGCCGCCCACGCCATTGTCGCAATTCGGCGAGGCGAGCGGGCAATCGGCGTCGTTCACGCACTCTTCACAGGTGAACGTGCCGCCTGCGACGTTGTTGCAGCTCCCCGTCGGTGCGGTGCAATCGCCGTCGTCCACGCACTCGACGCAGGTGTTGTCCGACGTGCGACACACTTCGCCGCCGGTGCAATCGCCGTCGTCCACGCATTCGACGCAGGTGAATGTGCCGCCCGCGCCGTTGTCGCAAGTGGGCGTCGGTGCCGAGCAGTCGCCGTCGTCGGCGCACTCTTCGCACGTGTTCATCGCGACCACGCAGGCGTCGCCGTTCTGGCAGCCGGCGTCGCTCGTGCAGTCGACGCACGTCGTGCCGCTGCATTGGCCGCCGCCGAGCGAATCGTCGCACGCGGTGCCGACCGGCTCGGCGTCGTGCGTCGGCGTCGTGCCGTCACACGCGTCGACGGTGCAATCGTTGTCGTCGTCCTCGGGATCGTCGAACGCGCCCATCTCCGGGTCGGGGCTGTTGTCGACGCAGAGCAGCGCCTGGCAATCGCCGTCGTCATCACCGGAAACCACCGTTCCCGGGCTGAACACGGCCATGCACGTGTTGTTGTCGCAAGAGAAGTCGGCGCACGCGGTGTCACGCCCGCACTCCGCGTCCTCGACGCAGTCGGAGCAGAGACCCGTCGCATTGCAGACACCGTCGTTGCACGGCGTCCCTTCGGCGGCCGGCGGGTGGCTCTCCACGCCCTCGGTGCAGACCTCGTCGGTGCACGGGTTGTCGTCGTCTTCGGGCAGGTCGTCGTCGTCCGGTACCGTGACGACGGTGGACCCTTCGCACGTCGCCTCGAGGCAGTCGTTCGACACCTGCGGCACCGTGAAGACCTCGGCGGCAGGGTGCAGACAGTTACCGTCGACGTCGCAGACGTCGTCGGTGCAGGGGTTGTCGTCGTCGCAATCGACGTTGGCGCAGGGGTCGGCGCCGCCCTGACCACCGGTGCCTTGCCCGCCGCCGCCGTTCGACGGCCGCAACGATTCGAAATCTTGGAAACATCCGGCGAGAGAACAGCCAGCAAACCCAAGCACCGATAACCAAGCGAGCGAAGCAGACTTTCGGACGAGCAAGTGGACCTCGAGGCCGGAAGATAGCGATCGACGAGCCGTCCGATCTACCTCGAACTTCGGCGCGCGACGCGGGCGATCGCGTCCTTGAATGCGCCTTGCGATGGAAGAAGGCGAACGCTACCCTCCGTTGGATGTTGTTTCCGCGGGGGACACGTGGCTGCGGCTGACCCGATACACGGACAATCCAGCAACGTGCTTGGGAAGTTCAAGCTCATCGCAGAGCTGGGCCGCGGCGGCATGTCCGAGGTGTATCTCGCCGTGATCGCAGGACCGGCGGGCTTCAACAAGCTCGTCGTCATCAAGCTGATCAAGGCCGAGCTCGCCGAGGATCCCGACTTCATCAACATGTTCCTCGAGGAGGCGCGTCTTTCCGCGCGCCTCAGCCATCCGAACATCGTCCAGACCAATGAGGTCGGCGAGGTCGGCGGCCGTTACTACATCGCGATGGAGTACCTGGAGGGACAGCCCTATAGCCGCATCCTTCATCGGCTCGGGCGCGACCGCGGCCTTCCTCTCGGGATGAGCCTGCGCGTCTTGAGCGATGTCCTCGCCGGTCTGCACTACGCGCACGAGCTCGCGGACTTCGACGGCTCGGCGCTCGGCGTCGTCCATCGCGACGTGACGCCGCACAACGTCTTCGTCACCTATGACGGCCAGGTGAAGGTCGTCGACTTCGGCATCGCGAAGGCGATGAACTCGTCGCACGAGACGCGCACGGGGATGCTCAAAGGCAAGGTCGGCTACATGGCCCCCGAGCAAGCGAAGGGCGAGCGCGTCGATCGCCGCGCCGATCTCTTCAGCGTCGGCGTGATGTTGTGGGAAGCGGCCGTTGGTCGCCGCCTGTGGAAGGGCCTGAACGAGGTCCAAATCCTCCACCAGCTCCTCTCGGGTGAGATCCCCTCCCCCCGCTCGATGCGCCCGGATATCTCGGTCCCGCTCGAGCAGTTGATCATGAAGGCGCTGTCGCCCGATCGCGACAAGCGGCATTCGAGCGCGGTCGAGCTTCAAACGGCGCTCGACGAGCTGATGGATTCGGGGAGCGAGCGGTCCACGTTGCGCGAGGTCGGCCGTCTCCTTTCGAAGACGTTCGAGGAAGAGCGCAAGAAGCTGAAGACGATCATCGAGCAGCAGGTCGCGCGCTCCGCGATGCTGCCGACTGGCCAATACCAACACATGGCCATTCCGCAGGTCGATCAGCCTCCGGCGTACACCGGTGAGCTTCAGCGCGCTTCGTTCAGCGGGCCCGCTTCACTCGCCGGCGGCAACCTTCCGCAGCTCGGGTATGGCTCCGCGCCGAACTACCTCACGGCGAGCGGCTCGCATCCAGCGGCGGGCTCCAATCCGCAGCTCACGCAATCGGGACATTCGCACCCGAACATGCGCGACCCGTCGTTCACCGGCTCGGGGCAACACACGCCGTCGAACCGGATGAACCCGTACACGCAGTCGGGCAGCGTCCCGCGCGTGGGTCCCGGAATGACGGGCGACGATCACGCGAGCCATCCGTCCGTCTCGAACTCGCTCGCGCACGTCAGCGTCTCGCACTCCCCCTACGGTCACCCGCACGGAAAAGCGTCCGACGGCGGCAGCAAGAAGCTCACGATGATCGCGCTCGGCATCGCTGCGGCGGCCGGTGGTCTCGCGGCGCTCCTCTACATCGGCCTCGGCCGGTCACCGAGCGCACCCGCTGCAGCGGCTTCGGGCTCGCCGGCGTCGCAGAGCACCGCGCCCGCGACGACGGCGGCGGCCACGGCGACCGCCCAAGCGACCTCGACGTCCACGGCTGCTGCGTCGTCCGATGCCAACGCGAAAGAGGCGACGCTCGAGCTCAAGGTGAAGCCCGACGAGGCCGAGATCTTCCTCGACGGAAAGAAGATCGGCCAGGGCAACATGAAGACGACCATCCCGCGCGATGGCCAGGAGCACGAGCTCAAGGTCGACGCGCCCGGGTACAGCGGCAAGGTCCGGAAGATCAAGCCCGACGAGACCTCGATCGTCTGGGAGCCGGTGCTCACAGCCGATCGTCGCTACGGCGGCAGCCCACCGCCGTCCAAGACGACGACGACCCCGACGACCGATCCCGTCCCGACCGTGAAGCGCGACAAGAACGGCAGACCCATCCGGGACATCGACAAAGAGTACCCGGGCGGCGGCTGACGGACGTTCGTGCCCCCGAGCGCGGCTACCGGGCCGCGCGAGTTCAATGCGGCGAGAAGAAGACAGCAGCGATAGCGCGCTGTTAGTCTTCGAGCATGGGTGGGTCTTATCCCTCGGGTTTGCTTGTTCGTCGTTTCGGTTTCGCCCGCAGGGCTCGCGCGCTCGCGGTTGTCTTGTCGTTGGCCCCGCTGGCGGCCGGTAGCGCCGCGCTCGTCGGCGCAGGCGAAGCCTTCGCGCAGCCGTCGAAAGCCGACGAAGCGAAGTCTCGCTACATGAAGGGCGTCGAGCTTCACGAGGAAGGTGACTTCCAAGCCGCGCTCATCGAGTTTCGCCGATCGTACGAGCTCGTGCCGAACTACCACGTGCTCTACAACATCGGGCAGGAGTACTTTCAGCTCGGCGATTACTCGAACGCGCTCCGCACCTTCGAGCAATACCTCGCCGACGGCGGAAAGCGCATTCAGCCGGAGCGCCAGACCGAGGTGAACGGATACCTCGACAAGCTCCGAGGACGCATCGCCACGGTGAACGTCAAAATCAACGTGGAGGGCGCAGAGCTTCGCGTCGACGATCAAGTCAACTCGTCGCCCATCCCCGGCCCCGTCGTGGTCAGCGCCGGCAAGCGCCGATTCGAGGTCTCGAAGCAGGGCTATCGCACCATCAAGCGGACCGAAGAGCTCGCCGGCCAAGAGACGAAAGAGCTCGTGTTCGATCTCCAGCCGGAGACGATGATCACGAACGGCGACAACAAGCAGATCATCGTGGTCGGCGGCGGAACGCCCCCGCCGGACGACGGACCGCCCATCGGACCGATCGTCGGCTGGTCGATCACGGGCGCGCTCGCGATCGGCGCGGGCGTCTTCGGCGGCATCGCGCTCTCGAATCAGAGCTCGCTCGACGAGCTCAAGCGCGAGCCCGGTCACACCGAGGCCGAGCTCGACGACGCCGCCAGCAACGCCCGAGCCATGGCCATCGCGACCGACGTCTTCATCGGCGCGGCCGTCATTGGCGCCGGCCTCTCCACCTACTTCACGATCGACGCGGTCATCTCTTCCGACAAGAAGGACACGACCAAAGGCGAGGCGAAGCCGACCGCAAAGGTCAGCTTCGGCCCCGGCTCGGTAGGCGTGTCCGGCTCGTTCTGAGCAGCACCGATCCGATCGAGACAGAGGGGTCGCCAAGGGCGCCAAGGGCAGAGAGAGGGGAAAGAGTTTAGGAGAGGATTTCAAAAACCCTCTTCTTCCTCATCTTCCTCTTGGCGCGCTTGGCGTCCCTCTCTTTGCTTTGCGCGCGTTACTCGCAGCGCTTGGTTTCGGTGTCGCAGGTGCCTGGGTCGACGCAATCGGCCGAGTTGTTGCAGCCGCAAACGTCCTCGATGCAGGCCGCGCCCCACGGGTGCGTGTCGCAGTCGGCTGCGCCGTTGCAGTAGTGGAACGGGCACGTGTAGTCGGCGCCCACATGCTCCGGCTCGGGCAGACCGGTGATGCTCTGACCGTCGTAATACGCGCGTGTGAAGAGCGACGAGTCTTCGCTGATCGTCGGCACGCACCACACCTGGATCGGTGAAGGCGCCTCGCCGGTGTCGATATCGAAATCGAGCGAGCCCGACGCCCCCTCGAAGTTGATGGTGCCGTTCGAGTTGGAGAGCGTCTGCTCGGCCGTTCCGATCGCAATGGTGCCGGCGTTCACGATGGTCGAATCGGTGTCCGCGAGCCGCGCGAAGCCGCGCGCGATGACGTCGCCGGTGATGGGCGTCTCCCCCGCGGCGATAACGCTGTAAGCAATCATGTAGACGATGTCGAATGCGCCGGCCGCGCCGAAGATGTTCGCGCCGTGCTTCGTCTCGTCGGGGGGGAAGTTGCTGTCGTATTCGGCACGGAACGCGTCGAAGATCGGGCTCGAAACCGGCCCAGGAACGGTGCCGCGGAGGCGCTCGATCACGGGCCGCGCGGGCGCGGCGGGGTCGGGGATCTTCGGTTGCTCGGTACTGCCGTCGCGCACCGCCTCGATCACGTCGCCGCTCAAGCCGCCGTCGCCGAGGATGTAATAAGGTCGATCCGCGTCGGCGCCCGGCCAGTCGGCCTCGAACGTGCGCATGATCTCGGCGACCTCGCCCGTGCCCAACAGGTAGATCGCGTCGGGTTGTTCCGCGAGCGCCTCTTGAATCACTGCGGGATCCGGCTGCACACCGTCCGTCGCCTCATCGATGTCGTCGTATTGGGCGAGGTAGAAGAAGTCCTTGTTCTGCGTGGAAACGGCAGACTCGCCATTGAACCGCAGCGTCGTCTTCACGACCTCCGAGATGAGCTGTCCGTAGGAGTCGGGCTTGAAGAGGACGGCGACCTTGATCGGCCCGGTGCGCGTCGCGCCACCGCGCTGGCGCACGACGGGCTCGAGCTCGATGGGGAAGTAATTGCCGAGCGCGGCCCCCTGGAAGGTATCCGCAGGCGACGTACGCCAGACGAGACCGGGGCAATCGTCCGCGCTCGCGCATTTCGGGCTCTTGTCCTGGATGCCCGTCACGAGCGGGCTCGTGGCCGACGGCGAGATCAACGCGATGTTGTTCGCGACCGTGCCGGGCTCGGCGCTGGTACCCGCAATGCGCAGCGTCTGCCCGCTGAAAGCGGGACCGATGATCGCCGGCGTCCCGATGTTGCTCAGCGTGATGCCGTTGTCGTAGGCCTTCTGCGCCTCGCTGCCGTCGTCACAGATGACGAGAACGATGGGCCGGCTGCGCGCGATGCCACCCGATTGATTGAAATGGTCGACGGCGACCTTGGCGCCATTGACGATGCTGTAGCCGGTCGATTGCTCCTCCGTGAGAGGCGCCGTCACACCGACCAGAATCGCGTTGTCGTCGCGGTACGTGTCGTTGTCCGGGTAGATCTCCTGGCAGTTGCCTTGGCGGATCTTCTCGCATCGGCGCGGGGACACGGGCCGGCAAACCTCGTCCTCGGCGCATTCCGCATTCGCCGAGCATTGGTCGAGCGAGACACACACGCCCTCTGCCGTGTCGCAGCCGAAGTTCGGGAAGTTGACGCAGTCCGCGTCGGTCTCGCACGACATCGTGTCGGCGGGGACGATGAGGTTGCACGACGCGACGAGCGCGACCAAAGGCGCCGCGCCAAAAAGCAGGATCGATCGCATGGACATCGACATTCTGGTTCCCCTCGACCAAGTCACGGAAGGATTGGGACAAGGGTATCTTGTGGCTTCGACCGGGGAAAGGTACCTGCCGAGGCGGCGTCAGCGATCGAACGACGCGACGACGCGCGCGAGGAGCATCTCCTCCTCCGCGGCGGAGACGGTTCGCGCATCGAGGAGGACGCCGCCCTCCCGGACGCGTCCCATGACCGCGGGATCACCTTCACGGAGCACGCGGGCGAGCGTGTCGGCGTCCCGCGCGTCCGTTGAAATCTCGACGGCGACCGACGGGATCGTGCGCGCGGCGAGCGTCCCTCCGCCCATCTCCGCCTCGGTCGCCACGCGCCGAGCCGAGATCCCGACGGCCGCGAAGCGTTCGACCCAACGATCCACGCGCGCCTCGAGCTCGGTCACGGACGTCCTCGACATCGCGAGCGCGGGCACTTCCTCCCAGGCGCGCTCCAGCAAATAGGCTTCGAGGGTCGCCTCGAGCGCGACGATCGCGAGCCGCCCCAGGCGAAGCGCGCGAGCGAGCGGATGTTTTCGGACGCGCTCGATGATCGCCGAAGAGCCGACAATCGCGCCTCCCTGCGGGCCACCCAGCACTTTGTCGGCGCTGAAGGTGACGGCCGCGCAACCGTCGCGAACACACGACGCGACGATCGGCTCCCCCACGAAACCGGTCGAGGACAGATCGACCAGGGCGCCGCCGCCGAGATCCTTCAACAGCGGGATGCCCCGCTCGCGCGCGAGGTCACCGAGCTCCGCGAGCGACGGCCGCTCGACGAAGCCCAGCTGCCTGAAATTGCCTTGATGCACGCGCAAAATGGCGGCGCAGTCCGGGTTCGCGTCGAGCGCACGCTCGTAGTCCGCTCGCCGAGTTTTGTTCGTCGTACCGACCTCGATGAGCCGCGCGCCGCTCTCCACCATCACGTCCGGAACCCGAAAACCGCCGCCGATTTCGACGAGCTCACCGCGCGAGACGACGACCGAACGGCCTCGGGCAACCGCCGCGAGCAAGAGGAGAACGGCCGCCGCGCAGTTGTTCACGACGATGGCCGCCTCCGCGCCGGCCAGGCTCGCGAGCGACGCTTCGAGGAAGGCCGCACGTTTGCCGCGCTTGCCCGTCCCGAGGTCGAGCTCGATGCTGGAGTACCCGCGCATCGATTCGGCGACGGCCGCCGCCGCTCGCTCCGAAAGCGGGGCGCGGCCGAGATTCGTATGGAGCATCACGCCGGTCGCATTGATGACGCGGCGCGCCCGACCCGCCCGAAGCACGCCGGCTCGCTCCCGAACCCAGGTCGCGACCTCCTCCTCGGTCGGGACACCCCGGCGTTCGCCGGACAAAAGCGCGGTTCGCGCCGCGTCGATGCCCGCTCGAACGAGCTCGACGAACGCCTTCGGGCCGACGGCGGCCCGCACCTCCGCGAGGTCCGGCCGCGCGACCACCCGATCGACCCGAGGCATCCCAGACAGATCCGCCGACACGCGGGGGAGAATAGGCGAAACCCCAGAATCGCACGACCGCGTGATAATCTCCCGCCCTGAGCTTTTAGGGAGGCCTTCGTCATGCCGATCGTTCGCAAGCGGCGCGTATCGCTTTCGCGCACCGCGCTCTTTCTCGTCCTCGCTGCCATCGTCCCGCTGACGAGCAGGCCCGCACGTGGAGAAAACCCGAGCTGGCCGCCGCCGGAAGACGCGACGTCGGAGGATCTCTCCGATTCGATGTATTGGCCGGACGATCCCGATTACGCCTGGAACACGGACGGCAACAACGGCCAATGGAACTATTACTCGTTCATGGTCGACAACGAGACCGTCCGTCCGGAAGAGACGGCAACGGGCATGTCGATCGATCTCGCCTGGCGATACACGCAGGGAGATCAGCGCGTGATCATCGCGATCACCGATAGCGGTATCAAATGGGACGAGGACGATCTCATCGAGGCCGCGTTCCTCAATCACGCGGAGCTCGTAAACCACAAGCCGGTCGATATGAACGGCAATGCGTGCACGGGGGACATCGACGTCCCGGCCGGAACGGTCGCGGGATTCGATTGCAATGGCGACCGCACCCTGACCGTCGCCGACTACGCATTCATGCCCACGCTCTTGCCCGAGGCGTCCGACGGCCACCCCAAGGGCGACAAGAACAACAACGGGCGCCTCGACGCGGGCGACCTCATCCTGAACTTCTCCGACGGAGTCGACGATGACAATAACGGCTACATCGACGACATCTCCGGCTGGGACTTCATGAAGGACGACAACGACCCGTACGACGACACGCGGTACGGGCACGGCACCGGGGAGGCGCGCGACTCCGTCTCCCGCGCCAACAACGGGATCGGTTCCGCCGGCGGCTGCAACGGGTGTCGGTTCATCCCGATGCGCGTCGGCGACAGCTTCATCACCGACGTGAACGACTTCGCGCAAGCGACGTATTACGCGACCGACCTGGGCGCGTCGCTCATCCAGAGCGCACTCGGCACGATCAACAACAACCGGTTCGCGCAATCGGCGATCGATTACGCGTACGAACACAACGTCCTCACCGTCGCATCGATGGCCGACGAGAACTCGCGCCACCACAACATGCCGACGGTGTCGAATCACACGCTGCCGGTGCACGCGATTCAATTCGCGGGCGAGCGAATCACCGAGGCGCGCACGTTCCTCCAGTATCACCCGTGCTCGAACTACGGCGGCCAGAACTTCCTCTCCGGCGCGGGCACGAGCTGTTCGAGCGAGGCCGTCGGCCAGACCTCGGGTGTCGTCGGCCTCGTCTATTCGGCCGGTCTCAAATACAACCGCAACCTCACCGCAGGTGAGGTGTTCCAGCTGATGATCATGGGCGCCGACGACATCGACGTGCCCGAGTCACGCGAGGTCGATGCGCGTGACCGCTGGTCGCAGCCCGGCTTCGACCAACGCTTCGGATATGGGCGCGTCAATGCGAACAACGCGGTCACGGCGGTCAAAGACGGCCGCATCCCGCCCGAGGTCGACATCGTCAGCCCGACGTGGTTCTCGGTCCTCTACAAGGATCAGGTCACGTCTCCGATCGAGATTCGCGGAACCGTGCAAGCAAAGCGGGCGACGAGCTTCGATTACGTCGTGGAATGGGGCCCCGGCGTGCAACCGCTCGACGGTGAGTTCACCACCATCGACGAAGGGTCCGGTGGGCCGACGGACGTCATCGGGGGAGAGTCGCCCATTGCGACGTTCGACATCCGCAACCTCGACGGCTTCCCGATCGATCCGGAAAAGTGGGACGTCGACAGCACGCTCGGCGAAAACCAACACACGATTACGGTCCGCGTTCGCGCCGTTGCCCATTACGACGGCGAAATCGGTGACGTCCCCGGCGAGATCCGCCGCACCTACTACGTGCACAGCGATCCCGATCTCGTGAAGGGCTTCCCGATCTATCTCGGCGACGGCGGTGAAGGCAGCCCGAAGATGGCCGACATCGACGGCGACGGCGTCCGCGAGCTTCTCTACGGCACGGCCGGCGGCGAGCTGCACGTCATCAAGCTGACCGGCTCCGAGCCGGAAGAGCTCTGGGGTGGGCCGTTCTTGGTCGACCACGTGGATGGTCTCAAAGAGACGCCCTCCGATCCGAGCGAGCCGAGCTACCTCGGGGCGAAGGCCTACAGCGAAAACCCCGGCGCGGTCGATCTCGCTCGCGAGTCGCTCACGACCAACGCACCGGCGATTGCGGATCTGGATGGCGACGGCCGCCCCGAGATCGTGGCCGTCACGTACGCGGGGACGATCTACGTCATCGAAAACGACGGCACCGTCCGAACCGGCTGGCCGAAGCGCCTGCCGCGCGTACCGTCTTGCTCCCTCGATCCGGCGACGCCCTCGACGGGTCCCTGTATGTCCACCGAGAGCCGAATCGCGCGAGGCTCCTTCGCCGCGCCCGTGGTCGAAGACATGGATCAAGACGGCAGGCTCGACGTCATCGTGTCGGCGTTCGACGGCCGCATCTACGTCTTCGACGCCGACGGATCGGACGTGAGCGGCTTCCCGGTCGAAGTTCGTTACGACGGCACCTTCGGCGGCGGTCCGCCCGCGCCGAACCGCGTCTTCACGACGGCGGCCGTCGCGGACTTCAACAAGGACGGCGTCCCCGACATCCTCGTCGGCTCCAACCAGCTCATCGGGGAAGGCGGAAACTCCGGCGCGGTGTATCTCGTCGACGGGCGCGGCAACGACGCTCCGAGCCTCTATCTGCCGAATTGGCCTGTCACGATGACCTCGCTGAACCTGTTCCCGCTCGTCGCGGAAGGGATCACGAACTCACCGGTCATCGGCACCTTCGACGGCACGCAGGCGGCGGTCGCGCACGGCAACGCATCGAGCCCGCTGATCATCCCCGGCGATCCGGGCGAGCAGACGAAGCTCAATGCATATCCGCCCAACATCCTTCCTCAGCGCACCGATTACCCGAACGACGGCCTCGATCCCTCGAGCGCGTTCGGACCGCTGTCGAAGGCCACGCAGCCGAACACGATGCTGCCGCTCTTCTCGCAGCCGGCCCTCGGCGACATGGATCAAGACGGACAGCCCGACATCGTCGCGTCGGGTGGCTCGCTGAACCTCGCGATCAACCTCCAATCCCCGAGCGACAACCTCAAGGGCGACAACCTCTTGTCGATGTGGAGCGTCAAAACCGGGAAGATGCTCCCCGCTTCGCCGATGGTCCTCGAGGACTTCACGTTCTTCAACAGCTCGGCGATCGCGGACCTCACCGGTGACGGCTACCCCGAGGCCATCATCGGATCGGGCGGTTACTACGTGCACGCAATCGATGGCTGCGGCCGCGAGCCCGAGGGCTGGCCGAAGTTCACCGGTCAATGGATCATCCCGACGCCCGCGGTCGGTGACGTCGACGGCGACGGCAAGCTCGAGGTGGCCATCGGCACGCGCAACGGCTGGCTCTACCTCTGGCATACGTCCGCGCCGACGACGAACGTCATCGAGTGGGAGAGCTACCACCACGACAATCGCAACACCGGCAACTACGACGTCGCGCTCGACCAAGGCGACAAGGAGAGCGGCGCGGCAACGCCGCTCACCGAGGCGATGTGCGCGCCGCCCGGCGACGACGACGGTGGCGACGATGATCGCGTTCTGACGCCTTCCGGCGGCTGCGCGTGCGAAACGGCGAAGCGTTCGCATGACGTGCCTGCAGGCGCGCTCGCCGCGATGGCCGCGATGGCTGCGATGGCCGTGGCCCGCCGTCGCCGCCTCGCGCGAGCCTGATCCGAATCGACGCGCTCCCACCGACGCGCGGCGGCCCCCCGGGGTCGCCGCGCGTTTCATTATTACCGTCCGCGAAGAATCGAGCCGAGCGCGGAACCGTTAGGCCACAATCTGGCCGAACTGGAAATTCGCGCGCTACACTTGGAATCGTGACTGGCCGACCGCCCGCAGCAGAGGGAGCGGACGCCTGGATCGGCCGCGTGCTCTCCGATCGGTATCGGCTCGACGAGCTCGTGGCCAAGGGCGCGTTTGCCGGTGTTTATCGCGGCTTCCACCTCAAGATGCGCAAAGAGGTGGCGATCAAAGTTCTCCATCCGGAGACGGAGAACTTCCCGGACCTCGTCGCCCGCTTCGAGCGAGAGGCCATCGTCGGGGCGCACATTCGCCATCCCAACATCGCTTACGCGAGCGACATGGGGGCAATCGAGGGCGGCTCCTGCTTCCTCGTCCTCGAGCTCGTCCGAGGCAGGACCCTGCGGGCGCTCATCGAGCGTGAGGCGCCGCTCGAGCCCGAGCGTGCGTGCCGGCTCCTCAAACAGCTCGCATCGGCGCTCGCCGTCGCGCACGAGCACGGCGTCGTCCACCGCGACCTCAAGCCGCTGAACGTCATGGTCACGTCGAGTGCCGACGAGCAAATCAAGCTCCTCGACTTCGGCCTCGCGCGCGTCCCGCTCGATCGGGTCGCGCCCCTCGGAGAAGACGACGACCACGTCCGCATCAGCACCCCAGGCGTCGTCTTCGGCTCGGTGGACTACATGGCACCCGAAATCGCGGGCGGCATGGACGCGGTCGACGAGCGCTCCGATCTCTATTCGTTGGGAGTCCTCTTCTACGAAATGCTCTCCGGCAAACACCCGTTCGATGCGGGCTCGCCGGTGGAGATCCTCGCGCACCATCGTTCGACGCCTCCTCCGCCCATTGCGAAGCGTCATCCGGCTACGGCCGTCCCGATCGAGATCGAGGCGGTGGTGATGCGTCTCCTCGAAAAGGACCCTGCCGACCGCTATCAGGACGCGCAGGCGTTGATTCGCGCGCTGGACAGCATCGGCATGCGGGACGAGTCGTCGGTCTCCGTCCCGTTCACGACGACGCCCGTCAAACCGTCACGGCGCGGCGTCGCCGTCGTGGGGCTCGGCGCCGTCGCGGCGGCTGCCATCTTTATCGGGCTCTACACGTTGGCGAAACGCGGCGAGCCGTCGGTCGCCAACGCGACGGAGCCGGAAATCGTCGCCTCGACAGAGACCTCGGCGAGCGCCGCGCCGACAGCCTCGGCGGAGATCGACTACGCGACGGCACTCAGCACCGACTTGCTCGCCGCGTCCAAGAGCGGTGACGCCGCCGAGGGAGCTTCGATCCTCGTCGCGCTCGCCGGCGTGAAGAAAGACGCCCTGTTGGACCGCGATATGCGCGCCGCTGCCATCAAGGTCGCGGCTGCCGTGGGCGCGCGTGGTGGGCGCCCTGCCGACGAGGTGTTCTACGCCCTCGCGTATCGCTTCGGCTCCGAAGGGCTCGACGTCCTTTATGACGTTGCGACCACCGCCGAGAGCGGCAAAGCGGCCGATCGCGCCAATTCGATCCTCGAGATTCAAGGCACCTCGGGGCGCGCGTCCCCTGCCCTTCGCATCGCCGTCGAGCTCCGACGCGCCAGTTGTCGCGAGAAGCGATTGCTGTTCGATCGCGCCGCAAAAGACGGCGACGCGCGCACCGTCGCCGTCCTCGAAAAACTCCGACCGCCTGCGTGCGACCCCGATGGCGACGCGTGTTGTTTGCGGCATCATGTCGGCTTGGAAAAGACGATCGAGGCGTTGAAAGCCAAGCTCGGCAAATGACGCTTGCCCGCTCGTGATCAGGCGAGCTGGGCCGCGGCGCGCTTCACCTCTTTGCGGAGCCAGCGATGCACCGGATCCACGTCCTCGCGCGGATGCCACGCCTGAGAGATCGGCACCGCAGGTAGCTCGAAGGGCACCGCGAACGGCACGACCGGCAGCGTCTCGGCCGCGTGCCTCGCGACCACGCCGGGCACCGAGACCACCAGATCGGAGCGTGCGGCGATAAAGAGCGCTGCGTGGAACGACGTCACGGATGCGACGATCCGGCGCGACAGCCCCGCTCGCTCGAGCGCGACGTCGATCGGCCCCTCGAGGCGCGCGCGGCGAGCGACCACCACGTGATCGTGGGCAGCGAAGCGTTTTGCCGTCACGCGACCCGACGCGAGCGGATGCCCCTTTCGCACCACACCGACGAACCGATCGCGAAGAAGCACCTGCGAACGAATCTCCGGCGCGTCGAAGTCCACCGCGCCGATGTCGAGATCCACCCATCCTTCGCGGAGTGATTCCACATCCTCGTTGCCTTCGGAGACGAAGCGAAATGTCAGGCCTGGAGCCTCGCGATGCGCGGCGAGAGCGAGCTCCGACGCCAGCATCGCGCCGATCGAGTCGTTCGCGCGGATGACGAGGACACGGCGCGCGTCACGAGCGGACAGCGGCGTCTCCGATAGCAACACCTCCGCCTCCGCGACGGCTGCGCGCACCCGATCACGCATCGCGAGCGCCCGACGGCTCGGCACCATCTTGCGTCCGGCGCGAACCAGCACCGGATCCCCGAGCGCGGCGCGGACACGCGAGAGCGCGCGGCTCATCGCAGGCGTCGTCAAATGCGCGCGCCGAGCGGCGCCCGTCACGCTCTCCTCCTGCAGCAGGGCGTCGAGCACGCGAAGCAGCTCCAGGGTCACGGGGGCGGTGGGCATTGGGAAAGTATCGAGGGCGATGTTGTCGCTTGCGTCAATCCACAGTTATCAACGTTGCACTTTTCGATAACGATGAGCGGGCGCAGGTTGTCCGCATGACGACCACGACCCACCCGTCCTGCTCCCTCGATAACACCCCCGTCAAAAACACTCTCGATCGCCTCCACACGGCCGCCACCAAGGATTGGCGCGTCTTTGCCCGCGCCATGCCGTCGGTCGTGGCCGGTTATCTGCGCGGCCGTACCGCCGAACAGAGCGTCATCCCCTGGTTGAAAGACGCGTACATCCCGGTCGACGCATCACAAGGGCGCGTCCTCTATCAGCTGGCACGCGCCTCGGGAGCACGCCGAATCGTCGAGTTCGGCACATCCTTCGGCATCTCGCTCATCTACTTGGCGGCCGCCGTACGCGACAACGGCGGAGGCCTCGTCACCGGGACCGAGCTCGAGCCGCACAAGCGGTCGGCTGCGCTCGCCAATGCGCAAGCGGCGGGCGTCGGCGATTGCGTCGAGGTCTTGGAAGGCGACGCGAGGGAGACCTTGGCCGGCGTCGAAGGACCGATCGATCTGCTGCTGCTCGACGGGTGGAAAGACGCGTGTTTGCCGGTCTTGAAGCTGTTGCAGCCGAAGCTCAGAAAAAGCGCGATGGTGCTGTGTGACGATGTGAAGCCGTTCAGGAAGACGCTGGCGGGGTACGTTGATTACGTCAGAGCGCCGGGAAACGGGTTCGTTTCGTTCGAGTTGCCGCTCGGGGATGGATTGGAATTTTCGGTTTTGGTGGGGTGATGGTGAGGTGATTCGAAAGACGAAGCGCCGAGACGATGGTCGCCTCGGCGCTCTCAAACGGCATCAGCTGATGCTCACTCGAAGCTGGCGCAGACGTCGGTCCAGTTCCCGTCGTGCGCGACTTCGAGCACATGGTTTGCGGGAATGTCTTTTCGCCACGCGTGGTCGCCAGCGGCAGACGGAGCCTCGCACACGCCAACCTCGCCGCCGTCCGCGTAATAGTCGACAGTACCACCCTCGGCGGCGATGTTCTCGAACGTGAACGAAAACGCGCCACCTGCGACGACGGCCGAATCGGCAGCAACCTCCGTACCGTTCGCATCACGAACGCTCACATAGAGCGTCTGGTCGTCGTGCGGGAATCCGGTCCCGCTGAACTCCAGGTTGAAGGACTCAGCACCGCCGCCAGCGCCACCTTCAGCAGCGCCGCCGCCACCCTCGACAGGCGTGCCGCCGGTGCCACCACCGCCGCCTTCGACCGGGGTGCCGCCCGTGCCGCCGCCACCGCCCTGATCACTGCCGCCCGCGGGGCCGCCGCCGTTGGCGCCCGTACCGGTGTCGTCGCCGCACGCAACACCGCCGAACGCAATCGCGCCAGCGAACATCACACTCAAAAAGCGCATCGAAGTCATAGGGATCTCCTTGAAGTGGGTCCAGACTAACGGACATGTCGGATAGCGCAAGCGCAAAGCTCACCGCGGCGCGTTGCACGCCAACACCCAATGCCGAAGCAATGCGCCGAAACTCATTGGAGGGCACCGGTGAGCAGCGCTGTCGAGCGGCGGAATTATCCGCATCCGATCGATCACGCGAATGCACCTCGCGCGACCGGCGCCGGACTCGGTGGTTGCCCATTCATTCATGCCATTACACGTACCGATGTCGAAGCCGACGGCGGCCGCTACGCCGTGCGGCCGCCATATCGTTCGCGGTGCTCATCCCGTTCGCGATCCGAAGTGGCCCTGTCGAGACCGAACCCCTCGACTTCGGATCGCAAAGCCGCATAGAAATGAGCTCAGGAAGCCTGATGTTGAGAGAGGGCGCCGCCCTTTTTGCGCGAATCGCGATCCGAGGTGCCGGGGTTGAGTCTCAACCACGCCACTTCGGATCCGTGCAGACCGATTACCGGCCGAACGAGCTCTCCTATCGGCGGACCGATACGGCTCACGACCGCGCCGCCCGGATTGCGTCCCGATGCGCCGTCCACGCCAATCGCGGCCGCGTGACAAAACCTCCCCGGTTCGCCACAACCCACCCCACTTTTATCGCCTCGACAGTCGAATCCGTGGCCGGAATCGAGGAATCGATGCAACTAACGCGGACAATTCCACGCGCACTGCACGTCTCAGCGCTCGGAGCGCCCCAGTCGCGCGATCGGCACCACAAGAGTGGGGTGGGTAGTGGCGAACCAGGCCACTTATGGCGTACCGCACCGAGATGCGCCTGCGACGGCCGCCCCCCGGGGCGATAGCGACGGCGACAACCGACGGCGACAACCGACGGCGACAACCGACGGCGACAACCGACGGCGACAACCGACGGCGACAACCGACGGCGA
>JABFXY010000152.1 GCA_013361525.1 Polyangiaceae bacterium | reverse complement strand
GCTCTACTGCCGAGATCGAGCAGACGGCTCATCGCATTCTCGAGCACGTTCGTAAGAACCCCGGCCAGCGCGCCGAGGTGATCAAGAAGTCACTCAACTTGAAGACGAACGAGTGGGCGCTCCCGATTGCCCGCCTCCTCGAGAAGAAGCAGCTTCGCACGAAGGGCGAAAAGCGCGCGACGACGTACACCTCGGCTTGATGCGCCAGCGCCCGCCGAGTCCTGTCGGGCGCAAATATAAAAGGGGGGGAGACGACGCCGCACCGAGTTGGTGCGGCGGCCGTGTCGAATTGGCACCGGCGCCTCACCGGGCATGAATGTGCGCGGGGGAGCACAGTCGCCGGCGGCAACAGTGTCTCATCGGCGCTCGGTGCTGGTTTGCCGCTCGTGGCATGACGCATGCTGAATTTATAGGCATGCGGTGCCCACGTTTAACGGCAGCTCATCCGTGGCTGCCTGTCACGCTTCTCTCTGTCACCGTCTGTGTGGCGGGTTGCCTCGGCGGCTCAGAGGGAATGGAAGCCCTGACACCTGAAGAGCCACAAGAGGGTGGCGAGGCCGCGCCGACGCCGCCGCCGGTCCAGCTGACCGCCCCACCTGTGGCCGAGGAATCGCCACTCACTCCATTCCTCGGTACGTACCGTTATGTCGGCGGCCTACCGGAGCAGCGCTCGCTGTGGGGCAAGATCGAGGGCATCGCCGCCTCGTTCAACTTCATCGCCCGCGGCATCGTCCGCGACAAGTTGGCGGCGGGAAACGTCATTCCCAAAGAGGTCCGCATCGAGGGCGACTCGGAGAAGATCGTCCTCTACAACGATAACAAGCCTCACGCGGCGCCGCTGGACGGCTCGAGCGTGAAGTTCAAGGCCGTGAACGGCGAGATGATGGACATGAGCTTCAAGGTCGGCGACGAGATCGAGCAGACCTTCAAGGGCAACGCGAAGGGTCGCGTCAATCGCTATGAGCTCAAGGACGACAAATTGACCGTGCACGTGCGCGTGTTCGCGAGCCAGTTGCCCAAAGAGCTGACGTACGATTTGACGTACGAGCGGGTGAAAGAGACGGAATAGCCTCGCCATGTTGGCCGGACCGCCAAGCGCAATCCGGGGCACGGCAAATCCGGGATCGGCGCGAGGGACGGGTGATACGTTCGCCGGATGACGAACGAGCCGTTCCAGCACGCGGGAGACTTCGAACAAGGCGAGCTCAGCGGAAACGTGAGGCTCGGCAAGTTCGAGGCGCATTACGAAGAGCTGTTCGCCGAAGCGCTCGAAGACGGCGTCATCACCTCCGAGGAGCGCGCGCGCCTCGAGCGCGCCGCGGACTCGTTCGGATTGGATCGGCAGCGTGTCCTCGCGCTCGAGAAGGCGCTGCTCGCCGCGTGGGAGGCCCGTCACCGC
Source organism: Polyangiaceae bacterium (assembly GCA_013361525.1). Classification (GTDB taxonomy): domain Bacteria; phylum Myxococcota_A; class Polyangia; order Polyangiales; family Polyangiaceae; genus Xiheicaenibacterium. Next base: position 53,108 of record JABFXY010000152.1, on the reverse strand, counting down.
ATTGCGGTCAAAGAGGTGGTCGTCCCCGCGGAGGCGCCCGCGGCGTCGCTCCGCCCGCTCGAGATTGAAAACGATCCGCACGTCCAAGCGCTCCGCGCGAAAATCGCCACATTGGAGTCGCAGGTTCGACGGCTCGAGGCGGAGCTCGAAGAGGCGCGCTCCCATATCCCGGTCGACGTCGACTTTTCGGATCTCGCCCCCGGTGCCCTTGCGGGCGCGGCGGACGATCCCGAAGAGCTCTATCGTCGAATTCGTCACGATCCGCGCGACGCCGCGAGCCTTCACGGCCTGTTCGGGGCGACGAAGACGACGGATCCGGATCGGGCTTATCGCGCCGCGCAGGTCCTGTCGTTCCTCCAACAGGCGACTGAGGAGGAAAAGGCGTTCGCGCAAGGCCACAAAGCCGAGGGGCTGGTGCGACCGAGCGCGTCGGTATCGGTCGAGGCGTGGCGACGCAATTTGTTCCACCCGGACGAAGAGGTCCTGACCGGTGACATTTTTGCCGTCATCACGAGCCCTGTATTGCTCGGACGGGTGACGGCGCTGAGGCGGCAAAATGCCCTACCCAAGCTCGAGCCCACGATGCTCCAAGACCCGGCCAGCTCGACGGTGCAGGCCGTTCGATGTTTTGCGTGGGCGGCATCCATTCTCGGAATGCGACCGCCGCCGCTGTACACCGACCCCACGTGGGAGGGTGCGGTCGAGATGGTACCGGGCATTCCCCCTTCGAGCCGCCTCGGTAAGAGGGCGCTCTCCGGTCGTTCACCGGCGGAGCTCGCGTTCATCGCGGGGCGCCATTTGGCGAGCTACCGGGAAGACCATTTCGTTCGCCTGCTGTTTCCGAACATTCCGGATCTGGAGGACTTGTTTCTCGCTGCGCTCACGATTGGCCAGCCGCAGCTTCCGCTCGCGGCGCAGGTTCGGCAGCGCGCTGCGCCGATTGCGGCGGCGATAGAGCCACTGCTCGACCCGGCTCAGAAGGACCGCCTGCGCGGGCACTTCTTGCGATTCGTCGAAGAGGGCGGTCGCACGAACTTGCAACGATGGGCGACTGCGGCAGATCTCACGGCGCTGCGCGCGGGGCTCCTCCTCAGTGACGACTTGGGCGCAGCGCAGCGGGTGATTCGTCTGGGCGGCGAGCTCGAAGAGGACGCGAAGGTCGACGACCTCATCGTGTTCTACGTCGGCGATCGTTGCTCGCGATTGCGAAAGCAGATTGGCATTTCGGTCGGGGCAGCCGGCTGACCTCTGTCATCCCGCGGGCGCCCCGACCAGCGCCCCGAACGAGGAGCGCGTCATCGGCGGCGGCGAATGCTGCCGATGCCGTGCTTCTCGAGATAGTCACCGATGAAAAAGGCCGTCTCGCGGCGCTTCGGGCGAAGATCGTAATACGGCGGGATCCCCACGCGGTCGAAGTGGAGCTCGAGATCCGTCTTTTGCGAGCGCAATTGCGTCTTGCACTCGGGGTCGATGTCGTCCGCGCTGAGATTGATGCTCGGCAGCGTGATCGGCGCGGAAGCCTCGCCGGCGGCGAGGCGCTCTTGATCGATCGCGTCGGATAGGTCGTTCGCAGCGGCGTCACGCGCCGTGAGCGGGTCGAGCCCGAACATCGTCTCGATGTGTTTGAGGACCGACGTGTGATCGTATTGCACCGAGCTCACGTGACCCTTTTTGACGTACGGTCCGACGAGCAGCGTGGGCACCCGGAACCCGAGCTGATCGAACCCCTCGGCGGCACGGTCGTCGGCTGTCTTCGGCGGAGCGACGTGATCGAAGAAGCCGCCGTGCTCGTCGTAGGTGATCACGAACAACACCTTTTCCCAAAGGGGGGAGGTCGCGAGCGCCTGATAGACGGCGGCGATGAATTGCTGTCCGAGCTGCGGGTGGTGAGGCGGGTGATCGTCGTTCAAGCCGAAGCCGGGATCGATCACGGTGACCTGCGGCAACGTCCCGGCCGCGGCGTCGTCGAAGAAGTTCGGTGTCGCCGGCTTCATGTGGTTGCCGCCCATCAGGAGCAAAAAGGGCAGGTCGGTATAGTAGTACTCCCAGGCGATGCCCTTTTCGTCGAGCTTGTCGTAGATGTTGGGCAATCGGTCCTGCGGCGAGTCGTTCGACTTCAAGCCTTCGGATTGAGCGGCGTGCAAATAGAATCGATTGGGCCACGTGGGGCCCATGACCGACGAGAACCAGCGATCGCAAGACGTGTATTCGTCCGCGAGCGCGTGCGTGACGGGGATGTCCTCGCGGGTGAAATATCCCATCACGTACGGCGCGATTTCGGCTCCCGCCTCCTCCTGGTACGCGCGCACGAAGCCGTCGTTCGCTCCTTCATTGAACTGCGCGTGGGAAGGATCCCAGCCGTGCGGAGGGTCTGCGACGCAGAAGTCCGTCTCGCGGTAGACCGGCTGCGCGACACCGTCGAGGTTCGGGTTCGACATGTTCTCGGTGATGCCGTCGCCGGGGAGGCCCTCGAGCGCGCGCGACCCGAGCAAATGGTCGTAGCTCCGGTTCTCCATCATCAGGACGACGATGTGCGTGATCTCGCCCGGGCCCGCGGGGCCATTGCCACCATTGCCGTCGTCGCCGTCGTCGCCGCATCCGGCGATGGCAGGAAGGGCCGCGGTCGCCCCGATTTTCAATGCTCGTCGTCGCGTGACGCGTGTCGATGCCATGTTTTCCTCCGTCTCGTGCGCACCGTAATCGTGCGCCGAAAGCGTTGACTACTGCAATGGCGGTGACGAATCGGTGGCGGCCTTCGGGCGGACTAGCGAACGAATGTGACGTCGCCGAAGTAGCGAACCCTGTGGAAATTGCCCTCGCCGAGGATGGGGGACCACGCGACCCCGCCGTTGTCCTGCATGGCGTAGAGGTTCATCTTCCAGGTGTCCCCCGGAGAGGGGGGGCTTCGCTTCGCTTTGTCGAAGGCGGCGAACGGGATCCTCGCCTCGACCACATAACCGTGGTCACGGTCGGCATCGTCGTCGAGCGTGCCGGCGATCTTCACCGCGCGCTCCGCCTTGCTCGACCACGACTCGTGACCGAACGGGCCCGCCGGCCCGCCGCGCGGAGCATTGTAATCGTCGAACTGAGAATCGAAGACGAGGGCCTGCGGGTTGATTTGGATCTCGTAGTAGTCGCGGTTATCGCCCCCGTCGGGGTCGATCATGATCTCGGCGGTGTCGCGCTCCCAAAGGTGCGGATCGATCGCGTCCGCAGGGAAACCGCCGCGGACGCGCGCATCGTCGATCTCGAATGCGACATAGAGATAGGCCGAATCCCAAAACACCCGCGCGCGCCCCTGAAGCGGGCCCGGTTGCGGCTGTCCACTCCGCGCGCCCACGAATGCGCCGGTTTTCGCCGCCGTCGTCCAAGCAGGCTCGTCGAGCGCACCGTCGATTCGAATCTCTGCATCGCCGACGAACGGCACGTCCATATGCGGGCCGGCGAATGGCGTCCCAGCGCTCGCTGTCGCGGCGGTCTTCTCCGCGGCGTCGCAGGCCGGGAGAAGAGAGAGGAACAGGAAGGCGGGAAGACAGGAAGCGAGAGATTTTGGGAGCTCAGGGTGACAGTCGGAGCGACGGAGAAACAAATTCTCTCTCTCCTCCTTCCTGTCTTCCCGCCTTCCTGTTTTCTCTCTCTGCCTTTGTCTCTAGCGACGCCCCTTCTTGCGGGCGTCGCGCTCGCGCTTTCGCGCGGCTTTTTTCGCGTTCTTCTCGGCTTGGGAGAGGGGCTTCATCTTGGTGAGGGACTCGTGGTCGCCGCCGCCCATGCCGGGGAAGCCGCCCATACCGGGGAAGCCACCCATGCCGGGCATACCGGGGAAGCCGCCGCCCATACCGGGAAAGCCGCCGGGCATACCGGGGAAGCCGCCCATACCGGGCATGCCGGGGAACCCACCGCCCTGCATCATCTTCTTCGCGCCGCGGGCCATCGCGATCTGTTTGAGCCCGGGGATCTTTCCCATCATGCCCATGTTCTGCCCGAGCGACGACATCATCTGTCGCATGAAGACGAACTTCTGAATGAGGTCGTTGACCTGCTCGACCTTCGTGCCGGAGCCGTTCGCAATGCGATTGGCGCGCGAAGGCTCGCGAATGAGCGCGTAGGGATCGCGCTTTTCGAAGCGCGTCATCGATTGAATCATCGCCTCGATCCGCACGAGCTCGCGATCGTCGAGGTTCACGTTGTCGGGCAGGCCGCCGGGGAGCATCCCGCCGAGCGGGAGCTTGTCGACGAGATCCTTCAGCGAGCCCATCTTCTGAATCATTCGGATGTGCTCGAGGAAGTCTTCGAGCGTGAAGTCGCCCGAAAGCATTCGCTCTGCGTCTTTTTCGGCCTTCTTCTGATCGACGACCTCTTCGAAGTCCTGCATCAGGCCGACGACGTCGCCCATCCCGAGGATGCGGCTCGCCATGCCCTCGGGGCGGAACTCGTCGAATTTGTCCGTGGTCTCGCCGACGCCCGAGAAGAGGATCGGCGCGCCGGTCGCCTCCTTGACGCTGATCGCGGCACCGCCGCGCGCATCGCCGTCGAGCTTCGTCAGGACGACGCCGTTGATGGCGAGTCGATCGTTGAAGGAGCGCGCGGTCTTGACGCTGTCTTGACCGATCATCGCGTCGATGACGAGATAGATGTTCTGCGGCGCGGTCTTGCTCTTGATCTCCGCGAGCTCTTGCATGAGCGACTCGTCGATCGCGAGGCGACCGGCCGTGTCGTAGATGATGACGTCGCGCCCCTGCTTCTTCGCCTCGTCGCGCGCGGCCGCGCAGATCTCGACGGGCGATTTGTCGGGGATGTTGAAGACCGGAATCTTGATCTGCGCGCCGAGCACCTTCAGCTGTTCGACGGCGGCGGGGCGCTGCATGTCGGCGGCGACGAGCAGCGGCTTCTTTCCCTGCTTTTCGAGCCACCGCGCGAGCTTCGCAGAAGACGTCGTCTTACCCGAGCCTTGGAGACCGACCATCATGATGCCGGTCGGTGCGCTGCCCTCCGCGAACGTCACCGGAGCGACATCGTGCGACATCAGCGAGACGAGCTCGTCGTGGCAGATCTTGACGAAGATGTCGCTCGCGCCGACCGCGTGCGTCTGGCCTTCGTGCTTCACGCGGCTCTGGTGCGTCTGGCCGAGCGCCTTTTCCTTCACGCGGGCCAAGAAGGCCTTCACGACGCCGATTTCGACATCGGCCTCGAGCAGGCTCAACCGCACCTCGCGCAGGGCTGCGTCGATGTTTTGTTCGGTGAGCTCGGTGAGACCGGCGAGCCGGTTCTTAGCCTGTCGAAAGCCGCGCGCGAGGGTATCGAACATGACGGATTGAGCCTCTTAGCACACTGTTATACCCGCGCGCGCACGACGGCGTCGGGTCCCGCCTGGGGGTGTGCTTCGCTGCGCTCGCACGTGGCACCCACCGCCTGTGCGCGCCCTGTTATACCCGCGCGCGCACGACGGCGTCGGACGCCCCTCAGCGGCCGGTCCAGAGCTCGCTCATCCGCTGGCTGCAAACGTCCTCGAGCTGTGGATGCGCGGCCTGTGCCTCGTCGAACTTTCGATACCACTCGGCGAGGAGCTGGGGGCTCTCGACCGGGGGGTCGTCGATCTCCGCTTTGATTCGCTCGGTGAGCTCGAAGATGGTCGCCCGGTTGTATTGGGCCGTCGCGCACGCATCGCGAGCCGCAACGGCCTTCGGGTTCTCCACCTTCAGGTTTTTGATCGCGTCGGCCGCTGCACGGATGTCCGCCGGCCGGCTCGGCGGCGTATCGCGCGCCCGCTGAACGGCGCTCTCGACGCTGTCGAACTGCTCGCGATCCGAAGGGCTGCAGCCGAGCGCGAGCAGCGCGAAAACGAGCGCGCTTGCCTCACGAAACAAGGGCGATCAATCCGCGGGCTTCGGCGGCGGACCCATCTGGATGCGCTCGCCGAGGTACGAACCGATCAGCGTGAACATGACGCCGATCATCGCCATGATGGCGTACATGAAGCCCGGCAGGACGCGGACCGTCTGGTACGCCCACAGATAAATGACGGTGGGTATCGCGACGAAGAGCGCCGCGACGACGGGCTCGATGAAGGTGCGACCGGGCGAGATCATCCCGATCAGCAGACCGCCGATGAACCAGACGGGGATCGAGACGAGCATCCCGTTCGACCCTTCGAAGTCGAGCTGGGTGACGACCATCGGCAGGCCGATGACGAGCGCGCCCGTCAAAACGCCCAGCACGACGAAGGCGATCATGCACCAGATGACGCTGAAGCTCGTTTGGCCCGTGTACCGATTCTTCGACGGGTCGGCCTTGGACTTCGGGCCCACGTCGATCGTCACGCCGCAGGAAACGCAGCGCGTCGCGTTCGGAGCGTTCTTGTAGCTGCACGCGGGGCAAACCACCGACTTTGTCGAGGCGGCCATGGGGTTGGTGCAGGCTAGTGGTACCCCACCGTGCGGGCAACTACCTGATTGCCCTCGCACCCGAGGCGAACCGTCCGCACCACCGTCGGCCGCCTGTTTGCGGACGACTGGACAAGTATCCCGTGCAGCCTCGACGGTAGGACGTGCGGTCGAGGGCTCCCCCGATCAGGCCGTGACGTCGCAGGCAACGAGAAGCGTGCGTAGCGTCGCCCTTCTGTATACTGGTAGGCCGAAGTGCCCTCGAACTCGAGTACCGCGCTAGTCGCTTCGGATTCACCGAAGGACGATCCGGAGCTGTTGGCTCTGCCGGCGCCGCCGAAGCGCGAGCGATGGCTGACGATCACGCTCATGGTGATCACGGGGATCGCCGCGGGCCTTCTCGCGTGGTCGCTGCGAAGCGAGGCGCGATACGCGCTCGCCGCGAGCACACCGCAGGATCTCGGCGACCTCACCGCGTGGAGCACCAGCTCGTCGGAGTCGAATTCGTACGTCGCGGGCACGACGAAGCTCCTCGGTACGAACGGCGCCATCAAATACGGCCGCCCCGCGGAGAGCGATTCGTTCCGGCTCGCGCCGGTCGCGGGCAACGACAAGCTGTGGATCGAAATCCGCGTGCCCGAAGGCTTCGAAGGGCCGCGTTTCATCCCGCCGAACAACTTCGCGGGAAGGCTCGTCCCGTTCTCCGAAGCGGGCTTACGGCATGCGGGTTTGCGCGACTCGGTGAAGTCGAAGACCGGCGTGGACGTCCCTGCGGACGCGTGGATCCTCATCGACGGCAGCTCGCCGCGCGCATCGCGCTGGGCGCTTGCGCTCGTGTGTTTGTTCGTCGCATTCGCCGCGTGGAACTTCATCGGGATCGTACGGCTCCTCGCGCGCGTCCGTGACGGCGGCGCCGGTGCTGCGACTGCACCTCCCGCCGGTGAGGGTGCAACGTGATGCAGACCGCCGCGGCGATGCAGGTCGAGAAGGTGCTCGACGATCTGATCCTGCGGCTCTCGAAGAGCGACAGCACCGCGGAGATCAAAGCCGCGCTGATCGAGGCACGTAGGCTTCGCAACGTCACGATGCGGTGGGCGGCGATTCCGCCGCCGCCCGATGCTCGGCGGGAGATGCTCTCGCGCGTGATGGATCTCGTGGCGAAAGCCGGCCCGAGCGCCGGATCGCTCCGCCCGATGGCCGAGGCCGAGCCTTCGATACCGCCTGAAGCGGCCGCGCACCTGCGGCCGACACTCACGCCGCCGCTCGGTGCTCCGACGAAACCACCGTCGTCGCCGCGCGCCGGTACGCCCGCCGCGCTCAAGTTCCGCACGGATACCGAGGCGGGTCTCGTGACGCCGGATTCGATGCCGCCTGCGAAAACGCTCGGCGGGCCGCGTCCGCCGTCGTCCGAAAAGATTTCGGCCGCGCCCACCGCGCCGCCGCCGCCGGGCCACCCGGCTGCTGCGGATCCCATCGCTGCGGAGCGTTTCAAACGGAAGGTCGAGACGCTCTCCTACGCGGGCGAGACGCAGCAACGCGCAGGCCTGCGAGCGCCGGGGCAAACATCGAAGTTTCCGGCTGCGGACGCGATCGAGGATCTCGCTTTCGCGCTTTCGCCGCCACCTCCCCCGCGCGCCGTCGTTGGGCAGCGCGCCCGCACGATCGCCGGCATTCCCGAGGCGCACGAGAGGCGCATCGACCCGTCCTCGAGCCTCCCTCCGAACGGCGTGCACGAGACGCCGGCGCCGCCGAAGCGAAAGATCTCGTCGGCATCGTTGGACGTCCAACGATTGACGGGCGCGAATGCGCCGGCCGCGCCGAGCGCGCGCCCGCCGAGCACCAGCTCGGCACCGAGCGTGCGCCCGCTTCCGGGAAGCGCGCCTCCGGGAGAGCAGCCGCGGACGAGCGCGCCGCCACCGCTCCGCCGCACCGGGCAACCGCGCGGCACGCTCATGATGGGCTCGCTCAGCGTGCCCGATCCGATCAAGGCCGCCATCGTCGATGCCGCCGCGGAGTCCCCCTCGGTCGCGAGCATGTTGCAGCGAGAAGCGCAGCCGGCGACGGCGCAGCGCCCGCTGCGCACCGTCGTTGCGCCCGGCGTCACCATCGTGCGGCCCGACGCTTCGCAATGGCAGCCGCACCCGTCGGCGCCCGGCGTGACGATGAAGCTCCTCTACCGCGATCCGCGATCCGGCGTGTACACGGCGCTCGTGCGCATCGCGGCAGGCGCGTCGCTTCCTGCGAGGCGCCACGCCGCGCCGGAAGAAGCGATGCTCGTCTCCGGCGTCGCGTTCTTCGGCGAGCACGAGATGCGCGCAGGCGAGTATTACCGCGCCGAAAGCGAGACGATTCACGACGCGATCACCACGAGCACGGGCTGCACGTTCTTCTTGTGCGGTTCCGAGCACGACGAGTTCTTGGACCAGACGTGACCACCCAATCCCCCGAAGTCATCGTCGTCGGGGCGGGGGTCATGGGCTGCGCGATCGCCCTGGAGCTCGGCCGTCGCGGCGCGTCCGTGCGCGTGCTCGAGCGCAGCGTCCCCGGCGCGGAAGCCTCGAGCGCCGCAGCCGGCATGCTCGCGGCTCAGGTCGAATCCCACGAGCAAGGCCCGCTCTCGTCGCTTTGCCTGGCAAGCCGCGAGCGCTTCGGCGCATGGGCCGGCGAGCTTGCGAAGCGGACCGGCATCGACGTCGAGCATCGCGTCTGCGGCCTCTTGCGCGTCGCCTTCGACGACAAGGATGCGAAGATCCTGGAAGAGCACGCCGCTTGGCAACGCGCCGACGGCCAACGCGTCGAGCTCCTCACCGAAGCGCAGGCCCGCGCGATCGAGCCTGCGATCGGCGCATCTCGCGCCGCCGCGCACTATCCCGAAGAGGCGCGCGTCGACCCGCCTCGCTGGCTCCGCGCCCTCCGCATCGGAGCAGAGCGTGCCGGCGCGCGTTTCACCTCGGGCGCGCTCGTCCGACGTGTCGTCGTACGGGACGGCCGCGTCGCGGGCGTCGAGATGGAGGGCGGCGACATCCTGGAAGCGCCGCACGTCGTCATCGCCGCCGGCAGCTGGTCGAACCTGGTACCCGGCGTGCCGCTCGGCCCGTCTGCCATCCGTCCCGCGCGCGGCCAAATCGTCGAGCTGATGACCCCGATCCCACCGCTTCGCGGCATCGTCTGGAGCAGCGCTGCCTATTTGAGCCCGCGCGACGACGGTCGCATCCTCGTCGGCTCCACCCTCGAATTCGTCGGATTCGAGCGGCTCGTCACCGCCGGCGCCGTCCACGACCTCATTGGGGGCGCGATGGAAATGGTCCCGTCTCTGCGTGGCGCCGAAATGGTGCGAGCTTGGTCGGCGTTTCGCCCGCACACACCGGATGAATTGCCTTTTATCGGTCCGGCCAATGCGCGCGGCCTATGGCTCGCGACTGGGCATTACCGAAACGGTATTTTGCTGTCCCCGATTACGGCGGAGATTATTGCGGCGCTGATCGCGGGGGAGGCTCCGCCGGTGGATGTGGGGCCGTTTCGGGTGGATCGGTAGGCGGTCGCGGCTGTCGGGTAGTGCAGCTGGGGTGGTGCGGTTCGCGGGCGGCTCGGTGGCCGGCTGGCGTGGCCGGGCGGCGTGGCGAACGATTGGGGCACACATCGATGATGTCCGCTGGTCCCGTTCGCATTTTGTGCTGTGTGCGACATGGAGGCGGCCACTCCCGCACCGAGAAGCAGGCCGCGGCGAACGATTGGACCCCACATAGAATATGTCGCGGTCGCTCATTCGTATTTGCGGCGGCGGCGCACGTCTTTCGTAGGCGGCGTCTTTCGTAGGCGCGCCGGCGAATGATTCGGCGCGACATAGACTATGTCCCGGGCTCCTATTCGCATTCGGACGGTGCGCCTTGCTGCCGAGTGCGGTGCGAGCATGCTGCGGCTGGGCGGGGCGCATAATTGGGCCGGGCTGTCATGCACTTTGGGCCGATTGTGCTCGCCGGCGTCGGCGGGGCTCCGTGCGCCACCGCATGATTCGGGGAGACATAGACTGTGTCCCCGCCTCCCATTCGCTTTTGGGCCGGTGCTGGCGTCCTACAGCGGTTGCAGCGTCGGCGCCGCGGCACCGCTGGCGGCAAGCGATTGCACCGTACATAGACCATATCTCCGACGCCCATTCGCATGTGCGACCACCGGCGCGTGGGCGCAGCCTTCCCCAGCACCGCTTGCGAATGAATCGACCGGGGTTGCATCAACTCCCCTCGATCTGTTCGCGTCAGTCCGTCATACGCGTGTCGCTCTGGACTAGATTTCGCGCGGTTATGCTAGATAGCCGGCAGCAACCAGCGCTCTCTCAGCTGCAACCGCGAACGAATCGCGACTGGATAATGCAACCCTGTCCGCTTCATTCGCGGCCGCCCGCTGCGCCGGCCGACGTGAATCCGGTGCTCGCGGGCGCAGTTGAATCCGCCGCGTCGCTCCCGCGCAATTGAATCCGCCGCGGCACGGCCACTCGGTCCAGCTCTCTTCGAAAGTGAGCAGGACCGAGTGCGCAAGGTATGCGCTAAGCGCTCATTGCTCCGCCGGCAAAGCAGGGAGGCTGATAATTTCGATGCCTCGCGGGTTCGGGACGTCGTGGTCGACAATCTCCGGTGCCGCGCCGTTCAGCCTGTCAATCGAGTAGAGGGTCGACCCCCCAATTCCGATGAACGTCGCATCCCCCGGAACCGTTGCGATGCTGAAGACCGCTTGTTGCGTTCCCATGTCGGCCAGATTGACGTCCGTCGAGGCGCCGGTCGCCGGATCCAGCGTGTTTAGTCCGGCCTGCTGCGCGAGGAGTCCACTCGTGGCATTCCAAGCGTAGAGCTGGCCCGCCGACGTGAAGTCGAGACCTTCGAGGTTCGTCAGACCCGTATCACCAATAAGCGTCGCTGCTCCAGTCGCCATATCGATGGTGTAAAGCGAGTCGTTGGAGTGGTTGACACCGTAGAGCACGCCGGCGGTGGAGAACGCGAGAGAGCGGAAGTCGAGCGTCGCCGCATTCGTGAGCGTCACGACGACGGTGCCCTCTCCGGTCAGCGGGTTGATTTGGATGAGCCGACGAGCTCCTGCGCCCGATTGCGATTCGGCCGTGAAGAGCTCTCCGTTTGCGTTTGCCGCGAGACTCCAGAGCGACGTGAAGCCGGTCTCACCAACCAGGGTCGCGGAGCCGTCACCGACGTTGACGCGATAGAAGTCACCATCCTCGGTGACGGCAACGAGCGTCGGCGTGGTGCAAACACTCGGCTCACCATCGCATGTCCAACCGTCTTCGACAGCGCACGCCTCCGAGCAGCCGTCGCCGGCGACGTTGTTGGTGTCGTCGCATGCCTCTTCGCCGCCGATCGCGCCGTCGCCACAGACGGGGGCAGAGCCGCCCTCGCCGCCGGAGCCGCCCGCGCCGCCGACCTCGGCACCGCCACCGCCTTCGCTGTCGCCACCGGCGTTTTCGCCGCCGCTTCCACCGGCGCCTGTCGCTTCACCCCCGCTGCCCCCGCCTCCGCCCTGCGCGCCACCCGAGCCGCCGCTGCCGCCCGACGAGGTGTCATCACCGCAAGCCGCAAGAAGCATCAATGCAAGTACCGATGATAGGTAAGGCTTGTTCATTACCATTTGATATCGCCGCGCCTCGCGCGCTCGCAAGACGGAACTCCTTGAAATCAGCTGCGATCCAAGTGGTCGCGCGATCTTGGTAATGCGAATTCCTAGATCACCAATGGGGGAACCGCACGCATTGACGATTAGGAATCAGTCGCCTCCGAGCCGTCAGCCGGCGGCATGGAGACGCGCCCGAATGCGCTGCAAAATCGCCACGTCGGCGGGCGGAAACTCCTCGTCGCGAAGCTCGGACGCGGCGGCCCAACGGACGGCGGCGACATCGAGCGCGCGCGGATCCGCGGACCCCGGCCGGCGCGTCGCCTCGAAGAAGAGGAGGAGGACGTCCTTCTCCGGGTAGGCGTGGAAGGTCACCTCCACGGGCGCGCCGACGTCGCAATGAATGCCGAGCTCTTCCTCGAGCTCGCGCGCGAGGGCGACGCGCGGGTCTTCGCCCGGTTCGACTTTGCCGCCGGGGAACTCCCACGCGAGCTCGAGGTGTGTACCGCGCTTTCTCTGCGAGAGCAGGACGCGGTCGCCTTCGATGATCACCGCGGCGGACACGAGAACGGGAGCGCGATGCGTCGTCATTTCTTTTCGTAGATCTTGGTGTCGTCTTCGATCCGCTCTTCGATTTGCGGACCTTCGGCTTTCGGCTCGGCGCCGCTCTTCCATAGCTCGAAGGACGTCTCGAGACCGAGACCAATCATGACCGGTACCTCGAACGTCGGTGCATCCGTCAGCGTCGCGACGCGACCACGAATGCTGATATCGACGCTCCACGGATCGAAGAAGCGGAACGCGAGACCGGTGCTCCCATAAAGCTCGGTGCGGACGTTCGACCCTTCGAGGCCGGGCTTTCCCTGCCAGAGCTCCTCCGTCTCGTGCGCGAGATCGATCCCGGCGAACGGACGGAACATGCCGTCGACGAGCGACACCGAGACCCGATGGCTCGCGTAGATGCGCGACGGTGCGCGAAACCCCTCGTCATTCTCGTACGCGCTGACGAAGCCGACGCCCGAGAGGCCCATCGTGACAGGGGCGACCGTATAGCTCACGGCGAAGCCGACGATGGGCATCACGGTGCCTGTGCCCGCCTGCAGATGCTCGTGCGACAAGCCCTCGGCCCCCAGGCGATAAGGGTCTTCCTCGGTGCGGCCGATCGGCAATGTCATTCCTAGCTGGAACGTTCCGATGAAGTCGCCGTGCCGCTGCGCGAATCGTCCGACGAGCCATCCGTCCGTCGGATCGACGAGCGTCTCGTCGTGATGGTGAATGTCGTTGGGCACGGACTTCGGCGTACCGTCGAGCTCCGAATACGTGGGGCTCACGTCGGTGACGCGCAACGCCCAGCGGTTTTCGAGCTCGAACCAATCCGCGAGTCCGATCGTCGCGGTGAGACCGGTCTCGAAGATGAACTGATCGATATGGTGGTTGTAGGGTGTGGGCGGGACGGGCCCCTCGCAGGCAGGCCCGAGATCCGGGCACTCTGCGACGTGGCTCACCGTCATCGGCACGAAAGTGTGCTCGAGGCGCAGCGAGAGCCTACCCGGCTGAACCACCTTTGCTTCGGACCCGCCGACCGGCAGGTTGGGGTTGGTTCAGGCAGCTCAGGCTTCGGCGTAGCTGATCGTCGGCCACGCGACGGCGATGCCGACGATGGCGAGTCGGAGGAACGTCATGGATTCTTCGTCGCCGGCGCAGCTTCCGTCGAAGGGGGCGCGTCGTCGATGACGGAGCCTGCCTTCACAAGCGTCTCGTCGAGGCGGTTCGTGTCGAGGCCGCTGAGCGAGGCGAACCGGTTGCCGTTCTTGTCGTAGACGATCACGAACGGGAGCTCTTTGGCCTCTTTCATGAATCGCTTGGCGAGCGGCGTGTCCCAATCACCGATGTCGAGCTTGCGATAGGCCACGTCTTTGCGGACCTTGAGCCGCTCGACGATGTACGCATCGAGCTCGCGGCAGGGCTCACACCACGGCGCCGAGAAGTCCACGATCGTGACCTTTCCCTTCGCGATGTGGGGCGTGAGGTCGGCGACGTCCTCGCCGTTTTTCGCGACCTGCTGGACATCGGCACCCTGCGGCGCGCTCTCCCAGGCTTTGTATCGACCCTTTCCGGCGCCGAGTGTGACCTTCCACTCCTCTTCGGCGGGCTTCTTCTTCTCCGCGATCGCGAGCACGTGGACGGTCGGATCCGCGATGACCGTGAGCTCCGCTTTGCGCTTGTTGAAGGCGGTTTTGTAGACGCCGTCGACCTGAATGAGCTCGCGGGCCATCGTGTCCCCGCACGAGGAGCAGTCGAGGTCCTCGAACGAGAGTACCGTGGTCTTCGCGTCGCTCGGGATGCCGGACGATGCGCAAGCGCTCAGGCCGATCAAGCAGGAAGCAAGCGCGAGGCGCCGAAAAAGCTGAAGCACGGCCGATGCTTTAGCGCGAGAGCAGGGTATCCACACGCGAATTTCAGGCCCCGGACGCGGGTCGTCGCTTGCGGCCGGACGGCCCACCTGCTTTTTCTACGGGTGTAGCGATGGGCTCGGACGAACGGGATTCGCGCGAATCCGGCGCGACGCTGGACGCCCTCGTCGCCGCGGGGCGCGCGGCGTGGCCCAGTCTCGCCCTCGACGAAGCGGCTTTCGCCGCGGAGCTGCGCCGCCGGCTGGACGCAGCCGACGACCGCGCGGGCGCCGTCGCGCGCCTTCGCCCCGACGATTTGTACCTCGCGTGCGCCTGCGCGAAGGGTGATGCGCGCGCCATCGAAGCGTTCGAACGGAAGTTCGCGAACGTCATCGACCGCGCCGTCTCGCGGTTCGCCCGAACACCGGAGCGAAGGGACGAGCTCCGGCAGATCCTACGCGACCGCCTCTTCGTCGCGGTGCCTGGGGCCGAGCCACGTATCGCGACGTACTCCGGACAGGGCTTTCTCGAGAACTGGCTGCGTGTCGCGGCCGTGCGCGCGTTCGTCAACGCCGAACGAGGAAAGAAGATCGCCACTGCGCGCGACGACGAAACCCTGAGCAGCCTCGCCGACGGTCACGATCTCGAGCTCGACTTCTTGAAGGTCCATTACAGAAGCTCGTTTCGAGCGGCGTTCGCTTCCGCAATCAAAGGCCTCTCGTCGTCGGATCGGCTCATTCTTCGGCTCTCCGTTTTGCAGAATCTCTCGTGTGACGACCTCGCCGTGACGCTCGGTGTTCATCGCGCGACGGCTGCGCGCAGGGTTGCGCGCGCGAAACAATTGCTCGTCGAGGGCACGCGCAAAGAGCTCGCAACGAGCCTGCGCGTCGACGAAGGTGAGCTCGCGAGCATTCTCAAACTCGTCGAAGACAACCTCGATCTCAGCCTCTCGAGGCTCCTCGCGCCGACCGAGGCGAGCATCGGTGACCTCGGAGACTCGCGATGAGCGCCCCGTCGAGCCACGTCTGCCCCGACACCGAGAGCCTTTGCGGCTTTGTCGAAGGTCGATTGGGGGAAACGGACCGCGCCGTCCTCGAGCACCACCTCGACGGCTGCCCCACGTGCCGTCGCGCGATCGTCGAGGTAGGCCGCGCGCTCGGATCGCCCACGCCCATCTCTGCGACGACGGATCAACCGCCCGTTACGCGCTCCACCGCGCCGCCTTCTCACCGCGTCAGCCGCTATGAGATCCGCCGCGAGGTCGCTGCCGGCGGCATGGGCGTCGTCTACGAAGGATGGGATCCGTCGCTCGGCCGGCGCGTCGCGCTCAAGCTCATGCGGCCCGATCGAAAGACGGCCGCGGCGACCGAGCAGCTCGCTGACGAAGCGCGCGCCCTCGCTCGTGTCTCGCACCCCAACGTACTCACCGTCTTCGACGTCGGTATCGAGGGCGACAGCGTCTTCGTGGCCGTCGAATACATCGAAGGCGTCACGATGGATAAGGGCTGGCCGCACCGAGCGCGCTCTTACCGAGACCGCATCGACGCATACATGCAGGCCGCCAAAGGCCTCGCCGCCATTCATGCTGCCGGCCTCACGCACCGCGATATCAAGCCGTCGAATATCTTGCTCGGAAACGACGGTCGGGTGCGCATTACCGACTTCGGCCTTGCCGCCGCAGAAGGCCAGCGCGCCTTGCCCGCCGGCACACCCGGTTATATGGCCCCCGAACAACGGTCCGGTGAGGTCAGCGCGCACGCCGATCAGTTCGCTCTAGCCGTTTGCCTGGCCGAAGCGCTGCTCGGTGAGCGCGTCACCGCCGGCACGACAGCGGAGGATCTCGAGAAGAAGGCCCGCGGAGCCTGGGGCGACACGCCTCCTCCACGATCGCTGTGGGCCGCCATCGCAACGGCGCTGTCGGCAGACCCGTCGAGGCGCCATTCCAACGTCGAATCATTTGCGCGCGCCGTCGAAACGTCGGTGCAAGACGCTCCGCGATCGACCCGAGGCGGTCAGCGATTCATCGGTATTGCGATTGGTGTTGCTGCGGTTGCGATTGGCGGGATTGCGTTGTCCCAGAGCAGTCTGTTCAAACGGGGCGGGGACACGAGCCCGGCAAGCATTCCTTCGGCATCCGAGGCCAACTCGGCGGCGGCCGAGAGCGCTATCGTCGATACCGGCGTAGCTCCCCAGCCGAGCGCGGTCGCGCTGTCGGCGGACGGCGCGCCGAGCGCGGCGGCTCCGGGCGGTCACCCTCCCGTCGCCGTCAACAATGGATTGCCCGTCGACAACGTGGCGCACGGCTCCGATGCAGGCAAAACGGACGCATTCGGGCTTGCGACGGGGACGGCAACCCCGCGCGCGATGACCTTGGCCGACAATACCGAATTCCAATCGCAGCTCGACCAAGCGAGCAAAGCGATGCTCGCAAAAGACGGCAAAAAGTGCCTCGAGCACCTCGGCAAAGCGCGCGCGATTCAGCCGACCGTGATCGACGGCATGTCGACCATGCGGGCGACGTGCGAAATGCTGATTGGCAAATGCTCCGACGGCGTCGCGCGGATCAAGGGCGACCCCAACTTGGGCGCCGGCGCGAGCGGCGTCGCCGACCAGATGCGCGCGACCTACTGCCCGGCCGACAGCAAACAATCCACGCCCGAAGAGCGCCTCAAAGCCGTCGGCTTCCAAGCGGGTGCACCGCCGTTCACCAAGGCACGCTGCGAGCAATTCAACACGCAGGCAAACCAAGCGATCAAAGATCACGGCGCGAAGACCCCGGACGCGACCAGCGTCACGATGGCGCGCACCAACGTGGCGATGTGTTTTGCCTGGGTCGGCGACTGCCAGCGCACGGCGACGCTCATCGGTGGCATGCTGCCGGCCGAAGGTCGCGACGAGAAGGTCAAGAAGTGGGTGCGCGCCGCGCATCCGAATTGCGCAAACTTCGGCGACTAGCAACGGTAGCGTTGAGGGCAACGAGGACGCGTAGTACCTCGAAGAGGTGAGATACGCCTTGGTCGTCGTCGCGCTGGCCGCCTTCGGAACGATCGCCGTCGCCGGATGTGACCCCCCGTGCAAACCCTACTGGGAGCAGCGCTGCTCCGTTTGCGGGGAGGACAGCCCGGCGTGCGAGCACGCCAAGCTCGCCGCCAAGAACGAGCTCGGCGACAACGCCAAATGCGAATCCCTCACCACGTCGTTGAAGGAGTCGAGCGAGTTCTCCCAACGGCGCTATTGCGACCTCGCCCGGGCGGAGGCCCGTTCCCTCGACGAGATTCGTGGCCCGTGGATCTGCAGCGGCCATCGCGTCGAGTTCAAAGGCCCGGCTGAGGAGTCGAAGTCGACCGCGAATCCGCAACAGATCGTCATCGATGACGCGGCGACGACGATCTTCAACGTCCAGTATGCGAGCTTCCAGCGCGAGGGTGGCGCTGCGTGCAATTACTGGCTGGGCGAGCACGAGCATTCGGTTGGCGAAAAGGGGCTGTCGATTCTGTGTCCCACTCCGATAGGAGCGCTTCAGGGGGAGAAGATTGTTCACTGTTTGAGGGAGGGGAAGTAGGGGTCGAGGGAAGCCACGCTCCGAGCTACGCTATGTGGATGGGGAAGACCTGCTTCGGCCTGATTGGGTCCGGTCTGGCACTGGTCGCGTTCGGCATGTTCGCGGCGGCAGGATGCGACCCGGACGGCGATTCGCTGCCTGACGACGTAGCTCGCTGCGGCGACGGTGTTTGCCATCCCTGTGAAGGTAGTGCAGCTGACGAAGACTGTGAGGTTGATGAAGTGTCTCCCTGCGAAGAGGATTGTTCCTATTGTGGAGACGGTTCCTGTAGTAGCGCCGAAGAGCTCTCGAACTGCGAAGACTGCTGGGGCGGATGCTGCGATTTCGACGCGGACCAATGCTATTGCGGCGATGGTTGCTGCGAGCTATTTGAGGACTGTTTGGAGGACTGCGGCTACGAGTGTGGGGATGGCGTCTGTAATGTCGATGAGGACACGTTCGACTGCATTGACTGCTCATGTGGCGACGGATTCTGCGACCGTTTCCTCGAAGACGCCGACGTCTGCCCCGAAGATTGCGACCCCTGCTCTGGGAGTTGTGGCAATGGCATCTGTGATGCCGAATGCGAAACGCCGGAGACTTGTCGCGACTGTTCGAGCACATGCGACCATGGGCCATGCGAGGAAGGGACAGCCCTCGAGTCGTCATGCGATCCATGTGTCGAACAGGTTTGCGGAGTTGACGAAACCTGCTGCGTTCGTGTGTGGGACGGCCGCTGCGTTGCCGCAGCGATGACGCTCTGCCCCGAGCAGTGCTCCTGACGTCGAAATGACCGTATACAGCCGCACGTTGGCGGATCGTCTCTCCAGGGCAACCTCTGTGCGCGGCACCGAAGTGGGCGCGTTCGATCCACGCCGTCGGAGTGATACGCGCGACCTGCTGCGGGCGACCGCAACTGACGAGCTCAAGACGTTGATTCAAGCGCTCGCCATCGACGAGGACTCGCTGCTCGAGGGGATCTCCCTGATGACACCCGGTGATGTCCAACTCAACTTTCTAGCGGGCCACGCGCTCGTCGCATCGATTGTGCTCATCGGTCCCGAATTCCTTCGCTGGGCCGGCTTGCCGTGTAGATGCGCGGCTTCGCAATGTGGATGCCGCCGAAGCATGGCTCGCGACACGCGGCTTTGGCGGCTTTGGTGGTGCAGGCCCGAACCCGCCCCGGACGTAGGACGCGTACACTCGTCAGCTAATGGACGAAGCGGCCGTCGATGCGCGCCGCCCGCGAATTTACAATGTTGAGACGAAAACCTCGCAAGATCGTGCTCGAATCGGGCCTCTACCTCTGGCGCGTCCATCATCGACACGCGGCGAGCGGCTGCTCGGAGGTGTTCTCCGCGTTCGCGGCTCGGCGTGAGCGTACCAATTTGCGCATCGTGTTTCCCGAAACGACAGAGCACGGGTCCGGCTTTCCACGACAGGCGGGCGTCGTCGTGGACTATTCCGCTCCGAGCTGGAGCCTGAACCTCAATCTGCCGAGCGCGGCTCGGCTCCTGATCGAGCTCGCGCTCTCCGGCGGTTGGGACGCCGACTGCGGTCGAGAGCACGTCATCGACAATGGTTATCTCTTTTTACGCGAGAGGCGAACCTCGCTAAATATGTTCGGCTCATGACGGTGACCATCCTCGAAAACCGTATTGGGCTCATCGGCGACGTGCACGCAGAGGATGCGCTGCTCTCCGAAGCGATTCGTCGCCTCGCTGACGCCGGGATCGAGACGATCCTCTGCACCGGCGACATCGCCGATGGCCCAGGCGATGTCGATCGAGCGTGCGAGCTGCTCGCGGCGCACCACGTCCTGACCGTGAGTGGCAACCATGACCGCTGGGTCCTCACGGACTCGGTTCGCAACCTTCCCGATGCAGTCCGCCGCGACGAGCTTGCGTCGAAGACGCTGGCCTATATGCGAGCGTTGCCGCGCACACGCGAGTTCTCGTCGCGGTTCGGCCGAGTCTTGCTCTGCCACGGGCTCGGCACGAACGACATGGCTGGCGTGTCGCCGGACGACTTCGGTTATGCGCTGGAGAGCAATCTCGAGTTGCAGCGGCTCATGCTCGATGGCGAGGTTTCCATCGTCCTGAACGGCCATACGCACAAGCCGATGCTTCGGAGATTCGGGCAGCTCACCATCGTCAATGCCGGCACACTTTTTCGAAAGCACAATCCCGGATACGTGGTCGTGGACTTCTCAGCCGGTGATGTCGTTTGGCACGCGCTCGAAGGATCAGCTGCGGATCAGCGTGCGCTCGGCTGCCTTCGCGCACGCGATCGCGGCGCTGAATAGCCCTGCGTTGGGGCACGCACGGCGTCCAGCCCCTGGCACATCCAGCGGAACGCCGATACGTTTGCGAGACGACGCCGAACGGAGGATGGTGCCCGATGGTCAAGCACGTATCGGACGAGACGCCGCTAATCCCGACCAAAGATCGCGAGCAAATCTCACGCAACCTGTCTTACCCGCTGGGCGCCGAAGCGATTTCCGAAGCCTTGCGAGACTCTCCCCAGTTCCCTCAGCTCTCGATCTCGTTCTACGCGCGACCTCAGAGCGGCCCGGTCGATCCCGAGTGCATCATCCTCGCCGGTATCGGATGCCGTGGCCGCGATGACTGGTCCATCTGGGTGAGCGCAGTGCCGAGCGACTTGGCTGCCCAGGCGCGACGATTCGCCCTTCAACACGGCCTGCAGTATCTACGCAGCTGGCTGCAGCGTCGGCGCGACGACACGTGGTTCTTGCACTGGCACCGATGCGCGATGGCCATCGACCCCATCACGAATGAGGGGGTTCTTGCCGAGTTCGAGGACAATAGGCTTCTCGAGAAGCTGCCACCCATAAGCTTGATCGGATGAGCTTTGAGCGAGCTCCTGGGCCCATGTTTCCGCCAAGAGTGGGCCAGGTTGGGTCCCGAACGATGCTCGATGAGATGTTGATGCACTCCTGGCTTCCACGCTGGATCGCACGCTCATGCCCCGCTCGCTACTCGCCACTCTGCTGAAAGTTGCCGCGGCCCTCGTGGCCGCCGGTGGCGTGTACAACGCCGCCGTCCAATCCGCAGAGGTCAGCGATGCGGTTGGTAAACCAGGAGGCGTTCCACACGGTGGTCTCCTTGGTGTCGGTCTCCAGCTGTTGATCGTCCTTCTCGTCTCCGCCGGCATTCTATGGACGGCGAACCGCGTCGGTGATCCCGGTCGTACGAAGGAGCGCGGCGAGCTAAACCGCGAGCTCGCTCGTGTGGTCGAAAAAGAGGCCAACGTCGTGGCAGGCACGCAACAGGGCAACAGTGACCTGTATCGAGGCCTCTCGACCGCCGAGCTGCTCGACTGCTACAACCAGCTCGATCGAGAGCGCCACCCGGAACAGCTCGTGCAAATCGTCGCTGCGATGCGCGACCGAGCTCGCGCCTCCAGCGACCATTAGCAAGGATTCGGAATTGCCCATCGAAGAACCTCTTCCCCTCCGGTGGATCCGCGCGCACGGCCTGACCCGGCTCACGCCGTGGCATTGGATCTCGAGCGAGGGCGAACGAGAGGGACTTCGGCGTCAATATCGTGTGGAGGTTGGCGACCGAGCCGGGCTCGAGCACGACATCTACCCGTTTGCCCGCCGACAGGACCAGGACGAAATCGTTGGCTTCGTCGTCAGAGACGGCATCGTCATGGAGGCTGTTCTGCAGGTTCACCTGACGTGGAAAAGCGGTGTGGAGGTTGCCGGGTTTCCTTCCACCACGCGCTTCGCCGATCTGTGGCAGTGGCTGAAGTCTGCAATTGACGATACCGCGGAATGGTGCTCGAAAGAGGCGCTGGATGCCCTCTAGTGACAGGTTGAACGGTACGGTTCCAAAATGATCGACGGAAACGCACTCGAAACCTGGTCATCTGAGCTTGCGCGCGTGCTGGCAGACGCTCTCTTGGCGCTTCGCAATCGCATCGGCCACGCAGAGATTCGTGCGTTCGCGATCGACTGCTATCCGTGGCACGGCAGCATTGCATTCTCCGTGTTGACCAGTGAAGAGGTTCGAGACGACCCGTTGCTCGACGCCGTCGAGGAAATGGCCGCGTGGCGCTACTACGACTTTGCCTCGACTCCGGATGGAGGAACGCCCGGTATCGATGCGCTCGGCGAGGTGATGCGGCGCGAGTACACGTCTGCGACGGACGCCGGCGCCCGTGCCGCTGTGACCGACGCATTTCTAGAAGCGTGTGCCGAAGCTGCCGCTGACTCCATGGTCTCTGCTGTTCTAGAGACGTTTGTCCGAGCCGACAATTTCTGGACTCGAGTAGCCCAGCCCGATGAATAGCGCCGTTCCTTGCTGATGCATGTCCGTCTTCAGTCGAGGTCGCGGGCCGAGATCTCAAGAGGGGGCACCGGGCCGCGCCGTCGCTTTCGCGTGACGGGTGGCACGTCGTCAGGTCGAGCGGCGCGTGCTCGTCGCGTCGACGATGGGCCGGACGCCCCGTTTCCTCGAGGTGACCTTCGACGCGCCACATGCCGGTGGCTTCACCATGCGGATAGCGACTGCGGAAGCCGAGTTCACCGAGAACTTTTCGCACATCTATCCGACGCTCCGGGATCTGTGCGCAGGATTGTGGGAGGCCGGCAAGCGAATCCCCGCGCGAGCTGTGGCGTTTCTGCTCGGACCCGCCGAGCTCGAGCTTCGCATCGAGCCGGTGCAGGGCGACCGGTCCGAGCTCACGCTTCATCTGTATCCCGATCACGTCCGCGGCGCGCGTTCGAGGTGGATGTTCGGCTGCGTGATGCCGACACCAGCGCTGGTTCTGGCTTTCTGGCGCGCCTTACGGAGGCTGCAGACCTGCTTGCCGCCTGAACGGTTTCGAGCGGAATGGCGCGAACCATTCCCGGACTTGGAGATGGCGGCGCTTACGACCCTGGTTGAATCGTGGAAGGCTGAGCGATGATCGCGAGCACCGCCCATGACGATCACCCTTACTGCTGACGACGAGCAGGTGCGCAGCGCGTTGACACGCGCGATCGCGGAGCTTGGCCACGCGCCGACTCTTGATGCTTTGGCCGAGGCTGTCGGCCGCGATGTGCCGACGGTTGAAACCCACCTTCGGCGGCTGGCTGACGCTCACGCCGTGTTGCTGCACCCGGGGACGACTCGACCGTGGGCGGTGCACCCCTTCGCGTTGGCACCAGGGTCATGTTGGGTGCGGACTGCTGGTCGAGGCTATTGGGCGAATTGCCTGTATTGCGCTTTCGGCATCGCCGCGGCGCTCGACTGCGACGCTGTCGTGACGACGCGATATGGCGGCGAAGACGAAGTCGCGAGGTATGACGTGCGGCGCGGCACCGGCGTGGTGCCGCCGAGTTCGGACGTGTTCCATTTGTCGACGCCGCCCGCGCGCTGGTGGGACAACGTCATTTTTGCATGCTCGAGCTTTCAACCGTTCCGCTCCGAGGCGGATGTGGATCGGTGGTGTCGAGATCACGCGCTTCCGCGGGGAGCGATCATGTCGCTGGGCGCGCTCTGGGCGTTCGCGCGTGATTGGTATGGATCGTACCTCTCGACGCCATGGCGAAAGCGCAGTCCCGCGGAGGCGCAGGCACTCTTCACACGACATGGGCTGATCGGGCCATTTTGGAGAATCACGTAGGCGACTGAGGGAGATAAATGAAAGAGTCCGATGATCCCTACTGGCGCCTTCGCGAGTGCCCGACGCCACCGGACGAGATCTGTGCGTGCACGGACTCACCGCCGTTCTTGTTGTTTCAGACTTTCGGTCGCAACCCGATTCATTGCCTTGTCTGCAATCGTGAGGTGGCGCCGGAACGGGCCGGTATCTCCCGGGGGTTGGCCGACAAGCTTGCAAACTGGCACTCGTTTCGCTCCGCTTTCGAGACCCTATGGCTGGACTCTGGCGAGTTCGAGGACTGGGCGCGCGACCAGCTCACGGACCCCTCGAGCCCCTCGAACGTTCGCGGCCTTGCCGTGGTACGTGAGCTGAATTCGTATCGCAGTGCGTACATGTTGTGGTTCCAGGACAACACCGCAGATGACTTTCAGCCGCTCACGGTCTGTCCTGTCTGTCACATCGCGCTTCGGTCCCAAGGACGGGTCGCAGTGTGCGACGCCTGTCGCATCGCGGTCTCGGACTGAGTGGACCGTTAAACGTCAAATCCGGGAGTGCGTGAGATGCCGATGATGCCCATGGAGATCCTGCTCGTAGACCATCACGCCGCGCTAACCCGAGCCTGGTCCGAGGTTTTCGCAGAGCACGAAGAGGTTACCGTCGTTCACGGCGACTTCTTCGAGCGAGATGCCGACGCGATGGTCAGCCCTGCGAACAGCTTCGGGATCATGGACGGAGGCATCGACGTCGCAATTCGTCGCGAGCTGGGCGGAACCATCCAGAACGTGGTCCAAAAGCTGATCCTTGAAAAGCATCACGGTGAGCTTCACGTGGGCGCGGCCGAGATCGTCGAGACCGCCCATGTGCGATGGCCGTTCCTCGTGGTTGCCCCAACGATGCGCGTTCCGGAGAGCGTCGCGAACACCCTCAATGCGTATGTCGCATTCCGTGCAATTCTGCTGGCTGTCATGCGTCACAACGAGCAGTCTCCAACGAAGCTGATTCGGTCCCTCCTCGTTCCGGGACTCGGCACCGGGATCGGCGCGATGGATCCGCGTCGTTGCGCGGCCCAAATGCGGCTCGCACTCGATCAGGTCAGGGGGCCGGCGCGGATTCCGAGCTATTCCACCATTCGCGCTCTTCACCAAAAGCTTCGAACCGCGATCTAGCGGTCAGCGATACCGATTGAAGTCTGTTGTCGGCGACGCGTTGGGTCGCACTTTCCGATGTGCCCATCTTTCCCCCTCGTCCACTTCGGGAGCTCCTCGGGTTGGAGCCTTATGGCGTGCCTTTGGCCGCCCGGCTTCGAGCGATCGACGCGTCGCTCCTGAAGACGCAGGCGTGCGGCTCTCTGGACGACGCCAACCCCGAGATTCGCGAGGCGGCGGGAGCGTTCCTCGAGGGTAGAAGACCGGGAAATCTCGAGGCCGCTGAGAAGCCGGATCTGGCCGACGACCGGCGCGATCGGGTCGAGGTCGCGGCGCAAGTTGGCGTGGGGAATCGCGCCGCCGCCGAGGCACTGCTTCGTCCGCTCATCGCGGAGGGCGACATCGATGCGATGGGCGCGCTCGGTACATTGCTGACGCTCGGGGACATCCAGCGTCATCCCGAGGGGGTTGCTCTTCTCGAACGCGCCGTCGCCGCCGGTAGCGGATATGCGGCGCACAACTTGGCAGTCCACTTTCAAGCTCATGGTCCGCAGGACCGTGTCGAAAGCTTGTTTTCGCTCGCCGTCAACTCGGGATTTGAAGCGACCGTATCTGGCGATCCGTATTGGTGGCGACGTTAGCTATCGAATCGTAAAGACCTTCTCGTGACTCACGCCGCCGCGCCAGCCCATCCTGCCGCCGCGGAAACCATTCCCCGGCTGAACGCAAACGGACCACCACGCGCTCTCGTCACCGTTCGAGACCACCCTGATGCACCACCCTCTACCGTTTACCGAAATGGTCAATTCATCCGAATAGGGCGGCTCGTCGACATCGGGGATCACCACGCGCTTCGAGCGAGGGCTCGCAGAGAGGATCAGCTCGGTCACGTCTGGTTCGCCGCGCGGTCCGCTATCCGGGAGCTTCATCAGACCCTCGGGAAGGGCGGCCCACCAACCGCTGAAGGGGTCTCCCGTGATGTAGTCCTTCTCGAGATTGAGGTCCTTGCACTCGACACGGCTCGCTAGTCCCCAGTCGTGCTTTTGGACCTCCGCGACACGGCACGAGCCGGTCGCTTTGGGGGCGTTCGGGAATTGCGACTGCGATTCGACCTTCCACGATGTGTCGATGACGAAGAGCTCCGCATAGAGCGCGGCGGGGACGCCCTTTGGCGGCTCCGGCGGTGGCTCGAGCGGGGCGGGAACCGCATTGGCGGTTTCGACGACTGGTGGCTCGAACGCTGCGACGTCTCCGGTTGCTGCGGGCACTGCCGCGCTGCTGATGGCAACAGCGGTCGGACGCGTCGGTTCGACGTGTTGCGGCGACGCAGGCGAACAGCCGAGCGCGAGCACGAGGAGCGATGTCATCGATAGCAGTGGTCTCGACTCCACGACCGGATCCTCGCACGGCTCACGGGGGTGGTGCCCGGCTTCGTGCTCAACACGATTGAGCTCATCGAAGTTCGTCCCGCCGCGCTGATTCCTGAAGGCAAAGGCGCAGGTCGGGGCGTGCCGGTTCGATACCAAGACGTGACAGGACCTGGCCGCTCTGGCTCCGCGAACGATTGCCGGGGGCTTGCAGTAAAGCCCCTGGATTCGTTCGCGCCCGAGACGTCGGCCGACCCATTGGCTCACGAGGAATCACGTAGTTAGCAGCGTGGACGGATTGCGCGAGGACTGTAGCTGCGTAAACCGCGAATGAATTCCGGGAGGATGACGCAACCTGCACGGCTTTGTTCGCCGGGGCGCAACCGCGGCGCAGTTCCCGCTTCTTCGCCGGGGCGAACCTGTCAGCGAGCCCACACAAAAGTGTAGGCGATGTCCTGACCTGCTCCGTCGCCGACCCCGCCTGCTTGCCGGGGCGACGCCGGCCCGCCGACCCCGCCTGCTTGCCGGCGCGACGCCGACCCCGTCTGCTCGGCGCCGGCCCACCGCACTGTAAGCGCTCCGCGCTCATCGACGTTCATGACCCATGCGTTTGCCCTTGTGCGTGCTCGGTTTCGGCCTGGTCGGGACGTGGCTCGGGGACGCTCACGCGACGCAGCAGGTGGCCGCCGATCCCACGGCGCCCTCGGCGCCCGTCGCCGTCGCCGCGCAGCCCGTCGCTCCCGCGCAGCCCGTCGCTCCTGCGCAGCCGGACGCAGCCTATGACGAGGACGCACCGGACCTCGGCATCGGTATCGGGCTCGTCGCCGTCGTTCACGCGCTCCACGTCGAAGACCTCCGCTTCGACGGTCAGCAGGTACCGTCGTTCGACCTCGACGCAGATTTGATCGGCGGAGGCGCCGGGCTGGGCGTGCTCGTGTCGTATGGCGGTTGGCGCGCGCTCGCTTTGCGCTTGGGCGGCGGTCAATTCGGCACGACGAACGGTGTCGCGCGCGAGCTGTCACACGCAGATCTGCTGCCCAATGAGATGTCGACGCCAAGCTTCATTTTCATGCAAGCGGGGACGGGTGGGATGTTCGATGTCGGTCCGGTCGACCTCATCGTCGAGGCGCGAGCGAGCATCGATCTACTCCTGATGACCCTGCCGAACGGCGAGTTGCCTCCGGAAGAGGTCCCCGCCGCGGTCTTCGAGGCGGGAGGCGCTGCCGGCGTCCGCTTTCGCCCGGGCGGGTGCCTCTTCGTCGAAGGGCAATACTATGCGGGCGCCGCAGGCAACGAATCCCTCGGCTACGCGCTCGGCGGGATGATCTCGATGGGGTGCGATATGGCCGCGCAACGAAGCTGAATCCACCGCCGGGGCAATTGACAATCTACACGGGACGACCTCGACGGCCCCAAGCGACGACGACCGAGAGCGCAACCAATACGAAGTTGAACGGCGTATTCGCCGCTTCGCCGCGCGAGAGGTGAAACACGATCGCGCAGACCTGCAGCGCCGCGCAGCCGATGGCCGCGAGCACCGCCAGGTTGGGTTTGATGCGCGTCACCGTCGGCAGGAGTACGCCGACGCCGCCGGCGAGATCGAAGACCGCGGTCGCGTAGAGAAACGCGGGCGAGACTTCTCCGGCCCACGGAATCATGGCGGCAAGGTCGGAGATCGGTGTGAGTAGCTTCCACATGCCGGTGCCGGTGAAGAGTAGGAAGAGCGCGCCCTGAACGAGCCAGAGAGCGAGGGCGAAGCCCTTCGCTGGTCGCACGCTCGTGATGGGTTCGTTGCCTGTCGTTGTCATGGTTCGGCTCGTGTGCTTGGTTACGCCTGCGCCCCTGGTTACTTTTCGTGCCCTGGGCGAACCTAGGGACCACCGCGCACGCCGAGAAGGAGGCACTTTGAAGTTACTAGGCAACGGCAAGCTCACCGCCGGCTTCGACGCCGACTGCCCGGCGACCCGCGAGATCCTGAATCGCGTCGGCGACAAATGGAGCGTGCTGGTGGTGGTTCTGCTCGGTGAGCAGGCGACGCGCTTCAATCAGTTGAAGCGTTCGATCGAGGGCATCTCGCAGCGGATGCTGACCGCGACGTTGCGCGGCCTCGAGCGCGACGGCCTCGTGAAGCGAACCGTGTATCCGACGAACCCGCCGCAGGTGGATTACGACCTAACGCCGCTTGGGCGGACATTGCTCGAGCCGGTCAAGGTGCTGGCGGTCTGGGCGCAGGGGCACCGAGCGCAGGTTCAACGTGCGCGAGACGCCTTCGATCGACGTGGGAAGTCATGAATTACAGAAACGCGGTGTTGCGCTGTCCGGGCTGCGGCGGTCAGCTGGAGGAGCAAATTCGCCGAGCGCTTCGCATCGAGGCGTGCTCGGCGTGCGGCGGCATGTTCATCGATTGGCTCGACGGTGAGGTCCGCGAGGTGGTGAACCGTGTGGCCACACCGCCGGCAGCATCCGAGCAGCACGACGGAGATGCTGGTGACGGTGCGTGCCCTCGATGCGGTATCGCGCTCCATTCCGAGTCGATCGGGGATCCAACCGCCGACATCCTTCGTTGTGGTAGCTGTGCCGGCGCGTTCGTGTCGCTATCGGCCTTTCGCCTGTTGCGGAGCGCCGAGGATGAAAACGACGGATCCGCAGACGATCCGATCCTGACGCGTGTGCTCGACGCCCTCGAGCGAATCGTCACGTTTCGTCGATCGTGATTCGAGGTCACCACTTCTCGATATGGGGTCGCAAGTCGAGCTCGAATGTCCACGCCGATCGCGGCTGCTCGACCACGTGGACGACGGACTTGGCAATATCGTCGGGGGCGAGGAAAAACTCGGCGGGCTTGTCGGGCATCATGGCGCGCGTCCTCGGCAGGTCGACGACCCCGTCGACGATGACCAGGGCGACGTGCACGCCGAGCGGGCCGAGCTGCTTTGCCATCGACTGCGCGAGGCTGCGCTGCGCGGCCTTTGCTTGGGCGAACGCGGTCGTGCGCAGGCCGCCGCGAAGGGACGCCGTTGCGCCGGTGACGACGATGGCTCCGCCTCTGGCTTTCATGTGTGGCAGGCATTCCTTCGCGCAAGCCATCAAGCCCCACGTGTTGATGCGCCACGCGTGCTCGAGGTCCTCGAGTGAGGTGTCGTCGATACCCGTGAACTTGCCGGAGCCGGCGTTGTAGAGAAGTGCGTCGACCGGCCCCAGATCCGTGGCAATCGAGCGGAATGCCGCTTCGATCGAAGCGTGGTCGGTGACGTCGCAGCGGTACGCCCTCGAGCCGGGGATCGTGGTGCTCAGTGTGTCGGTGAAGCCGCCGCTGCGTGAAAGCAACGCGACCGCGTAGCCGCGAGCGGCCATCGCCTTGCCGACGGCTGCACCAATCCCGGGTCCGACCCCAACCACGACCGCGACGGGCTTCGACATGGCGAGTCCTTAGCAGGTGAACGCCAGTCGGGCGAGGCGGCCTCTCGCTCGGCTCGTCAGGGGAGCGGCGCGCCCGTCTCGTGAATCACGTTGCCCGTTACTTCCGTCTCGTCCTCACACTCGGTCCATGGGCCGTAGTCGCCGACCGTGTCGTGGAACATCGTGCTGAAATGATTGCCGACGATGCGGTAGTTGTCACCGCTGCCGTTCTGTTGGCAATAGATGGTCCAGCCGCCGCCTGCTACGAGGTTGTCCTGGATCAGGATGTTGGACACGATGCCGTTCTCTACGTCCGGGCTGATGATGGCCGCGTTGCCGTCGATGCCGGCGAGGATGGTGTTGTGCCTTATGGTGATGTTGTTGCCGACCGGTGTGATCTGGATTCCGTCGACGTGTGGGTCGGTCTCGGGATTGTAAGGTAGGAGATCGTGAATGAAGCTGTCTTCGATGGTCAGATTCCCGTCGGCGTCGAACCCATTTTCGCAGCTGTGGATGTTGGCGCGACGGACGGTGACGTTGAAGTCACCGACGGCCGTTCCTTGTTGGTCGTCGCAGCTGATCTCGACATCTTCGAGGAGCGCCGCCTCACCCTCGTATGCGTTGGCGTAGCTCGCGACGGCCAAGAAGCTGTTGCAAGTGATCTTCGAGTTTCGGATGACGACGCCGGGCGCTTCGATGTTC
Organism: Polyangiaceae bacterium; assembly: GCA_013361525.1. Taxonomy (GTDB): domain Bacteria; phylum Myxococcota_A; class Polyangia; order Polyangiales; family Polyangiaceae; genus Xiheicaenibacterium. The sequence goes on along the minus strand of JABFXY010000152.1, from coordinate 22,958 downwards.
ACGCAGCCACGAATGTCGAGGCCCTCGACGATTTCTCCTTCGGTGTCGATGACCATGTCTCCTTCGACGACCGTGAGCTCCGTCCCGGCCGGGACGCCGGTGCACGTCTCATTGGGGAAGTTCGGCAGATCGCACGAGCCAGGTGCGGACCCTCCATCTCCTCCACCGCCACCCGGCGCAGCTCCACCGTCGTCGCTCGTTCCGCCGCCGCCGGATGCCGGGCCCTCACCTCCCTGCGCGCTTCCACCCGTGCTGGGCGTCGAGCCTCCGCCGCCGAGACCGTCAGCGGTGTCGTCCCCGCATGCGCAAATCGCCAGACCCATCGAAGCCGCGATAAGGAAGGTTCGGGTGACCATGGCGGGATGCTAAACGGTTCGCGCGCGAAATTGTCGATAGGAGGTCTGAGATCTCCGCCAACCGCTGCGAGAAAAATCGCGCCTGAGAAAAATTCGACGTCGCGCGTGACCGATCGACCGCGGCCCCCGTTTCGTTCAAGCCATGCACACGACGCACTCGACCTCGCGCCGACCGCGCCTCGCGCTTCCGCTCGCCCTCGTAGGCCTCTTCTCTTGTAGTTTGCTGACCGCCACGGGCTGCGACTACCTCGAAAAGAAGGCGAACGAGAAGATTCAAGAGGAGCTGAAGAGCGACACCGAGAAGAAGCTCGGCGACGATGACGCCAAGTCCAGCGCGAGCAGCAGTGCGAAGGCTTCGGGTGGCGAATCGGCAAGTGACGAGGTCGCCGGCGACAAGCCTGCGAGCGACAAGCCCGCAGCCCATGCCGCTGCCGCCGATGGAACGGTCTGGACAGACGCCGGCGGCACGACGACGAAGATGTCGCGTGTGAGCCTCGATCCGGGCGGTTTGAAGGGTTTCACGATGCTCGCGCCCGAAGGCGCACAGGTGAAAGCGTCGCTCGGCGGCCGCGGCACCGACGTGGCGAGCTTCGGTGTCGGTTTCGCCGTCTGGGTTTTGGAAGATCCGACGGTCACGCTCCCGCTGATGAAAGAAGCGGCCAGCGCGAAGTTCGGCAAAGAGTCGAAGATCGTCCACGAGGACGCGAACTCGATCATCGTCGGCGGCAAGAGCCCGCTCGGGGACGAGTTCTACGCGTACATGGGCTTCTTCAAGGCGAACGGAAAGCTCTACCGTTGCGAGACGGAGGCCTCGCAGGCCGGCACGACGAAGGCGCACGCCGAAGCGATCGACAAGGCGTGCGAGTCGCTCGAGCTCGATGGGAAGTCGATCGGCTCGAGCGCTGCGCCGACCGAGGAAAAGGTCGCAGATGCGGCGGACGCGACCAAAGCGCCGGCGCAGCCGGCGACGACCGCCGCATCGGGTGGAACGAAGACCGCGGCGGCGGCGACGCCGACGGCGCCCAACACGACCGCTCCGGCAAAGCCCGCGACGCCCACGCCGCCGCCTCAATCGACACAGGCTTCGGCACCCGCCTCGACGCCCGCCACGAAGAAGCCGGCGATTCTTCCCGTCACGAAGCGCTCGCGTCGCTGATTGAGCTACCGTGGGGGGATGGTCGATGACCACCCCCACGACGCACCGCTGCTCGCCGCCGAGCCGCTCGCGCGAAGAGTCGCTGCGGGCGATGCCGCGGCATTCCAAGAGCTGATGGGCGCGCTGTGGGAGCCGTGCGTGGGGCTCGTGCGTCGGAGCGGAGCAATGCGCAGCTTGTCCGCGACCGACGACGACGCGCGGGAGGTCGTGACGCGGCTGATGTCCAAGCTCGAGCGCGACTCGCACCATGCACTTCGGCTCTATTTGGATTGGGCAGGGCGCAATCCAGACAAGAGCTTCGCGGATTGGCTGCGTATCACCGTCGCGAACGTCGCGCGGGATTATGCACGCGAACGCGCGGGCACCAACGTCGACCGGTCGGCGAAAGCACCGAGCGGAAAGCGCTTGTTGAATGATTTTGCGCAGAGCTTGCCGCTGGAGCTCGGCGCGCGTCCTCCGATGACCGATGCGCAGACTGCGAGACAGCTCCTCGAGTTTGCGCGCACCCGGTTACCGCCGGCCCAGCTCACGGCGCTCGAAGCGTGGCTTCAAGGCGCGACCCACGAGGGAATCGCCGAGCAACAAGCGCTTTCGAGCCCGGAAGAGGCGAAGCGGTTGATTCGTGCCGCGGTCGCCGTCATTCGCCGGCATTTCGGGTCGAGCACCGATTCAGAACCGACCTGAGATCGCGACGCCGGCATGGTCCGCGCCGACCCAAGGCACGACAGGCAGTGACGACACGGACTTCTGGGTCGCCGGTTTGCCGGATATAGCGATACCGACGATGGCCGCGCCGATGGCAATGGCGCCGGCGCTGCCGAATCCGATTGCGAGCCCGAGCCCGCGGTTTTTGCGTGCATTGTCAGGCTCGGGATCGAAGGTGGGGTCTTCGTCACAAATCAGATCTTCACCACAGCGCTCTTTGAGATTCCCTGCGGTGATCGCGGAATCGACGCCGAACCCGATCCCGACGCCCGTCATGGCAATACCCGCCGCGCCCGTGATCCAAACCCAAATGGGGATGCTCGAGCTCTCCTCGTCGGGCGTCGACGTCTCCGGCTTCGGGACCGTCGCTTTTGGCGCTTCGACGGCAGCATTCGATGCGGCCGGTGGTGAAGGTGCAGTTTCGGCGGGAACCGCCAATTCGATCGAAAGCGTTTCACCCTCACGAAGCGACACGAGTCGCTTCGTGTCCGGGCGCCCGCGCACGCGCAGGACGAGCTCGTGTTGCCCTGGATCGAGCGGAACGGCCGTATCGAGCGGGAGGCTCCGGCCGGATTCTTCGACCTGCGCCTCGGGGGTCGCGGGCACGACCACGACGCGCAACCGAGACAGGCGCGGCTCGATCTGCGCCAGCATTTCTTCGCCCGATGTTTGGAGACGCTCGCGCCGCTGCGCGCCGACCGTGTCCCGATTGAGCACGAGTGCTTGCTTCACCATTGCCCAAGCGGTCGCGACGCGCCCTTCTTGCTGCCTGCAAAGCGCGAGGTTGAGGAGCGTGCTCGCCGCGGGAGCGCGTTTCATGCTCGCGTCGAGTTTGTCGCAGCCTTCTTTCCAATTGCCCTGTTTGACGAGGTCGCGCCCCTGCCGAAAAAGCTCGGCGGCGACCGGATCAGGCTCGTCCTGGGCGATCGCCGGCGGCGCAGCCCATAGGAAAAACAGCGTCGACAGCGACAACGCGAGAGAGCGTCGCTCAAAACTCGTCGAGCGGGTCGTACCGAGCCGAGCTCCCGCTTCGTGCGTTCGGCCGGCTGGAGGTGCTGCGCGCGGGCCGAGGATCGGCGCTGCGCTCGGTCGTTGCGACGGTGGGCGCGGAGACGTCGGCGCTTGCGCTGCTGGTATCGCGAGGGTCGGGCGGTTCGGTGGAAGGCGCAATCGCATGGGTCTGAGCAACCGAGGACGTCGCGGTCGCCGTCGTCTTCGCGAGCACGCCATCTTCGGCGTCCCGCCGCGGAAATACCAGTGGAACGAGAGCCGCGCCGATCGCGAGTGCGCCCGCAATCACGGCGAGCGCCAGCCACGGTCGCCTCTTCGGCTTCGCGTCGGTTCGCTCCGTTTCGCCGGACCGCGCAGGGGCGATCGCGCGAAGCTCGGTTGGTCCACTGCTGGACAGGGGCAGGGAAAATGCGCTCTTCAGCGCGGCGATTTGTTCTGCCGCGGACCCGAAGCGACCAGCTGGTTCCTTGTCGGTGGCTTTGCCGAACCAGTCGTCGAACGCCCTCGGCAAGCGCGCCCCGAAGCGCTGTGCTCGTTCGCTTGCGGGTTCGGTCGCCCCCCGCGCGACGGCCGTGATGAACGCGTAGGGGGTCGCGGCCGCTGCTGCCTCCGTGAACCAGTAGGGCTTACCTGCGAGCAGACAGAATGCCGCGTGCGCGAGCGCATACAGGTCCGCGGCAGGCCCGATCGCGGCATCGCCGGTGAGCTGCTCGGGCGACATGAACATCGGTGTTCCGAGGCTGCGTGTCGTGCGGAGGCTCGCCCCGTAGTCGATGGCTTTGGCCACGCCGAAGTCGAGGATCTTGATGTGCGATCGGCCGTCGTCGCGCTTCGTGACGAAGAGGTTTTCGAGCTTCAGATCGCGGTGGATGACGCCCTCTTCGTGGATCTTGTCGAGACCCGACGCGACCTGCGCGAGCATCGAAACCACCTCGGCCGGGTCGAGCTTGCCGTGCCGGGTAAGGAGTGTGGCGAGGTCCTCACCGTGCAGCCGCTCCATCACCAGGAACGGAATATCCGGGGGGGCGATGCCGGCGTCGATCACCTCGACGATGTGATCGGAGCGCACGCGACTCACGACCTTCGCCTCGCGCTCGAAGCGCGCGCGCATGTCGGCGTCGATCGCGACGTCGGGGAGCATCACTTTCAGCGCGCGTAGCCGATCGGTGCGCGTGTCGAGCACCTCGTACACGCTGCCCATGCCGCCGTGCTTCAGAGCACCGACGACGCGGTAGCGGTCGGCGAACGTCGCGCCGACTTCGAGGGGGGCGGGACGTGCCTCCATCGCGAGCGTCCGTAGCATAGCGGGGGTGGCACCGCGGGACGATCGCTTGCGCCCACGGAAGTCCGCTGCGATGCTCGCTTCCGCTCGCCGTATGTTTCCTCGATCTTGCTTTGCCTTCGCCGCGCTCATGCTGATCGGCTGTCCCGATGCGCAGCCCGGGACCCCCGACGGCGGCGGCGGCTCGGGCGGCGGGAGCGACGGCGCCGGTGCCGGTGGTCCGAACGCCGGTGGCAATGGGGTCGGAGGCAATGGCGCAGGCGCGAACGGAGCCGGTGGGAGCGACGGGCCCGTGCCGGTCTTTTCGGACGTCGACCCCATCAACCTCGTGTCGACCGGCGAGGACTTCAACGATCAGTTCGGTTGGTCGGTCGGCGTGAGCGGCGACACGGTCGTCATCGGCGCGTACCGCGACTGGTCGAGTCTCGTCGTCGGCGGCGCTGTGCACGTCTATGTCCGCTCCGAACAGGGCTTCGACGAGCAAGCGGTGTTGCGGCCGAACCCTCCCCAACAGAATTCGTATTTCGCCTATTCGGTCGCGATCAGCGGCGACGTGGTTTGGAGCGGTGCGCCTTCCTACAGCGATCGTGCAGAGGTTGCCGGTGCAGCATACGTGATGACGCGCAATGGGACGAGCTGGGTCTCCCAAGTGATGCACGAACAGGACCCGCCGTGGACCTATGCCCATTTCGGCAGCGCCGTCGCCGTCGGCGGCGACTACGCCGTCATCGGGGCGCCGCAGACCAGCACGGGGCAGGCCTTCATCCTCGAAAAGAGCGGCAATACCTGGTCCGCTCCCATCGAGCTGTTGCCCGACGAGGACCTCTACGATTTCGGTCTAGCAGTCGCGATCGACGGTGATACCGCGATTGTCGGCGCCGACGAGGCCGCGTTCGTTTTCGTGCGCGACGGCGAGGGCTGGCATCAACAAGCGAAGCTCATCGCCGGTAATGGTGGTCCGGAGTTCGGCGGATCCGTCGGGCTGAGCGGAAACATCGCGATAGTCGGTAGCTCGCTGGGCGAGGCGAATGCAGCCTATGTGTTCGTACGCAATGGCACCGAATGGACGCAGGAGGCCGAGCTCCACGCCGAGGACGCGGCGAACGACGATTCGTTCGGTCAGAGCGTCGCGGTCAGCGGCCCAATCGCTTTCGTCGGCGCGCCGAAGCACGATGCCGAGTCGATGGATTCGGGCGCTGCGTATGTGTTCGAGCGCAGCGGCGGAACGTGGTCGCAGCAGGCCATGCTGATCGAAGAAAGCGCCGGCGACGAGGGCCACTTCGGAACCGCGGTCGCGATCGACGGCAAGCTCGCCGCGGTCGGGGGCGTCAACGACAGCACCGGACGCGGCAGCGTGTCGATTTACCAAGCCGAGTAGCCCAGCCAATTCGCGTCGGGCCGGGCGATCCCGAGGGCGGCTCGACCTGGCACACGGTTCCGGCCGAAACGCCGAGGATTGGTGAACCATTTCGGCGGCAAAGTGGCTGGCATGCGCGCTGCACGACGCGGCGGCATGCGATTCCTACGTTGTGCCGCTCCGTGGCGCATCACCCTCGCGTTCGTGGCGGCGGGGCTGGTCGTCGGTTGTGCGAAGACGCCTTCGGACGAGGAGAAGGGCAAGTTCATCTCGGACGACCCGACCGAAGCGACGCCGAACGGCGGCGACGGTGACTCGGCGGGGGAGGGCGGTTCGTCTGCCGGCAACGGCGGTGGGTCGGAGGGTGGCTCCCCGGCTGCGCCGGAACCCGATGATCCGGAGCGCGCGATCCTCGAGGCCGACATCGTTCAGATCCACGACGGGCGTCTGTACGCGCTCTCGCAATTCAGCGGACTGACGATCATCGACGTATCGAATCCAGATCACCTGCAGGTCCTCGGGCGAAAGCGCCTCGGCGGCGAGCCGTTCGAGATGTACCGCGTGGACAACGTGATCTACGCGATGTTCAGGAGCTGGGGCCATTACGTCGAGGTCGACGGCGAGTGGCAATGGGTGACGTCGAGCCATGTGGAGGCGCTGGACGTCGCCGACCCCGCGAACATCGAGTCCATCGGGGCGCTGGAGGTGCCTGGTTGGATCTCCGACAGTCGAATGGTCGGCGACGTCCTTTATACGGTTTCGTTCGAAAATGGCTATTGCTGGGATTGCAGCGTCACCCCGCAGACGACGGTCAGCTCGTTCGACGCCTCGAGCCCCGACAGCATCGCGCTGCTCGACCAGCTGACGCTCGAGGACGATAGCTACGACGGGTGGACGCGCAGCATCAGCGTCACCGAGAACCGCATCTACATCGGCGGTGTGGATTGGAGCGGTGGCGTCGGAGACACCTCGACGATCCAAGTCGTGGACATCTCCGACCCCGAAGGCGATCTCGTTCAAGGGGCGGCCGTCCCGGTCGCAGGACAAATCCTCAGCCGCTGGCAGATGGACGAGCACGAGGGCGTCTTCCGCGTCATCAGCCAGCCTTGGGACTCGTCGACCTATCCGTCGATCCAGACGTTCACGATCGCTTCGTCGAGCGAGATGACCCCGCTCGGCACGGCGCAGATCACGCTGCCTCAGCCCGAGTCGCTTCGCAGCGTTCGCTTCGACGGAACGCGCGCCTACGCCATTACGGCGGAGCAGGTCGATCCGCTGTTTACGATCGATCTCTCGAACCCGGCGGCGCCGGCCGTTCGCGGCGAGCTCGAGATTCCGGGCTGGGTCTATCACATCGAGCCTCGAGGCGACCGGCTGCTCGCTCTCGGCTTCGACAATCAAAACGCCGAAGGCGCAATGAACGTCTCGCTCTTCGACGTCTCCAACATGGATAACCCGACGCTCGTCAAGCGTGTCTCTTTCGGTGAAGGGTGGGGCTCGTTCGGTGAAGATCAGGACCGCATTCACAAGGCGTTCAAGATCCTCCCCGAGCTCGATTTGGTCCTGGTGCCGTTCAGCGCGTGGGAGTGGGACGATTGGGGCTGCTCCAGCTACCAGAGCGGCGTCCAAATCGTCGATTGGGCAAACGACGACCTCGTCAAGCGCGGTGTCGCCCCGGTTCGTGGCAATGCCCGGCGCGCGTTCGTCTACGAAAACCGCCTATTTGCGATGAGCGACGAGCAGGTGCGCGCGTTCGACTTCTCGAATCGCGACGTCCCCGAGAAGACGGCGGAGCTTCAGCTCGCCGCGCACGTCTCGCAGGTCGTGGTGAGCGGCGACAAGGCCGTTCGCCTCGCTGCGGACTGGTGGACCAACGAGCCCCGGCTCGAGATCGTCGACGCAAACGACCCCACGAACGACGACGCGATCGGTGGGCTCGACCTCGGCGCGATGCTGGCCGACGTGGAGAATGACGAGTCGTGTTACGGGTGGTCGTGGTGGGCCGTCCGCCTCTTCGCCCACGATGACGCCGTCTACTTGGTATGGCCGTCGTACAACGGTGCGGAGGCGCGCGTCGCGACGGTCGACATCTCGGATCCGACGCACCCGACCCTCGTTACCCACTTCGACGTCCCCGTCGACGCATACAGCTATGGTGGGTGGTACTACTACGGCCAAGCCCTGGTCGCCTCGGGCGATACGGTGGCACAGGTCGGCGACCGGCTGGTCTTCCAGCAGATCGATTATCCGCGCGACGAGTACGGGTATCCAATCTGGTGGGAAGAGGGCGAGGTCAAAGGCGGGTGGCTGACGAGCGTCGATCTCGCGAATCCCCTGGTGCCGTTCTTCAGCGTGCAGCCACTTCCGCGAGGCTCTGGGCACACGGGTCTCGTCGCGCAGAACGACCGCGTTCTGTTCTCGCACTGGGTGCCCGTCGAAGACCAACCCGGCAAAGCACGCTTCTACTTCGATCGCTTCGACGTGCAGGCAGCGTTGCCCCACCTCGAAGAGCCCATCAACGTGCCCGGATCGCTCGTGTCGTACGACGAGACGTCCGGCCACCTCCTCACCGTCGATTACAAGCGCAAGACGGTGAAGACCGCCGGGTGGATGAGTTGCTACGAGACCTTCGGCTGGGGCGCGACCTTCGTCCCCGATGACGAGGACAACTGGAGCGACAACGCCATCGGCACGTGCAGCGCGTTCGACCGCCTATTGAAGGTCGTCGCCATCGACGAGGACGCAGCGTCTGCGGAGCTCCTCGATGCGCAGACCCTCGACACCCGCTCGTACGTGTCGAACCTCGTCGTCGGTGACGACCGCGCGTTCTTCACCTCGATCGATTACGACTACGACACGGGTGAATCCACGACCGAGGTCGTCGCGATCGGTGGTATTCGCGACGGGTCGCTGACCACCTCACGTAAAAATGTCGCGGAGACCTGGTGGGCGACGCCGGTCGGTGTAAGCGGCAAGACGCTCGTCGCTACTTCGTATGGAGCGATCGTCACGGTCGATGCCACGTCGATGGACAATCTCGAAGTCACGAAGGTGTCGGATCTCCCTTGGTGGGTACAGCACGTGACGATTCATGACGACCGCGTGCTGCTTTCGCTCGGGCCGTACGGTCTCGCGCAGTACGAGATCCCCTGACCGCGAGCGACGGAAGGTTTGCCGGGCGCCGGCCGTACATGGCGCCCGGTGTAAGCCGAGGGGCATGTCAGCGTTCTAGCTCCGTCCGGTCGCCCGACCGCTCTTGTCGAATCGCGAGTGGCGAATCGCCGGCGGGGGTCTCGCGCTCCTCGGCGCAGCACTGCTCTCGGCGACCACCTTGCCGCTCTTGCTATTGGCGGTGGGGCCGCTGATTTGGGGCGTGCCACACCTCGTCGCGGACATTCGCTATCTGGTTGCCCGACCACGACTGTATCGAGCCAAATCTCTGTATGTCGCGGCGGCGGTTGTCGCTGGCTTGTCGATGTTTGGGTTCGGAGTGCGTGCCGGCATCGCTGCCGCAATGGTTACGGCAATGCTGTCGCCGGGCTCGCTCCGGCGGCGGGCGACGATTGCGGCGATTGCAGGGCTGCTCTTCATCCTGGCGCAGCGCTCACCGGACAATGCCAATATCGTGTTTCTCCACGCGCACAACCCGATCGTCGCGACGACGGCGTCGTGGTCGGGGCTCGATCTCGCGACCTTCGCGGGCTCTCCATCTTTTGCCGCAAGACGCTCGCAACCACGATAGGCCGCGCAGCTTCGCGCAGAGCTACCGATCCCTTCAGCAGGAGGTCGGCGCGCCGCTTCTTTGGGCCGCCGCTGTCGCGGCGGTCGTCGTCCTCTCGGCCGCGGCGATCAGCTTGCGCGCAGCGCGCGACGTCTATCTCGGCCGGCGTGCGTTCGGCCTTTCGCTCGGCGTCGGGTTCGGGGCGAGCGCGATCACACACCCGTTGGTCGTCTTCGTCATTTGGCCGCTCTGGGCGTTCGTGTACACGGGCCTCGCGCGCGCGTTTCCCGGCTTCGCGCTCGGCGACGAGGCGGATTTTCTCGTCTATGGAGCCGCCGCGGAGACGTTCGCCTTCTTGACCGAGACGGGTTGGCTGGCGAGCGCCGGCGGGCTCGGCATTCGCCGCGAAGCACTCGCGTCACTGATCGCGAACGCTGCGAGCGCGCTCCTCGGTCTCCTCGCCTCCGTCACGACCGGATGGCCCTGAGCCGGGTGAGGCCTGAGCACCTCGGAGGCTTCGGCACAGAGGTTGCGATGTGGACCCGCTCAATGGGCTCCACTCGGGTTTCGACGGCCAAGCTCGCTGTATTGCTCGCTGGTTTGTCTGCGATCGCAAGCACCGCTGGGGGATGCGCGATCCAGGGTGTGGATCTCGAGACCGAGACCACCGAGGCGGATGACCCGGCGCTTCAGCCGCCGCGACGCGTGCTGCTCTGCCAACAAGGCCTTTCGGATCGCACGACGGGTTGGGACAAAGGACTGTTCGCGTTGTGCGAGGCCGCGGAGAAGGAAGGCTTCACGCTGGTTCGCGACGGCGACTATCCGGCCTTCGGTGCGCTCGACGAAAATGGCGCGTATGCGGCGCTGTTCGACGAGCTCGACGAGAACGGCGATGGCGTGGTGGATGTCTACGACTCGATCGGCGCGGTGCACCTCGTCGGGTTTTCGTGGGGCGGAATCAACGTGACCGACATCGCGGATCGGCTTCGCAAGGACGAGCGCATCTTGTCGAGCCGTCGAGGCGTCGCCGCGATGGTCCTGCTCGACCCGTACCAGCCGACGCGATGGCGCGCGCCGGTCCCCGCGAACGTCGCGTTCGCATGGGAGTATCGCCAGAGTTACACGAGCGACAACGATTGCTCGCACGACGTTTCTCTGGGCCTCGGTTTCAATGGTCTTACCCCTCTCGCGAAGAGCGCAGCGACGTCCTGCACCGTTTACGATCTCGACGCGTTCGCCGGTAAGGTCGGGCACTGCGACGTACCCTCGGTTGCGACCCAGGCCGCGCTCGCGAACCTGTTGGAGCTCAGGGACTACGAGCCTTGGGCCGACTACGCGGCCGACTGTCCACTCAAGTAACGCGCCCACGCGCGCACCCTGTCGCTCCTTTCGTGGCGGGCTCGCGCAAGGTCGGGCATCCGTTCGGAAATCGGCGTGATGGTCGACTGCTCAAACGCCGTACCATGACCGGCGCATGCCGCCGGATTCGCTACAGAGCGAGCTCGAGCGCGAGCGCGCCCTCATCGGAAAGCTCGTCGCCGATCGCTATTACGTCGAAGCGTTGATCGGAAAAGGCGGCATGGGCGCCGTCTACCGCGGCGAGCAGGTGAAGCTGCGAAAGCGCGTCGCGATCAAGGTGCTGCAGCCCAACGCCGAGCGATTGCCGCAGATGGTCGAGCGCTTCGAGCGAGAGGCGATCGCGGGCGCGCACATCGAGCACCCGAACGTCGCCTCGGCGATCGATTTCGGCCGCCTCGACGATGGCTCGTACTACCTCGTCACCCAGTTCGTCGAAGGGATTTCCCTCGGCAAAGAGATGGCCCGCGGACCGATGCCCGTCCTGCGTGCCCTCCGTGTCGCACAGCAGGTCGCGTCGGCCCTCGTCGCCGTGCACGCAAAAGGCATCGTTCACCGCGACTTGAAGCCGGAGAATTTGCTCCTCGACGCGAGCGAGCGAATCAAGCTCATCGATTTCGGCCTTTCCAAAGTTCGTCTCGATCTTCTTTCCCCCCAGACGCAGGCGACCACCAAAAACGACGGCGCGCTGACGACGGCCGGTATGGTGTTCGGGACCGTCGCCTACATGCCTCCGGAGATCACGCTCGGCATGGACGCCGTGGATGCGCGAGGCGATCTCTATGCGCTAGGCATCATTCTTTACGAAATGCTGAGTGGGCGACGTCCGTTCGAGTCGAGCGACGTCGTCTCCCATTTCAAGCATCAACGTTTGGAGGAGCCGCCGCCGATCAGCGTGCGAGCGCCGACCGTCAATGTCCCGGCACCCGTTCAAGCGGTCGTGATGCGCCTCATTCAGCGAAGTCCGACGGATCGCTATCAGACCGCCGCCGAGGCGCTCGCGGCGATCGAGAGTGTCATCGTGGGGCTCGAGCGTGCGCCCGCGAGCGGTCCAGCGCTGACGCCGGTCGACGACGACGCTGCGGGTGAGCTGCCGACTCGTGTCCCGCCCGGGGCGAGCTCGTTTACCGCATTCAAAGCGCGAACCGGAACGCAAGTGCCGAAATGGGCGCTCGCTGTCGTTGGTGTCGTGAGCGTCGCTCTCGGATGTGCGCTGGTCCTGTTGCTTCGATCGAAAGACGACGCGCGTCACCACACGAAGGAGGCTCATTCCGACGAGGAAGAGTCCGAGTCGAGCTCCACGCGCTCCAAGACGAGGACGACCGCGAGCGCGACGACGTCGGAGGCACCAGTCTCGAGCGCCGCCCCGACATCGTCCGCGCCCAGCACCGCGAATACCGAAGACGTGGAGGCCCTCAAAGAGCGCATGAGGAAGGCCTCGAACAAGAAGAGCTGGGTCACCGCTGCCAACGCGCTCCTGTCGCTCTCCGAGATTGAGCCGATCGCCGAAGACAAGTCGATTCGATCGACCATCGTCGCCGTGGTCGCCGGCATTGCATTCGAGCCGAACCATCCGTCGACCGAGCGCATCTTCGAGCTATTCGAAAAGAAGAGCGGAACGGCCGGCCTCGACGTCCTTTACGAGGTGGCTGTCTCCCGCGGTGCGACGAAAGCCGGCCAGCGCGCCGAGGTAATCCTGAAGAAGCCCGACGTGCGCGAACGCGCCACCCCGGCTCTCCGTATCGCGCTCGAGTTTCGCGAGGCGAGTTGTGAAAAGAAGCGCGGGCTCTTGGAGCGGGCGGCGTCCGAAGGTGACCTGCGCGTGCTCATGCAATTGCAGGCGCTACGCGGGGCGAAATGTCCGAGCAAGAAGGACCCTTGTTGTTTTCGCGAGGACGGTCCGACGGCGGACGCGATTGAGGCGTTGAAGACGCGGCTTCATGCGAATTGAGGCAAGGGCTAGACCGCCCGAAGGGCCGCCAAGACTAGACTCTGGCGCGTCGCGCGGATTTTGCTTGTAGACGAGTAACCTGCGGCGAGGCCAAAACTGTCCAGACGGGCCTGGGGCGCGAGCCGGCAAGGCGAACGATATGGCAGGGGTTACAGTGTTCACCGTCGATTCATTCGCGTTCTTGCCGCCGAGACTTCGTGCGGCCGCCTTGATTCAACGAGTTACGCGGGTCGCTAGGTCGATTGCGACGTCACCTGTCGCAAAAGCGCGAATGCACTGCGGGGGGATACTGCAACCCATTGCGATTCGTTCGCTTTGCGGCCCGCTCGGCCGCGGCGCCCTTCTTTTTCGCCCGCCCTCCCTACCGCTCCCGAGGCGGTCGCGTGGGCCGAGGAGGATCGGCGCGACGCTTCTTCCCCCTCGGCGCCTCACCTCCCCGCCGCGCGGTTTCGTCGGAGGCCATAACGCCGGTGTTTTGCGGATCCGCAGCGTCCCCGACGACTTGAATTCCACCGCAAGAACCGGAGCGCGACGCCTTTCCCGAGCGCCTATCCCTTCCCTTGCCGGCGCGCAGTGTGCCGGATTGGAAAAGGACACGAACATGCATGCACTCACCGGGAAGGTCGCAATCATCACCGGCGCGAGCTCCGGAATCGGCCGGGCGGCGGCGCTCCTCTTTGCAGCGGAGGGCGCGAAGGTCGTCCTCGGCGCGCGAGGCCGCCAACGCCTCGACGCGGTCGTCGATGAAATCGTGGCGAAAGACGGTGCGGCCATTGCGCTGGCGGGTGACGTCGGCGAGGAGGAGTACGCGAAGCAGCTCGTCGATCTCGCCGTCAAGCGATTCGGCGGTGTGGACATCTCGTTCAACAACGCAGGGGCGCTCGGCAAAATGGGTGAGACGGCGAGCGTCTCCGCCAAAGAGTGGAACGACGCGCTGCGGGTCAATCTGTCGAGCGCCTTCTTCGCGGCGAAGTATCAAATCCCCGCCATGATCGAACGTGGGGCGGGGTCGATCATCTTCACGTCGACGTTCGTCGGGCACACCGCGGGCTTCGCCGGTATGGCGAGCTACGCCGCCGGGAAATCGGGTCTTATCGGGCTGACGCAATCCCTCGCGGTCGAGCTCGGCGCGCGCGGCATTCGCGTGAATGCGCTGTTGCCCGGCGGGACGGACACCCCGATGGCCGCCGAATTCGCAAACACGCCGGAGGCAATCGCCTACGTGAAGGGGCTGCACGCAATGAAGCGCATTGCGTCACCGGAAGAGATCGCGCGGTCGGCGCTCTACCTCGCTTCGGACGCGTCGTCTTTCACCACCGGGACGGCCTTGCTGGTCGATGGGGGTGTTTCGATCGCTCGGGGTTGATTCACCCGCATCATCAATCGAGCGGCTCGAGCGTCGCGGCGTCGACGTCGAGCCGACCCTCGACATGCGTAATGCCGCACTCCGGGCCGTGTCCGTACGTCGGCACGAGGTCGACCGTCGCGGTTCGTTCGATGGTCTCTCCTCCTGGGACGTCGAGGGTGAGCTCTATCGTGTGCTCGCCCTCGAGCTCGGGAACGGTGCCGTCGAGGTTGAAACCGAGCTCGAGGTCGACCCCGTCGAGCATGCAATGGACCTGCGTCGTGCCGAGGCTCGCGTCCACTCTGCACTCGAGCGGCGCGAGGACGACGTTGGTGTCGGCGCACTCGATGTCTTCGACACAGACGTCGAGATCGAGCCGCTCGGCGTCCGCATGTGCCGGCACGTAGCCGACATACGTCACGATGATGAACGACGACAACGCACTCCGCGGGCAGATGGGCGGGGACGTCGGGCTCTCACAAGCCGTGAACGCGATGGGGATCGCGGCGGCGAGAAGAAGCGCGGCTGAGCGCTGTCGGTGGCGAGGTCGAAGGGTCACGGGCCCGCTGGGAAGCACCTTCGGTGCCCAATGGGTGCCGTGCGACCTGGCAGCCTGTTTTCTGCGTTTCGCCCGCCATTGCTGCCTGGAAGGGCGGGCGGCGGGCCGCCAACGTTCGGCTCGCCCGTGCCAACCTCCGTTGCGGGCTCGACCCGCAGCGGACGCATGACATGCCGCCGCCGAAATCATCGGGATCGTGAAGTATTTGTGAGCCGATCGAGCCTCGACCGCCCCACTCGTGTGACGAATCGCTGTTTGACAGGTCTTTCGGGTGAAGAACATGGGCTCACGAGCTTCGAACGGATCGTATGGTGTGCGGCTTCGCGCGTGCGTCTCGGCATCGGCCGTTGCGCTGTTCTCGAGTGGCGCGACCAGTGGTTGCGGTGACAGCGGCGAGACGAGTCCCACGGGCGGCGCCGGAGGAAGCTCGGAGTCGGCGTCGGGTGGGCATGGTGGAACCTCGTTGGAGGGAGCAGCCGGGGGCGGTGGCGATCCGTCGAGCAACGACACCGGCGGAGCGGGCGGTAATGGCGGAGGCCCCGGCGTCGGAGGCAGCGGCGGCGCTCTCGGCGGTGGAGGCGACGGCGGTGACGGCGGCGAGGGCGGCGCCGCGGTATGCGTCCCGACCGGTGGCGAGACGTGCTCGACGCTCGAGGACGACGATTGCGACGGCACCGAGTGCGGCCTCTGGGGCCGCGTTTACGGCGATACCGCGAAGACGCAATCCGTCCGACGGACGGCCATCGCGCCCAACGGCGATCTCTACGTATTGGGGACGCTCGGGGACGTCCCCGGAGGTATCGAATTCGCCGGCGCGATGGTGACCGCCGATGCGGCACACGATGGCTTCCTCGCGAAGATCTCGTCGTCTGGGCAGGACCTGTGGATTCGCAAGATTCCAAAGCAGTTCACGCCGCTCGATTTGGTGGCGACACAGAACGAAGGGGTCGTTCTTGCGGGCCATTTTGCGGGGACGATCGACCTCGGTGGTGGAGACCTGACACCGTCGAGCACGAATGACAGCGTCATCGCAGCGTACGAGGCGGATGGCGGCTATGCCTGGGCGAAAATGCTCGAAGCCTCCGGTCCCGCCAATGCCGGCGTCACCGCGATGGCGCGTGGACCAGCCGGCGACATCGTCATGTTTGGCGCCGGCGGGCCGGGCGTCCAATACGACGGTGAGCCCGTCACGACCGACAGCCCCACGAGCGACGCTCCGTTCCTCTTTGCCGTCGACGACGCCGACGGCATCCTTCTGTGGAGTCATGCGTTGCCAAACACGGGGAATGCCATTGTTCGCACCGGGCCGATCGACATCGACGCGCAGGGGAACATCGTCCTTGCCGGCGACTATTCGGATCCCATAAGCCTCGGCGGCTCGACGCTGCCTTATGGTGGCAATGGCTACGATAGCTTCGTCGCGCGCTTCGGCCCGACCGGGGAACACCTCGAGAGCTATCGGTTCTGCTCCAACAGCTGCGAGGTCTTGGACGTCGCAACGGGCCCTGCGGGTGAGATCTACCTCAGTGGCGGCATCAATCAGGGCGAGCTCGGCGGAGTCGATATTCCGAGCATCAACGGCTTCATCGCGAGGATGGGCGCCCAGGGCAGCATCGCCTGGTATCACATCTTCTTTACCATCGAAATCTACCCCGGGTGGGAGCCGGAGCTCGCGATCGACGCTGCCGGCGACATTACATTCGCAGCGACGTTCGGTGGTTATATCGATTTGGGATTCGATACGTTGACCGCTGTCGGGACGCGAGAGCTCGTGGTCGGCAAGCTCCATCCGGACGGCACGCCGGGATGGTATCGGCGGTTCGGCGCGCAAAACGCGATGGTCTGGAAGAGCATTCCGGGGCACCTTCTCAACGTGCAGCCGAACGGGCAAGCGACGCTGGCGTTCAACCTACGCAATGCGCCTGTCGACTTCGGCAGCGGACCCCTGGTTCCGTTCGGACAGGGGGACGTCGCGGTGGTGCAGCTTGCCCCGTGAAGTCGCCCGGGTTGGAGGAAAACCTCCGCCCGGGCACTGAGCGCCGTCGTCGAGTACGATGCTCACCGTGAGCGGAGGCTGGACGGAGATGGTGCGCGGGGTCCGATTGCCGCACATCGCGCTCGGCGTGGGATATCTGCTTTATGCCGTATGGGCCGTTCGCACCGACAGCTCTCTGCCGTCGCTGATCGGGCTCGTTCGCTGGTGGCTCTTGGCTCCGCTTTTCATGTCCTATGCAATGGGCGGGATCGTGGCGGTTGTCGCGGTAGCGGACATGCTCCCGTCGATGTCGCGTCGCGGCTGGGAGCGTGTCGTCGTCGTCACCGCGGTCGGCGGTGCTGTGGTTGTTCTTTCGGCGAACCGCACCGAGTTTATGGATTGGGGAAGGACCTTCGCGGCGGCGCTCCTCGGTGCCGCCGCGACGGCGTTCCTCTTTGCGCGTGCGCAGCCCGGTCCCACGCCGCACCCGGGCTCCGTGTTCTTGCGACGGTGGGCCTGGGTTTTTGCATTCGTCACGTTCGTCGCGGCCGTCGATCTCACCGTGCAAGTCGGCCTGTGGGCGCCGCTCAGGCCGCTGCACGGCCCGTATTGGCA
Organism: Polyangiaceae bacterium; assembly: GCA_013361525.1. Taxonomy (GTDB): domain Bacteria; phylum Myxococcota_A; class Polyangia; order Polyangiales; family Polyangiaceae; genus Xiheicaenibacterium. Next base: position 5,569 of record JABFXY010000152.1, on the reverse strand, counting down.
GGCCCTCCTTTCGGGGGAGCTGTACATCCTCGAGGCTTACCTGGCGCTCCACCTGCTTTTGAGGGCGAAGGCGGTCCCTGCCGTCTTGGGGATGGCGCTTCTCGTCGCGCCCCATGTCCTGCGCTCGAGCTCCCAGGTTTGGTGGCATTGGTGGAAATGGATGGGGCCCGCCGCGGCGATGCTCGTCGTGAACGCAATGGTGCGAAGTCGCCCTGGTCAAAGGCAATCGATCAGCGCGTCGTTGATCGACGTCGTCGCGCCCGGCAACGCACGATAAAGGACCGAGCCTTCACTGCTCGGGGCCAGCGCGGACGCGAGCTCTGCCGGTGTCGCGTCGACGGTGAAGCTGCACGTGAAGGGCTGGCCCTCGACGCGTACGAATCCATTGTGGCGTAGGACGTTGGCGCTGCCGGCGAAGGTCCAGGCGCACGTTCCGAGCTTTTGGGTCTCGGTGTTGGTGCTACACGAAAAGCGTAGAGCCTCGAGGTTCGTGTAGTCGCCCTCGCAGAACGAATCGCCGCAGATGGAGTCGAACTCTGCCGCGAGCGCGTGCGTCATCGCATACCAAGCGTCGATGCTTTCGCCTTCGAGCAGATCTGTCGCGCCGACGTACGGCCCCTCGACGGGCGCCGGCAGAGCGGTCGCGTCGATTGGATGGTTGAAGCAATCACCGAGCGCGTCGTAGATCGAGGTGTCGGCGCCCGGAAGCGTGCTGCGCAGGGGGTCGTCCCCGAACGATTGGAGCAATCCGCTCACCTTGCCGGTCGGTCGAAAGCGGCATTCGAAGAACGGGATGTCGGCGGCGATTGCGCCCGTCCCCGCGTCGATGGCCTCGTTGCTCGCGGCGAAGGTCCACACGCATTCGCGGATGCGACCTTGCTTCGAGGAGACGGAGCAGGTGAAGCCGAGCGACTGCAAGTTGGTGTAGTCGCCTTCGCAAAAGGTGTCGCCGCAGACATCGTCGAATCCGGCGTCGAGCTTCTGTCGAATCTCCCGCCAGCGCTCGATGTCGGCGTCCGACGTGACGAAATCGCCGAGCTCGACGTAGCGGGTTTGAAGCGCGTCGGCGTCGTCACCCTCGGCTTCCGCGTCGGATTCAGGCGTGGAATCGATGCACCCCGCGAGGAAGACGGAAACGACGGCAGACATGCAGTGAAGGAGACGAAACCATCGGTTGGGCGTGTTCATGCGCGAGCGTTTGGCAACGGGCACGCCAGCGCGACATCGGAGAGAACATCCGGAAAATGCATCGATTCGATTGGCGCCTGCCGGCGGAGCGCCGGCGGGCGCCGCGACGGGCGGGCGCGACGAAAGAAAGTCGTCGGATCCCTGCGACGGTCGGAAAGACGGCGTGTCCGTAGGGCAGGTCAGGAGGCAAGCCGTCATGTCGAAGCGCATCCAACTCTGTGTCGCCGTCTTGGGGATCTCCGCCGCCGCGCTCTCGGGGTGCGGCGTGCGTGGGGCCGTCGAGATTCCCAACCCGCTCATCACCGGCGCGGTCTCGCCGAACGAGGCCAAGCAGCACCGCTTTTGGTACGAGTCGATGAACGGGCTTCCGTACCGAAGCGCGTCGACGGAAGCGTCGCTCGTGTCGCTCGACGACACGAAGGCGTGCTTCGACGTGAAGCTGCGCTGGCTCTACGAAGTCGGAGCCGAGAAAGAAGACGAGACGTTCGTCGACGTGAACAAGCTCATCCCGAAGCTCGAAATCATGGAGCCCGAAGAGACCATGACCAAGTCGGAGGTGAAGAGCGCCAAGGAGATCGAACGCTCCGAGCTCGTCGGCAAGGTGACGGAGACGATCACCGAGCAGCAGCAGGTCTGCGACGGAAACGGACGCAACTGCTACCAGGTGAACATTCAGCGACAAATCCCGAAGGACAAGCCGTTCACCGTGATGGACAGCGGTGGTGTGATTTGCTTCGAGCACGACGGCCACATCAAGAAGTCGACCGAAGCGATGATCCTGACGCTCGCTGTGCCTGAGCATCAGGACAAGGCCAGCCATCGGTTTGCGTGGAAGTTCGACAACGAATGACTGAGGCACAATTGCCTCTGCGAGAGGGGGGCGCGGTCGGGGTTGCTGAGGGGCGCGGGCGCGGCTAAGCCCTCGGGCTATGACGACCGCCCCCGTCGAAAACACCGCGCGTCACCCCGAGACGAAAGGTGGCGCCCGGACGATGATCTCTTGCTTCGAGCCGGCCACCCGTAAACCTCTCGGTGAGGTGCCGGTTTGCTCGCCGGCGGAGGTTCGCGAGCGCATCGCTCGAGCGCGTCGTGCGCAGACCGCCTGGGCGGAGCGCTCGTTCGAGGAGCGGAAAGAGCTGCTCGGGTACATCCTCGATCACGTGCTCGCGCACGCAGACGAGCTCGTCGACGTCATTGTTCGCGATTGCGGCAAGACGCGTGAAAACGCGATGCTCGGCGAGATCTGGACGGTGGCGGAGAAGATCCGTCACACCTGCGAGCACGGCGAAGAGTTCCTCGTGCCGGAGCGCGTGCCGACCGGGTTGTTCCCGCACAAACGTGCCGAGATCCATTACATCCCGCTCGGGGTCATCGGCGTCATCGCGCCGTGGAACTACCCGCTGCAGAACATCCTCGGCCCGACCGTCCCCGCGTTGTTCGCGGGCAACGCCGTCATCATCAAGGTGAGCGAGCACGTCGCGTGGTCGTCGCAGCGGTTTCAGCGCATCTTCGACGAGGCCCTCGACAAGGCGGGGCTCTCGCGCGATCTCGTGCAGATCATCAACGGCTACGGCGAGACGGGCGCGGCGCTCGTCTCCGGCGGCGTCGACAAGATCATCTTCACGGGCTCGATGCAGAACGGCAAAAAGGTCTTGGAGGAGAGCGCCAAGACCCTGACGCCCGTCATCCTCGAGCTCGGCGGAAAAGACGCGTTCATCGTTTGCGACGACGCCGACGTCGAGCACGCGGCGCATACCGCGATGACCGGCATCTTCATCGCGGCCGGCCAGAACTGCCTCGCGGCCGAGCGTTTCATCGTGTTCGACCGCGTCTACGACGCCTTCGTCCAGCGCGTCGTCGAGCTGACGAGCGCCCTTCGCCAGGGTCCGCCGCTCGGCGATCGACGCGTCGACATCGGCGCGATGACGACTCCGATGCAGATCGAGATCGTGGAGCGTCTCGTCGACGACGCGATCCGTCGCGGCGCGAAGGCGCTGACGGGGGGCCGCCGCGTCCTCACCGATCAGGGCGACTTCTACGCGCCGACGGTCCTCGTCGACGTTCCGGAGAGCGCCGCGATCCTTCGGGAGGAGACGTTCGGCCCCGTGATGGTGATCCTCCGGGCGGCCGACGAGGACGACGCCATCCGTATCGCGAACACTTCGGAGTTCGGTCTCTCGTCGACGGTGATCACGCGCAGCCAAGCGCGGGCGCGCCGCTTCGTGGAGCAGCTCGTCACGGGCGGGATGTGCCACAACGACTTCGGCCTCACGTATATGGCGATGGGCTTGCCCTTCGGCGGCGTTCGCGGCTCGGGCTTTGGTCGCCTCAATGGGCGCGAGGGCCTACGCGCGTGCTGCAACGCCAAGTCGGTGCTCATCGACAAGCTGCCGGTCGGCGCCCCCGCGAAACTCTATCCCATTGGGCCGTTCGATTACGACATCGCGCGCGAGACCATTCGAAGCATCTATGGTCGCGGCGCAACGAAGACGGCGCAGGCGGTCACGCGACTCGCGAAGACTGCGTGGCTCGCACTCCGCGAGCGGGATTGATCCGCGTGAACCGAAGAACGTTTCTGGTTGGGGCCTTGCCTGCGGCCGCGGCGATTGCCTGCGGTTGCAACAAGGGTTCCGAGGGTGTGGGTGCCTCCGCTTCGGCCGAGGCGCCGATCCCGCCGGATCAGCACGTCGATCCGACCTTCGCCGATTGCGGCGGGTGAGGCTCCGAGCCGCCCGCCGGTACGGTGGTCAAGTCCCAGCCCGGCGCCGCCGCCGGTGAGTGGGCCTATTGTTTCGTGAGCGGCGCGACGTTTTTGGTGTCGGCGTCGAGCGCGAAGGCGGAGGCGAACGGCAAGACCTTCTATTTTTGCTGCGAGCCGTGCGCGACCTACTTCGGGAAGAACCAATCGCGCGTTTTGGCAAAACGCGGAATCAGCGCGGGTTGAACGCCCCGAGCGAGCGCTGGGTCTTATGGGCTCCTCGGCTGATACCTCGTCACGGTGAGACCCTTCTTCGCGAGCTCGGCGACGAGCCCGCGCTCCCCCACGAGGTGGCCGGCTCCGACGGCGACGAACGCTTTGCCTTCTTTCAAATGGCGCTCGAGGACGGGTAGCCACCGCTCGTTGCGCTTGTAGAACAAGACCTCGTAGCTCTTCGGGTGGAGCTTCATGTCTTCGGCGTCGAATACGAATCTCTCGAGCTCGGCCGCGTCGCCCGTGAGGTAGGACCGCTGCATCCCTTCGGCGATGCGCTTCTGTGCGTCCAGGTCGCCGAGCGCGTCCTTCAGCACTTGGAGGTCGAGCGATTCCTCCAGATAGCGCACCTGTTCTTGCCAAGTCTCGAGGTACGCGAGGCGATCGCCCTCGCGCTTTGCCTGGTCATGAAGGACAGGATCCATCTGCTGCGCTTTCTCGAAGAACCGAGAGGTAATGGTGACGAGCACGAACCACGGGTCGAACTGCGCCAGCCGATCCGAGGGCATCGCGCCGCCGGTCGCCGCGGTCGCCTTCGCCCACAGATCGGGTCCGAGGTCTTTCTCCAGGCTGCGACCGGCTGGGAGCATCGCCTCTTTCAACATGCCGGGCCCGAGCTGCGGATCGGTCATGTCGACTTCGGAGATGAACGTCGTCGTCTCCGTGATTTTCTCGCGTACCGAATCCGGAAGATCGCTCGGCCCAATCCCCATATGGATGGTCCCGAAGAGATAGCTGGTGCCGGAGGGGCCGCTTACCTCCCACAACATCGGCTGTGCGACGCGCCGATTCGCGTTCGCTTCGGGGCGCACGCTCTGCGACGCGCCTGCCGAGCCGCCAGAGCGCGGTGGTGACGGCACGACGGCTTGCGGCTTCGGACGCGGGCGAGGTGCCCCCGAAGTCGCCTCGTCGGTCTTTGCGTCGCCGCCGCACGCGAAGAACGAAAGCGTGAGTGCGAGCATCGAGGCTCGGCGTGCGAGCGTCTTCGTGATCCGTCTGATCATTCGTTATCGATCCTTGCCTATGACGAGCATTCAGCCTCGCTCGCGAGGTGAATCAACAGTCAAAAATTCCAATGACTGCGATCGTGAACGCCGCAATCCTCGCTCGAGCACAGAGCGCTCGAGGGTAAGCGTCGTTTGTCGTGCTCGCTAGCCCGCCCGAAGGGCGGCCAAGTGGTCCCTTAGCCAATATCGCCTCGTCGAGGTCTGTGTTTGAATGCCGCCGTGCGCTTTTCGAGGATGGCTCGTGTTCTTCTCTTTTCGACCCTCATCGCGGGCTGCGGTGATTCGGGCATCGGTGGCAGCGGCGGCGGCGGCGCCGCTGCGTCGGGCGGCGGCGGGGCGGGCGACACCGGCGGCGCCGGTGCGTCGTCGGGTGAGGGTGGCTCGGGCGGTGTGCCCGCGCCGG
>JABFXY010000093.1 GCA_013361525.1 Polyangiaceae bacterium | reverse complement strand
TGCGGTCCCCGAAGTCGAGCTTCGTCGCGCACCTGACCGCCACGAAATGCTCAGACGATCGCGCCCACAATAACTTGTCCAAGCGAGTACGCCCGCGTCGGCGTCGACATCAGTCGCGGCAACATCAATCCGCTGTTCTACAGAGCGATGCGGCCAGGACAGTGCAATCAACGACCAGGACATGCCACACATGGGATAGTCCATAACGATCCATAGAGGTATGCACGCGCTAATCACCAGCTCAGGGCCTCTCCTCTCACAGCGCACGTCATCATGACCCCTGACGTCCTGCGTATTCGTTGGCATGTCCTGGATGTCGATTGACGACAACTGGCGATAGGTTGCTACGGCTCTTGGCCCAAAACGTCTCGCTCCGGCGCGAACGGACCTCGAGTAGGATCGACAGGTGGCGAAGCCGACCTCTTCCGCGCGCGCGTTCTTCAAGGCGTTTCTCCCCGCACACCTGCGCTCCGAGTTCGACGCCATTGCGCGGCCGTCGGCCAAGCTGAGCATGCCGCTCGCCGTGGCTCTGCGCGAAGCTACGGACGTCGCGAGGTTCTTCGACGCCTTCTGGAGCACGAAGACCGAGTCGGGCCGGCTCGTCCGGCCGGGCCTCGAGCGCGCAGGCCCTCAGCTCCCCGGTTCGATCGGCGACGAGATCCGTCTACTCATCCAGGGGATCCAGGCGAGCCCGGTCAAGCTGCCTTCGACGGTCGACCAAGAGGTGGACGCGACGACGGCGAAGGCGAGAGCGCTCCTCCGCAGCGTGAGCGCGACACTGACGTGGGGATTGGCGGACGCGAGCGTGCTCAAGGGCCTGAAATCGGCGGGCTCGCGGCGCGATCGCAGCCGCGGCGCGCTCATCCATGACCTCGCCGTCTGCGCGGGCCTCGCACGCAAGCACCAAAAGAAGCTCCTGGCGATCCCCGACTTCAGCGTGGAGCTCATCACAGACATCGAGGCGATCGTTGAGGCGCTGAAGCGCATGTCCGCCGACCGGGCGCGGACCGTCGCATCGAGAGCTCGAACGTTGGAGCCGCGGAATCGACTGATCGAGATGCTGGCCCGGCGTGTCACGCACGTTCGGGCTGCCGCGAGATACGTCTTTCGCGACCATCCCGACATCCTTGTGAAGGTTACCTCGGGGTACGAGCGGCAGCGGCGGCGGTCGCATCGCGCAGCCGCTCGCCTGCGATCCGTCGATGCCGCGCCGGGGAAAACGCAGCGATAGAGCCGTCGTGACTTGCGCTCGCGACCGGGATTGAGCGAAACAGGGTAACCGCGTTTCACGCACTCACGGTTAAGGGAGGGACTCGAATGGCGAAGAAGCTGACGGGGGAATATTTCAAGAAGGAGCTCGCGGAGGTCACGCCGGATGCCGTGGCCATCAGCGTTCCATTGCACGTCGTCATCGGGGAGGCGGTGGACGTCGCGTCGTTCTTCTCCGAGCACTGGAAGACCATCACGGACGGGGACGTTGTCGTGCGTCCCGGCCTCGACCGAGCCGGCAAGAAGATCCGTTCCAACACCGGGCAGGAGATCCTCGCCCTGGTCGAGCTCGTGCAGAGCGCCCAGACGCAGCTGCTCTTGTCGACCGCGGCTCGGGCGAGCGTCGACGACGTCGACCGCGCGCGGTTCCTGGTCAGCGAGCTCGACGCGTGCCTCGCGTGGCTGTTCGACGACGGCGTCGAGGACGATAAGGACGCGCAGCTCGAAGCTGTCCGTGGGGCGCATGCGGACACACCCGACTCGATCGACGCCCTCGCTGCCGAGCTCTCGGACTACGCCGGGCTCGCGGCCAAATACAGAGCCGAGCTCGAGGGCGTGCCCGAGTTCGAGTCGGGTTGGACGGGGGAGGCGCGCTCCCTGGCGACCAGCCTGCGCGAGCGCCCTGCCGGCGGCGCGAAGCCCACCAAGGAGCAGGCCGAGGCGATGGCGAACCGGAACCGGTTGCTTGCGTTGCTCTTGCAGCGTGTGAATTTGGTGCGAAGCGCCACTCGATTCATCTATCGAAACGATCCCGCCACCGCGCGGAAGGTCGCGTCCGCGTACGAGCGCCGGCGCAGAAGCTCGGCCAAGAAGCGCACGCCGGAGCCCGCGCCGGACCCGACGCCCGTGTGATGCGGGGGGGGCGGGCGCGGGATCACGACGAGAGCGTTCGATCCGCTCGATCACCGCCACGCGTGAGCCAGTCCTGGAGGCGTAGAGACGCGCGCGCATCGGCACGGTGCGCGCGTCTTGTTCATAGGGTGATGTCGCTACACGGCGAAGTAGGGCTGAGGGTCAGGCGCCGTCCCCCTGGCGCCAGCGTCCTGCTCGGTAACCCCTCCGGCGTGGACTTCCGTCGATCGTAGACGCCGCGCCGCGACCGGTCGGGCAGCGTGGCGGGATGTTCGTCAAAGGAACGTACCCGTTCACTTTCCGACGTAGCCGCTGCGCGTTGACGCGCGGCAGCTACGGCCGAATGTGGACGGTTACCTCGAAGCGAGCGAGCCAGGCGGCTACGTAGCCGGCCGTGTCTCGTAAAAAGTTACCGCCAAGTCATCGTATCGAGAGCCAACTGCCTCGATCGTAAGTCCGTCGGGACCAAGCGTCCGCTGCCATATTTGTGAGATAGTATTGGCCGCCTCGCATGCGAGCACATCGCTAATTGGCCCATGCTGCAGAATTGTAGATATGTGCACATGATTTAGGACGCGCTGAATTTCCTCCTCCGTATGCCCCTTGTTTGCCCACGCCTCATAAAGCTCAACAGAGAACCCCGCCCTAAGGAAGCGGCGACCCTTGTAAACGGCAAGCTCAGGGAAAAATAGAGCAGCAAATGCGAAGAGACTATCGGGCGTAGCAACAAAGCCAACGTAGTCGAGCAATGTTACATCTTCAGCCCTGGGACCGCCCTCTGCCCATTGGCGAAAATCCTCGAGCTGACTAAGGACGGACTCGGGGGGAGGCATCAGGGTCTCCTTGTGGGGATCTCTTCGGGGAAAGAGGGCCGGGGCCTGCTCTCACGATAGCCAAATTGTGTCGGATTCTTCGGATTCGCATGTCGAGCAGTTTCAACTGTGTGAGGAGTCGGCACACCTCCGTGCGGCGGCCCTACGGCGTCCACTCTCTTTCCGAGTCCTGGGGACGGGAAATCGTATGTTTCATAAGTGGTCACTCCTTTCGCGTCGGTTCTGAACCGTGTGTGCGGCCCGATGGCCTCCGGATCGGGGCCTCGGAACTGGTTTCCACCTCGTCCACCACCACCACCACCACCTCTGGAGCCTCCGCCGCCGCCGGAGGCAGCCAGCATGCCAACTTCAACCACCGCGGCGACGCTTGCGGACATCGCGGCGGCGGCATGGCACGCGGCTTTCTCAACGTCCGCGTGCGATATGGCCTCGATCGCCAAATCCCGCTCGTTGATCATCTCTGCGGTGTTGCCGACACCGAACCAGCCAGCAAGCCACGTCAACTCTTCCCGCGTGGGCGCTGCGCCGGTGAGATCGACGAGATTTACGGGGTCATCGCCAGCGTAGGCGTAAAGATTGTCACCTCCCGCGAACCGAGTCAGGTCCTTCGTGGTCCACCGACCGCTGACGGCATCGTAGTCCCTCGCGCCGAAGCGCACCAGCCCAGTGTGATGATCATAGATCCCGCCCGCGAAGCCAAAGGGCTGGAACCCAGGGGTCGAGTCGAAGAGCACGCGGCCGTACGAGTCGTATTGCAGTTCCTGCATTACGTTGCCCGTGTCGACGTCGACCACCATGCGCACGCTGCCGAGGTGATCCTTGATCAGCCGGTACGTCGCCCCACTTGTGACGATCAGTTCCGGTGCGTTGATGCCGCCGGCATACACGTACCGCGCGACGACGTTGTTGCTTCCGTCGAGCTCGGCCACCGGCTGGAGCTGTCCGCGCCAAAGCCAGCGGCGCTCGACGACTCCGTTGACCCTCTTCTCTACCCTGCGGCCTCGCCCGTCGACGAGGTAGTCGATCCGTCGTCCGTCGCTGGTCCATGCCGTCCGGAGATTGCCGAGAGCATCGTATGCGAATTCGGCGTCGCGCGGCTGAGCGGGATCCTGCACGAGCTCGAGATCACCGTTCTCGGTGAATCCATAGACAACGCCGTTGTCACAGCTGACGGCTCGATCCTGGTCATCGAAGTCACAATTGACGGTTCCGAAGCCTGTCGAAGCAAAGCGCCGATTCCCGTTGTCGTCGTATCCATAGGTCTCGGACTTGTTACCATCGACCCAGACGAGCTCGAGCCGACCGACGGAGTCATATTTATATTCTCGGATGCCGGAGGTTCCACCGATCTCTTCGACCTCGACGATCCGCCCCAAATCATCGCGCTGAAGATAGGTAAGCCGCAGAACCTCCGCGCCATTGACACTCGTCGACTTGCTCTCAAGCTCGCCATACCCATTGTAGGTGAACGTCTCGGATACCTTACCGGAGTTCGCCTCGAAGACGCGTCCGCTGGTTGCTTCCCGCTTGAGCGTGAGCGTTGTTCCTAGCGTCGCCTCCGTTAGCAGTCCATCATTGTCATATTGGAACGACGTGGTATCCGAACCGTTCGCGCCGCTGACAGTTTCACTAACGATCGAGAAGTTCGACGGAACCGTGGCGCTGCCGTCGAGTGTCCAGCTGACGCTTCCGGTGACGGCGCCGGTGAACGTCGTGGACGTGACGATCGAACCGTCGTAGCCGAAGCCCAGGTTCACGCCCATCGGGCCAGTCAGGCTCGTGAGCTGCCCGGTTGTTGGATCGTACACCGCGTGGATCAACCCACCATTGAATGTGGTCCTCCACGGCCGACCAGCTAGGTCGTACTCCACTACGATGTCCGTGCCAGGGAGCTTCGCTGTCGTGAGTTGCTTATCAGTATTGTAGACGTACGTGGTCTTGGGGTCCCAGCCCCCGATCGCGGGTGGCTCGTACGTTTCCAGTTGCTCCGTCAGCCCGAACTCGAAGCTATGCTTTGGGGTGCCCGCGGGCGTCACGCCAGTTAGAGCGCCCTCGCCGTCGTAGTCGAGAAATGCCTCGAGCGTGTCGGGACGCTCGACCGACCAAACACGTCCATTGAGATCCCGCCGAAGGGTCGTCGTCCGACCGATTGCGTCCGTCGTCGTCTGCAGGAGCCCATCGCTACCGAAGCCCGCGTATTGATGCCGGTCGCCCTGCGAAGTGTGCCAGAGCCGGCCGTCGGCGTCGTATTCGTAATGCACTGGGTACAAACCAGGCTGCTCGACCCTTATGACGCGACCGGTCTCGTCGAATGCGGTCTGGGCGCTCCGCCCCAGAGGCGAGGTCGTCGTCTCAATCGCGTCCGTCCCAGTCCTATCGAGCGTTGTGGTCCACGTGCGCCCGTTGATGGCGACCGTCTCTGTGCGAGTATCGAAATCGAATGGATTGGCTGCGAACCATCCCGTAAACGACCGCGTAGCGTCGATTGTGCGCTTCTTGCCACTTGGCAGCGTAGTGACCGTGCGCTTCGGAATCAGCGACTCCATTCCCCAGCGCTGATCAGAATCCGTCCGCTGGTCGACGACCGTCCCATCTGGAGACACGAGATGGACCGACCGATCCTTTGCATGCGTCGACGTTGTGACCTGACCAGCAGCGTTGATCACCGTCCGCACTGCGTCACCGCTGGGCAGGTATTCCAAGCGATAGGTCGTCTCTCGTCCGAGGGGCGTGGTCTCCAGAACTTCATGACCGCGTTTCAGGATTGTCCGGTCGAACGTCATGACGCCGTTACCGGGATGTTTGTGCTGGTCGAGCCGCCCTTCGGGAGTCCACCAAAACTCGGTTGTGTGGCTGTTGCGGTTCGTCCACGTCTTCATGAGACCGTTTGGCTCATAAGTGGCGTGCCACGCCGCACCGTTCGGGTCCTGAATATCGGTGAGGACGTTGTTCGCCCCAATCGTCAGCGTGGTGCGATGCCCGTAGGGCCCCACGATCGCCGTCGCCTTTCCGGACGCGGAGCGTTCAACCGTGGTGGAGAGAAGATCGACGTCGGTAATGCTCGTGAGCCGCCCGGCGGGATCATATCCCATCCTGTAGAGCACAGCCTTCGTCTCAGCATCAGTTGTGTCGAGGTGCCGGCCATCCGCATCGAACCGGTAGACGGTCCTGCCATCCTCGTCCGCGATGAGGTACCCGCCCTTGCCGTGAGGGGGGAGATCCGGTTCGAGATCGTAAACAAAATTTGCGGTGTATGCGCGGAGGTTACCACTGGGCGTTAGGTGGAGGTTCTTGGCGTCCCCGACTCGTTGCGCGGTCGTCCGTGAAACGAGCCCGCATTCGTCTGTAGCAGGAATGCAGCCGACCAGTCCCGCGATTGTACGCATGGTTCCGGCCGGAGAAATCGAGCGAATCGCGGAGCTGCCGACGAAGGTTTGCCGGATGTATACGACTCCGTCCGGACCAACGGCTACCTGATCGGCGTTACCGATGCTCGTTGCCGCGGCATCCGCCCCCTCTGCGGGGCCGCCCACGCCGTAACCAGCGATACCTTCGACAACCCCGTCAGGGCGTATGCGGCGGAGGACGTAAGATGGGCTCCCCGTTTGAAGAACATACAGTGACCCATCAGGCGCAAACGCAAGATCGAGAATATTCGCAAACTGCGTCTGCGACGCAGCCACAAGATTGGTACCCGCTCCGCATTGCCCCAGGGTGCCTGCGACTGTGTTGATGATTGGATTCGCCGCGTCGGCGTTGATTCGACGGATCGCGCAGCTGTCTCCGATGTAGACCGAACCGTCGGGCGCGACGGCGAGCGCGCTGACATTCACGCGCGCGTCGCGCGCCAGAATGCCATCGCCAGTCGACGCTCCTGCATTATAAATCCCGCCGGCCAGAAGGGTAACGATCCCATCCTTGATGCGAAGTACGCGTCCGAACCCACCCGTATAGATCGCGTCGTCGCGCCCGACTGCGATGTGCGCGATTCCGGCGACATGACAGGAGCTGGAGGCCGGCTGCCCGTCGGGACACGGAAGACCGGAGTAGATGCTCGAACCGTCGTGTTGTGCGAGGATCGTGTCCGTTCCGTTGGCGTTTTGAACGACAATCCGGCTTCCGTACACCGTGCTCAGGACGGGGCGACCGTCTGACAGCGTCGCAATGGCCGTCGCTCCAGTCGCGTTAAACACGCTATGTTCGCGCACCACTCGGAGGTTCTTGTTGTTGGCAGAACGACGCGTTCCATCGCCGCGATGGAGAGTGTTCGACAGCGTGTCGTAGCTGTGCACGACATCCATCGAGAACCGCCCCAGCGCATTGGAGCCATTCTGCCATCCGCCCAGCGCGGTCTGTGTCGCTATTCGGATTCGACCCCGATCTCTTCCGACGCGGCTGAATTGTCCAGGACCGGACCAGAGTCCGAATGCTGACTCGTTGAAGTCCACGCTGCCGCCGCCACTTCCGCTACCGAGCGGTTCCGAATACGAGATCTGGTAGACGTACTCGAGGACAACGGTAGCCGGCTGTCGCCCGGTTAGCGGGCGGCCGAGCGTGTCGTTGCCGTCCCAGGTCAACGTTGCAAACGCGTCGGTCTCACACGGGCAGGCGAAGTGCGCCGCGATTTCTTGATCGGCAACGTACAGCCTGGCATGGATCTCGAGCAAATCGACAGGCAGCGACGGTCCAGAAATGGGAACGGTAACGGAACGGGTGGAGCCACCCAGCGTACGGTTGCTTTGGTAGTGCAGCGTATGTTCCGTTCCCTCGATTGGAGCGGATTCACCGAGAACCTGGGTCGTGCATTCGATGATCGACCCCGACCTCGTGCACGGATTTTCGTCCTCTGCGCGCACCGCAAATTCCGGGTCATTTGGGTCGCAATGCAACGGGACGCATGCGGAGTTGGGGAACCTCGATGCCAAATTCAAATCGACCGGGGTGAAGTGCGAGAGCTCCGCGTGCATGAGCTCGACCCCCGGGGCATAGCGTTCAGCCAGAGCGGTGCGTTCCTCGACCGAGAGACCGTACTCCTCCAACGTTTCGTCGCTCTCGCTGGCGCCGTCGTCATCGAGGTCGATGGCGGCTACACCGCCGCCCCCGGGCACGATTTTGATGATCGAGCCGTTGACCTTCGGAACCCAGACACCGCGCTCGCGATCGTAGACGCCGACCGGCACGATGGCGCCCACCGGAAACTGGATGAAGTTGTCGACGAAGAGGCTGACTGGTTCGCTGAGCACGATACCAGTAGCCCCCGCGTCGATAGCCTCGTCGGCTCCTATCTCAACGGCATAAGTGTATGCGCTGGTTGGGGGAAGGTTTGCCGGCATCCGCGCTGGGCCGGTATCCCCCACGGTGTACTCCGTGAGGCGCATTGTGAGCGTGGGAGCATCGACGACGCCCCCCGGAACGCCCGGAACGCCTTCGAGCGTCGCCGTCGTACCGGGGGAGAACATCACGACCGCCTGGCGGCTCCCGCTGTTATCCAAACTCGGACTGCCTACCGCGACCGCGACGTCGGTCTCGTTTTCTAGCTGTTGAAGATCGATCTCGGTAGCAATCGTGTCGAGGGGCACGAGCTCGATGGCGTCAGCATGCGCGTACCGCTGCCACGGCACGTCCACGGTGCGTTGCGACGTGAGGAAACCGGCGGCGGCGACCGACGCGGTTAGTGGCCCTCCGCCATTGACCACCATGGTGAAGCGGCCGTTGATGTCGGTCCTCGTCTCGCCATATTCCAGGTGACCAACAATCGTGACCGTAGCGTCCCTCATTGGCGCGCCGCCCGGTCCAGTCACATAGCCGACGATCGCCGCCGCTCTCAGCCCGTCGATTGTCGCCGGCGCGACGCCCGTTTGGACTGCGTTCGGCCCGGAATAGAGCGCGGACAGCGAGTCCTCAATCGTCGTGGTGACCGTCGGGTCATTGGGAATGCACTCGCTGTGCGTTACCGCGCCCGTGACCGGGTCGCAGAAATCGATGGTGCAGGGGTCGAAGTCGTCGGCTTGCAGGCAGTTTACGACACAGCCATATTCCTGAAGGTTTGCCGATGCATAAGCTTCGCTGCTCGTGGACGAGATCGCGAGCGAGGCAGAAGCTATTTCGATCAGGTCCCCAGCAACTCGCCCGGAGGCGCAGTGGTCCAGCGCGTAGGACTCCTCAACCGCATGAAGGTAGGTGCACGTGTCGGTGCCGCCCGCTGCAAGTACGAATGAGAAAGTAATCGCGTCAATGACGGCTGGCCAAGGTGCTGAACCACCAACCCTCGCGGGGAGTTGGAGGGTCATTGGTGGGCTAAAGGTCTCCGACCCGTTTGTTGGCACTCCGCCGGCTATCGACGCCGTGAGATCGACCCATCGACACGTCGTCGCCTGCTCGGTACTCCCGACGGACTCGCCGTCCGACTCGCTCTCTCCGCACGACAGCCATGCCAGGGAGCTGAGCGTAACGACAAATGCCAAGAACAAACGTGAGCGCGTGCTCGCGATCAGTCGCTGCATAACGGCGCACACTACGCACCGGCAAAGTGACGAACAATCGAAATTCGACCTATGGACGATTTTGTGGCCGCGCTGTCACGTTGCTCGTAACTACAGGGCAGGGCGTCTGAATCTGGATTGTATGGGTGTGTGGGCGCGGACCTTAATGTTGAGACGTTATGTGCCGGCGCGGGATGTGTGCTGAGGTCTCGGGTCCGCAGTTGCGGTCGTTCACCTCGAAGCGATCACCAACAACCCAGTCGCCACCAACGCCGAAACCGTCGTCAACCAATTCAAGCTCCGCGCGCGCGCACGAAGCTTCGTCGCCTCCTCGGGGTTGGCGATGCGCTCGGTTCCTTCACCCATGTCGCGCAGACCCTGCGCGGCCATGAAGGTTCACGTTTTGAAGAGGCCTTGGTACGCGAGGGAGAACGCGCCCCAGAAGGGGAGCGCGGCGATGAGGAAGAACGCCCACGATGCGTCGGCGGCGGCGAGGCCGGCGACGAGGGCGAGCGCGACGCCGAAGACGTAGAGGCTGTTTCGGAGGCGCCGGACGATGCCGCGGTCGTCGATGTTGGCTGACACGGTAGCCATTTCCCAAGGTTTGCTGGAAAAGGGACCGCGGCGCTACTGGATGTGTTCGCGCTGCTATTTCTCCCCCCCGACCCCCCTCGCAAGCGAGGGGGGAGCAACGAAGGAAAACAGCGGCAAAAGGGGCCCGGGCGTGCGAGAACGCTCGGGAACGGATGCTGCGAAGGATCGTGGACCTGAGGGAGGGGGAGGGGCGTGTGCTCGCGTCGACGAGCGCCATCCTCGCGCTCTTGACGGGCGCGCATACGATCCTGGAGACGGCGCGGGATACGCTCTTTTTGTCGAAGCTGCCGCCTTCGCGCCTCGCTTGGGTGTACGTGCTGCTCGCGGTGCTTTCGCTGTTCGCGGGCGCGCTTTCGTCGGCGATGTCGAAGCGATTCGGACGCCGCGCGGGGTTCGTCGCGACGCTGGGGATCTGCGCGTACGCCGTCGTCCTGCTCTACCTGCGCGAGCCGACGCCCCCGACGGTGTTCGTGCTGTATGTCGCGACGGGCGTCATCGGGACGATTCTGACGCTTCAGTTTTGGCTCTTCGCGGGGCAGCTCTTCACGGTCGCGCAAGGCAAACGGTTGTTCGGTCCGATGGCTGCAGGCGGCGTAGCCGGGGCGACCCTCGGCGCGACGACGGCAGCGCTGCTCCTTCGGTCGATAACACCCACGTCGCTGCTCCTTGCGAGCGCCGGGATGTTCCTCGTTGCGGGTGTGGTCGTGACGGCCATTCCAGCTGCCGAAGGAATCGACGCCGAAGATCGCTCGCCGACGCGCGCGTTCTCCGGGCTCACCGATATCGAGCTGTTGCGCTCGGACCGTTATGTGGCGCTCGTCGGGGGGCTGGTCGCGATTGCCACCGCGACGGTGTTGCTCGCCGATTACCTCTTCAAATCGAGCGCCGCTCGAATGCTGGGCCCCGACAAGCTCGGCATGTTCCTCGGTGTGTTTTACGCCGTGCAGAACGCGGTGGCGCTCGTGGTGCAGGTCTTCATTGCCGGGCCGCTCGTTCGCAGGCTCGGGGTGACGACGACGTTGCTGGTATTTCCGGTGTTGCTCCTCACCGGCGGCGTCGGTGTCGTGATCACCGGGGCCTTCGCAATGACCCTCGCGCTGAAGGGAACCGACGGCTCCCTTCGCCATAGCTTGCACCGCGTGACGACGGAGCTGTTGCTCCTGCCGCTTCCGGTCGAGACGCGCGATCGGGCAAAGCGTCTCATCGAGACGTTGATTGGGCGCGGCGCGCAGGCTGTCGCCGCCGCGTCGATCGTGGCGCTGTCGATGTTCGGTCTCGGGGATGCGCAGACCCTCGGGATCATCATTGCGGGGCTGTCGCTCGCCTGGGTGGGGACCGCGATCGCGATTCGTTCGCCGTACCTCGATGTCTTCCGCAGAGCGCTCGCGCGCGGTGAGCTCCCCGACGGGACGCACGAGCTCGATTTGTCGAGCGTCGAGACAATCATGGAGTCGCTCGCGAGCACCGACGAAGCGCAGGTGATTGCTGCGATTGACTTGCTCGCGACGACGAAGCGACGGCGCCTGTTGCCCGCGCTGATCCTCTATCACGAGTCGCCAATCGTGCTGGAGCGCGCGCTCGACGTGTTCGCGAACGAGCCGCGCCGCGATTTTCAGCCGCTCGCCGAGCGCCTGCTCGGCCATCCCGAGGCGGGCGTGCGCGCCGAAGCGGTTCGCGCATTGGCGGCGGCTGGAAGGCGCGAAGCCGCGGAGATGGCGCTGGACGATTCGGACCCGAAGGTCCGCGCCTATGCAGCCTTTTTTCTCGCGGTCGAGGCGCCCGATCCGCATACGGATGCCCGTATCGTCGCGATGATTGGGGACACCACGAGCGAGGGCAGCCAGCTCCGCCGCGCGCTCCTCGATGTCATCGGCGAGCACGGCGACGATCGGTGGTCCGACGTGGTCGTCGACGTCGTGCACCGCGAGCCTGGGCGCCGCCCGCTCGGACCGTCTGCGGCGTCCGCGATTCAGCGCACCCGCACGACGTCACTCGCCTCTTACGTCGTCGAGCACCTGGCCATTCGCGAGGGGCGAAGCCAATATCGCACGGCGCTGGTGTCGCTCGGCACAGCCGGGTTCGACGCGCTCCGTGACGCATTTGCCGATCCGTCGGTGCCCGAGCGATTGCAAAGGCAGTTGCCCCGCGCAGTGGCAGCCTTCGGAACGCAAGAGGCAGTCGACCTGCTGTCGGAGCGGCTCGACGCCGAAACGAGTGATTCGCTCCGATACAGGATCTTGCGCGCGCTGGGTCGGCTTTCGACGGATGCGCGAAATGGTGTCGTCGGGCGTCTCAAGTTCGATCGAAAGCGGTTCGAGCGTCACGCGGAGCTTCAATTGACCGAGTATCTCCGCCTCTTCGAGCTGACGCTCGCAATCGAGCGGAAGGTGCCGCCGTCGCCGGTCGCGGACTCCGCTCCGCGCCCGGCGTCACCGGAGCGCGCGAGCTCGTACCCGCGCGCGGAGGGAGACAGCCCGGTAGCCGACGTTTTGGTCGGGCTATTGCGCGATCGCATTGCGACCGAGCTCGAGATCTCGTTCCGATTCTTGCAGCTCGCGCATCGCAACGAGGACATCGAGAGTGTGCATTATGCCGTCGTGCGCGGGGACAAACGCGCGCGCGCGACGGCACTCGAGTTCCTCGACCTGCTGACGATCGACGAGGCCCTCGTTCGATCGCTCTTGCGCGTGGTCGTGGACGAATTGGACCCCCAGGAACGAGTGCGTCGCTCCAAAGAGATCATCGAGACGGAGCGAGCTGCGCTTGCCCCGATCGGTCACGACGAGGCCGTAAAGCGACTGATTCGCAACGACGACCCGCTCCTCGCCGCCCTCGCCGCAGCCTATGCGACCGAAGCCGGCCTGCCGGAGCTCGTGACCCTCGCGCGCCAGGAGGTCGAGCGCCGGCCGGAGCTCATGCGCCTCGGCCGCGAGCGCTTCGTCCCGAGATTGGAGCTCTCCCATGCATGACAGCAATGTCGGGTTGCCGACGGAGCAGCGACAATGGATCGAGCGCGAGCTGTTTCTGCGCGCCTTCTTCCCGGTCAAACCCCCGGCGGAGGCAGCGCACAGGCTCGCCCAGATGCTGCGGGACAGGCACGTCAAAGCGGGAGACGTCTTGTTCGAGCAAGGTGATCGCCCGCAATATGCCTATTACATCGCCTCCGGCGAGGTGCGAATGCACGCGCCCGATCGTGACGACCTGGTCTTCGACGCGAATTCGCTGATCGGCATCGTCGATCTCAACATCGGCCGGCCCTGCGTGTGGACCGCCGTCGCCACGAAGGACAGCCACGTGCTCGAGCTGCATTACCCACGGTGGCTCGAGATTCTGGAGGATTTCCCCGACTTCACGGCGGCTGCGCGGCGCTTCGTCGCGACCGGGCTTCACGAGCTCGTTCTGAGCTTTGCGCCGACAGGGGGCTTCGACCAAACGTCGCAGTCGAGTGCGCCGGCGGCGGACTCGGATATCGTGAGCCGCGTCGTCATGCTCCGCCGATTGAAGCATTTCGATACCGCCACGGTGCAGTCGATCGCCGAGGTCGCGGCACGTGGGGAGATCTTGACGCCCGCCGCGGGGGAGCTTGTCATCCCGCCCGGCACCTCCAGGGAGCGGCTGCTCCTCGTCATGCGGGGGACGGTGCATGTCGAGCGTCGCATTGCGCCCTTCATTCGGGGGACGTTCGGGCCTGGGCAGATCGTCCTCGACGGAGCGGCGTTTTCGAGCGCGCTATCGTCGTATGCGGTTGTCGCGGGGGCGGGCGCGACGATCTTCGCGATCGACCACGCAGAGATCGACGACATCGCCGACGACCATTTCGCCCTCGTTCGATCGATGATGCGCGGCTCCGCGCTTCATCGTGACAACCTCATTCGGCTTCGCCGTAAAAGCGTCAATCCAAGCGCAACGTAGGGGCGTCGTTCGTGCCCTTCTTTGGCGGAATGATCGAGGTCGATAGGCCCGCGCCCTTCAGCATCCGCTGGAGAAAGACGGCACGATCTTCGGCGAAGCCCTTTTCGATCCAAGTTCGCAAGTCGCGGACGAACACAGGGTCGGCGGCGCGCTCTTCGAGCAGGGCGAGGTAATCTTTCGTGCAGTACGAGCCGCGCGTTTTCGCCTGCGCGAACGTCGCGGCGAGGAGGCCGAAGGCGCCCCCCGACTTCGCGAGCTTGCGGTCGATGAGGAATTGCACGACCGCACCGCATGAATAGAAGCTCGCAGCGGCGCCCTCGTCGAAGATCGGACCTTTGAGGTTTGCCATGCAGCGATTGGACGACGAGACGATATGGCGGTCGTTGCTCTTTTGATCGACGAGCCCCTCCGAAAGAAGCGCTTCGCTTCCGGCGTAGACGGCGGAGCCCTCGCTCAGCCACTCATTGGCGGCGTTTTCGTCGCGGCGCGCGAGCTGCGCGTTCCATAGATGGAAAGACTCGTGCGCGACGAGCTCGAACCATTGGCCCTTGAGCTGCCCGCTCGCCGTGTCCCATTTTTGCCCGATGGCCTCGAGCTGGAGCAAACCGGGTAACACCCGGCCGTTGACGTCGCCGATTGCCTCTCCCGTCCGGCTGCGAGAAACGAACACCATCGGCTCGAAGTCGGGCTTGATGGCCGTTTTCTCGGCGTAGAACTTCAACAGGGCGGGGACTCGTCGTTTCGTCTCGTCGGCGAGCCAGGTGGGGATTGCCGGATCGACGAGAAAGCGCACGCCGTCGTTCGCGACGGGGTCGAGCTTGCCGACATAGAGATAGGTGCCGCGTAAATCCCCGGCTGGCTCGGCCCACTCTAGCTGCCCTTTCGCTGCGGAGCCCAGGACCCTTAAGGACCAGTCGGTATCCGTGTGGAAGCGCCAGACGCGCGCACCACCGACGTCGCGCCGGTCACAACGGCCGTTGTTTTCGCAGGCGATGGCGTGAACGCCCAGCTGCGACGTGAACAAGAGGCGTCCGCCGTCGGTGAAGCGGATGTTCTGGGGCGGAGAGCGCCCGAGTTGTTCGTCGTTGGTGGCGAATCGCGCCGAAAAGACCTTGGTGGGTTTGGCGTCGATCGGCACGAGCAGCTCGTTCGATCCCTCCACCACCCAGCGCAGCCCTTCACCTGCGGTCCAAACGCCATTGCGCTTGGCCGACTTTCGCCGGTCGAACAGGATCTTTGCCGCTGGCTCGGAGAAGCGCCATTGCACCTCCCAAGAATCGTTCGCGGGGTGATAGGTCACGTCGACCAGGCGCGCGGGGTCCGGCTTCGGTGCTTCGGGCGCGGCGCTGGCGGTTGCTTCAACGATAGGCGCAGCTTCAGAGGATTGGGCGACCGGCCGCTCGGGGCTCGAGCAGCCGATCGCCGTCAGGGCGAGAACGAGGGCACATCGGAGCCGGCGCCGGGCTTGCACACGGCGAACGTATCAAAGCCCGGTCCACCGCGGTGACGTGCGTCACCCTGCCTTTACTGCGATCGTGCGCGGCTTCATCGAGTCGCGGCGCGGCAAACGCAGCGTGAGGACGCCGTCTTCGAGCTTCGCCTCGATCTTGTCGGGGTCGATCTCGTTCGGAATGAAGAAGGCGCGCTTGTAGACGACCGACCGGTCGACGATGTCGGACTTTCGCTCGGCCGTCAGGGTGAGCGTGTCCTTCTCGAGGGAGAGGTTGAGCGAATCGGCGCTGACGCCGGGGAGGTCCGCGAAGACGAGCCACTCATTGGCATTCTCGAGGACGTCGATCGGCGGTGTGACGGTGCGTGCTTGTCGCGTGGTCTCGCGCTCCGACGTTTTGGCGGCGGCGCCATTGCCTTGGAACGTGGTGGATTGTCGGCCGTTGATGGTTTGCGGTTGCATGATCGTATTTCTCCTCGCCGATCTCAGGAAACGGTTTCGTTTTTGGCGCCGATGATGGGAATGCGGCGCTGCCTCGCCTCGACCGCCTTCGGTAGCTTCAGCTCGAGCACACCGTCTTTCAGCGTCGCGACGACTCCATCGGAGTCCACACGAACGGGCAGCTCGATTTGCCTCGAGAACCCGAGCTTCGCGCGTTCGGTGCGGACGGTCTTGTAGCCCTCGAATGCTCGCTTGTGTCCCTCGGCGCGCAGGGTGAGGACGTCGTTCTCGAGCGTTATCTCGAGATCCTTTTCGGTAAAGCCCGGAAGATCCGCGCGCAGAATCAGCGCATCGCCGGCGTCGCGCATGACGAACCAAGAGCGCGATTCGTCGCGTCCGCCCGATACGAATGCGCGATCCATTTGGCGCTCGAGCGCGCCGATCCAGCGGAAGTGGTCAGTGAGATCGAAAAACGGATTGAGCATGGGTCACCTGCCATGGATGCGTGCCAGTGCGCCCCGTGAAGCGGCGTTCACGCGTGGTGCGATGCCTTCGCGCCGACGCCGCAAAGACGCGGGCGCACGAGCAATCGCGAGGTTGTGGTGCAATCGCGATCGAGCGCGATTGCGTGTTTCGATGAGAGCCCTGCGAAGGATCAGCCCGTTCGCTCGGGACGTCTCGTCGTTGGTAGCCGGAACATTGGCATGGCGTTTTCCCTGTCAAGCTCTGTTCCCCCGGCCGACCTGCGGTACGCTCCGACCGATTCCAGACCTTCAACCGGGTGAACGTTTCGATATGCGGATTCTCCTTGGATTTTCGGTTCTTGCGATGGTCGTGGCGTGCGGCGATTCCGGCGGGACGGGCGCGTCCGGCGGAGGCAACCCCGGCGGCTCGCCGGCGCAGGGCGGTGGCGGCAATGGCGGCGAAGCTCCGAATGGCGGGGCCGGCGGGGCGGTGAGTGACGGCGGCGGCGGCGGTTGTCCGGAGGGCGGCGCCCCGGAAGGGATGGGCGGCGCTATCGAGGCCTGCAGCGACATCGGTGCGGCCGACTGCTTCACGAACTACGATTGCGCCGACGACCAACGCTGCGAAAACCAAGGCACGGCGGATTTCGCCGTTCCGTGCTGCGTAACCGGTGACCGCGGAACCGCCGGCGTCGGCGCGCCGTGCCTGGGCGAGAACGATTGCGCCTCGAGCCTATGCGTCGAGGGCGGCGTTTGCGGCGGTATTTGCAGCGATCGATGCGACTCACCCGACGAGTGCCCGGCGGAGCTTTCGCAATGTATTCCGATCGCGTTCAGCGGAAGCGACGATAAGTTCTGCCTGCCTCGGTGAATGAGGCGGTAATGGCGTCGGCCCGCTGGGCGCGTGCCCTGCGCGGGGGCGGGGGGCGCGGACTGAAGTGGGGGTGCTGGGAATCAGGCCCCCCGGATCGGTCCGCCGGTGCGTCCGCCAGGCGCGTGGTACCTGGCCATTGACGCAACGATGTCGACGTAATGGTGCGAGCTTGCTGCCAGTGACGCGGGATTGGTGGGAATTGGCAGCATGATTGTAATGGGTGACCTCGCTCCGGCAGGGGCCCCGGACAGAAGTTGAGGTGGTGGGAGCGAGCCCCCGGGGATCGGTCCGCCCACGATCGTGAAGGGGGCGAGTCCGCGACGCTGGAAAGCGCCGCCGTCGCTGCGATGCCGCCGCGACCGCCCCACCGCCGCTGCCGCCGCGCCGCCGCCGCGCGACCGCCCCA
>JABFXY010000027.1 GCA_013361525.1 Polyangiaceae bacterium | reverse complement strand
CGCTTGCTCGAGCTCGTCTGCGGGCCAAGGTTCGAGCTCGATTTCGTATCGGCCGTGATCGAACGGTAGGCCCGCGGGCCGTTCGAACCGACGCACTCGTTCACGCTCGCCGCGCGCGAGCAGCTCCAATGCTCGGTGATGGCAAAAGGGATTGTTGCCGCGCCTGCCGAACAAGCTGTGGCTCGTCCATGAGCAGCCTGCTTTGCATTCGTCTCGGTAATAACAACCCGCGCAAAATCCCCAGAGCTCGTTCGAAGTCCGATCGCGCGTGAAGCGGAGCGCATCGGCGCGCTCCCAAATCGCACGGAGCGAATCCGAGCGAACATTGCCGCCGACATATTCGGCAGTCGGCAATGACGGGCATCCCTTGATGTCGCCGTTCGACTCGATGCCCAGCGTCGAGCGCCCCGCGCCGCACGAGCTCGTGTGACCGAGCGGCTGCGCGCCGCGAAGATCGGTTTCGTAGGGACCGAAATAGCCGACGTTGTTGCCCGGCCAAACGAGGACGCCGAGCTCGTCCGCGCGGGTTTTGATGCGCGCGAGCGCCGGCATGAGCTCCAACATTTGGAATGGCTCGAGCAGCAGATCGTCGAGCTCCGCGGCTCGGCCCATCGCAACGGTGATCTGAATTTGCCAGCCGCGGATCTGGGCGCGCGCGAGCTCTTCGAACAGCGGCTCGAGCTCCGTCAGGTTCGCTCGATGAAGCTGGGTATTCGCCGTAATTCGGATACCCGCTTCGCGAAATGCATCGAGCGCGCGCAGCGCCGCGTCGTAGCTGCCCAGCACACCTCGAATCGCGTCGTGCGTCGCGGGCAGTCCGTCGACCGATACCGACGCTGCTTGAAGGCCCGCATCGAACGCGGCCGCGGCCATTGCTCGATCGACGCCGAGCCCGCCCGTCGTCAGGCTCGCCATCATGCCGGCCGCGCGCACCGCGCGCACGATGTCGAGAAAGTCGTCCCGCAGGTACGCCTCCCCGCCGATGAGCGACACCTCGCGGACGCCGAGCTCCGCCATCTGGCGCACCAGATCGAGCGCTTCGGTGGTCGTGAGCTCGTCAGGGCGAGCTTTCTTCGCGCGCGAGCCGCAATGCACGCACGACAAGTCGCAGCGCAGCGTGAGCTCCCACACTGCATAGATGGGTCTGCACGCGCGATCGATCGGGCGCGCAGCGTCCGCGAGCGGAAGCCTGCGCGGCGCGACCTCGAGGACGGGAAGGGATCGAACGGCCATTCGGGACGGGACGAATTCTACTTCGCGAACGCTCCCGTTTCCCGTGGTTCTTAAGGCTTCGGCAGGCGCAGCTCGACCCGCGTTCCTTCGACGTCGCTGCTTCGAATGTCCACGCTGCCGCCGTGGGCGTCGATAATCCCTTTGACGATGAACATGCCGAGACCGAGCCCGCGCGACGTCATCGCGCCGTTCTGCTGCTGGCGCCGGTACGGATCGAAGATGTGCTCGAGGAGCTCCGCCGGGATCGGCGGACCTTGGTTGGTCACCGAGATCACGGCCGACCCTGCGTCCTCGGCGAGGCAGACTTTGACGATCGATTCGGGCGGGCTGTAATCGATCGCGTTGCCGATGAGGTTGGCTATCGCCTGATGCAATCGATCGGGATCCCAGTTGCCCACGAGCGTTCCGGTGGTCTCGACCTCGATCCCGCGCTCGGGCTTTGCGGCACGAAACTCGTCGACGACGCTTTCGCAGACCGTTCCCAGATCCGTCGCGTCCACCGGCTCGATCGGGAATTTCTGCCCAATGCGCGTCCGCGCGAGGTCGAGGACGTCATTGATCATCCGGGCCATGCGCGCCGCGCTCGACGCCGCTCTTCGAAGCAGACTCGCGTGCCCTTCAGGTAAGTCTGCGTGTTTGAGCAGGAACGTCACGCCCATCGAAACCGCGTTGAGCGGCGTGCGCAGATCGTGCCCGAGGATCGCCATGAATCGATCCTGGAAGGCCATCTGTTCGCGCAGCTTCTCCTCACTCTCGGCGAGCTCGGCCTGCGCGGCCGTGTGGATCGTCGTCGCCGCGAGGCGAATGCCATTGTCGATCGCCGCGTGCATCCGCATCACCAGGCTCGGGTGCGGATAGAGGCCGCCGTCGTACCAAGCTTTGATGATCGCCGATCGAAAGAGCGACCATTCGCGGATCGCCGATTCGAGCGTGTAACGTTGCTCGAACCGCTCGTGCGCGTGCTCCTCCGTGGCAAGGTTCGCGAGCCGCCCGCCGTCCGAAGGCGTCGGCGACGACGAGGAGAGCTCCGCGATGAGCGCGTCCAAGACCTGCGGGATGTGATCGCGTAATGCCGGCCGCGTCAGGCCCCGCGCCTCGGGTACCTCCGGGTCGGCGAGCACACGTTGCTCCCAATCGCGAATGATCTCCGGCCGCCGTCGCTGCAGGTGCGAAGCGACCTCTTGGGCCGTCGAATAGACCCTCCGGGTCTTCGGCGCCGCTTCCCCGCGCGGATCGTTCGGTCGCATCGCTGACTCAGCGATGCAAAAGCCGGGCGCGTCGATCAATTTCCCGGAAGTTACGAGCGTTCGGGGCGAATCACCTCGGCCAAGGTGACAGCTCCGAGCCTGGTCGCCCCGGTCATTCTGCCTGCTCGCCGGGCGCCTCGAGCTTGCGATACAGGGTGCGCCGATCGAGGCCAAGGATGCGCGCCGCGCGCGTCTTGTTGCCGCCGACGAGGCTGAGCACCCGCTGGATGTAGCGGCGCTCGAGCTCGTCGATCGTCACCAGCTCGGTCGGCGACGTCGCGTCGACGACGAGCTGTTGGGCGCGGTGTGTGTGCATCTTCTCCGGCAGATCCTGCACCGTGAGCTGATCGAACCGAGCGAGCGCAAGCGCGCGCTCGATACAATTTTCGAGCTCGCGGACGTTGCCCGGCCATTCGTACGAGAGCAGTCGTTCGGCCACGGACGGCGACAGGCTCGGCGCTTCCGGCCCGCCGCGCTGATGCAGGATGTGCTGTGCGATCGCCAGCACGTCGGTCCCCCGCTCGCGAAGCGGCGGTACGTGAATCGTGACGACGTTGATGCGGTAATAAAGGTCCTCGCGGAACCGATGCTCGTGCACCTCGGTCTCGAGGTCGCGGTGCGTCGCCGTGATGAGGCGCGCGTCGAAGCTCACCTCGTGGGTCGAGCCGAGCGGCCGCACGCGGTGGTCCTGTAAGACGCGAAGAAGCTTCACCTGCAGCTCGAGCGGCAGCTCGCCGATTTCATCGAGAAAGATCGTGCCGCCGTTCGCAGCGACGAAGAGGCCGTCGCGCGACGCCTTCGCGTCGGTGAACGCGCCGCGCGCGTGACCGAACAGCTCGCTTTCGAGCAGGAGCGCCGGCACCGCGGCGCAGTTGAGCGCGACGAATGGACCGTGCGCGCGCGGGCCACGCGCATGAATCGCGCGCGCGACCAGCTCCTTGCCGGTGCCGGTCTCGCCGTGGATCAGGACGCTCGCATCTGTCGGCGCCACGCGATCGACCAAGTCGTAGACCTGTTTCATCGCGGGGCTTGCCCCTACTGCGCCGGGGATCGGCGTACTGCCGCCCACCTCGCGCTTCAATCGGCGGATCTCGCGGTCCAGCTGGCGCGCTTTGGCGGCGCGGGCGACGCAGGCCGCGAGGATTTCACGGTCGACCGGCTTCGTGAGGAAGTCGTAAGCACCCGCGCGCAACGAGGCGACCGCCGTCTCGAAGCTGCTGAATCCCGTGATCATGACCACGGGCAGCCCGGGCCATTCGGCGTGAATCTTCTCGCAGAGCTCGACGCCATCCATTTCGCCCATGCGGATATCGCTCAGGACGACGTCGAACGGATCCTTCAGGGCATCGAGGGCTTCCGGGCCGCTTTGCGCAGTCACCGTCTCGTATCCCAATCCTTTCAAC
Source organism: Polyangiaceae bacterium (assembly GCA_013361525.1). Lineage (GTDB taxonomy): Bacteria > Myxococcota_A > Polyangia > Polyangiales > Polyangiaceae > Xiheicaenibacterium. The sequence continues at coordinate 142,049 of JABFXY010000027.1, read as the reverse complement.
ATGGTCTCGAGCAGCTCGCAGGTGCCGGGGTCGTCGTCGACGACCAGCACGCGAGCCCCGGCGATTGCGGGATGCGCCCGATCCACGAACGGTTGCGATTGCCTCATGGTCCCCATTGACGCGACAGGACAGCGTAGCGCGTTCTACCCATAGTCGAGGTCGCATCGAATTGCTTCTTCCCTCGATGAAATTCTTTCGTGGCGGCTCGCTGCGTCCTCTCGTTCGCGCGTCGCGCACGAGCGCCTCAATGGGAATGTCTTAATCGGCCACACCCAACAATGAATGCGCGGCCAAATGGCGGGGCACCGTGGGGATGTGCCTCACTTTCTGCGGCCTGGACCCCTCGATTCGAGCGCGTGACACCTCACCGTCCCCGTGGCTAGGATCGGGTTTCTGCTCGAGATGATTGGCTTCCTTCGCGCGCCAGCGATTTCACCCCGGCCGAGGCCGGCTCCATCATGCCGCTGAAGATCGCATTGATTCGTGAGCTCGCCGGGCCCGCCAAACAATGGCTCGCAGACGTGCTCGAGGGAACGTCGCTCGACGATCTGGCCGCGCATTTCTCGTCGGTGGCTTCGAGCGTTCGCGATCCTTCGTGGACGGTCTCCGACGAGGGCCGCGAGTTCTTGATCGCCAACGATCTCGCGTGGCTCCTTCGCGGAAGCTCCCTCGAAGAGCTCGCGCGCGTCCTCGTGTTCATCCGCGCGCTCGAGGTCGCGAGCGACCGGCGCGCCCTCGCCGAGACGTGGTACCTCGACGCCGCGCGGTCCGGCCGTCGCGCCATCCTCCGCGCGCTCGCCCTAGCGCCGCGCCCCAAGCTGCACCTCGATCTCGCCGTGCTCGCGGCGGTGTCGACCGAGCCGAGCGTGTTCGACGCGATCTGCTTCGAGAACCCTTACCCGGCGCGCTTCTTCGACGACGCGTGCTTCGATCACATGGTGGGTCGCGCCACGGAACGGCGCGGCTCGCTCGAGCGCGTGCTCGGCCTCGAAGGCCGGCGCAACGAGCAGCTCGTCCGGCGCGCGGTCGAGACGGCGCTCCGAACCGCCGACGAGCTCAAGCCTTCCGCCGATTGACGCTCACGGTCTGACCGAGCTCATGGTCGGGCCAGCCGGCGCGTCTTCTGATCGCTGCTGTCACCCTCCGACGACGTGAACGGCTCGCCGACCTGGGTCGATAGCGATTCGGGCTCGGCCGTTCCTTCTTCCGGCCTCCATCTCCGGGCGACGTCGGTCGCCGCGAGCGCGTCCGCAAGCGCTCCGGCGTCCCGAGGGCGCACGTCGGGGTCTTTCGCGAGACATGCGAGCACGACCGCCTCCACGTCGACGGGCAGCTCGCTCGTCATTCGCAGGCTCGGCGGCACGACCGGCTCCGATTGGTGCGCGGCGATCATCGCTGCGCTGCCTTTTCCGTCGAACGGCGGCGCGCCGGTCAACAAGCAATAGAGGACTGCGCCCAGCGAATACACGTCGCTGCGCGTGTCGGCATCCGACCCACGCCCGACCTCCGGCGCCATGAACGCAGGTGTCCCGGCGAGCTGACCTTGCTGTGTGAGCGTCTCCGTCCCCTCTTTTTCGAGACGCACGATTCCAAAGTCGAGCACTTTGACGAAATCGACCTCACCACCCGCATTCGCGATGAAGAGGTTCTCGGGCTTCATGTCGCGGTGAACCATTCCTTTGTCGTGCGCCTCGGCGAGCGCCCGCGCGGCCTGCAACAGGAGGTGGACCGCCCGGCCCGGGGGGAGTGGGCCCGACTTTCTCACCAATTCGGCGAGGTCCACGCCCGCGAGCAGCTCCATTGCATAATAGAGAAGCCCGTCGTCCGTTGCACCATAGTCGAAGACGCGCACCGTATTGGGGTGTCGCAGATCCGCGAGCGCTTGCACCTCGCGCTCGAAGCGTGAGACCGAGCGCGGCCCCGCGTCGCGAAGGATCTTGAGCGCGACGTCACGGCGCAGGCCTTGATGGTAGGCGGCCCAGACCTCACCCATCCCGCCGCGGCCGAGAAGCTTCTTCAGCTTGTACCGGCCGATGCTGCGCGATTCGTAGACCTGCTGGCGCAGCCGGTGCCCGAGGTGCCCGCCCGCGACCGCGATCGTCCCCATCGCGAAGAGCAGCAGGAGATAACCGCCGTACACGACGGAGATCCGCGGGTCGACGAGCTCCGAATGCAACAGTCCGCGCGCCCCCTGGGTGACAATGGTGGTTATCAAAAAGCCGAGCCAACCCACGAATGCGACCCGCGCGCCGCGACGATAGGGCAGCTCTACGAACGACGGCGCCGACATGACGATCATCGCGCCGGCGCCGTGCACGCTCGCGAGGCCGCCGGAATAACAGGCAATCACGCCGATGGCCCCGCAGAGAATGGCCATCATCGCGGATAGGAGCATGTCCACCGCGTGGGCCGTTTGCGGCGGTCGCTTCTGGATCAGCCGCTGCATTCCGAACAGCAACACGCCGACCGAGGCGCGCACGCTGACGACCACCCCCATCGAGGCGGGATACATCAGCGCCGTCAGGATGAAATCCAGCGGAAGGAACGAGAGCCATCCGATCACCGGGATCGCCGACAGCTTCGCGATGCGCGCCGCGTGGGCACGTGCGTCCTGCGCCTCGAGCTCCGCCCTGGCTCGTTTGACGGCGGTCACGCCGCTCGCCGAGGAGGACGACCGGCTCATGCGGGGCATCCTACGCGATGCCCTCGGGCGGCGTCAGACGGCTTGTTTGTCTCGCTTGCGGCCGGTGTGGCGGATGTCTGTGCCTTGCACCATGAACACCACCATTTCCGCGAGGTTGGTCGCGTGGTCGCCGATGCGCTCGAGGTGCTTCGCCACGGCTTGCAGGCTCATCGCCCGCGAGATGTTGCGCGGGTCTTCGATCATGTAGGTCAAAAGCGCGCGAAACGTTTCGGCATAGTAGGCGTCGACCATTCGGTCGCGGTCGATCACCTCTTGGGCCATCTCCGGGTCGTCCGCGACGAACGCGTCGAGCGCGTCGTGCACCATCGCCTGGATCGTCTCCGTCATCTTGGGCATGTCGGCGAGCGACTTCAGCGGAGGCTCCTCGTTCAGCTCGATCGCGCGCTCGCAGATGTTCACGCAGACATCCCCGATGCGCTCGAGATCGGTCACGAGCTTCAATGCGATGGTGATGAATCGGAGATCCGACGCGACCGGCTGGCGGCGCGCGAGGATGCGCAGGCACAGCTCGTCCGTGTCGACCTCGGCGCGGTTCACCTGGTGGTCCGCGTCCATCGTCCGGCGGGCGAGATCGCTGTCGCGCTCGACGAGGGCGCGAATGCTGTTCGCGATCATCTCCTCGACGCGACCGCCCATCAGGAGCAGTCCTTCGCGGAGCTTCGTGAGCTCTGCCTCGTACTCTTTGTCGGTATGCAGCCGTGTCATCCGAACCGTCCGGTGATGTAATCCTCGGTACGTTGATTTTGTGGGCGTGTGAAGATTACGTCCGTTTCGCCGTATTCCACAATCTCCCCCTGATAGAAGAACGCGGTGAAGTCCGCGACACGCGCGGCTTGCTGCATGTTGTGGGTGACGATGACGATCGTGTACTTCGAGCTCAGCTCGTGGACGAGCTCTTCGATGCGGGCGGTCGCGATGGGATCGAGCGCGGAGCACGGCTCATCCATGAGGAGGACGTCGGGCTCGAGGGCGAGCGCGCGGGCAATGCAGAGGCGCTGTTGTTGACCACCGGAGAGGCTGGAGCCGGACTTGCCGAGGGTGTCCTTGACCTCCTCCCAAAGCGCCGCCTGCTTGAGCGCCGTCTCGACCACGTGCTCCGGGTCGGAGCTCGATTGCCCATTGAGGCGAAGACCGGCGAGGACATTCTCCCGAATGGTCATGGTCGGGAACGGATTGGGCTTCTGGAACACCATTCCAACGTGCCGGCGAACGCGCACCGGGTTGATGCGCGTGCCGTAGATATTCTGCCCGTCGAGGAGGACCTTGCCCTCGACGCGCGCGCCCGGAACGACCTCGTGCATCCGGTTCAAGCAGCGAACGAAGGTCGATTTTCCGCAGCCTGACGGCCCGATGATGGCCGTCACCTGGCGGTCGACGATCGACATGGTCACGCCCTTCAGGGCGTGCGTCGGGCCGAACCACGCGTGGATGTTCTCCGCGCGCATTTTTTCAGTCGTCGATTGAGCCGCGTCCATGATCACCAATAGATGCGGCGTCGCAGCCGCGTTCGGAGCCAAATCGCGGCTCCGTTCATCATGAGCATCAATGCGAGCAGAACGACGATCCCGGCCGCCGCATTGATGTGGAATTCGGGTTGCGGGCGCGAGACCCAATTGAAGATTTGAATCGGCAGAGCGGTGAACGGGCTGTCGATCGAGTCCGGCAGGAATGCGACGTACGTCAGCGCCCCGATGGTGATGAGCGGGGCGGTTTCGCCGATAGCCCGCGCCAGCGATAGGATCACACCCGTCAGCACGCCCGGCATGCACATCGGAAGGACGACCTGGCGCAGCGTCTGCCAGCGGTCCGCGCCGAGCGCGAAGCACGCCTCGCGCAGCGACCGCGGCACCGTCCGGAGCGCTTCGCGCGACGCCATGATCACCATCGGCAACAGCAGCAGCGCGAGCGTCGCGGCGCCGGCGATGAGGCTGCGACCCAGGTTCAGCACACGAACGAAAACCTCGAGGCCGAGGAGGCCGTAGATGATCGACGGCACACCCGCCAGGTTCGAGATGTTGAGCTCGATGAGCGCGGTGACCTTTCCGGGCTTGGCGTACTCCTCGAGATAGATCGCCGCGCCGAGGCCGACCGGAATGGCCATGACCGCCGTGAGGAGCATCAGGCCGGCACTGCCGACGAGCGCGGGAAGGATGCCGGCCGCGGCCGCGCGCCGCGACGGATACGACGTCAGAAAATCCCAGCTGAGCCGGGGAATCGCCTCGATCAGCGCGCCGCCGAACAGCAACACGAGGAGCATGAGCGGCAGCAGAATCGCGAGCAGGCAGATCGCCCGGAAGGCGCGCTCGACGCCGCCATTCGACCCCGAGACGAGCTCGACGGGCGGTTGCGACGCTCGCATCGCGAGGGCCGCCGTGTCGGCCTCGGCGCTCACGGAGGTCACAGCGCACCTCCCTTGAGAATTCGCGCGCGCATTCGGTGCGAGACCGCATTGAGGAGCAAGGTCATGACGAAGAGGCTCAATCCGACGGCGAAGATGGTGCGGTATTCGAGGGTGCCGGTCGGCGTGTCGCCGAGGCTCACCTGCACGATGTAGGCGGTCATCGTTTCGAGCGGAACGCGCGGGTCCGCCGTCAAGCGCGGCTGCTGGCCCGCCGCGATGGCGACGATCATCGTCTCACCGATGGCGCGCGACACGCCGAGGATGACGGCGGCGATGATGCCGGACGACGCCGACGGCAAGACGACCCGGAATACTGCGCCGAGCTTGGTGCCGCCGAGCGCATACGCACCTTCACGAAGGCTCGCGGGGACAGCGGTGATCGCGTCCTCCGAAAGCGACGCGATGATCGGCAGAATCATGATGCCCATGACGATGCCGGGCGAGAGCGCATTGAAGCCGGAGAGCCCGGGCACGAACCGCTGCAGGGCCGGGGTGACGAGGGTGAGCGCGAAATAGCCGTAAACCACCGTCGGGACGCCGGCGAGCATCTCCAAAACCGGTTTCAGGACGCCGGCGACGCGGGGCCGCGCGAACTCGGAGAGGTAAATCGCAGCGAGGAGGCCGAGCGGCAGCGCGACGGCAATCGCGATGATGGTCGTGAGCAGCGTCCCGGAGAGGAGCGGCCAAATCCCGAAGTGCTTGTCGGCAAAGAGGGGGGTCCACTCCGTATCGGTCAAAAAGTCGATGACCGACACCTCGCGGAAGAAGCCCAATGCTTCGAAGAGGAGCACCGCGACGATGCCGGCCGTGGTCAGGACCGACAGCCACCCGCAGGCCTGCAACACACGCGCGATCACGCGCTCGGAGCGGGCTCTCGGCGCGTGCAGGCTAAGGGCGACGTTCTGGCTCGGCATATGGAGCCTACTGGCTGGCCTTCTCCAAGACTTGCTCGATGGAGACGTTGACTTGCGAGCCTTTGCCTTCGAAGAGCGAGCCGGTCACCTTCTTCTCGAGCCGTGCCGTCGCGAGTGAATACGCCTTGTCTTGCAACGGCACGTACCCGACCTCCGGAACGAGCGTCGTCGCCTGCTCGAGGTAGAACTTGCCGAAGCTCGCCACCTCCGGCCGCTCGAGGCTCTTCTTCGACACGTAGATGAAGATGGGGCGAGAGAGCGGCTGGTACGTGCTGTTGCGGATCGTCTCGGGCGAAGCTGCAATCGCGCCTGCGCCGTTGTCGGCTTTGCCGTCGTCGACGGGGACGAGCTTCAGCTTGGCCTTGTTCTCTTCGTAATAGGCAAACCCGAAGAAGCCGAGCGCGAGCTCGTCGTTGGCGATGCCCTGGACGAGGACGTTGTCGTCTTCGCTCGAGGTGTAATCGCCGCGGCTGGAGTGTTCTTTGTGGACGATCGCCTCGGTGAAGTAATCGTAGGTGCCCGAGTCGACGCCGGCGCCGAAGAGGTGAATCTCCTTGTCGGGCCATTCCGGCCGCAGTTGATTCCACTTCGTGATTTTGCCCTGCGCCTCGGGCTCCCAGAGCTTCTTCAGCTCCTCGGTCGTGATCGACGTCGCCCAATCGTTCTTCGCGTGGACCACGATCGCGATACCGTCGTAGGCGACCGGCAGCTCGACGTATTCGATACCTCCCTTTTGGCAGGCCTCGACCTCGGTCGGCTTGATGGGCCGCGAGGCGTCGGAGATGTCCGTCTCACCGGCGCAGAACTTCTTGAAGCCGCCGCCGGTACCGGAGATGCCCACCGTGACGTTGACGTTGCCGTTCTTCTTTTTGAACTCTTCCGCCACCGCCTCGGTGATGGGGAAGACGGTCGACGATCCGTCCACCTTGATGAGGCTCGATCCCTTCGAGCCACAGGACGTCGCCCCAATCGACATAGTCAGCGCCGCGATCGCGATCGAACGAGTCATGGTTCGGTCCTTCCGCTTTGGCGCGTACCCTGCGGATCCTCTGTGACGGTTGGGTGACGGACGTGTGAGACCTCCGCCCGAGCGCGCGTAATGGCGCGCCTTCGTTTCCCGCGTTCAGCCGCGCGGCAGAGAGACGGTGAACCTCGAGCCATGGCCGACGTCGCTTTGGACCTCGACGGTTCCGCCCATGGCTTCCGTGAGGTTCTTCACGATCGACAACCCAAGGCCCGTGCCACCGAGCTCGCGCGAGCGGCCCGCGTCTGCGCGATAGAACCGTTCGAACAACCGAGGCAGGTGTTTTGCCGCGATTCCGGGGCCGGTGTCACTCACCGAGATGGCAATCGACGCGTCGGTCGTTTTGCCGCAAATGGTCACGGTCGAGCGTTCGGATGTGTATTTCAGCGCATTGTCGACGAGGTTCGAAAGCACGGTATCGAGGGCGCGAGCGTCGGCTTGGACTTTCAGCTCGTCCGCGACCTCGATGGAGACCCGCACGTGCTTTTGCTCCGCACGCTCCCGATAGAGGGATACGACCGGTTCGACGGCCGAGCGCACCGGGAGCGGCTCCAGGTTGAGCTTGAACTCGCGTGATTCGATCCTCGACAGATCGAGCAAATCCTCCACCAACCGGTGGAGGCGGCTCGCGTTGCGCTCGATGATGTCCAGAAATTCCCGCTCGAGCTCGGGGCTCAGGCCGGGGCTTCGGAGCGTTTCGGCGGCCGAGAGCACCGTCGCGATCGGCGTGCGAAGCTCGTGGCTGACGTTCGCGACGAAGTCTTTGCGCATGTTCTCGAGCCTGCGCACGTCGGTGACGTCGACGAACACGGCGAGCGTTCCGCCGAGGCCGGCGAGCGGCGCCGCATGCACCCAGAGCCGTCGCGGCTTGAGCTCTCCGACCTCCATTTCGGCGGACGAAGTCTCCGCCTCCCTGGTCACGCGGTCGAGGAGCTGCTTCAGCTCGGGGCTTCGGACGAGCTCGAGCGGACGTCTCCCGAGCACCCGGGCGCCCAGCAGCAGCATCTCCCGCAGGGCAGGGTTCGCGAGGGCGACGCGCCCTTCTTTGTCGACGAGGAGCACGCCCTCGCGCATTCCGTCGAGCACGCGCCCGAGGAGATCACGCTCCGCACGAAGGTCCTGAAGCGCATCGGAGAGGCTGCTCGCGAGGCGGTCGAGCGCCCTGCCGAGCTGCGCGGCGTCGTCGGTGCCCGCCGCACGTGTGCGGGCTTGCAGCTCTCCGGCCGAGAGCCGGCGCGCGACGTCCGTCAATGTGCGGACCTCGCGCGACATGAAATGGGCGGCGAGGTTCGTCATCAGCGCGGCGAGCGCGAGCGCGATGATCGTCGCGACGAAGAGGAGGCCCCGAATGCGGTCGATGGCCCGACTCGATACTTCGGCGCTGATCTCCGAACGAAGCCAGAGATCCGCGATGATCGCCGCCACCGCGATCACGGCGACGGAAACGAGGAAGAGCTTGGCGCGAAGCCCCAGCCTCACCGCACCACTTCCGGCGGCTTCTCGGCGAATCGATAGCCGACGCCGCGCACCGTTTCGATGTAATCCCCCGCGATCCCGAGCTTCTCTCGCAGGCGCTTCACGTGGGTGTCGACGGTCCGGGTCGTGACGTCCGCTTCGATGCCCCAGACGTCGTTCAAGAGCGCGGAGCGGGTCTGCACGCGGTTCTTCCGATCGTAGAGCGTGACGAGGAGCTTGAACTCGAGTGGCGTCAGCTCGATCTCGGTCGTGTCGATCCAAACGCGGTGTGCTTCGCGATCGAGTCGGAGAAGACCGAAGCTTATCGGTGCGCTCGGCGGCGGCGTGGTCTCGCGGCGCCCCCGCCGCAGGATGGCGTCGATCCGAAGGAGCAGCTCGCGCACGCTGAACGGTTTTACGACATAGTCGTCCGCCCCGATCTCGAAGCCGACGACACGATCGATTTCCTCACCTTTCGCGGTGAGGATGATGACGGCGATGTCCCGCGTACGCGGATCGCTCTTGAGGGTCTTGCACACCTCGGTGCCCGACAGATCGGGCAGCATCAGGTCCAACAGGACGAGGTCGGGCCGCGAGGTGCGTGCGATTTCGAGGCCCTCGCGCCCTCGCAGGGACGTGACGACCTCATGTCCTGCCTGGCGCAGGTTGAACTCAAGGACCTTCTGGAGATCCCGCTCGTCTTCGATGACGACGATCCGAGCCATGGCGCCTGCTCATAGTCTCGCTGCGTGGCGAACATGTGACAACGGCGCGGCAGATGAGGCGAAAGCGAGCTGATCGCCCCATCGGTCTCCGCGCATTTTTTTGCTGTTCATGCAGGGGATTGCGCAAATCGTTCCTGCCGGTTTGCTCTGGTCCGGCACATGCTTGGAAATTGTTATGGAGCAGGCGTCGGGCGACGGCACCACGAAGGTGGTGCTGGTCGAAGACCACGATGATTCGCGAGCGCTCGTCGCAGAGCTCTTGCGCATGACGGGTTTCGACGTCACCGAATGCCCGACCCCCGAGTCGGCGCTTGCCGAGCTCGAGGCTTCGACGTTCGATATCATCGTGACCGATTTGACGCTCGAGGGAATGAGCGGCGCCGATCTCGTGCGCCAAGCCCGGGCGTTGCCACGATTCGCGAAGTTGCCGGCCATCGCGGTGACGGGCCGGTCCAGCCTGACCGACGAGGAGCGAGCGGTCTTCGGCGTCGTATTGGTCAAACCGATCGACCCGGCAAAGCTCGCGCGCTCGATCACCCAGCTCACGGAGTCGTCGCGCGCCGCTTCGGACGCCTCGGGCCCACCTTCGAGCGATTCGCGGGCGACGCCGGCCTAGGCGAGCTCAGCTGGGGGGCTCAGCTCGGTCGCGAGGCTGCGTTCCACTCCTGCAGGCTCTTGACGCGTGGCTCCGCCGCGACCTTCGCCTCGATCGACTCCACGAACGCGAACGCTCCCGGGATCGTCGTAATGAGCGGCACGTTCGAGAGGAGCGACTGCCGCCGGATCGAATAACTGTCGCGGATCGCCTTCGCGCCGATGGTCGTGTTGACCACCAATGCAATGCTGCCCGTCTTGATGCGGTCGACGACGTGAGGCGAGCCCTCGCGCACCTTGTTCACGCCGACCGCGGGGACGCCCGCATCCCGCAGCGAGGCGGCCGTCCCGTGCGTCGCTACAACCGTAAAGCCCAGGGCGACGAGCTTCGTCGCGAGCGGCAAGACGTGGGCTTTGTCGGCGTCTTTCACGGTGATGAGCGCCTCTCCCTTCGAGGGGAGCACGATGCCCGCAGCGATTTGAGATTTGCCGAAGGCCTCGGCCAAGGTCTCGGCGATCCCCATGACTTCGCCGGTCGAGCGCATCTCGGGGCCGAGCTGCGTATCCACGCCGGGGAACTTGGTGAAGGGAAAGACCGATTCTTTGATGGATACGTGTTTGGGGCGGTGAGCCGCTTTGGTGAGGTCGAGGTCCGCCAGGGTCCGGCCCAACATCAGCTCCACCGCGAGCTTCGCGAGCGGGCGTCCCGTCGCCTTCGACACGAACGGCACGGTGCGCGACGCACGAGGATTCACCTCGATGATGAATACCTCGCCGTCTTTTACCGCGAACTGCACGTTCATCAGGCCGACGACGCCGAGCTCCAACCCGAGCCGTTTCGTCTGGCTCTCGATCTCCGCGATGACGGCGGGCGGGAGCGAATGCGGCGGCAATACGCTCGCGGAGTCGCCGGAGTGGATCCCCGCCTCCTCGATGTGCTGCATCACGCCGCCGATGACGATGTCTTTGCCGTCGCCGATTGCGTCGACGTCGACCTCGATCGCGTCCTGGAGGAACTCGTCGAGCAGGATGTTCTGCGTCCCCGCTTCACGTGCTGCTTCGACGGCGAGGTGCACGTACGTCCGCAGATCCGCCTCGTCGTGGCAGATCATCATGGCGCGTCCGCCGAGCACGTACGACGGCCGGACGACGACGGGATAGCCGATGTCCTTCGCGACGCGGAACGCGTCTGCCGTGCCCTTCGCGATTCCGCCGCGGGGACGCTTCAGATCGAGCTTCGTCAGCAGCTCCTCGAATCGACCGCGATCCTCCGCACGATCGATTGCGTCCGCGCTGGTGCCGAGGATCGGAATCCCGGCGGCTGCGAGACCTTTTGCGAGCTTGAGCGGCGTCTGACCGCCGTATTGCACGATGACGCCGAGGAGCTGGCCGCTCTTTCGCTCTTCGTCACAGATGGCGAGCACGTCCTCGAGCGTCAGCGGCTCGAAATAGAGGCGATCCGACGTGTCGTAATCGGTCGAGACGGTCTCCGGGTTGCAATTGACCATCACGGTCTCGACGCCGGCCGCGCGGAGCGCGAAGGCTGCGTGGACGCAGCAGTAGTCGAATTCGATCCCCTGGCCGATGCGGTTCGGGCCGCCGCCCAGGATGACGACCTTCTTGCGATTGGAGGGCTCGGCCTCGCTCGTCTCTTCGTAGGTCGAATAGAGATACGGCGTGTGGGCGACGAACTCTGCGGCGCAGGTGTCGACGCGCCCATAGACCGGCACGACCCGGAGCGTCAGCCGTGCAGCGCGGACCGAGGCCTCCGTCACCGTTCGATCGCCGGATTGAGCGATGATCGCGGCGATTCGACGATCGCTGAACCCCATTCGCTTCAGCGCGTAGAGCGCCGCGCGATCCTGGAGCGTGGCCGACGAAATGGTCTTTTCGGCCTCTACGATTCGCTCGACCTGCGACAGGAACCACGGGTCGATCTTCGTCGCGTCGTAGAGCTCGGCGGGGCTCACGCCGGCGCGCATCGCGTCCGCGACGTGGAAGAGGCGATCGGCGGTCGGCGTCGCAGACAGCGCGAGGAGCGTGTCTCGAAGCGCGGTTCCTTCCAGGCGGCGCTCCGAGGGAGGAACGGGATCGCGCGGTGCCTCCATGACGAGGTCGCGGCCGATGTTCGGGTCGTGGGCGAGGCTCGCGTAGTCGGCGACGCCGACGAGCGACTGCAGCCCGTCGCGCCCCGTCTCGAGCGAGCGCGCCGCTTTTTGTAGCGCTTCGGTGAAGGTGCGGCCGATCGACATCGCCTCGCCCACGCTCTTCATTTGCGTGCCGAGGCGCTGGTCTGCTCCCGGGAACTTCTCGAATGCGAAGCGAGGCCATTTCACGACGACGTAATCGATCGTCGGCTCGAACGCGGCGCTGGTTCCGGTGATGTCGTTCTTCAGCTCGTCGAGCGTGTAGCCGACTGCGAGCTTCGCGGCGATCTTCGCAATGGGATAACCGGTCGCTTTGGACGCGAGCGCGCTCGACCTCGAAACGCGGGGGTTCATCTCGACGACGACCACGCGGCCGTTGGTCGGGTGAACGGCGAATTGCACGTTGGAGCCGCCCGTCTCGACGCCGATCTCGCTCATCACGCGGCGAGCCGCATTGCGCAGGCGCTGGTATTCGCGGTCGGTGAGCGTCATCGACGGCGCCACGGTGATCGAGTCACCGGTGTGTACGCCCATCGGATCGATGTTCTCGATCGTGCAGACGACGATGAAGTTGTCCTTCTTGTCGCGAATGACCTCGAGCTCGAACTCTTTCCAGCCGAGGATGCTCTCCTCGATCAGGACCTCGCTCGCCTTGCTCTGATCGAGCGCCCACTTGAGCTTCTCTTCGAGATCGACGCGATCCTTCGCGATACCGCCGCCGGTGCCGCCGAGCGTGAAGCTCGGGCGAACGATGACGGGATAGCCCGTCGGGCCGCCGGTCTCGTCCGTCCCGTGCTCGACGATTCGGAGCGCCTCCTCGAACGTCGTCGCGTAGCCGCTCCGAGCGCACGAAAGACCGATCTTGTGCATCGCCTCTTTGAAGAGGCGCCGGTCCTCTGCTTTTCGGATGGCGGCGGGGCTCGCGCCGATGAGCTCGACGCCGAGCTCGTGCAGCTTGCCCGTGTCGTGGAGCGCGAGGGCGAGGTTCAGCGCGGTCTGCCCACCGAGCGTCGGGAGGATCGCGTCCGGCTTCTCGCGTTCGACGATCGCAAGGAGCGTCCGCGGCTCGAGCGGCTCGACGTAGGTCCGAGGCGCGAGCTCCGGATCGGTCATGATCGTCGCAGGGTTCGAGTTGACGAGAACCGTCTCGAAGCCCTCGTCACGCAGCGCCTTCGCGCCTTGCGTACCGGAGTAGTCGAACTCGCAGGCCTGGCCGATAACGATGGGACCAGAGCCGATGATGAGGATTTTTCGGAGGTCCTGTCGGCGGGGCATCGTGCGCGGACGGCACTATCACCGCGGACCCGGGTCGTCGAGGAGGGACACCCGTCGCGAGCCGCGCGCTGGCACTTCGTTTGCGAGAAAATTCGCATGCATCAGCGTCGGACGTCGCATATCGACCTCGCGATCTTCGGCTCGGGGATCGGCGCGTTGGTGCTTTGCGCCGTCGCGATCGGCGAGGTGTTCGGTCAAAGCGCCGACGACGAAGAAGGAGAAGCGACCGAGGTCGAGCAGCCGTCCGAGACGGTCGAGATCGAGGCCGTCGCGACGGCCGAATCGATACCTTGGGAGACGGTCTACGACGAGACGTTCGATACCGACGAGCTGGGAACCGTCGAGCTCGTCGAGACGAGTGGGGAGGGCGGAATGATGGAGCCCTCGACCGCAGAGCCTGTCTCTGCAGTCGAAGAGGAGGAAGAGGCGGTCGCGGAGGAGCCCACCGAGGAGGAAGAAGCCGCCGAGGAAGAAGAAGCCGAGGAAGAAGAGGAGGAAGAGGTCGCCGAGGCGCCCGTCGTCGAGGAGCCGCGCGAGCCGCTCCCGGCGGAGCCGAACATCCCGCCGCCGCCGTTGACGCCGGCGCCGTCGATCCCGCGGCCCGCGACCGTACCTCCCCCGGACATCGTCCCGCCGCCGTACGTCCCGCCGCCGTATCTGCCGCGGGTGCAGGCGCCGTTTCGTCCGCGAATCGTCCCGCCTCCGACGGTTCCGCCGCCGAGAACGGTGAACCCCTCGGCCGTCCCTGCGCCTATTATCCCCGCACCGCCGACAGTGCCGCCTCCGCGTGCATGAGCGCTGGCAATGTCGACGAGCTGATGCACCTGTTCCGCGTCGGCGGAGATCGCATTGCCCGCCACTTTCGCATCACACATCGTTGCTATGCACCCATATCGCTGAATTGGTGTCCGCATTCGTCACCGGACGAGATTTTGGCGTCGCGACCAATCCTCGAAAGCACGCCTCGAAGAAACGACCGACCATAACGTCGGGATCCAAAACTCCGCGCGAACGCCCGTGTTTCTCGCACGCGACGGAAGCGATCGACAAATGCCGCTCTGCGCAGCAGATCAATCGCCGCGGGCGAGCCGAGGCACTCGAATCGGGACAAGTGCCATTCGTGAAAGAGCTTGAAAGTTGGGCGGAGGAACCGTAGGGTCCGTACCCTGGATGCTCGCGCCTAGCGCCCGACTTCCTCCGCGGCTCGATTGCGGATGTTCCGATTGCTTGCTGAAGTCGATTGCGTGACGATGTCGATTTCTTGGTGACGACGATTGCTTGAAAAGTGGGTGGGGCCACTTCGAACCCGAGGCCCGAATCAGCAGTGCCATTCGTGTGCAGTATCGTAAGAAGCGGCGCGTCATTGCGAACGGTGCGCTCCGCCATTGTGTTGCAGCGGCCGTTCGTCGACTCGATTTCGCGCTCGCATCGCGTCCTCGGCAAGTGGGCGATCGTGTGTGAATGGGAGCTCCGATGACCAGCCCTTTGGCTGAAGTCTCGAAGCTCTTGCTTCGCTACGTGCCGGAGGTGCTCGCGCAGTCGATGCTCCGTCGCGCGCGTGCCGCGGCGAGTACGTCGGACGATCCACATCGGGTCTACGACGAGCTGCGGACCAGCGTGCGCCTCTTCGTCGAGCCGGGGTCACAGCAGGCCCTGCTGATGGAGCTCGAGCAGATCACCGGTAAACGGCCGGAGACCACGCGCGAGCGCATCATCGTCGCGAGCGAGATGGACGTATCGCGGGCGCGGCTCCGCGCGCGCGAGCTCTCGCAGCAGCTCGGCGGCGGAGCGTTCGGCGCGCAGCGCGCTTCCACGGCGGTCAGCGAGCTCGCTCGCAACATCGTCATGTACGCGGGGAAGGGCCAAATCGAAATCATTGCCAGGCACCGCGTCCCTCCCGTCCTCTCGGTCCGCGCGTCGGACCAGGGACCGGGTATTGTCGATACCGACGCCGTGCTCAGCGGCGCCTACAAGAGCAAGACCGGCCTCGGTCGAGGGCTCTTCGGCGTGAAGCGGCTCGCGTCCAAGTTCACACTTCAATCGTCGCCCGCCGGGACGATCGTGGAAGCGGATATCCCCCTTTGAGGGGAACGAGGATTCATGAATTCGCCTTTAGAACAAGAGGACGGCGAGTGGATCGAGCATCCGAGCACGCCGCAATCATTCAATGCGCCGAGCGCCATTCCGATTATTTCGCTATGGGGCCGGCTCCTCGTCCCGCTGCAGGGTGACATCCGCGATACGCAGCTCCAGGAGCTCGAAGAAAGGCTCCTGAATACGATTCGCGATCACGGTGCGGAGGGTCTGGTCATCGATGCGTCCGGCGTGACGATGCTCGACAGCCACCTCTGCGCGACATTGGGACGAACGGCTGCGGCGGCGCGGCTGATGGGCGTACGAGCGGTGCTGTGCGGTCTCGACCCGACCGTCGCAATGACGCTCGAGGCGATGGGGCTCGCATTGGAGCACGTGGAGACGGCGCTGGTGCTCGAGTCCGCGCTCGATCAATTGGGAGTGCGGGTCGTCCGGGACGAGGGAGAAGACGAGATGGAGGAGGGACTGTGACGATGGAACAAGGGACGCCCAGCACCGAGGAGCGCCTCGCGGAGGCCAAGCAGCGGCTCGTCGCGAAGCGGCAGGAGCTCGAAGCAAAGAAGAAGCTCGTCGACGAGCTGTTTCACGAGGCGAAGGACGGCGTCGTGATCCTGGCTCCGGATGGCTCGTCCGTCCTGAATCCGATCGCGATCAAGATGTTCCAGACGCCGGACGAAGGCGAGAAGGACTGGGAGAACACCTGGGGGTTCTTCAATCCGCTCACCGGCGAAAAGATCCCCGTCCAAGAGCTCGGCTCGATGCGCGTGATGCGTGGCGAGAAGGCGCCGGGCTACGAGGAGATGACGGTCGTGTCGCCGCGCGTGAACACGATCCACATCGGGTCACATTACGGCCCGTTGCCGAAGGGCGGCGCGGTGTCGATCTTTCGCGACATCAGCGAGCGCGTGCACGCCGAAAAAGACGTGGAGTCGCAGAACCAGGTGCTCACCGAGAAGAACGAAGAGCACCGCCACCTCATCGAGCGTCTGCGCGCGGCATTGGACGAGCTCGCGACGCCCGTCCTGCGCGTCGCCAAAGGCGTGCTCGTCGTGCCGATCATCGGCCTCGTCGATACGCAGCGCGCGAGCCTGGTCGCCGAGCGGCTCCTTTCGGAGATCGTTCGCGACAAAGCGCACTCGGTCGTCGTCGACGTCACCGGCGTCGAGGTGCTCGACACCACGACCGCCGATCACCTCGCGCGCCTGGCACGCGCGGTGAAGCTCCTCGGCGCGCGCTGCATGGTCTCGGGCATCCAGCCGGCGGTCGCGCAGACGCTCGTCGCGCTCGGCGTGCAGCTCGAGGCGCTCGCTCCGCAACGCAATCTGGCGAGCGCGCTCGCCGCCTGTTTACGGCAATCGAATGGCGCGGCGAAACCTGCCGCACCGGTGGAGGGTGTTCGATGAGTGAGGCAGAGCTCGCGGCTGTCGAGGCCGAAATTGCGACCGTCGAAGCGGCCATTGCCGAGACGGACGCGCTCTTGGACGTCGTCTTCGAGCATTCGCCGCACGGCATCTTCATCGCCAGGACCGATGGCACCGTCCGCGTGAACCCGGCGGGTACGAGGGCCTTCGAGGCGCACCAGGACGCGAAGACCGAGGCCAAGGCGCAGCGCTTCGGGTTCTTCGCGGACGGCGGCGGCGCCTTCGTCGCGCACGAGCAGTTGCCCCTGTCGCGGGCGCTCGTCGGCGAGACGATCGAGTCGATGCCCGTTCGCATGCGTGGACGCTCGTCGGCCGACGAGGTGCTGTTCGACGTGACTGCGCGCCCGCTCGCCGACGGTTCGGCGGTGGCGATCTTCCGCGACATGACGCGCGAGCGCGAGGCGAGGCAAAAACTCGCAGCGCGCTCCGAGCAGATCCGCGCCCGCGAGGCGGAGAACCGCGCGCTCCTCGAGCGACTGCGCATGACGCTCGACGCATTGTCGACGCCCGTGCTCGAGGTCGGCCCGGGGATCCTCGCGGTCCCCGTCATCGGCATCGTCGACACCCAGCGCGGCGCCGCGATGTCCGAGAAGATCCTCGGCGAGGTCGTGCGCACGCAGGCAACCCACGTCGTCATCGATCTGACGGGTGTGGCGGTGATCGATACCAGCACCGCGGATCGTCTGCTCAAGCTCGGCAGCTCGCTGCGCCTGCTAGGCTCGGAGTGCATCGTCAGTGGTATCCAGCCCGCAGTCGCGCAGACCCTCGTGGCGATCGGCGTCGACATCGGCGTCATGGTCCCTCGCCGCGATCTGCAGCACGCCCTCGACTACTGCATCAAATCGAAGCGCGCGGCAGCGGCGCCGGCCAATGGAGGGGCCGCGGCGCCCGCGGGTTGATCTCAGAGATCCATGATCAGAGCGGTGGCATCGTCGTGGGGTAGTGCGTGCGAAGCGAGGAGCTCTTCGCACGCGCGCTCCGGCGATTTCGTATCGAGCGAATCGAGCCGAAATCGGGACGATATGCCGTCGGAGAAGAGAAGCAGTCGCCCGTGTTTCGGCGCGGCGCAGCGCCCCACGCGCAGGGGCCGGTGCGTCTGGCCGAGGATGCCGGGCGTCCACACGAGCGGGATACCCGACGCCGTGGATCGAAAGCCGACGTTGCCGATCGCCGCAGCTTCCAGCTCGCCCTTCGCAATCCGGAGCGCGGTCATGGCGGCACCTCGTGTGCCGCGCAGCGCGCGGTCGACCAGCTTGAACAGCTCCTCGAGCGAGAGCTCGACCTTGGCCGCGTCGAGGGTGCGCTCCGCGGCGTCAGCAGCGAGCGACGCCGCGGGGCCATGCCCGAGGCCGTCGACCACGGCGAGGAGGACGACGCCGTCTCGATCGATGACAACGGCACGATCGCCGTTGGCTTTTTCGCCTTTGCAAGGCTTCGACCGATGAGCGAAACGCATGCGCCACTCTAGGCGAGTCGTTGCGGGTTCGCACGTCTGTCGCGATCTCTGGGACCGCTATCTCTGCGCGAACCTCGCGCGCAAAGCGGCAATGGGTTGCGGCCTGCCGGTGCAAGATGCCGCAGAGATCGCGCTGTGCGCCGCCGAGCTCGCGTCGAACGCGGTGAGGCACGGCAAGCGCGGCGTGCTCGACGTATTCGTTCTGCACGAAGACAAGGCCGGCATCGAGCTTCGATGTGCCGACGAGGGTCCGGGCTTCATCGACGTCAACGCCGCGCTCACCGACGGGTGGTCGCGTGGCCGCCCACTCAAGCCCGAAGACTCGACGCGGGACGGCCTCGGAACGGGCCTCGGTGCGATTCGACGATTGATGGATGAGCTCGAGGTCGATTCGACGACCACCGGATCGGTCGTTACGGCTCGTCGCTGGGCACGCCCGCGTCGCTCCTGAACCCAGTCGTCGTTCCTTCAGCGGATCGCCTGCCCTTTGACCATGTCGGTCGCGGCATTGCGGACCATTTCGTCCTTGTCGTGTTGGTACGCGGCCACGACCTGTACGCCGCGCGCCGGCTCGCAGGCGAGGATCGCTTTCATCGCGTCGATACGCGCGCCATGAAAGCTCTTGTCGTTCTTGAGGATCTGTTCGGCGACGGATGCGGAGCGGGTCTTCTGCGCGCCATTGGCGTCGCTCGCCTTGCACGTGTTCTCGAGCGCACGTCCGAGGCCGAACGGTGACATCCGCGGGCTCGACAGCTGCGCCTCCGCCGCATCGAGGAACGCATCGCGGTGACTCGCGCACGCGATCGTGCCGACGTGCATGGTCGCGCTCGAAGCCACGCTCTCCTGACTCGAGCGCATCACCGCCGCGAGCGCGGGACAGACGTCGTTCGGAAAGTCCTTGGCGGCGCTCGCGAGCGACGATACCGCCGACATCGCCACGTTCTGGTTCGGGTCCTTCGCGAGCTCCGCGGTGAGCTTGAACACGTCTCGCGAGCTCGATTGTTGGCGAAGCGCGCGGCTCACCAGTCCAGCGCGGAAATCGAATAGCGGGTGACTCTTCGTCAGCTCCTCTACGTCGCTGAAGATCCCGGTTGCCTCGAAGTCGACGCCGGCGAGCGCGCCCCCGATCTGACGAGCCACGATGGGCGAGGTCTCTTTTCGCGCGGCGGTGACGAGGCGGCGGGCGAGCTCTTTGTCCGATGTCTTGAAATCGAATTGGAGCTTCATGCCGCCGAGGTATCGAACGCGCTCGTTGCGATCCTCGAGCATCCGCACCAGCGTCTGCTTCGACTCGAAGAGGCGAAGCCGTGGCTGGCTTTGATAATCTTTGAGCGCCTGGCACGAAAACATGAACCCGCCGGTTCCCCAGTCACACGTGAGCGCGGCCTGCGCGAGCTTCACGATCTCGGGGTCCATGCCGGGCTCCCCGAGCACGCTCTTTCGATCGTCGTCGGCCAGCGCCGTCGCCGGCCCGGCCGCGCAGTCACGAACGACCTCGCGCGGGCCGTTTCCGGTTGAAGTAGGGGAGGCGGGTGCGCTCGTCTGGGCACCGCCGTTACAGCCCGCCAGCACGGCGGTAAGGGCACCGAGCGCCCCGAGAGCCACGAAAACCTTGGATGCCGCTCGTTGGGTCATGCCGTTCCCTACGGAGCGGTTCGACACCCCTATCGACGATGGATCCTTGTCCGACCTCGTCCGTACAAGCGCTACTCGACGCCCCCCGGCACCAACCCACGGAGATACTCACCGCATGCGTTCCGCTCTTCTGCTTTCGCTCCTCGGCCTGGTCGGTTCCCTCGGCTGTTCGCCTCAAACCTCTTCGACCTCGAGCGCGACGGCGCCGATTTCGGCGGAGCCGGGGCACGGGGCGACCTCCGCCGCGACCTCGGCCGCACCGGCCGCGTCGGGCCGCTCCCCGGCCACGACGAGCGCAGAGCCCGCGGCCTCCGCTTCGGCCTCTTCGACTGCGCCCGTCGCACCGCCCGCGGCAGACGCGGTGAAGAAGCTCGCCGACAGCAGCAACGCGTTCGGATTCGACTACTACAAGCGGCTGCAGACCAAGGCCGGCAACCTCATCTGGTCGCCTGCGAGCCTGAGCACGGCGCTCGCGATGACGTGGGGCGGCGCGAAGGGCGAGACCGCCGCGCAGATGAAGAAGGTCTTGCACCTCGAGGGTGCGCCCAAGGAGGTCATGGATACGTCGGGCCGCCTCACGCGAATGCTCGAGGACCCTTCGCGCCCGGTCACGTTCCGCATCGCGAACCAGCTCTTCGGCGAAAAGACGTACACGTTCCAGCAGCCGTTCCTCGACCAAACGAAAGATGCGTACGGCGCCCCGCTCGAGCTCGTCGATTTCAAGACGGCGCCCGATGTTTCGCGCATTCGCGTCAATGGATGGGTCGACGGGGAGACCGCGCACCGGGTGAAGGACCTCATCCCGCCGGGCGCCGTGGACGAGAACACGCGCCTCATCCTGGTCAATGCGATCTACTTCCTCGGCAATTGGGCACAGCCCTTCGAGAAAGGCGCGACGTCGAATGCGGCGTTCCACATTTCCAAGAGCGAGTCCAAGCAGGTCCCGACGATGCACAATGGCGGGGATTTCCGCTTTGCCGAAAAGGACGGGCTCAAGGCGGTCGAGCTACCGTACAAAGGCGAAGCGCTCGCGATGACGATCATCATCCCCGACGCCGTCGACGGCCTCCCCGCCCTCGAAAAGTCGCTCGACGCGAAGAAGCTCGCGGACATCGACAAGGCGATGAGCAAAATGCCAGTCGCGGTGAGCCTGCCGAAGTTCGAGGTCAGTCCCGCGGAGTCGCTCGACGTCGGCAAAGATCTCGTCGAGATGGGAATGAAGGACGCGTTTACCCGGGGGAAGGCCGACTTCACCTTGATGGCCGATCCGCCGGTCGCCGAGGATCGTCTCCTCATCTCGAAGGTCTTTCACAAGGCCTTCGTCCGCGTGGACGAGCAAGGGACGGAAGCCGCAGGCGCATCCGCGGTCATCATGCAGGACGAAGGGGCGGCCGCGAAGTACGGTACCTTCGAGGCCGACCACCCGTTCTTGTTCCTCATTCGCGACAAGGCGAGCGGCCTGGTCCTCTTCATGGGACGCGTCGCCGACCCGACTGCCAAATAAGCTACGCGCTGAACAATCAGCTCTTCACGCGCTTCATCTCGGGATCGTACAGCGGCTTGATCGAGGCAATCGCGGGATATACCCGGCCCGCGATCTCGACCTCCCAGGTTGCCTTGTCGCAATAAGCCGCATCGATCGGCTCACCCGCCTCGACCATCACCAAACCGACCGCGCCGCCCAGCGTGAAACCGTAGGAGCCGGCGCGGACGTAACCGATGGGTTTACCGTTTCGGCGCACGACCTCGGCGTGGAAAAGGAGCGCCTCCGGATCCTTCACGAGGACCTGAACGATGCGCCGCTTGAGGGGCCCCGCCGCCTTCTTCGCGAGGACGGCTTCTTTGCCCAAGAAGCCGCCCGGCTTCTTGAGGTCGACGGCGAAACCGAGCCCCGCCTCGAGGACGGAGTCGGTGTTGTCGATGTCGTGCCCGTAATCGCGATACCCTTTCTCCATTCGAAGGCTCGCCAGGGCTTTGAGGCCGGCGTGGCGCAGCCCGACCTTTTGTCCGGCTTCGACGATCCGGTCGTAGACGTGGACCGCCTGCTCGGCCGGCACGTACAGCTCGTAGCCCAGCTCGCCGAGGTAGGTGATGCGCACGCAGAGAAGGCGCGCAAACCCGATATCGATCTCGCGCGCGGCCCGGAAGGGAAACGCCTCATTCGAAAGGTCGGCCGTCGTGAGCTTCTGGAGCAGCTCGCGTGAGCCGGGGCCTTGAACGTTGATTTGCGCATAGCCGGACGTGACGTCGGTGACGAACGCATGTGCATCGCCGATGTGGCGGCGCATCCACGTCGCGACGTGCCGGTGAGCGGTGTCGGACGCAACGACCCAATAGCGCTCGTCGTCGAGCTTCGTGACGGTGAGATCGGCTTCGATCGTGCCGCCCTCGTTCAGCCATTGCGTGTAGGTGATCTGGCCCGCTTGGCCGTCGACCTCGTTCGCGGAGATGTAATTGAGGATCTTCCCCGCGTCTCGCCCCTGAACCAAAAACTTCGCCATGAAGGACATATCCATCAGGATCACGCCTTCGCGCGTCGCGTGGTGCTCCGCCTCCCAATAGGCGAACCACGGCTCCCGCTTCCACGACAGGTCGACCTTCGCCTCGACACCCGGAGGCGCGTACCAATCGGCGCCTTCCCAGCCGCTCACGTCTTTGAAATAGGCGCCGTGCCCGGCGAGCCTATCGTGGAGCGCCGAGCGCTTCGCGCCGCGTGCCGTCTGCATCGACCGGTAGGGATAATGGCATTGGTAGACCATCCCCAGCGACTCGACCGTACGCGTTCGGCGGTATTCGGGGTTTGCCTGATAGGTGTGGAGTCGATCGATGTTGAAGCCGGTGACGTCGACGTCGGGCCGCCCATTGACGATCCAATGCGCCAGCACCCGGCCCAGGCCGCCGCCCGTCAAAATGCCGATCGAGTTGAGGCCGGCCGCCACGAAGTAGTTCTTGAGCTCCGGCGCCTCGCCCACGATCGGCTGCAAATCCGGCGTGAAGCTCTCCGGCCCGCAGAAGAACTTGCGGACACCGACCTCGAGCGACACAGGAACGCGCTGCATCGCCTTTTCAACGTAAGGCCCCATTCGATCCCAATCCGGCGACAGCTCGCCGAAGGAGAAGTCGTCGGGGATGCCACCCACCTTCCAGGGCGCGCAAATCGGCTCGAAGAGGCCGATCATCAGGCCTCCTACCTCTTCACGGTAGTACCCGTGCGACGCTGGATCTTCGATGACCGGGACGGTGCCGAGGCCGGGGACCTTGTCCGTGATGAGGTAATAGTGCTCTGCGGCCTGGTTCGGGATGTTCACGCCCGCCATGGCGCCGAGCTGCCGCGCCCACATGCCGGCGCAGTTCACGACGTATTCGGCCTGGATGTCGCCGTATGCGGTGCGAACGCCTTTGACGACCCCGCGCTCCTGCAAAATGCCGATGGCGGGCACACCCTCGATGATCGTCGCGCCCTGCTGCTTCGCGCCCTTCGCGAGCGCCATGGTGATGTCGACCGGGTTCGCCTGGCCGTCCTTCTCGACGTAGAAGCCCGCGAGGATGTCGTCCGTCTTCGCGAGCGGGAAGAGCTCCTTTACCTGCGCCGCGGAAATCTCGTGCACGTCGACACCGCAATAGCGGTTGAACGCCGCGACGCGCCGATACTCCTCCAGGCGGTCGGGCTCGCTCGCGAGCTCGATGAAGCCGACCGGCTTGAAGCCCGTCGACAGCCCCGTCTCGGCCTCGAGCTTGCAGTACAGGTCACGCGTGTATTTGCGCATCTCGGTCGACGTCTCGGACGTCGAGCCGAACGTGACGATGAGCCCCGCCGCGTGCCACGTCGTCCCCGAGGTCAGCCGGTCGCGCTCGAGGAGGACGACGTCTTTCCACCCCATGTGCGCGAGGTGATAGGCGACCGAGCATCCGATGATGCCGCCTCCGACGATGACGACGCGCGCTTGTTTCGGCAGAACGGGTTCCGACATGGGGCGCGCAGCATACTCGCTAGCCGGTCTGCAGGCACGGCGTGAGACCGGTCGTGCCAACCCCACTCTGGGTCGCGCGACTCAGGTGCGCGGACGGCGGAATCCACCCGGCTCTGCGAGCTCGTCGCGCTTGGTTTCGAGCGTACGCGCGTGGTCCTTTCGTCCCAGTCGCCGAGCGATAGACGCCTCCAAATCCAAGGCCTGCAGCACCGTCTCGACCTCGCCGGATTGGCGGCACCACGCCTTTGCGGACTCGAGGTGGGGTACCGCGCCGTCGGCGCTACCGCCCCGCAAGAGGGCAATCCGGCCGAGGAGGAGGTTGCATTGCGCGGCGTGGCCGGTCCAGCGGAGATCTTCGCAGATGCGCAGATTTTCGGCCGTTTCGGTCTGCGCCCGATCGAGCTCGCCCATCCCGACGGCGAGCTCCGCTTCCCAAAGCCCGCGCCGCGCGACGGGATGATCGCCGAGCGCGCGCGCCTCTTCGAACTGATCGCGCGCTCGAGCAAATGCACCCGTATCGGTCAACAACGCGCCGTAGAGCGCATGGCCCCGCGCGAGGCCCGCGACATAATCGAGCTCTCGCGCCATTCGAATGGACGCTTGGACGTGCGCGACGGCGGTGTCGAGCTCGTCTCGCAATCGATGCGTATAGGCGAGCGTCCGCAAACCGGTGAGCTTGGCGGCGCCGTCGTTCCATCGATCGGCCATGTCGTTTTGACGCTCGTAACAGCGAATGGCGGTCGGCAGATCCCCGCCGGCAGAGGCGTAGAGGCCCCATTCGTAGGCGAGCCTCGCGCGGATCCCAGGCGGCAATCGATCGCTGAGCCCCAGCGGATCTCCAGCTCCCGCGCCGTGCGGCGGCTCCGCGAAGGCGCGCACGAGGCGTAGCCCCCTCGCGAGCTCGCCGAGCTCGAGCCCGAGATGTCGGAACCCGAAAAAACGCTGCATGTAGAGCTCGAATGCCTGCTCGACGTGCCCAGCGAAGAGCGTGTGCTCGAACAGTGCCTCGAGCGCATCGAGCTCGGCTGCGGACGAAGGCGGCTCGTTGGGCCGCGCGTCGAGCCTCGCCGCGAGGCGCACCCGCTCTGCTTCGTGGAGCGCGCTGTGGGCGCCGCCGAGCATCGCCTGGAAATGTGCGCGCACGAACGGATGCGCCGAGGCGCGATCACCGTGCGCGTCCGAGAACAAGAGGCCGGCGGCTTCGAGCCTACGCACGGCCATCTCGAGCGAAGACCGTGATTGACCGCTCAAGGAGCCGGCGACGACGTCGCTGCCCGACGCCATGTTCACGAGATCGTCGAGGGACGCGCCCCTCGGAAAGGCGCAGACACGGCATAGAACGTCGCGATCGACGGCGCCGAGATTATCGGAATAGTCGCGGAGGATCTTGTCGAGCCGGCGCGCGAGCGCCGTGTCTCGTGCCGCGTCCGCGAGGTCGAAGGCCTCGAACCGCGAGGAGTCACCACCCAATACCCGAGAGACGTAGGAGCCAATCACCCCGACCGTCAATGCGTGACCATCGGCGGCATCCTGAAGCGGCGACAGGGACCGTCCCGAGCCACGGACGCCCCATTGCGCAAACGCGTCGGCAGCCTCCGCGCGGCTGAGCGCATCCAATGGAACCGTCTCGAATCCATCGCCCTCCCACGCAGTGAGATCCTCCAGAGGAAAGCGCGACGTGATGAGGGCGCGACACTTGCCGAGCCCGCGCACGATTCTTCGAAGGAGCAGGCGCAATCGCGAGTCGTCCAGCTCTCCGCGCGCGCGTCCGTCGTTTCCGCTCGATTGCATCGCTTCGAGACCGTCGAGAACGAGCAACTTCGGGCTCGGGGACGCGAGCGTCGCCGTCGCTCGATCGAGCAAGGCCCCGCGGCCCGTACGCTCCGTCGTATCGAATGCAGAAACGACGGCATCGAAGAACGAGTCGGCGCGCGGATCCTCGTAAAAGGTCCAGACGAGCGCCGGCGGTCTGCTCGTGAGAAACCGCTCGACGAGCGACGTCTTGCCTGCGCCTCCGATACCGATCACCGCGATGATCCGCGGCGCCCGTACGTCATCCACGTCGGGCGCGCCCGCCCAGCGCGCGAGCTTGTCCAACAGCGCGCGACGCCCGACGAAATGAGCGGCGCGCGGCAAAACGTGCCCGATCTCGTCGAGCCGCGGAGAAGCTGGGTCGGGCTTTTCAGCCGCGCCGACGCGCATGGGGGCGAGCGACGTGTCGACGACCAGGTCCGTCTCGGCGAGGCCGAGCTCTCGCGCCATCTTCCGGAGGATCTTGCGACGGCTCGCGCGGTTGAGCGCGAAGCCATCGGGGTCGTTCACCTCGCCCGACTCGTACCGGCGGTACGTCCGCACATCGACGCCGAGCGCGTGCGCGGCCTGCTCTTGCGTGAGGCCGAGCTCGACGCGCGCACGGACGAGGGCTTGGTGATGGAACCGGACCGTCAACCGTGCGCATCGTCGTCCGCGCGCACCGGCCTGTCAAAAGCTGCGCGCGACGCAGATGGTCGAGAAGTGGCGAGGTCTCATTCCGGCGGCGGAAGGATGCAGCCGAGGACGATATCGACCTTGGCGTTGTCGGTGCCCGTCTGAATCAGGTCACACGACGCCGGACACAGGATGACGCGCGTCGGGTTGACCGGGTCATCGTAGTAGAAGCCACCCGAGAGCTCGCCGCACGAGCCCTCCCCGTCGACCTTCGGGATGGCGGTCGGATCTTCATTGAGGCCTGGAATGAAGTTCACCCCGACGGTGGCGAAATCGAGTGTTCCTTCTTCCGGATCCGGCGTCGGCAGGACGTATTCGCAGGAGAGCGCCGCTTGTCGAATGTCACCGAGCGCTGCGAGGAAGTCCGCCGACCCCTGCCCGACGTCGAATGCGTCGTTGGTGCCGCCGGCGGCGGCGATGTTGTCGAGGTTCGAGAAGTTCGCCCCATCCATCCCGACGACGAACGTGCGGATTTGCGGCGTCGCCGCCAGTGCGTCCGCGGCAACCTGCTCGACGTCGCTCGCCGTGTTGTTCGTGCACCCGCCCGGATCCCCGTCCGTCACCAGGACGACGACTCCCTCGTGGTTGGGATTGAGTGTGAGGTAATCCGTGAGCCCGGCGATCGCGCCCTCCAGCGCCGGTCGCATGGGCGTTCCCCCGCCGGGGGTCGTATTGAGGAGTGACGCTTTGATCTCTCCGGCATTGTCCGGAAGGATGTCGATCGGGACCGCGAGCTGTTGATACGACGCAAGGGCGCACTCGCTGCCCAGCACGGGCGGGAAGTAGACGAGACCCGCATAAATGCCTGCCGCGCCTTCGTCGTCGGCGAACGCCTTGATGGCATCGACCGCTGCTTCCCAACGAGTGCCGGTCGTCATCGAGCCCGAGCGGTCCTGAATGATGAGCATATCGAGCGGCACCTTTTCGCCCTCGACCGTCTTGGACACGCATTCGTTGATGCCGCCCGTTCCGCCCTCACCGCCGTTTCCGCCATTGCTGGTGGTGAAGTTCTCACCGCCGGTCCCGCCCGCGCCTCCTTGCGAGGGAGCGCCGCCATTTCCGCCGTTACCTCCGGTCGAAGGGGTGCCGCCCTGCGCGCCACCCCCGGTGTCGTCGGTGCCCGCGCCGCAATGGAAGAGACCGGCCGACAGCGCGAGCGCGCCAACCAGCGTGCCGCCGCGAAAGGAGGATTTCATGGGGTCACCGTGATCGTGAGCGTCGAGACCCCGGATTGACCGGAAAGGCCGTCGACGAAGATGTAATAAGGAATGTTCGCGTTGATGGGGAACGAGTTCGTGTAGCCGGACGAAGCCGCGTCGTCGCAGGCGAGCTGGGTGCCCGCGTTGTTGCACGTGCTGCGCGAGTGGAGAACGGGGCTCAATCCCGGGGAGGGGAAGAGCTTCGCGCTCAATGTCCCGTCGATGTCGCTCGTGATCATGTAGACCGCGTCCGGCCCGCTCCCGCCGCACGTGCCGGAGACATTCGAGACGAGGGCGGACGTGTCGTTCGTCATGGTGGTCGTGCGCGGGACCGTCGGGTCGGGGTCCGAAAGAACGATGGCATAACCGGGGCAAGTATCGTTTCCTGTCAGCGTCTCCATTGTGCAGGTCGGGCTGCAGCCGTCGCCGGCATCGAAGTTCGCATCGTCGCATTCCTCTCCGCCGCTCGCGTTCACGAACCCGTCTCCGCAACCCGGTGGGACGATGCTGACATCCAGCTGGAAGGGACCAAAGCTGGTTGTCGAGGCAGAGTCGACGATAACGTAATAGGTCGCGCCCTGTTGGACGGCGAACCGGATGGTCTCCGTTCCGTTGCCGCTATTGTCGTTCGCGCAGTCGAGCTGCGTCCCGTTCGTGCCACAGGTGGTCTGGGCGTGTAGCGACGCATTGAAGCCGGCGGTCGGCAACGTCGCCGTGAGAACACCGTCGATCGGCGCGACGATTTGATAAACCGCGTCTCGCCCGGTGCTCGTGCAGCCCGACGCGGTGTAGTTGCTCGCGAGGTTCGACAGCCCCGAATAGACCGACGCGATGTAGTCGGTGCCGCTCGGCTGGAGCGGCAGGACCTCACCAGGGCAGGTGTCCTCCGCGCCGGCGGGCTCCAGCGTGCAATCGGCGGCGCAGCCGTCCCCGGCGAGGGTATTGCCGTCGTCGCACTGCTCCGCGCCTTCGAGAATACCGTTGTTGCATGCACCCGGTGAAACCGACAATTGCAGCTCGAACACGCCGAACTGGGTAGAGGTCGAGCTGTCGACGAAGACGTAATAGGTAGAGCCGGCGACGACCGGGACGCCGAGCGTCTCGGTGCCGTTGCCATCGAGCGCATCCACGCAGCCGAGCTGCGCCGTCGCGCCGGTCGTGAGGCAATCGGAGCGGACGTACACGGCGCCGTCGAAGCTCGGATCCACCGTTACGTCGAGGCGTCCGTCGATCGGAGGGGCAACGGCATACACGGCTTCTTTGGCCGTGGTGGTCGTCGCGCACCCCGAGCCCTGGTAATTCGCCGCCAGCGCCGCCGTCGAAGCGGTGACGACCGCCGAGGGCGGGCTTCCGACGAAGGTGAGGGGCGCACCGGGGCAAACATCGTTGCTCGTCGCCGACGTCTCGAGCGTGCAATCCGGCGCACATCCGTCGCCGACCACCGCGTTGCCGTCGTCGCATTCTTCACCGCCGTCGACCTCGTCGTTGCCGCACTCGGCGGGTGTGACGGTGACGTTGGCAGCAAACGGACCGCTGTTGCTGCTCGACGACGAGTCCACGAAAACGAAGTAGGTGTTGTTCGCGAACACCGGCACGGTCACGCCGATCGATTCGGATGGATCGACCGCCTCGACGCAATCGAGCTGTGCGGCGGTGATATCGCATTCGTTGCGAACGTGGAGCGTCGCGCCGTCGTACGAAGCGAGGAGGTCGACGTGCATCGCCCCGTCGACGTCGGGGACGATCGCGTAGACCGCCTGCGGTCCGCTCGCGGTGCAGGAGGTCGCCGAAATGCCGGTCCCCAAGACCGATGTATCGCCGAGCAGACCGAGGGTGCGGACGGCCGTCGGGTCGGGGTCCGAGACGAAGAAGGTTTGGCCGGGACAAGCGTCCGGCAGACCACCCGGCTCAATGGTGCAATCGGTCGCGCAGCCGTCGCCGGCGGTGAGGTTGCCGTCGTCGCATGCCTCGGGGAGCTCGGCGACGCCGTTGCCGCAAAACGCCGTGGCAACCGAGATCGCGAGCGAAAAGTTTCCCTCTTCGCCGCCGTAACCGTCGACGAACAAGTACGCGGGCACGCCCGCGAACACCTCGAACGAAATGGTTTCCGATGCATCGGCGAGAGATTGATCCGAGCAATCGAGCTCGCTCTCTTGTGCCGCGCAATCGCTTCGCCCGTGAAGGACGGCGTCGAAATCGCTCGTCAGCGTGGCCGTGAGCTGGCCGCTGACGGCCGGCGTGACGAGGTAGACCGTCTCGTGGCCGGAACCTCCGCAGGCCGAATCGTATTGGCCGAGGGCGGTCGTCGTGGAGCTGCCGATGCTCGCGGTCTGCAGATCGTCCACGACCGGTGACAGCGCGATCTCTTCACCCGGGCAAACATCGTCGGGGCCGGTCGGCTCGAATAGACAGGCGGCGGAGCAACCGTCGCCGTCCATCGTGTTGCCGTCGTCACACTCTTCGCCCGATTCGAGGCGGGTATTTCCGCATTCCGTCGTGGGGCCGGTGCCGCCTTCTCCGCCGGTTGTCGGCGTCCCACCCATGCCGCCTGCGCCGGAAGCCGCACCTCCATCCGAGGCTCCACCATTCGCCGAGCCGCCCTGCGGCGCGCCTGCTGCATTCGTACCGCCCGCATTGGCACCGCCGGAGCTCGTATTGGCGCCACCTTCGCCGCCGTCACCGGCGGTGTTCTCGTCGGCACACGAAGCGGAGAAGAGAAGTGAAACAATCGAAGCTAGGAACAGCGACGTACTGCGCATGTTGCGCGGGACTCTAATCGCGAAGCGTTCGAAAGCAATGCGATTGTGTCGTCCGATGTTGATTGCCGAAACGCGTTAAATCGGCTGATTCGCGCGAGATGGTTGGACCTCAAACGAAGTGTGTCGGTTTTGTACGGTCATTGCGATTCTTCCGTCGGGCGTGAGATCTGCGGGTGCAGATCTGCAGTGTAATCGCGTGTGCCTAAGCGGGTTCTCGTGTGGGTTCTGCCCGGTTCTGCCCGGTCGTGCCCTGGGATGTAGGATCGATCGAACGCAATAAAGGCGGCATGACCTCCACGCTCTTCACCATCGACAACTTCCTCTCGAAGTCCGAATGCGCGCACCTCGTCGAGCTCGCGGAGCAACGCAGCTTCGAGCCGGCACCGATAACGACGTCACGCGGATTCGAAATGATGCCGGACGTTCGCAACAATACCCGCGTCATGATCGACGATGCGCCGCGTGCTGCGTCGCTATGGTCGCGTCTGTCCCCCTTCATTCGGGCCGAGCGCGTCGGGCTCCCGGTCGGCCTCAACGAGCGCTTCCGCTTCTATCGGTATCGCCCGGGCCAATGTTTCCGTTGGCACTACGACGGACGTTTTCGCCGAGACGAAATGGAGGAGAGCGCCCTCACGTTCATGGTCTACCTCAATGAGGACTTCGAAGGAGGGGCGACCGAGTTCGACCTTCCGGCGCGTTCGGTCGTGCCGCACACCGGAACGGCGCTGATCTTCGAGCACCGTCTTCGCCACCAGGGCGCTCCGGTCGTCAGCGGGACGAAGTACGTGCTCCGCTCCGACGTGATGTTCCGCCGCGCCGGATGAGCCCGTTCGCGTTGTGCAACGTCGGTATTCTGCGCATGGTTCTTAACCTCGAGCGGCTCGACGGGGCTCGATTCGGGTGGTAGCTCGAACGTCGCTCCGGTTGCTCCGATGCCCTTGCTTGCAGCGAGCCGCGTTCTTCCGACTGCCTGCGCCTTCTCGGTGGCGCTCGCGGCGGCGTGTGGACACGACGTAAAGCCGGACGAGACGGAGCGGGCGCCGTCGGCATCCGCCGCCGCGGCCCCGACCTCCGTCGCATCGGCTTCGGCGTCTCCGACGGCCAGCGCCGCACCTCCTTCTCTTTCGTCCTCGGCCGTCGTGCCGACGTGGTTCGAGGGAGCGTGCAGCTTCGACTGGGTCGAGCTCGACGAGGCCTTTCGAACCTGCCCGGCGTTCGGCGACGTCGCGGCTTCGTGGACGCCGCGCGTACGCACCCACCCAAAGGAGCTGCGGGTCGCTTCCGGTGAAATGCTGAAGTTCACCATTTCGCTCGGCAACGAAGGGCGCGAGCCGTGGACCGCCGAGCTCGACGATCATTGCGGCCTCGCGCTTCGGCCGCTCATCCTCGATTCGGCGCAGCGACCCGTCGACGACCCGTCGCTCTGGTTGCCCCCGGCCTGTCCGTCCTCGCGTGCTCGCGTGACGATGTCGCGCCGCGGAATGCTCACGCAGATCATTGCGGTTCGCGCCGTTCGCCGCGAGCGTTACCCCGTGGTCGTCGGCCATCGGACGTCGCCGGGCGGCGCCGTCACCGACATCGAAGAGCAGCGCGAGCGCGAGGTACCCCTGGTCCCTGGGAAGTATTTCATCGAGCTCCTCCTCCCCACGTTGAACGCCCAGTCGACGACGGTGGAGGTCGAGGTGACGCGGGCGCCCTGACGGTTCGCGGCGATACTGGGCGTCCGCTCACCGACTTGACAGCCCCACCGCATTCCTCCATAACGCGCGCCCCCGCATTCTTGGCAGGCGCCACAACGGCTCGTTTTTGGTCGGCGATGGTCGTCGCGAAACTCGAGAGGCCTCAGGAAGCGGTTCCGTAGCCGAGGGCATCATGCCGAAGATGAAGTCGAACCGAGCCGCGAAGAAGCGGTTCAAGATCACCGGCACTGGTCGCGTCCGCCGCAGCAAGGGCGGGCTCAACCACAACATGCAGGAAAAGAGCAGGAAGCGCCTCCGTCGCTTGCGCAAGAACGACATGGTCGACTCGACCATGGAGAAGCGCGTCAAGCTGATGCTTCCCTACGGCTGATCCGGGAGGACCTGCAAAATGCCCCGCGCAAAACGAGGTTTCAAAGCCCGCCGCCGCCGCAACCGCGTCCTCAAGCAGACCGAGGGCTATTTCCTCGGCAGGAAGAACCGCTTCCGCCAAGCGGTCGAGGTTCTCCGTCACGCCTGGGAGTACGGCTACGTCAGCCGCGCGCTCAAGAAGCGTGATTTCCGCCGCCTGTGGATCGTCCGCATCAACGCGGCCGCCCGCACCGCCGGCACCAGCTACTCGCGTCTCATCGCCGGCCTCAAGAAGGCGAACATCGGCCTCGATCGCAAGATCTTGAGCGACCTCGCAGTCGTCGACCCGGCCGCGTTCGCGGCGATCGCCAAGCTCGCCTCGACCAAGGCAGCCTGACAAAGAAACGAAAGGTCTCTGCCCATGAGCGGTGACGCACCTGCCATCGACGCCCTATCGCGTATCGAGCAGGGGCTCACCGCTCTTGGCGATCGTTTCAGGCAATCGTTCGCGGCTGCCACCTCGGAGCCCGCCCTCCGAGCCGAGCAAGCGAAGCTTCTCGGGAAAAAAGGCGATTTGACGGCGGTCCTCGCGTTGCTTCGCGATGTGCCCGCGGCCGACAAGCCGCGCGCCGGCGCGCTGGTCAATGCGTTCAAGACCGAGGTCGAGAAGGAGTTCGACGCGTGTCTGCGTGCGCTCGGTGAAGCCGCTCTCCAAGCAGAGCTCACCGCGCGCCCCTTCGACTTGACGCTCCCGGGCCGCTTGTCGCTCGGTCGAGGCCACCCACATCCTGTCCTCGCCGTTCGCGAGGAGCTGCTCGCGATCTTTCGCGACCTCGGCTTCCAGTCGGCGCCCGGTCCCGAGATCGAGCTCGAGGAGAACAACTTCACGAAGCTCGCGTTCCCGCCGGATCACCCGGCGACGGACATGCAGGACAGCTTCTGGCTGCGCCCCAGCGTCCTTTTGCGGACGCATACGAGCAACGTTCAAGTTCGAGAGATGATGGCGCTCGCGGAGCGCGTGAAGGCGGGCGAGAGCCCGCGCCTCGCCATCGTGAGCGCAGGCGCCGTTTATCGTCGCGACGACGACCTCACGCACTCTCCGATGTTCCACCAGATCGAGGGCTTCCTCGTCGACGAGCGCGTGAGCATGGCCGAGCTGAAGGGCGTGCTCGGCGCATTCGCAGAGCGCCTCTATGGGCCCGGGACGCCGGTGCGCCTTCGTCCGAGCTACTTCCCGTTCGTCGAGCCCGGCGCAGAGGTCGACGTCGGCTGTGTGTTCTGCAACCCGAACGACGGCTCGCGCGCCGCCTGTCGCGTCTGCAAAGGCACGGGTTGGCTCGAGATCGCCGGCTGCGGGATGGTCCATCCGGACGTCTTCCGGCACACGGGCCTGGACCCGGACAAGGTGACGGGCTTCGCTTTCGGAATGGGCATCGAGCGCATCGCGATGCTTCGTTACGGCATCCCGAACATCCGCCTGTTGTTCGAGAACGATCCGCGCTTCCTCGCGCAGTTCTGACCGCCGGTCGAAAAACAGCGCGCCGTCGAGCGAGCCGTCGCGTCCCGCGATCGAGGTGTTCGTTCGGCGTTGGCCCGCTTTTCGCCAGGCTTCAACGCGACAGGCTCATTGCAGTCCTGCCGACGTGAGATTTTCCGCCTTCACCGGCGGATCACAATTCAGTTTGCACCGAGTTTCCCGGCGTTTTTCCCCGTCATCGCAGTTGGCGGCGCCATGACGTCGCTGCCCCGGACCGCACATTCTTGCAACCATTCGGTCATGGGGCGATCGGTCACGAATACGCGCAACGGCCCCACTGGACACAGAAAGTGGATGGTGCCCCTGGCGCTTCGCCACACGGCACCCATGTTGCACAAAGGATCCAGGAACGACCCGGGAAGCGAAAGAAACTCCCGGGTTCGCACGAATCTGAGGAACGCCTGAATCTGTCTGCTGGGTGAATCCGCCTGGCGAATGTGTCCTGACCGGGAACGGAATCTCTTCGAATGGGACCTAAAGACCCAGGACCGGAGAACCGTCGTCTATCGAGAGATCCTAATGGGAGATCAGCGTCGAAACCGTGCGGATACCGCAAGGCTGACATGAGCTGTCGATGGGATCCACCTCGAAGTTTCGTCACAAGGAAGTGAGGAGGAACGACGAAACCAGCGCGCGCGCGCGACGAAACTAGGGGGTGTCAGGAATCGCTTGAAGGTGCCGTTGGTTGTCTCGAACTACGCCCCCCGAGGCTGCGAAACAGCAGGCAGCTTGCGGATTTGAAACGTCGCTTTTCGGTCCTGCACCTCACCCAAAAGAATTTGGGCTCACGAATCTCACTCACACGCAACACCAAGAACATGCCGGCATCTATCGCACTCTCCCGATCGTCGAAGAAAAGGATGCGCCGTCGCGTGTCCGAGGCTCCCGCCGTCGGGCGAGCTGCAAAGCACGGCACCGCCACGTCCAAGCAGCGAGGCTCTTCGCCCGCGCCAGTGGCGCACAGTACCTCCAGCGCTCCACTGGCGCGAGATTCGCAGAAGCAGCGAGCTCGCACCGCGGCCGTGTCGCGAGGTGAGCGTGACGAACGCAATAGAAGCACTCCGCGCGCATCGAAGAACAACGAACAGATCCCCAGCCCGACCGCCCACGTAGAGGTAGCTATGCCCAGGCAACCGAAGATTGTGTCGTCCGGCGCCCCGTCCAAGCCTGCCGATCGCGCCTTTGGCGCACGGGGTGACGGAGCGAAGGCCTCCGTGACGCCCCTTCGAGGTGGTGGAGGGCGTGGTCGCGCCGCTACGTCGGCGCAAGCCGCAGAAGGAAACGCCGCGCTCGCGCAGCAGCCCGAGATCGTCGACGAGGAGTCGAGGGACTTCCCGGTCTCGACGATGCCGTCGACCATCGGGTCCGGCCCGCCGTCTTCCGACTTGTCGGCGGACATCGACTCGTTCGGCGCCGACGAGGACAACCTCGATCAGACCTCGATTCGGCCCGCTCGCACCGAGCCGCTCGAGAGCGCGCGTCCCCTAACTTCGCTCGAGGGTGAGACCACGACCGAAGAGGTCGTCGTCCGCCGCGATATCGAAGAAGGCGGCGGCGATTCGATGCTCGCGCGGTACTTCCGTGAAATGGCCGTTCATCCGGTCATGGACCAGGAAGAGGAGATCAACACCGCGCGTGAGGTCGAAGCGTCGGAGGTTGCGCACTGGGTCGGGCTTCTTTCGCACGTGACCGCCGCCGAGTACGTCCTCGCGGGTCTCGACGCCGACGTCACGAAGGCCGGCCCGGAGGAGGTGCAGGCCCCGCAGATTGCGCAATTGGTCGCGCTCGTGAAGCTCTACAGGAAGCAGAAGAACCGCTTCACGTCGGAGCAACAGAAGGAGTGGACTCAGCTCGCGAGCGATCTCGCGCACGCGGTTCGACTCCCCGATTCGGACCGCGTGTGGATGGCGCGCGCCGCCGATACGGCGCGCGAGCTCGTCGCCGAAGTCGACTTTGCCCATGACGGCGTCGATCTCGAAGACGCGCCGCCGCGTCCCCACGTCGAGCTCGACTCCGAATACGAGCAATACCTCGATCGCGTGAACTCGACGTGGCACCGCCAGCTCGCGGTGAAGAACCGCTTCGTGAAAGCGAATCTCCGCCTCGTCGTCTCGATTGCCCGCCGCTACAACCGCGGTCGGCTCCCGCTGATCGATCTCATTCAAGAGGGCAACATCGGCCTCATGAAGGCGGTCGAGCGGTTCGATCATCGACGCGGCTACCGCTTCTCGACGTACGCGTCGTGGTGGATTCGTCATGCCATCAGCCGTGCGCTCGCCGACAAGGGTCGTGCGGTCCGCATCCCCGTTCACATGCTCGACACGTACAACCGCGTCGCGCGCGCCACCCAATCGATCATTGCGCGTACCGGCCAGGAGCCGACCCTCGAAGAGCTCGAGAAGGAGACGGGCGTCCCCCTCGAGAAGCTCGACAAGGTGAAGGAGTTCTACGCCGAGACGCCGTTTTCCCTCGACCGCCCCGTCGGCGACGAGGACGGTCGGAAGTTCATCGACTTCCTCCAGGATGAGGACGAAAAGTCCCCGTTCGACCACCTCGCCGACTCGAATTGGTCCACGGAGCTCCGCCGACTACTCACCACGCTCACGCCGATCGAGAGCCGCATTCTTCGCTGGCGCTTCGGTCTGGACGACGAGGACGAGCTCACGCTCAAGGAGATCGGTGACAAGTACAACCTGTCCCGTGAGCGCATTCGTCAGCTGCAGGAGCAGGCGCTCGGAAAGATCCGCCGCCAGATCCGCGAGCAATTCTGATCTCGTCGGCGGCGTCTCGGAGGCCCCCTCCCTTCCAGACGACGTCGATCCTCCCGCCCCTTCGCTGGCACCCCCGGCGAAGGGGTTTCTTTTTTCTGATTGTCGCAAACGAGTCGTACGGAACGTGCATTGCTCGTGGCGCGTCCGTGCTCCGGCATCTAGGGATAGGGATGCTCAGCGTGCTCGCCGTCTGTCTCTTCGGGTGCGGCGGTCCGACGGCCGAGAACTATTGCCAGCGCCTCGTCGACGATTGCTCGCAGAACGGCGAGGGATACGACAGTTGCGTCGACCTCATCGGCGCCTACCAGCAAGTCGCGGACGATCGCGGGTGCACCGGCGAGTTCGAGAACTACCTCTCTTGTCTGCTGGACGCGCCCGACGTCTGCGACTCCCAAGCCGTCAAGGACAGCTGCGGCGAGCTCGACGAAGCCGTCCCCTGTCTCGCGGAGTGACGCGTCGTCAGTCGGCGCTCCAAATCCAGACCTGCGGAGCCAGGTCGTTGCAGCTCCACAATTGGACGTTGGCACCCGCATCGGCAGAGCCGCCGGCGACGTCCAGGCAGAGGCCGGAGGCTTCTTCGACGAGCCGATAGGCATCGAGCCCGACGTTCTCGAGCTTCCACCGAGTGCCGCCGTCACATGGAAGCTGCGCGACGTTGGCTCCCGGCTCCGTGCCCTGTGCCGACAGGCAAAACCCGCTCTGTGCGCTGCGCAGGCTGGCGACGTCGTTCGCGAGGCCCTCGAGGTCCCACGCTTGCGGCGCGAGCCCATTGCACGCCCATTGCTGGACGTTCGCCCCGCTCTCGACCGAGCCGCCGGCGACATCGAGGCAGTGGCCGCTGATGAGGCTCCTCAATCGATAGCGCCCTGCTGCCAAGCCGGCCGCGTCGCCGGTGCCGCCCAAACGGCCTTTGGCAAAATACGTTCGACAGTGACCGTCCACCCACTTGGATGCAAGCTCGAGGACGGAAGCGCCGCCGTCGAGCGGCAAGAGCGGAGAGCTGTAATTGGGACAGAAGTTGTCGTACGCCTCCGGAACGGGGACCGGCGCCGCGAGCTTGTACCAATTGCCGTATCCGCCTTCGGTGCTGGCGAGGATGACCGTTCCGCTGCCGGCGGTTTGCGCCTCACCCGTGTACAATAGCTGTCCGACCAAGTAGAGCCGGCCGCTATCGCCCGGGCTCGGGTGCGCGGCGAGCGTGGGTGCATGCCGAAAGTGCTCCCCGTTCATGGTGGAGGGGCGGGGCCCTGGATCGGTGACGGCCCCGAACGTCCAGCCGTCGCTCGATCGCTTCATGTGATTGGCACACCCGTCGGTTCCGCAAAGCTCGTACGAGAGGAGATATTCGCCGCTCACGGCGCGCCGCACGACGGGCATTCCGGGGCGACCAGCGAACCCATTCGTTGCGACGACATCGTGACGCTCCGCCCAGGACACGGCGTCGGACGACCGCGCGGCGACGAGCTTTTGACTGTGATTGGGATCCGTCTCGTCGGACCAATAGCAAACGAGGCGACCGTCGTCGAGCTGCGTGAGCTCCGGCTCCCAAAGTCCGCCTTCGCTGCGCGGGACATCGGCCACGACGACGGTAGATAGATATGTCCATGTCTTGCCTCGGTCACTGCTCGAATAGAGGGGCAGGGACATCGGCTCGTCCGGCGTGTCCCCGCCCGCGGACGCAGACCATAGAAGCGTGCCGGCTTCGAGGCTGCCGAGCGGCGCCGGCAGCTCGAACAACGTCGCGCAGCATAGTCCGCCGCCCGCGATCGGATCGTCGACATGACCTATTTCGGTGAAGGTGACGCCTTCGTCGGTGCTCTCGAAGATCGTGCCGCCGAGCCTCCCACTCGGTTGTGGCGCGACCACCGAAGCGATGACGGTTCCGTCCCCGAGACGAATGGCTCGGGGATAGAAGCTGTCCGTCTCGGTGAGCGGCAATGGGTCCGTCACGAGGACCGGAGGCTCGCCGCCGCCCGCGCCGCCCATGTGGCTTTGGCCGCCGCCGCCGGAAGTACCGCCGCCGTCGTTGGCGGACCCGCCATTCGCGCGAGCGCCACCGCTGCTGCTGCCGCCGGCACCCATTGCGCCGTTTCCGCCGTCGTCGCCGCAGGCGATGACGAAGACGAACATCGCCGGCAGGATCTGTCGCGCGTACATACCCCCCCACTTCACCATTGGGAGGTAGCGCCGTCTACGATTCGATCACTCGCCATTGCGAGTGGAACATTCCGCCGACGGCGCCATCGGCGGCACGATAGGTATTTATCAATGCAGCGACGCGACCAGGTCGTCGAGCTGATCCATCGTTTCGCGCATCCCCTTCTCCATACCGGCGTTGATCGCACCCTGCATTGCTTCTTTGGAGGGATAGACCTCGTTCGAAACCAGATGCGTCTTTCCGTCCTTTTCCTCGAACGTGACCGTGACGACGACCTCACCCGCCTCGGCCATCGGCTCGAAGATTTGGGTATAGACGAGGCGCGTGTGCGGCGTGACCTCGGTGTACTTGCCCGAGAACCCGAGATCTCCACCCGAGCCGTGTCGGATGACATAGCGGTATTGGCCGCCCACGCGGACGTCGGCCTCGCAGCTCACGAACACCACGCCGAGCGAGCGCGGCGCCCACCATCGCTTGACCAAGTCCGCTCGTGTCCAGCAGTCGAAAACGATGCGTGCAGGCCCATTGAAGGTCCGCGTGATGACGACTTCACGGTCGGACTTGAGCTCCATCGACGTCTGGTTCTTTCGAGCGGTGTCAGTTGCCTTTTCTACGATCATCGGACTTCTCCTTTTCTGTCAGCTCCTCGATGAGGTCATCGAGGTCGTCGAAGCGCGCATCCCAAAGGTCGCGGTAGCGCTCGAGCCAATCGTGAAGCTCTCGAAGCCGCTGCCCGCGTAGCTCGTAGAGCCGTTGCTGCGCGCGGGCCTGAACGCCCACGAGACCGACGTCTTTCAACACGCGAAGGTGTTTGGACACCTGTGGTTGATTGAGGTGGAGGCTTTCGCCGATCTCGTTGACCGCTCGAGGACCCGCGCGAAGCAGCTCCACGATGCGAAACCGATTCGGCTCGGCGAGGGCTGCAAACGTCTCGATCACGACGCGTATATGCTCATCAAGGCATATGCCTGTCAAGGTATATTCGATCCTGCTCGAGCGAGCGCTCGGCGTTTGTTGAAAATGAAGTTCACTTTCGTTATCTGATCGGCGCATGCGAACCCACTCCACATTCCTTTGGCTGGCGACCCCGCTTTTGCTCGTCGCCGTTGCTTGCGGTGACGACACTTCGACCGGGGGCTCAGGCGGCTCAGGTGGCTCCGACGGCGGCGCGGGCGGCTCCGACGGTGAAGGCGGCGACCCCGTCGAGGGCGGCGGCGGCGGCTCCGGCGGCGAGGTGAGCGTCGGCGGCGCGGGTGGCGCAGGCGGAGAGGGTGGCGCAGGCGGTGCGGAGCCGTTCATGCCGCCGACCCCGTTCGCGGTGCCGCTCTCCGCTGCCGGGCCCGATCAGCTTCAATCGGTCGCGCCCGCGGAGGACGGGAAGTTTTTCGCGGCGGGCTTCGCAGCGCAGGCGGTCGGCGGCCCGAGGGCAGTCGTCGTCGTGAAGTTCTCCCCGATGGGGCCGGACAATACGTTCGGTACCGGCGGCGTCGCGATCACCTCGACGCCGTTCGCGGGCGGCAATGACGAGATCGACATAACGACGCAATCGGATGGCAAGGTGCTGGTCTCCGCGACGATTGCCGATGCCGACAACCCCGCGGATCGCGACATTGCAATTCTCCGGCTCGGCACCGACGGGACCCCCGACGCGACATTCGGCACCGACGGCGTCGCGGCCATCGATCTCAATCAGGCACACGACAACGGGACGATGCTGGTCGGGCTCGATGCCGCGCGCAGCATCACGGTCGATGCGGACGACAACATCTTCGTACACGCCGTCTCGCGCGGCCTCGGTCTCGCGACCGGCGGCGGACCCCGAACCGATACCGACTTCACGGTGGTGAAGCTGACGCCAGACGGTGCCGTCGACGCCGGCTTCGGTGAGGGCGGGCAATTCCGACTCGATATTCAGGAGGCGAATGCGACCTCGCGTGGAATCAAAGCCCTCGCGGACGGGTCACTCCTCGTCGGTGGATATGCCAACACGCCGGATCTCGCCTCGACCCAGCCCGTCCTCTACAAGCTGACGGCGGACGGCGATCTCGATACTGAGTTCGCCAATGAAGGCGTGTTCCACGAGGCCGTTCTCGCGACGCAGACGGAGGTCTACAACTTCGCGCTGCACGGCGATCGGTTCGTCACTGCCGGCTACGGTCGAAACACCGGGGAGACGAACGACTATGTCTCGTTGCGTTTCGACGTCGCGACCGGCGACCGCGACACGACCTGGGGCGGCGCGCCGAACGGCGCCGTGGTGATCGATCCCTCGGGCGCGATGTTGGGCAGCAATGCCCGCAACGCGATCGGCCTTCCCGACGGCAAGACAATCATCATCGGCTCGACCGGGCCGGGCAACATGCCTGCTCAGGATGCCGTGTTCGTCGTTCTGGACGAAAACGGCGCGCTCGATACGAAGTACGGAACGGGGATTACCGTGCTCAAGCTCGGCAACGACGGTAATGACCAATTCTGGGGAGGCGCCGTTTCCGGGAATTTCGTCGCGCTCGTGGGGTACCAGGGCGGCGGCATGGATCAGACCGACACGACGAACGACGACGCCTACGGCGTCGTCTTCGAGATTCAATGATCCAATGAGATGGGTGGGCGCTCCGAGGAGGGCGCCCACGGCTCAACGCGTCGGCAACTCGATTTTGGTGCCGACGAGGATCGTGAGGGGGGCGCCGGGCCGCGCGCCGAACGGCCTGTGGGACGCGACGTAGGCCTGGTCCAGCAAGTTGCGCCCGAGCACGTAGATCTTCCAAAACGGAAATGGCTTTGCGTACACCGATGCGTCGAGGAGGAAGTGCTCGTCCGTCGTCTCGAACGGCTCCGCTTCGCCCGAGCCCGCCGCTTCGCGCACCGCGCTGACGTACGTCCCCGAAATGCTCCCGCCGGCCCATTTCGACTCGAGCCCGACGGAAGCCGAGAGTTGGTGTGCGGGCACATAGGGCACTTCGTCGCCCTCCTCGACGTCGCCGAAGATCGGATCGGCGGACTCGAAGCTGGTATCGAACGTGGCGCGGGTGAAGGTGTATGCGGCGCGGGTGGGGAGCGTCAGCTCGGCGGGGAGCTCGATCTCTGCGTCGGCGTAGGCCTCGAGACCGGCCACCGTCGCCTCTCCGGCGTTGAATTGCTGGTCGACGTCTTCGGCGACACAACCGGTCGAGAAGGTGCAGACATTCGAGAGATTGGAGTAGTCGTTGAAGAACCCGATGACCTCGACACGGATGAGGCGTTTCGGAGACCAGCGCGCCCCCCACTCGACATTGACGCTCTTTTCCGGCGTCACATTACCGCTTTGACCGGGAGGGATCGGCGAGAACCCTTGGTGGATGCCGCCCAATAGCCCGAAGCTCTGCGGCAGCTGCACGAAGACCCCCGCCCCGGGGAGAAGCACTTGTTGCAAGATGCCTTCTTTGCGGTTCGTGAGTGAATCGGTGAATCGGCTGCGGATCGATTCGGCTCGCACACCCGCGGTGACGGTGACCGGGCCCCAGGTGCCGGCGTGCATGGCCCATAGTGCGAGCGCGAGCGTGCTCGCTTCGTTCTCGGCGGTCGTTTCGGTGGGCTCGCCGGCGGAGACGAGCTCGTACCCCTCGACGAGAAAGCCGTCTTGCGTGTGCAGTCGCTCGATCCCGTCGTGATGAATGCGAGCCCCGACTTCGATCTTGTGACGAACCGGCCCGGTGACGGGACGCCAGCTGAGCCTCGTCTGAAAGCCCTGTGAGACGAATCGGCGATCGTTCGGCCCGATGAGGAGCGTCTCTGCGCTCGTCGACGGCGGTATCTCTCCCGTGAGAACGCCATAATAGATCGCGTTCCTCGGATCGTCGGGGTTCGCGAGGACGTCGAAGAGTGAGGCTCCCCGAAAGGCGTTCACTTTGCGCCAGATGCGATGCAGATCGTGGCGGTAGAACGTGGAGCGAACATCGAAGTCCGTCCCGCGGACGGCGGTGTGGGTGAGGACGACCTGCGTCCGCGTGTATTCCATGTGATCGAGCTGGGACGCGGCGTATCGGCGATAAGGGTCTTCCTCGAAGTCTTCGGTCGTGAGGCCGAGGTACGTCTCGTTGCTGCTTTCGTGGGAGAAGCCGAGCTTCAGCTCCAGCTCGTGCAGGAGCGTGTCTTGATTGCCGAAAGACGCACGGGCTTTGGCCATCAGCTCGCTCCGTGCGTAGCCGGTGTCGCCGCCCGAGCCGTCGAGCTCCTTGAAGCCGTTGCTCGCTTCGTGGACGCCTTCGACGAGGATACCGAGGCGGTCGCCGCTCATCGACGCTCGGATATGGGCTTTGCGCGAGAGCTGCATCCCGAACGCGAGGTCCGCGAAGGCGTGTTCGCCGTCGGGGATCGGCGCCGTGACGAAATCGATGGCGCCGGCCACGGTGTGCGGCCCATAGGGGATCGCGCTCGGGCCCTTCAAGACGCGAACGCTGTACATGCGCGTGACGAGCGGGAAGTAATATGCTGCTGGGGCAGAATAGGGCGCGGGCCCGAAGAGGACACCGTCCTCCATCAAGGTGATCTTCTTGCTTCGGTCCGACAGTGCGCCGCGCATTCCGATGTTCGGGCGAAGGCCGAAACCATCTTCCCCGCGGATGTAGACGCCCGGCACGGACTGAAGGACTCGATGCGGGTCGCTGTATTCGAATCGTTCGAGATCCGCCGGCCGGATGACGTGGGCGGAGCCGCTCGTCTCGCGGTCACGCGTGCCCTCTATTTTGACGTCGATCGGCTCCTCTTCTGCGACCATTTCGGACGGCTCGGGAGGCGTCGGCGGCGGGGGCTCGGCCGACGGGTCGCTCACGGGCGGGGAGGGATCGGTCGTCTGGGCGCGGGCGACGGCTGGGATCCCGCAGGGCAACGCGATCGCGAGGGCGAAGATGGATGTGCGAAGGGGACGCTGAATCATCGAGAAGCGTGCAGAAAAGGAGGACGCCCTTTGGGCGCGGAGAGAACCCAGGTTGACGGCGCGAGCCCGTCTTCGGTGGCGGCGAGATCGACCTCGGGATCGATGAGGAGCTTCGAGCGCCGCCCATTGAGCGATGCGAGCACCTCGGCCCGCACGCGCACCGGAGCACCGAGGTCGGTCGATCGCTCGCGGGCGATGTGCCGGGCGAGCTGCGCCACGAGATCCGGTTGCGTCGCGAACTCCCGCTCTTGGCGAGCGTCGAGATACCGGCGCGGGGCGATCTCGACCGTGCGTCCTGTCTTCGGATCGTCCACGAGGTAGGTCACGCTGGCGTTCTTTTCGCGGACCATGACACGCCACGAAAA
This sequence comes from Polyangiaceae bacterium, assembly GCA_013361525.1. Classification (GTDB taxonomy): domain Bacteria; phylum Myxococcota_A; class Polyangia; order Polyangiales; family Polyangiaceae; genus Xiheicaenibacterium. The sequence continues at coordinate 97,997 of JABFXY010000027.1, read as the reverse complement.
GCGCATTCCGTGCTCGTGCCAATGCACGTCGCCCCCGTACGCGAAGGCGCGAAGCGGCACCAACACTTGGACGCATGCATAGAGCCCGAACGCGGCAGTCGCGACACCGAACCATCGACTGGGTCGCGCGTGCGCCACGGGCACACAGGCCCATTTCGATCGCAGGAAACGCCGCGGCCAGCTCGGATCGAAGAACACCGTCGCCGCGGCGACCATGATGAAAGGGAACATCCCAATCGGGAAAAGCCACTTCGTCAGGGCATGAAAGGCCAGCACGGCGACGAACGCGAACGGACGGGTGCGCCGCCACGAGAGCCAAATCACGATGGTGAGATCGAACAGACACCCCGCCCAGCTCATCAGGTGAGGTGCCCAGGGCTGGGCGAGCGCGGGCCCGATGACCGGCAGCGTCGTCCGCGAGGCGAGCCATATATCGAGCGGCTGCGCGTGAACGAGCCAGTCTTCGGTGAGCTTCGCGACGCCGGCGAACGTATAAACGACCCCGACCTGGAACCGCGCGACGACGTAACACCACGCCGGCACCGAAGTCGCCGCGCGTGTGCCGCGCAATCGGCTGCGGAGCCATCCGTCGACCCCATATCGATCCCCGAGTGGCATGAAGACCATCAGGAGGGCCAACAGGTTCAACAGGTAGTAGTGATTGAGGTAATTCGTGACATCGATGAGCTGGACGTAGGTGAAAGAGACGAGGAACGTCGCAATGGCGGCACGGTAGAAGAGGCCGAGCGCGACGCAGGCGCTCGAGGCCGCGATGGTCCAGAAGACCGCGTGCGTGCCGCTCGCGCCGAGCGGCTCGATGAACGGGGCGAACCAGTATTTGAAATGGAACTTCGGTTTGACGAAGAGGTCGTCGACCCACCCGTAATGAAGAAATCGGAGGGCGCTGACGAACCCGATCAACCCGAAGAGAACGCGCAGCGCGACGATCCCTGCGGCGTCACGCTCCGCGAGGAGGCGCGAGCGCAGCCACATGGTGACGCGCTCAATCATTGTCGCCCTCGAGGGACGTCGGAAGCTCGAGATCGAGGACGGTGACGAAGTCCGTTTTCAGTGCGTCGGTGATCCGCTTCACGGCGGCGTGGAGCGCGTCGACCGTCGCGGGATCCCGTTCGATGAGCCCGCCGAGATCCGAAGAGGGCAGGCCATCGGCGACCGCGATTGCCGCTTTGACGTCGGCGCTCATTCGATCCGCGAGGTCGGCTGCACCCACGCTGCGCAGGAGATCTTCGAATCCGGTTTCGGACGCGGCGTCACATCCGTCGAAGACCCGCTGGAAGCCGAGCAGGTTGTTGCGGATATGGTCGCGCGAGACCTTCGCATAGAGGGATTCGACGTCGCCGGGGCAGGTCGCTTCGGGGCACTCGGGTGTTTTGCCGAGGGGGCGGCCGAGCTTGATGTCTTTGACCTCGTGCTCGATATAGAAGAGCCCGTCCGAAACGGCGTTGAGCGCGGCTTGATCCGTCGCGAACGGCGAGCCGGATCGGCCGGCGTCCGCGAGCATGGCGGCAAATCCGTCTTCACCTGCCCACCCCGCGCCGATGGCTGCAGCTTTTACGGCAACATCGCGCGCTGCCGCGGCGGCATAAGCCCGTTTGCGATGCGCGATTTCGTCGGCGCCGAGCGCCGCCCACGTGCCCTGTGAGTTGATGCTCGAGCTCGCAGAGCACGCATTGTCGGAGCCGCCGTAAAAGAGCAGGTATTCGGTTGCGACGAGGCCGCGCGTGTTGACGAGACCAACGGCGGCCCAGTCGTCTTCGGCATAAGCCTCTTTGACGAGGCTCTGCTCGACCAGGCAACGGCTGACGAGCGGCCACGAATAGACGTAGTCGCGAAGGCCTTGTCCTTGCGGGAGTGTGAGGGGGCCCGCAGGTCCGATGCGCAACACCTCGGCCTGTTGCCATCGGGCGATGGCTTCCACCCATGCAGCCCGCGCCGCAGTCTCGTTCTCGGCTGTTGGGGAATCTTCGAGCGCGCTCGTTGCGTCCTCGAGGTTTGCGGCTGCCTGCGCGAAATCGTCGTAGAGCTCCACCGCGCACGTGGCGACGCCGTCGAGGACCATTGCGCGTGTGATCGTCGACGGCGTCGACGACCCGGTGCTCAGCTGCCCGGTCGACGGGCCATCGGACGAGCCGTCGTCATCGTCTCCGTCGCCCGCGCCGGTCGACCCGGTGATCGAGTAGTAGCCGACGCGATCGCAGGCGGCCGCGAGCGCGAGTGACAGCGCGAGGACGCAGCAGATGCCTTTCGGCTTCGGTGCAGCTCGGAGCAAGGCCTCGAACATTCGCAAGCTGATAACGAAGATGAAAGTCGAATTCAATAGATGTTCGTGCGACGGCGCCTTTCGTGGGCAAAAGGGCCGGCGCGCACGGCTCCAGATCTCGAGGCTCGCCTTCGGATTTCGAGGCCGCAGCTCGAGAGCTCGGGACGTCAGAATTCGTTGCGCGTCATCAGTCGGAACAGGATCGCGACAACGAGCTTGATGGCGGCGAACGTCGCGGCGCCGATGAACGCGGCGCTCGCGGCGCCGAGCAGGTGTGCTTCGGGGCTCTCGGGGTAGAGAGGGCTTCGCCGCCGCTCGGCGAGCAGCTGCGCTCCGCCGGCCAGTGCGATGAGTGTCGTCGCAACGGCGATGGGAGAAGCGAGGAAAGCGAGCGCCCCCTGGCGCTCGTGCAGGATCGCTCCGGGACCGACGAACACGACGCCGAGCGGAACGGCGATGTCACCCTCGCCCGCGCGTGAATCGAACGCGCTCGCCCCGACGGCGATCAGCAAGAGGGCGCTCGCGAGCGCGGAACCGACGCCGAACGTGAACCGCGCGCGCACCGAACGGACGAACGCGAAGCCGAGCACGACGAGGAAGATGAGATCGAACATGACACGCCCGAGCTGCGCCTCGTCCTCGCGTTACTTCCAGACCGCGGTCGCGAGCGCGGAGGCTGCCTTGTCGATCGCTTCGCGGGCTTTGCCCGTCTTTCCCTTCACCCCGGAGGTGAGAAACGAGAAGGCGACGACGGGTTGGCCGCGCTCGTCGAGCACGAATCCGGAGAGCGCGACGACGTCGGCCAGCGTGCCCGTCTTGGCGCGTATCGCACGTCGCTCACCCCACTTCTTCAGGCGCGAGCGGAGCGTCCCATCGACGCCGCCGATCGCCAGGTGCGAGACGTACTCGGGGCCGATCGCCGGCTCTTTCGCCGCCCAGGTGAGCACCTTGGTCATGCTGCTCGCGGAGATTCGATTGGCGTCGAACAGGCCCGAGCCGTTCTTCACCACGGTGCCCGCGTCGAGCGCGCCTCGTTCTTTCAGGAAGTCCGTCAGGGCGCGAACACCCGCATCGGCAGCGGGCTTCTTCTCTTTCTCCGACCCGATCGCGAGGAGCAGCATCTCCGCGGTGAAGTTGTCGCTGTCTTTGCCGAGTCGCGGTAGCAGCTCGCCGAGCGCAGGTGACGATCGAACGGCGAGCGCGTTCTTTTCGGTGGTGGCTCGAGCCTCGACGGAATCACCAACCTTGACGCCTTGCTCGCGCAGCACGGCGCGGAGTGCGTACCCGGCCAGCGTGCGAGGATCGTCCACCCGCCTCGTGACCGGCACGGGCTTGGAAGACAGTGGGACGCTGCCGCGCACCTTGGCTGCGAGGTGATCGCCGCGCGGCTCGAGGTCGAAGATGATCTTCTCGGCGCTGTCGCGGGCGCCCGTCCGGATCGAGCCTTCGATTTCGACGAAACCTGGCGGATCGACGAACACGGTCGCGCTCGCCTTCTCTTCCGTGGCGGGACGGACCCAGACCGTCACGGTGTTGCGCTCGAGGCTCACCGCCGCCGTCGGCGCGCGGAAGGCAGCCCACTCGTTGGGTTGCTGCTCGAACGCGGGGGGCACGAAGGAGCCTTCGAAGAAGCTCTGATCGACGACGATTCGCTCGACCTCGGTTGCCCCGGCGACCTCGAGCTGGCGAGCGAGATCGCGCAGATCGGCGGTCGTGAGGGAGGGATCGCCGCGGCCGCGTAGCGTGAGCTCCTTCACCCGGCCGTCGTCGACTTTGCCGAAGAGGCCGGTCCCGAACCGATGCTCCGTGCCCAGGAAATGAAGAGCGCCGGCGGCCGTCACGAGCTTCGCGTTGGAAGCCGGGTTCATCGCGACTGTGGCATCGTGACTCGCGAGCTCGTTGCCGTCGGCGACCGACACCACGCTCGCGCTGACTTTTCCGCCGAGATCGTCGATGTCCGATGCGAGCGCATCGACGACCTGCCGAGCGCGCCCCGCATCGAGCGAGCCTGCGGGCGTCGTTTCGACGGCGGCGCGCGACGGCGGACCGGGATCCGCGGACGATGGGCCGGGCTCGAAGATCCAAGCGATCGCGAGCGCCGCGGTCCAAACCGATGCAGCAATCGCGAGCCGGCGCGGCGAGGAAAGCGTGCGCACGCTCGAGAGGGGATAGCATATCCGGCTGTAGGCTTGCTAAGGTCCACCCCGTTCTTCGATGGAGGCCATCGTGATGATTTCAGCACTGCGCAGTCGTGGTTGGGCGGCGCTCGCTCTCATTTCTTCGGCGGCCGTCGCGGTCGGCTGTGGGCCCGCGCAAAACCCGGACGAAGACGACATCGCCATCCCGCTCACCTCGTCGACGGTCGAGGCGAAGGCGCCTCCCCCGGAGGAGCCCAAGAAGGAAGGCGAGCTCGACGAGGACACGAAGGAGCAGATCAAGGTCGCGCTCCGTCGTGGCGGCGAGAAGGCTCAGGAGTGCAACAAGGTGACGAAGTCGAACGTCGTCGGTGAGGGCGAGGTCATCGTCACGATCGACGGCAAGATCGGCAAGGTCGTCGACGCAAAGGTCGGCGCGCCGTTCGAGGGCACCGGCGTCGAGGCCTGCATCAAGCGCTCGTTCATCGACGAGTACGCGCTCACGTTCGACGGTAAGCTCGAGCTGCCCTACAAGGTCACGCTCGCTGCACCCGCCACGAAGACGGATCCGAAGAAAGATCCGAAGAAGAAGTGATTCGTCCGCTCGCATTCGCGCTCGCGGTCGGCGCAGGTTTGGCCGCGACAACCTTCTCGGCGCAGGCTTCGGCCCAGACGTCGAGCGCGGCCGCGCCGTCGGCGGAGCCTGGTGCGGGCCCACGTTCGACGACGGCGATTCCGGAGACGGAAGACGCCGTCACCGAGCGCTTTCCACCGTCGAGCGCACGTTGGCGCATCCTTGTCGCAGGGCTCGGCGTGACGGCGGTCGCCTACGGCGGCGCGGCGTTGATGGGCGGCCTCTGGGAAGACATTCCGGGCGGCGACATGTTGTTCATTCCGGTCGCCGGCCCGTGGATCGCCCTCGGTAAGAGCGGTTGTGCGCCCGGCGAGGAGAGCGTCGAGGGGGAGGGCGATTGTGAGGCGATGATCGGCGTGCGCGCAGCGATCTACGTCGTCGACGGCCTGCTTCAGCTCGGCGGTCTCGGCCTCGTCGCGGAGAGCATCTTCATGACGACCGAGTCCGAGACGGCTGCGCCTGCGAAGGCGACGATTCTGCCCGCGCCGATCGTGACGCCGACCATGGTCGGGCTCGGCGTCGTCGGCACGTTCTAGCGCGAAGCTCAGCGGCGCGGGACGGCGCTGCCCCGAAGCGTGCCGACGCGTTCCATGGAGACGGTGAGCCGCTCGTGCATCGCCAGCGGGAGACCCAGCGCCTCGGACGAGCCGCGCGCGATCGGTCCGATGCCGACGAGGTCGCCTGCTCGAAGCGTCACCTCGTGACTCACGCCGACGAGCACGTCTTCCACCGTCGCTCGATCATCGACGAGCGAGCCGATCGCGACCTCGCGCTCGCCGACGCGCGCGCTCAAGCGCAACGCCGCGATGTTGCCGAGCGCCATCGACGGCACGAGCACCGGGCCGAGCTGCACGCGCAATCCCGCGGCAGGCCGAAGGTGTGTCGGCGCCGACGTCGACCAGTCGACGACGATCGCGCATCCGACGATCGCTTGTTTCGCTTCCGCGCGGGTTGCGCTGCGAAGCTCGTCGCCGACGAGCACACCGATGCCGAGCTCGAACGTGGGCTTCGCGTCGCCCTCGGGCAAGTCGACGAGCGCGTCGTTGCCGGCGATCGACGGCGCGTGACCGACGTGGAGCGAACGTGCGAGCTCACGCGCGCCCGGACGAACGTGAACGTATGCGGCGCGTTCGGTGTCGACCGGCGCGAGCATCGCGAAACCGGTCTCGCCGATGCGAGCGGACGAAGGTCGCTGTCCTTGGAGAAGCTTGCGATCGAGCTCGGCGAGCCCTGCGCATCCGAGCGCGACGACGCGCGTGTGGAAATCCCACGGGTCTCCAGGGATCGGAACGGCTTGCCCGAGCTCGCGTTCGAGCGTCTCGACGTCGTAGAGAACGCCGTCGCGCTCCAGTGCGACGCGAGGGCGCGCCGACGATCGCAGAAGCAGTCGCGCGATCCTCAAGGCGGGCCGATTGATTTAGCACCGATTTGCGGCGAGCGGTACTTCGTCATCCGCGTTGACGCGACGTGCTCCAGAGCCTAACCCCATGCTCGTCGTTGTGAGTACGAGCTCCTCGAGGCGGACAATGGGCAAACGGACTAAGTACGTCTTCGTGACCGGCGGTGTGGTCTCGTCGATCGGCAAAGGCCTGAGCGCCGCTTCACTCGGTGCACTGATGGAGGCCCGTGGCCTGAAGGTCACGCACGTCAAGCTGGACCCGTACATCAACGTCGATCCCGGCACGATGTCGCCGTACCAGCACGGCGAGGTCTTCGTGACCGACGACGGCGCGGAGACGGATCTGGATCTCGGGCACTACGAGCGCTTCACGCGCGCTCGCATGACCCGGCAACACAACTTCACGACCGGCCGAATCTACGAGGCCGTGATCGAGAAGGAGCGGCGCGGCGAATACCTCGGCGCGACGGTGCAGGTCATCCCGCACGTCACCGACGAGATCAAAGCCCGCGTGCGCGCGGCGGCGGAGGGCGTCGACATCGCCATCGTCGAGATCGGCGGCACGGTGGGCGACATCGAGTCGCTGCCGTTCCTCGAAGCGATCCGTCAGATGAAGATCGAGCTCGGCTCGCAGAACGCGATAAGCGTACACGTCACGCTCGTGCCGTTCATCGCGACCGCCGGCGAGCTGAAGACGAAGCCGACGCAACACGCCGTGAAAGAGATGCGCGAGATCGGCATCCAGCCCGATCTCTTGCTCTGCCGCTGTGATCGCCTGCTCTCGCGCAGCATGAAGGAGAAGATCGCGCTCTTCTCCAACGTCGCCGTGGATTGCGTGATCAGCGCCGTCGACGTGCAGTGCATCTACGAGCTGCCGCTCGCGCTCCACGCCGAGGGCGTCGACGAGAAGGTGTCGGAGCTGCTCAACATCTGGTGCCGTCAGCCCGACCTCGCGCCGTGGCAGCGCATCGTCGAGCGCTTCACCAAGCCGCAGCGCGGCGCGGTGAAGATCGGCATCGTCGGCAAATACGTCCACCTCAAGGACTCGTACAAGTCGCTCCACGAGGCGCTCGTTCACGGCGGTCTCGAGAACGACGTGCGCGTCGACCTCGAGTACATCGACTCGGAGGGCATCCTCGCCAAAGGCGCGGAGGAGAGCCTCGCCGCGCTCGACGCGATCCTCGTCCCGGGCGGGTTCGGCGATCGCGGCACCGAGGGAAAGATCGAGGCGATTCGTTACGCGCGCGAGAGCAAGATCCCGTTCTTCGGCATCTGCCTCGGCATGCAGCTCGCCGTCGTGGAGTTCGCGCGCAACGTCTGCTCGATGCACGGTGCAAACTCGGCCGAGTTCGCACCCGACGCTCCCTACACCCTGATCGAGCTCATGCCCGATCAGCGCGGCGTCCTCGACAAGGGCGGCACGATGCGTCTCGGCGCATATCCCTGCGTCCTCGAGAAGGGCACGATCGCCGCGCAAGCCTACGCGAGCAACCAGATCAGCGAGCGCCACCGCCACCGCTACGAGGTCTCGAACAAGTACCGCGACAAGCTCGCCGAGCAGGGCCTGGTCCTCTCCGGCCTGTCGCCCGACAAGCGCTTGGTCGAGATGGTCGAGCTCAAGGATCACCCGTACTTCGTGGGCTGCCAGTTCCACCCCGAGTTCAAGAGCCGCCCGCAGACGCCGCATCCGCTCTTCGTCCGCTTCGTCGAAGCCGCCCGAGCCCGCTCGCAAGACGTGAGCTCCGGCCGCGGCCGCTCCGGCGAAAAAGACCGCCCGAGCGAAGTCACGGCGAGCTCCTCCGTGAACTGACGTCCTCAGAATTCTGAGGAGAGGGGTCGCCAAGGGCGCCAAGGGAAGAAAGAGGGAGAAGAGGACGGAGATCCTTGGCGTCCCCTCTGGTTCAGGATCGGCGAGGCGCTTCCGGCAAGAGCCCCGCAGAGCGGAGGATCGACGCGACTTGGTCGCCGAGGATCGGGGCCAGGAGCGGCGCGGTGGGGAGGATCGCTGCGACGAGGTCGACGGCGCCGTCGACGAGGTCGCGCGTCTTCTTTTGGTCGGGCGAGGTGTCGTGCACGAAGTAGAGGATGACGCCCATCTCGAGGCCCCACAGCGCGAGGACGAGGACGCGCCGGGTGTCGGGGTCGAGCTCGGTGAAGCCTTCCCACGCGGCGAGCGCGTCTTCGAGCTCGCGCATGCTCTCGGCGCGGATCGGCTCCGTCTCGGGGGAGAACACCGACGTCGGCGCGTCGGGGTCGGCGACGCCGCGGAAGATCGCCGATAGAAGGCGTCGATCCCCGGAGAGCACGTCGAGGCGCGTGTGGATCACCGAGGCGATGCGCTCGCGTACGTCCGTGCTCTCCGCGAACGCGCGCGCGGTGAGCTCCGTCGAGCGCCGTTGCGTGTCGCGGTAGTACTCCATGACGATCGCGTCTTTCGACGGGAAGTAATAGTAGGCCGCGCCCAACGCGACCTTCGCCGCGGTCGCGATTTCGCGCATCGTGGTCTTGTCGAAGCCTCGCCGCCGAAACCGCGCGAGCGCCGCGGCGAGGATGCGTGCGCGCGTCTCCTCGCCGCGGGCGGTCGTGCCGCTGTCGTCGCGGCTCTTCGCACGTTTGTCGCGAAGCTTCGTTCCGTCGGCCATGTTGGGTCGTCGCTCTGCCGCGCGCGCCGGTCAACGGTACGTCCACCGGCGAGCATGTTCGATCGGCGCAGGATGAACGTCGCAAGACTCGTCCTCGCACCGCGGCTGCATGAACGCAGCGATGCGCCCGCGGTTCGCCGACAGGGCGGCGAAGACACGCTCGGCGAGCGGCGCGAGCGCCGGCGTGCTCAATCGATAGGCCCACTCGCGCGTCTCGCGCATCGCCCAAAGACACATCAGGAACGCCGCGGGCCCGACCCAGATATCGCCTTCGTCGCTCGCCACGACGAGCTCTTCACCGAGCCACGGCACCGCGCCGTAACGGTGCCGGGCTTCGTTCGAGCTCGTCGGCAGAAGCTCGAGCGGGAGGAACGTCTCGCTCGTCGCGAGCATGTCGCGGCACCGCACGCAGAGCGCGCATCGATCGTCGTAGAGGACCGTCAGCCTCCGCATGACGTTCACCCTGCCGGCGCGGCATACACATTCGCGGGCGCCTGCTCCGGCGCGGCGTGCGCAACGTAGGGACCGGGATAGAGCCTCATCTGCGGATGAACCGGCGGCGGAAGGACCGCCATCTGCCCGCGACGGCGGATTCGATAGAAGAGGTACAGATTGAAGAAGTGCATGCAGCCGAGCGACACGAGCAGCGCGCCGAGCTTCCACGCGAGCACCTCGACCGCCTCGACGCTGGTCGTCGCGCCGCGCGCCTTCATGATGAGCGCCGCGTAGCCGAGGTTGAACAGGTAGAAGCCGACGACCAGCAGGCGATTGACCGCCTCGGCCATCTGCGGCTGGTCTTTGAAGACGTCCTGCAAGAACACCGCGCCGTTCTTGAACAGAATGCGTGCGAGCCAGATGGTCAGCCCGATCGCGACGACCCCGTACGCGGCGTACACGGGCACGAGATAGGGCGAGTTTGCTTCTAGGTTCATGGTCGATCTCCTGTGGGTCCGCCGTGAAACTGAACGTGTTCAACTTCGACGGTCAGGAGCTAGGGTCCCCTCCTCGCCGGTCAACTCGGTTTCGCGCTATCGTTACGGCCGATGAAGCTGGGGGAGCTCATCGCCGGCCGCTTCGTGATCGAAGCGCGCGCCGACGAGGGAGGGATGGGTGTCGTCTACCGTGCGCGCGACGAGCGCGACGGGAAGCTCGTCGCGCTCAAGGTACTGCGCGGCTCGGCGATCGACGACGCCGCGCGGTTCCAGCGCGAGGCCGAGCTGATCGCACGGCTGCGCCACCGCGGCGTCGTCCGGTACGTCGATCATGGGCGTGCTCAGTCGGGCGAGGCGTACATCGCGATGGAATGGCTTTCGGGCGAGGACCTCGCGCGGCGCCTCTCCGTCGGCTGCTTGGCCATCCACGAAGTCGTCACGCTCGGCCAGCGTGTCGGTGAGGCGCTCGGCGCGGCCCACGCGGTGGGGATCGTCCACCGCGACGTGAAGCCTGCGAACCTGTTTCTCCGAGGCGGCGCGGTGGAAGAGGTCGTCGTCCTCGACTTCGGCATTGCGCGCCCCGCGGACGCAGCGCGTGACCTCACCATCAAAGGGTCGATCCTCGGCACGCCGAGCTACATGTCCCCGGAGCAGGCGAGCGGTCGCTCCGATCTCGGGCCGACCACCGACGTATTCGCGCTCGGCGTCGTGCTCTACGAATGCCTGACTGGGCAGCAGCCGTTCACCGGCGAGAGCCCGATGGCGGTGCTCCTCAAGATCGTGCTCGAGGAGCCGCCGCGCATCGCGGACCTCCGACGAGACGTCCCTGCGGCACTCGAGCGGCTCGTGATGCGCATGCTCTCGAAGGTGCCGAGCGCTCGCCCAGCAGACGGCACCGCGGTCACGGAAGAGCTCGCGCGTTGTCCGCTGGACACGGTCGCGAAGGTGACGATGCCCGTCCCGCGCTCTCCCTCGGAGCGGCCCGTCACGATCACGACCGGCGAACGGCAGCTGATCGGCATCGCGCTGCTCGCGGCCGCGAACCCGCTCGACGTCACGCTCGAAGGCGAGATCGACGAAGCGGCGCCCGACGCCCTGCTCGCCACCGTGCGCGACGTCGCCGAAGGGTTTCACGCGCGCGTCGATCGCTTGCTCGACGGGACACTCGTCGCATCCCTCGGCGGGCGCGGCGCGGCGACGGATCAAGCGGCGCAGACGGCGCGGCTCGGTCTCGCGATTCGTCGCGCCGTTCCCGGTCACCCTCTCGTCCTTGCGACCGGCCGCGCCGTCATGGTTGCGGACCGACCGATCGGAGAGGCCATCGGCCGTGCGACGGCCTTGCTGAAACAAGAGCGCCGCGCGGAGCGGGTCGAAGGGACCAATCGGCGCATTCGCATCGACGATCTCACGGCCGCGCTCCTCGACGGGCGTTTCGTCGTCGAAACCGACGGTGACGCACGCCTGCTCGTCGGTATGCGCGGCATCACCGACGCCGGGAGGACGCTGCTCGGGCGGCCGACCCCGTTCGTCGGCAGGCGTCGCGAGCTCGCGGCGCTCACGTCGGGCTACGACATCTCTTCGAGCGAGCCCTGCGCGCAGGCCGTCCTCGTCACCGGTGCGCCGGGGCTGGGCAAATCGCGCCTGCGAGCCGAGGTCGTCGCGAGCCTCCGCCAGCGGGATCCCAGCCCGACGATCTGGGTCGCGAGCGGCGACCCGTTGCGCAAAGGCTCGCCGTTCGCGCTCCTCGCCGAGCTCGTCCGCTCCGTCGCCGACCTCCACGACGGTGAGGATGTCGCGCTTCGCCGACAGAAGGTCAGCGCCCGCCTCGGTGAACACGTGCAAGGCGACGATCTCGCGTTCCTCGGCGAAATCGTCGGCGTTCCGGCTGCGGATGCATCGATCGCCGTCGCCGCCGCACGCGAGGACAAACGCCTCATGGGCGATCACGTCCGGCGCGCCTTCGAGGCATGGGTCTCCGCGCAGTGTGCGGAGCGGCCGCTCGTGCTCGTCTTCGAAGACCTCCATTGGGGTGACTTGCCGACGGTCCGCCTCGTCAACGAGTTGCTCCGAGACCTCGCCGATCGCCCGTTCTTCGTCGTCGCGCTCGCACGGCCCGAGGTGCACGACGTGTTCCCGGATCTCTGGCGCGAGCGCGCAGTTCAAGAGATCCGCCTCGCGGAGCTCGGCCGTGCAGCCGCGGAAGAGCTCGTTCGTCATGCGCTGGGGAAAGACACCCCGCCCGACGCCGTTGCGCGCCTGGTCGAGCGGGCAGGCGGCAACGCCCTCTTCCTGGAGGAGCTCATTCGCGCGAGCGTCGACGGTCGCAGCGACGCGCTACCCGAGACCGTCGTCGCGATGGTGGAGGCGAGGCTGCAGCGCTTCGACCCCGAGGTCCGACGCGTCCTTCGTGCGGCGAGCATCTTCGGCGGTGCGTTCTGGCGCGCGGGCGTCGCGGCCCTCTCCGGCGCGGGAGAGTCGCTCGACGCGTCGATCAACACCCTCGTCGAGCGCGAGGTCGTGATTCGCCAGCGCGAGAGCCGCCTCGTCGGGCACGACGAGTTTCGCTTCCGCCATGCGCTTCTCCGCGAGGGCGCGTACGCGATGCTCACCAACGAAGACCTCCAGCTCGGCCATCGCTTGGCCGGCCACTTTCTCGAGTCGGCAGGCGAGCGTGATCCCGTCGTGCTCGCCGAGCACTACGAGCGAGGTCAGGATCCGGCGCGCGCCATCGAGTGGTACCAGCGCGCGGCCGAGCTCGCCCTCGCCGGCGACGACGCGGGCGCCGTGCTCGAGCGGGCCGAGCGCGCCATTGCGCTCGGCGCCGACGCCGAAACGCTCGGGCACTTGCGCGCTCTGCAGGCTGACGCGTGTATGGTCGTCTCCGGCAATCTCGAGCGCACGGAGGGGTACCTCGCCGAGGCGCTCCAAAAGCTGCCTCGCGGCGGGAGCCCCTGGTACCGCGCGGCGACGGCGATGATCGCGCTCGGTGCATTCGGTCGATACCAAGGGATGCTCGAGGTCCTCGGTCGAATGCTGGAGGAGGAGCGGGACGACGAGATCGGGACCGCGCACGTGTTTGCGTGGTCCAACGCCATCTTCTTCCTCGCGGTCGCCGGACAGGTCGGCCCCGCTCGGTTGCTCTTCGAACGTGTCGAGCGGCACCAGCAGCGGGTCGTCGAAGCGGACCCCGCGGCCGAGGTATGGGTACACCGCGCGCGACACTATTGGGCAATCTATTGTGACCACGCGCCCGAGCGCTCCTTCCTCGATGCGCGCCGCTCGGCGGTTCTGCTCGAGCAGGCGGGCAACCAGCGCGAGCTCGACTGGTCGGAGATCCATATGGGGTATTCGGCCGTCACGCTCGGGGACTTCGAAGAAGGGGAGCGCCTCCTTCGCAAGGTGGTGGAGCGCAACACCCGCGCCGACTTCCCGCGAGCGGTCGCTCAGAACTTCCTCGCCGGCGCGCTCTCGTGCCTCGGCCGGCACGACGAGGCGATGGCGGTCCAAAATGACGCAAATGTCATTTTTAGAACACGCGGCAATCAGCTCTTCCTCGGGGTGGGGGAGCGGCGCCTCGCGATCGCGCTCGCCGATCAGGGGGACATGGGAGGCGCCCGCCGCCAGGCCGCCCGCGCCTCCGACATGCTCTTCGTGTCGCCGCCTCACCGGTGTTACGCGCTCGCCGTAAAGGCGCGCGCGGAGCTCGCGCTGGGGCTCGCGCGGGAGGGGCTCGAGACGGCGCGCGAGGCGCACGACATCTTCGAGACCGCCGGCTCGATCGATCGCGGCGTCGCGGTGATACGGCTCGCCTGGGCCGAGGCGCTGAAGGAAAATGGCCGCGCCGACGAGGCTCGAGCGGCGATACGCGTCGCCAGCGAGCGGCTTTTGTCCCTCGCCGACGGCATATCCACGCCTCGGTGGCGCGATATGTATCTGGCCGTCCCGGAGAACGCGCTGACCCTCGAGCTCGCCGTCGCCTGGGGCGCAAAGTGAACATCGAGAAGCGGACCCGCGGCGGCGTCACCCTCGCGTACATCGATGTCGGGGAGGGCGATCCTCCGATGGTGTTCGTGCACGGCGCGACGTGCGACCATACGTATTTCCAATTCCAGATTGCTCGCTTTCGCAAGAACCACCGCGTCGTTGCGCTCGACCTGCGCGGCCACGGGGCGAGCGACGTTCCGGCGAATGGATATACACCCGACGACTACGCGAGCGACGTCGCGTGGCTGTGCGGCGAGCTTGGGATACATCGTCCGATCATCGTCGGCCACAGCATGGGCGGCATCGTCGCGCTCGCTTTGGCAGCGGCGTTTCCCGATCTGCCGGCCGCGATCGCGATGCTCGACTCGCCGATCTTCGTCCCCTCTTCGTATGAGGATGCGCTCCCCTGGCTGGTGGAGGCCATCCAATCCGATATGGGAATGCAGGTCTGGCGCACGCTGCTCACATCGTCGTTCCATCGCCTCGACGATCGCGATCGACGTGCCCAAATCCTCGAAGCGACGTCGGCGACGCCGCACCACGTCCTCGCCGCGTCGTTCACGAGCGGCGCCGCGTGGGACGCAGCCGCGGCGGCTCGCGCCTGCAAGGTCGCCGCGCTCTATGTCCGCTCCGCCACCTTCATCGACCTCGACAAGTTTCGTTCGCTCTGCCCGACGCTCTCGACGGGGGAGACGGTCGGTGCAGGGCACTTCGCGATGCTCGAGGTGCCCGATCAGATCGACGCGATGTTGGAACGGTTCACCCGCGCGCTCGAGCCGCCCGCTTCTGCCCGCTGATTCGGCTTGGCAAGACAAGCCGCAAAGCCACAAAGGGCGGAGAGAGCGCAAAGGATATAAACAATCCTCTTCTTTGCGCTCTTCTTCTGCTCTTCGCGTCTTAGCGGTTCGCTCCTCTAGTGAAACAGAAGCGCCGCGACGATCCCTGCGGGGAATGTAATGAGGCCGCCCACCGTCATGAAGCCGACGTCTGCGCCCTCGTTGTGCTTGCGTACGAGGCGGGTCGACGCCCCCGCTGCATACCAGACGACGAACAGCGCAAACGCGACGGCCAAGTTGATCCAACCGCGGCCTGGATGTCGGTACGAGGCATAAACCAATACCCCGCCGAGCAGCACCGATTGAATGACGACCGTGAGAAAGCAAATCGTCACGTGGACGAACGCCGACCGCGTCAGCTCGGTCGTCAAGCCGATGCGCAGCAGCTCGCAAGCGACGAGGACGAACGCGAGCAACACGAATGAAGCGACGAGGCCGTTCGGCGGGAGCGACAACAAATCCAACAGGATCTCGAGCGGTCCCAACGTGACCTTTTGCCTGATTTCATCGTTCATTGCGCGCTCCTGTTCGGACGAAGTGCGAGGTCCGCCCCGAAACGCTCGAGCGCGTCGAGGGAGTCTTTGCCGAGAACAGGTGATTGAAGAAAGCCCTTCAGCCACGCAGGCTTGTTGGGTGCGCCCGCTGCGAGAAAGATGAACAGCGACAGCGTTCGCGCGGGCTCCCAACCCGGGGTCGCGAAGGCTCGGGCGCCGACGACGTTGGCGCGGCAGGTCTCGAGCCACGAAATGGTCATGGCTTGCGTGCGACGCCAGAGGCCGCGGCAGACATTGACGACCGCGACGTCGCGCCCCGCGAAGATGCCGTGGTTCGTCGGATCTTGGAACACCGCCTCGAGGGGCGCCGCCATCCCGACGAACCAAGTCGGGCACTCGACGATGATGAGGTCGTATCGATGGTCGGTGGCGATTCCGAGCGGTTTGATCGGTGCCGGACGACGGAAAATCGCGCGCAGCGCAATACGAAGGAAAGCGATTAGCTTGAACGGGAATCGGAAGACCGGCTCGACGGGCTCCACCTCTTTCCTGTCGACGGTGTAACCCTTCGACTCGAGGCCTGCTTGCACGCGGGCGATCGCGCCCTCGCCGTTCCCGCTCAACGAGTAGTAGAGAACCAGCGCGCGCTGCGTGCGCTCCCCCGAGCCGGGCAGGACCTCGGCCTTGTGCAGGCGCGCGAGCTTCGGCGACAGCAGGTGAATCAGAAAGAGCGAAAACACGACCGCGAACACGCCGTCCCAGATGCCGAAGACCAGATAGAACCAGTGAATTCGCTCGGTGTAGAAGAAGTAGAGCGTGAACAGGCAATAGATGCCCTTGCCGATCGCTCCGACCAGCAGCAGGCCCCGCCCATTCTCCGGGTCGCGATACACGAGGTATGCGAGCACCCCGACGGTGAACGAAAAGCCGGATACACACGCGAACGCGAACTTGTCAGCCGGGAGCGGCACGTCCAAGAGGGCGAAGATCGGCCTGTAGAACAAGAGAATGACGAGATTGCCCCCCGCGTTGGCGAGGGCGGTGAGCAAACACAGATACCGCAGAATCGTTCGCGTCATTAGAACCCCCCGTTTTTCCGAGTACACCCGGCCGCCGCTATCTCTTCGGGCGTCGTCGTCATCGTGTGAATTTGAGTGCCGAGCGCGTCGTACAAGGCATTGACCACCGCGATGGGCGCCGCGACCGCGCCGACCTCCCCGACACCCTTGGCCCCTCGCGGGCCGAGGCCCGTCCCCGAGCCCAAGAGAACGATCTCGATCGAGGAGGGGACGTCGAGGCTCGTCCCTACATGGTACTCGTGGAGACCGCCCACCGACCCGCGCGCGTCCGCCGTCGGGATTCGCTCCCACAAGGCTTGACCAACCCCCATCGCGATGCCGCCGACGATTTGGCCGCGAACCGTCGCCGGGTCGAGCACGGCGCCCACGTCCTGACTCGCGACATAACGGAGGATCTCCACCCTCCCGCTCACGAGGTGCACGCGAAGGTCGCAAGCGTGCGTTGCAAGCATGTGGTCGATCGATCCGGACTGATTGCCTGTCTTCGTGGAAAGCAACGCGCCCGACGGTAGGACGGCGGATCCAATCACGGCGAGCTCCCCACCTGCGGCCTTCGCGAGCGCCGCCCAGTCCAATGCCCGTTTGGGGTCACTTCGTGCGTGGGCGCCCTCGCCGTCGACGACGATCGCATCTTCGGATGTATCGAGCGATCGAGCCGCGACCGTGGCTGCTGCTGCGCGCATGCGAACGGCTGCGTCGAGCGCCGCCCTTCCGGCCATCGCCATTCCGCGGCTGCCGCTGGTGCGCGGAATGTACGAATCGATGCCATACGGAAAGAGCCACGACTTGAGCCGCCCCAGCCCTCGGGCGAGGAGGTTCAAGGGTGCAGCTGCGAAGCGCAGCAGGACCGCCAGGATCCGGCCGTCGAACAGGGTCGTCGTCGCAATGGCCTGTGCCGTCTGCACGACCTGCGCGCGCTCTACCCAGCGAAACAGCGCGCGGCGTAGACCCCTTTCGTCCGAATGGCCGGCGAGCAGGGTGCCGCTCGGGTCCCTCGCGAGCGCGTCGTTGACGCGGTATTGGGGTGCCCGAACGAGCGCGAGCTCGCGGGCCGCGACGCGCGCGAGACCGTGGGTAATCCCCGTGCCCGAATCGGGAATGTCGGACTCCAACGTAAAAATTCCGTTTTCCGAGACCGAGAGCTTCGCGACGAAGCGGTCGACCAGGCCGAACGGATATGCGTATTTCGCGCGGACCGAGGCGATCCCTCTTCCGATGCGCCAGCCGTGCGGCGCCTCGCTCGGTTTCGGGCCCAGCGCCTCGATTGCAGCATTCATCGTCCGCGAGAGCCCGCGCGACGTGTCCTCGAGCTCGTCGCCGCTCGGGCCGGATCGCGTCTTGACGAAGTTCTTGAGACGCACCTCGTGAGGCGGAAGCCCGGCGACGCGCGCCGCCTTTTCGACGATCGACTCGATACCGAAATTGATTTGCTGCGAGCCGAACCCACGCATCGGCGCAGCGGGGAGGTTGTTCGTGCGCACGCCGGAGGCGACGACCCGCAAATGGGGAAAGTGATATGCCCCATTCGCCTCGTCCGCGAACACCGAGACCACCGTCGGGGTCAGGCCGTCGTAGGGGCCGGAGTCCGCATACACGTCTGCGTCCAATGCGACGAACGTGCCGTCGCGTTGCATCCCGAGCTTGTAGCGACCCACGAATGGATGGCGCTTCGCGCTCCGCGAAAGGATCTGCTCCCGCGACAAAACCAGCCGCACCGGCTGACCCGTCGCGTGGACCAAGAGGGCCAAATGGCTCTCCACCCCCTGCATGAGATATTTGCCGAACGACCCGCCCATCCGCGGTGTCTCGACCCGCACCCGACGTTCGGGCACACCAAGGGCGCGCGCCGCAGAGGTTCGCACGACGTGTGGTGTCAGCGATGTCACGGTCAGGACGACTTCGTCGCCGTCGATCCAACCGACGCCACCCTCGCGCTCGAGGCAGACGTGATCATTGGGGCGCGTTCGATAAGTGCCTTCGACGACGATGTCCGCTCCGGCCAGCGCGTCGTCCACCTCACCCCGCGATTTCGTGAATCGCGCGAGCACGTTTCGCCCGCCCGCGACAACGGGGCTGTCGTCGCAAATCGCTTCGAGCACGTCGTGCACGGCGGGGCCCGGTGTGTATCGGACCCGCAGCTTCCGCGCGGCCTCGACCGCGGCGCGTTCGGATGTCGCGGCGATCAGGGCGACGGCGTCACCGAACGAGCGGACGCGGTCACGCGCGAGCAGCGGCTGGTCGGCCGCGAAGAGATCGGTCCCTCCGACATTCTCACCGGGGATGTCCGATGCCGTGAGCACCGCGACGACGCCGGGAACGGCGCGCGCAGGCCGCGTGTCGATCCAATCGATGGTCGCCGCCGCGTATTCGCTGAAGACGATATGCCCGAACAGCGCTCCTTCGATGGCAGTATCGGTCGGGTACCGAACCACGCCGCGCATTTTGTCGAGCAGATCGGCTCTGTCGTCCGGTACGGGCGGCGGCTCTTCTCCTGCGCATGCAGCAGTGACGGCCTCGATGATTGGCAAATAGCCGGAGCAGCGGCAGACGTGCCCCGACATCTCACGGCGCACATCGTCTCTGGACAGCGGGCGCCTGCGCCGCACCAGGCTCGTCGCCGTCACCACCATGCCCGGGGCGCAATATCCACACTGAAAAGCTTCGCGCGCGCGGAGGTGGGAAAGGACGAATTCGGCGTCGGGCAATCCGGCGGCCGTCGTCACCTCGGCACCCTCGGCTTGCGCCGCGAGCTTCACGCAGGATGCGACGGGGACGCCGTCGACGAGCACGGTACACGCGCCGCAAACGCCTTCACCGCAGCCCTTCTTGACGCATGTCTTGCCGAGCCGATCGAAAAGGACCTCTTGCAGGGTCGAGGACGACGGGACGTCGACCGAGATTGCCTCTCCGTCGAGGATCATTCGAATGCCGATGTCGCTCATCGGGCCACCTTTTGGGCTCCGCCGGCGAGGCGGGCGAGTAGCTGCTCGAGCTCGTCGGCGACGACCGCGCGGCGGTATTGCTCACTAGGCTCACTTTTCCCGCGTTCGCCTTCGGCGAACCGAGCCTCGTGGGAGCCGCCCCGGCCTGTCTCGCTTCGCTCGACGTGGCCTGCCCCACTAGGCTCTTCACGAATCTCGAGGGGGAGCTCTTGCGACGCTTCGCGCGCCACGGCCGCGATGACCTCCGCACGCGGCGCGGAGCCTTGGAGGAGCGTTTCCGCCCGCGGGGTGCGGCGGGCGCTCTTCGCAATCCCGCTCACGGCGATTCGCGGCGATTGAATGACACCTCCCTCGAACGCGAACGAGGCGGCGACGGCGACGATCGTCTTGGCGGAGGCTTTGCGCCAACCCACTTTCGAATAGCCGGTTCGGTACTTGGGATCATCGACGAACCGGAGCTCGGTGATGAGCTCGCCCGAGCCCAAACCCACTTCCAAAAAGCGCTCGATGGGGATCGTCCGCTCGGAGGAGGAATCGGCTACCCCGACCCCGGCGTCGAGGACGAGCGCGGCGGCGTGCAGATCGGCGCCAGGAAAGCGACCGGCGATATTCCCGCCGACGGTGCCTCCATGACGAATGTTGGGATTGCCGATCGCGACGGCCGCGTCGGCGAGCGCGCCTCCACATTGCGACAGCGCCGACAGCGCCGTCATCGCGCCGATGACGAATCGCCCGTCATGAGAGCGAATGCCACGTAGGGCGGGTATGCGGCCGAGATCGACCAAGGCTTCGCACGTCGGAAGCGTGCCCTCGGAGACCCAGCGGGAGACGACCGTCCCGCCGCCGAGCGCGACCCCCTTTCGGCCGAGGGCGCGCACGGCTTGGTCGATCGTCTCTGGGTGAACGATGCGCACGCGGTTATCGCACCCCTGCGGGTTCACGCAGCCCCAACATCCCGTCCGCGAACCAGTCGGCGAGTGCAGCGATGGTCAGTGCGGGATTGGGGCCTACCGGTCCGGGCATCACCGAGCCGTCGGCGATATAGAGGCCCGGACAACCGAAGACCTGCCCATCGGCATCGACGACGCCGTGCTCCGGATCGTCCGCCATCGAACACCCACCGAGCGGGTGCACCGTAATGAGCTTTTTGAATCGGTAGAGTGGATTGACCACGTAGGTCGCATCGAGCTCGGATGCGAGGCGTTGCGCGACCTCCTGCATGGCGTCGAACAGCTCGCGCGAACCAGCTTCGGAGTAGTCGAGCTCGAGCCATTTGCCGTCGATGCGTAGCGTCCCATCGGGGATGTCGCGCCCCATGCCGAGGAAGGGCAGCGTCGAGCCCGTCGCCTCCGACATGCCGATCAGCTCGGACAACGCGAGATCGAGGTCGGCGCCTCGCTCGAGGCCGAGAAGACGGGACGCGTATCGCCAGGCGAACTGGGCCGCTTGCCCAACGACGCCAAACCCGCCGAGGGGCTGCGCCACCCAAGACAAGAATGCGGGAATGCCTGCGTCTTGGATGTAAAAGCCCCGGCCCGAACCGCCGTCGCGCCTATCGGGGACATGCACCGTGCTGGTGATGACCGGGCCGCGGGTCGGCTCGACGGGTCGCGGGACGCGTTCACCGCCCTTGGATTCATGGCACTTCCACGCAAAGGAGAGAAAGTCTCCATTGCCGCCCACACGTTTGCCGAGCGCGCGGCTGATCTTGTCTTTGAGCCGCTTCCTATTTCGCAACAAGAGCCACGTAGTGCCGTATGTCCCTGCGGCGAGGACGACCTTTTTTGCCGATATTTTCTTGAGCGGCAGTTGTGACGTATCGGTTTTGCGCCCTTCGTTCTCGTCGACGTGCTCGACGTATTCGACGTCGAAGCCGCCACGATCGCGTCGGGTGATATGCCGGACTTCACAGCGAACGCGGATCTCGCAGCCGAGACGCTTGGCGTGCGACAAATAGGTGTAATCGAGGCTGTTCTTGCTGCCGTAGTTGCAACCGACGTTGCACTCGCCGCACAGCTGGCAAGTCGTGCGCCGGGCGCCGTGAAGGTTCGGGTGATCCTCGAGGATCGGCTCGCCCGGTGACGGAGGCCGCCCATTCGCTGCGAAGGTCACCGCGAGCTTCGGTGTGAACCATTCATAGCCCGCTCCACGCGCCGCTTCCGCGAGCGCCCGCGTTTTGGCGATCTTCGCGTAGGGCTCCCGATCATGCGGGAAGGCTTGCCCGTCGAGGTTCTTCTCGGCGGCCTCGTAATGGCGTTCGAGCTGGCGGTACGAGACGGGCCACGATTCGTATCCGCCCTTTTGCAGGTTCTCCCGGACGAACCAACGCTCGGGCTTTCGCAAAAGCACGTTCGCATAGATGAGCGACCCACCGCCGAGGCCGCTCGAAACCAGCGCGTCCGTCCCTCGGAACGACCAAACGTCGAACATCCCCTGGAGGCCTTCGCTCGGGTCCCAGAAGTTCTTCCGCATCTCGGCGGGTGAGCGCGCGAAGCTGCGCGGCGGATAAGCCTTGCCTCGCTCGAGGAGACACACGCGCTCGTTCGCCTCCGCCAGGCGAAACGCCGTCACCGAACCGCCGAATCCAGAGCCGACGACGATCGTGTCGAAGTCGAAATGGTTGTCGTTCACCCCCCGAGCCCTCCCAGCGCGCGAGCGTATCAAAGCGCGCGCACATAAAGAAAAGATCGCCCTGACACTTGCGTCAGTGACGCATCGGGCCGGGCGAGGGGGCGCGGTTGGCTCGCCCGGAGGATCCGCGCTAGGCCTCGGCTTCGCCGATGACCGCCGAGACCTTCGATTGCCTCCTCCTGTCGCGCCAGTGGCGTGACGGGCCGAAGAGCGTCGAAATCACGCTCTGGGGGCTGTCGAAGGACGGCCCGGTGAAGGCGGTGCTCGACGCCGAGGCGGTGATGTTCGTGCCGCGGACGACCCCCGAGGCGCTCACGGCGGCTGGGCGCCGGGCGCCGGTCGAGCTCAAGACGCTGCAGGGGGACCCGGTCGACGCCGTGTACTTCCGGCAGCAACGCTCGCTCCTCGATGCCCGCGACCGCGTTCGGACGCAGCTCCACGCTGCGCTCGAATCGGACGTAAAGCCGAGCGACCGCTTCGTCATGGAGCGATTCGTGACCGGCGCATTCGAGGTCAGCGGCAAGGTCGTCCAGCGTCGAGCCGCGAAGGGAGGGGTGACGGTCATCCGGGGTGGGCGCGTCCGAGGTATCGAGCGACCCGAAGGTGTCGGTTTGTCGGTTTGCTCGTTCGACATCGAGACCGATGGTCCGGACGGTGCGCTCCTTTCCTATGCGGTGGTGGCGCAGGATCGCGAACCGTCGTCGCCGCGAATCGAGCGAGTCGTCGTCGTTGGGCCGCCGGTCCAGGCGAGCGCGGACTTGCCGCTTTCGTTCGTGCCGACGGAGCGGGCGCTGCTCGAGTCGTTCGTCGCGACGATGACCGAGCTCGACCCCGATATCCTCATCGGGTGGAACGTCGTCGAGTTCGACCTCGCGACGCTCGAGTCGCGGTGCAACGGCTTACGCATCCCCTTCGCGATTGGTCGCAATGGTGAGACCGGGCGCGTGCTGCGCGGTGATCGCGGCCAAGCGTCGATTGCACGCATCCCGGGCCGTGTCGTCCTGGACGGTATCGCGACATTGAAGAACGCGACGTGGTCGTTCGAGCGCTACACGCTCGAGCACGTCGGGCGCGAGCTGCTCGGCAGGGGCAAGCTCGTCGAAGCGAAAGCGACGAAGCTCGAGCGAATCGAGGAAATCCGTCGAATGGCGCGCGAAGATATCGGCGCGCTCGCCGCCTACAACCTGGAGGACGCGCGGCTCGTCGCCGACATCTTCGACAAGGCCAACCTCCTCGGCTTTGCGTGTGCGCGCGCGGATCTGGTCGGTCTGCCGCTCGATCGACAGGGCGGGTCGGTCGCCGCGTTCGACCATTTGTATCTGCCGCGGCTGCACCGAGAGGGATTCGTCGCGCCCGACGTCGGGAGCGACGTCGACTTCGAGCCGAGCCCAGGCGGTGAGGTGCTCGCGAGCGTGCCCGGCCTGCACAAGGATGTTCTCGCCTTCGATTTTCGCAGTCTGTACCCGTCTATCATCCGCACCTTTCGAATCGACCCGCTCGGCCTGCACCTCGCGACGCTCGAGGGGGAGGAGGGCGCGGCGAATCACGTCGACGGCTTCGACGGCGGGCGCTTCGTGCGAAGCCCTTCGATCCTGCCGCCGCTGATCGAAAAGCTCGCCTCTGCGCGCAAAGAGGCGCAGCAGCGTGGGGACGAAGCATTGTCACGCGCGATCAAGATCCAGATGAATTCGTTTTATGGTGTGCTCGGCGCGCCCGGGTGCCGCTTCTTCGATTCGCGCCTCGCGAGCTCGATTACGCGCCGCGGCCATCAAATCATTCGCCGCGCAAAGAGCTTCTTCGAAGAGCGCGGGTATACGGTGCTCTACGGCGACACCGATTCACTCTTCGTGCACGCGGAGGGCCGAACGAGCGGGGAGGGGTTTCGAGCGCTCGGCGCCGACCTCGCGCGGGCGCTCAACGAGACGTTGCGAGGCGAGATCCGAGAGCAATACGACCTCGAGAGCGCGCTCGACCTTCGCTTCGACACCTACTTCACGTCGTATCTGATGCCCACGGTTCGAAGCGGCGACGTCGGGTCCAAGAAACGATATGCGGGAGCCGCGTCGAAGATTCGGCCCGACGGATCGACCGAAATGGAGATCGTCGTGAAGGGCCTCGAGGCCGTCCGAACGGATTGGACGCCGTTCGCGCGGCGCGTGCAGCGCGAGCTCCTCCGCCGGGTGTTCTCGGCCGAGCCGTGGGAGAGCTGGCTGCGCGAGACGCGAGCGGCTCTATTCCGCGGCGCGTTCGACGCCGAGCTCGTCTATCGCAAGCGATTGCGGCGCGACATCGACGAATACGGGGCTGCCCCGCCGCACGTGAAGGCCGCACGCCTCGCCAACGAGCGGCAAGCGGCATCCGGGGTCGCCGTGGACAAGTCTCTCGGGCGCGACGATATCGAATACCTGATGACGTCGCGCGGGCCGGTGCCACTCGACGCGGCCGCCGGTGCCGTCATCGATTACGCCCATTACGTCGACAAGCAGCTCGCGCCGGCGTGCGATGTCGTGCTTTCGGTGCTCGGAACGAGCTTCGAGCGCGTCGCGGGCACGCAGCTCGGGCTCTTCGATTCATGACTTCGAGGCGGCTACGCGGGCCGCTTTTGCCGAGAGCATGCCTTGCAGGCCGGTTACCAACATTCGAATGAAGTCGCTCCCGATTTCGAAGTTGTCCTCCATCAGCTCGACGAGCGCATCGGCGGTGCCGATGAGCGCAACGACCGGGGTCTTGGCGCGTGCCGAATACCAGCGCTCTTTGCCTGCGAGCGCTTCGACGCCTCCGGCCGCCGTGCCTCCGCCGTATTCGAAGATGCGGCCGTCCGGCGCCTCGCATTCGACGATTCCGGACAGGATGAAGACCGTGAAGCTCGATTTGTCGCCAATCGAAAAGAATGGATGACCCGCCGGAACGCGCGCCTCGCTCATGTGCTCGGCGAGGACGGCCAGCGCGCCGAGGTTGGTGTTCGCGAACGCGCTCACACATCGCATGAAGAAGACGCGCTCGACGAGATCCAAGCGGCGCTCGGGGACCGCAATGGGGAATGTCGTCGGCGGTAATCCGAGCGCCTCCTGAGGCAGCTCCTTCATCTCATGAAGCAATCGCTCTGCCGTGTATTGGAGCGTCGTGAGAAGAAGCGGGTAATGGTCCTCGAGCAGCGTGTAGAACCGATCCGCGGAGAGCTCGAGCGCGTGGACCGGCTCGACGGCAATCGCGTCGTACGAGCCGTCGTTGTGCGCGAGCAGGTTCAAGAAGCCGACACTCTCGGGGGGAACGACCTGGCCGATCACCCGGTCACCCGACTTCGTCGTCAAGCGCCCGGCGGTGAGGATGCGCATGTGACGAACAGGCTTGCCCTGCTCGAGCAGCTTGGCGCCCGGCTCGAAGGTGCGCTCGACGAGGCTCCGCGCGATCGCGTGGAGCACCTTCGTCGGCAGCATGCCGGCGACGGGAAGCGAGCGGAGGTAGATGGCGCGTTCGGTGACGTCGACCCACCTGCGGTTTCCTTCTCCTCCGGAATGACTAGGGGGCGGCGACATGCGCCTCCGAGGTGTAGCTCCACGTTCCGCCCGACACCTTGTGGGTGAACGGGCTGTCCTGCGCGCCGAGCGGCGCGGGTGCCTCCGCGACCGCCATTCCGATCTCTTTCGCGTGATAACGCGCGATGGCGCCGAGCTCGCCGGAACGACGTACGAGGTCGTGCATCAGGTCCTCGTACGTGGCGAAGCGGCGCCGCTCGGCACCCAATGCACGCTCGATCTTCGCGTCATCGCCGATGTCGTCGATGAGCACGGCGAGAAGATCGCGCAGCTCGGTCGAAACGACGTTGTGGCAGAGCTCCCTCGAGGACGCGCGAATCCGAGCATCTTTGCTCGCGAGGCTGCGGGCCACGCGATCGAAGTCTTCCTTCGGATGTAGGAGCGAGAGCAGGATGAACACGCGGCCCATTGCGTGCGACCGCTTGTCCCCGAGGAGCGTGAGGAGCAGCTGTGCGGCTGCCGTCGTCGGGCGCTCGCGCTGCGCCTTTTCGACGAGCACGCGCAGCTCGACGAGATCGAGCGCGTCGCGGAGCGTGCTGCGCGCGACCTCGGTGAGCAGCGCCTTGTCGATCCGCAGGCTCGGCTCTTCGATCAGCATGCGTTTCAGGTGTTTCAAGCACCGGTATCGCACGACGCCGTCGGGTGACGAGCGGAGGTGACGCATCATCAAGGGGACCACTCGAGAGGGATCGAAGTCGGACAGCGCGCGGACGGCGGCCCACGCGACGGGACCGCGCGCTTCGGTGGTCGCGAGGTAGCGATCGAGAAACACGAGCGCGGGCTCACCGATCCGGTCGATGGCGGCGCGGGCTCCCGGCCCTTCGTGGCGAAGTGGCAAGAGCTCCAGCAATGCGGGCAGCGCGCGGTGCGATTCGTCGGGGTACGTCGCGCCGATCTCTCCGAGGGCGATCGCGGCCTCCGCGCGCACCGTTCCGTGGAATGGGCCCTCTGCGACGGCGAGCAGATCGTCGACGAAAAGGGGTGACGGCGACGCGCCCATCGCGCGGATGACGGCGAGCGCGACGCCTGCATCTTCGTGCCGAATCATCGTGCGAAGCTGCGCGCGTGCCGTCTCGTCGTCGATGGCGTGGGCCGATGCGAGCGCGACGAGCGCCGTCGCTCGGATCTCCGGGCGGGAATCGCCGAGCCATCCTTCGAGCTCGCGCCGATCGCGCGCGACCTCGGATCGCGCGCGCAACGCGGCGGCGCGGACCTCGGGATCGTCGCTGTCGAGCAGGCGCTTCGTGATCGGCAAGAAGTCGTCGCGGCCCGCGTGAACGAACAACGAGAGCGCGCGCAGGACGACGTCTTTCGACGGGTGGTACAGGATGAGCGCGGGGATGAGGCGCACGCGTCCTTGTGCCGAGAGCAGATCGAGCGCGCCCATCACCTCGGCGTCTTTCGAGCTGTTCAGCGCGGCGAAGATGACCTCCAGGGCGCCGAGATCCAGCTCCGGGATGCGCTCGTCGATCTCGATCGCGCCGAGCCTCAGTCGCTTGCGGAACGCATCGACGTAGGGTGCGCCCACGCGCGCGGCCGCGACGACCCAGCCGACGCCGGTGAGCATCGCCATCGCGGCGAGCAGACGGGATGTCGCGCCGAGCTCGACGAGGATCAAGATCGCGATGGCCGAGAGCGCTTGCCCGCCTCGCTGCGTGACGAGATCGAGCACCGGTTTTGCGCGGCGACGATCGGCGTCGGCGAGCGGCAAGAAGAGCAGCTCCGACGTCGTCTTGTGGAGCGAGTGCCGCAAGGCCCCGTCGGTTGCGCGCATCGCGATCGCGGCGCCGAGCGTCGGAAGCACGACCACCCCGGCGGCTTCGCCGATCATGAGCAACGGCAGCACGAAGAGCGCGCGCTTTACGCCGAGCCATCGGAGCGCTGCGCCCGTCAGCGCCACCTGGACGACGAGCGAAAGTGCATTGAACGCGAGGTAGGCAGTCGCGAACGCCGTCGCCAGCCGCTCCCCGGAGAAGGCGGCGGCCATCGAGGCTTTGAAGATGTAATCGCCGAACGCGAGCGTCACCGTCCCGAGGACGAGGAACACGCCCATGTCGAGCAGGTATGGATCTCGCGCGGTGTTCTTCAGATCGGCGTAAAGCGAGGTGCGCTGCGCAGCCTCGGCGCGCACCTCCTCGAATGCGGCGGCGATCTTCGCGACCCGTCGCTCGAGCAGTCGTGCCGGCAGCCACGCGCTCGCGAAGAACGCCGCGGCGAACACGAGGAGCTCGCGCGCACCGAAGGTCGACGCGACGACCCTCGCGACGAGCGCGCCGAGCGTCGCACCGAGCACCGCGCCGGCGCCGATCAATCCGAAGAGGCGTTTTGCCTGACCGACGTCGAACGCCGCACCGAGAAGGAGCCACAGCTCGACGTTCACGACTGCGCCGAACGTGCCGGTCCACACGAAGAGCGCGTACAACCCGATCGGTCCCGGGTCGCGAAGGGCGGCGTAGAAGGCGATCGAAACACCGGCCGCGAGCAACATCGCGAGCGACGCGGTTCGACTCTGTTTGCGCGCCGGGGTCAGTCGCGTGATCGCGAGGCCGAGCGCGGCGATCGCGAGGTACATCCACGGCAATGTCGTCGCGGGCAGCTTCGCGAGGAACAACGCGTCGCGCGCCGTCTCGAGCATCATGTGACCCGCGGTCGACGCGAGGAGCGCGCCCATCGCCGTCAGGGTCGCGATGCGCTCGGCCGGACGGATGTCGACGAGCGTTGCCACGCCGGGATTCTACGCTTCGCGCGGGCCGATGATTGGAACGATCGGGCCGGCGGTCACCGTGATCGATCGCGCGCGGAACATGTCGCCGTCGAGGACATATGGCCCCGACGCGGGAGTGCGCGCAGCCTCCGCGGTCGAAAACGCGATCGGCCGCGGGAATCGCACCTCGAACGATCGAACGAGCCTGTCGACGTGTCCAGGGCCTCCGATCGAGCGACCCATGATGACGTACGGAGCGCGAGGCCCGAGCCGCTGCGGCGGGAGCGAGCTCGCGACGAGGTGCAATCGATCCGGCTCTTCGCCCGCGCGATAACAAACCTTCATGCCGAGGCCGAGATCACGGACCACCGAAGCGCAGAGGAGCGAGAGCCCCGTCGACGGCATGCGTGCCCCGTCGACCCAGAGCTCGCACGGCATCGGTGTGAGGATGCGCTTCGCGAGCGGCCCCGACGTGAACGACTCCGCGAACACGCGCGCGACGATCTTGCCCGCGAGCGGGATGCCGCCCGCGCCTCCCTCTTCGTAGACCTCGAAGAACCGCGCGACGAGCCCGGTCCCGACGATGAACCCGATGCGCTCTTCCCGCGCGCCGTCGTCGAGCTCCGCCGTGACACGCAAGGTCGATCTGGGCAGCGCATACACGACGTCGGGAGCGGAGAGCCAACGGTCGAGGAGCGCCATCGGCTCACCGCGCTCGCCGAAGTTGCGCGCGATCGTTCCCACCGTGCCGAGCGGGAGCAGGCCGACGCGGGGCCATTTCCCGGAGCCGACGGCCGCATGCACAGCGCTGACCCCGCTCATGAAGGTGCCGTCGCCGCCGGCGAGGATCAGCAAGTCGACGCCGGCGCTGACGACGTTTTCGATCACGCTCGGCACGGACGCGACATCGCTGGTCTCGTGTACGACGGCGCGGCCGCGCGCCGTTTCGTGCAGGCGCATGACCCTGCTCGGCTTCTGCGCGAGGCCTCTCGCTGTCAGGTTCGCGACGATGTGAACGCGCATCGGGACGGCGCCCGTACTACATCGAACGCGGGCGCGGTCATAGCGGACGTGCGCCTTCGCCGATCACCGCTTGCGAAGGATCGCGCACGCGGTGCTCGCGCGGACGTAGGAGTCCTTGTCCGCGAGGGCCCGCGCAGCTCGCGGGAGCTCGCCGAGGAGCACCAGGCTGCGCGCCGCATACCCGCGTGCGAAAGCGTTGTCCGACGCGAGCTGCTTTTCGAGGAGGCCGACGACGCGGTGATCACCCATCTTCGCGAGCTCGCCCATCGCGCGGTTGGCCTCGGAGTCGTCGCTCTTCGCGATCGTCAGCAGTTTGTCGCGCGCGGCCTTCTTTTCTTTTTCGTCTTTGCCGTCTTCGGACAGGCGGCCGAGCGCGATGAGCGCGACCCCGGCGTCGGAGTCGTCCTTCGCCGCGCGAAGGGCCGCGAGAACCTCGTCGTCCATCGGCGCCATCAACATCGCGTAGGTGCGGTCTTCGCGCGTGCCGAGCTTGATGGTTCGCACGAGGACACCCATGGCGATGCTGTGGGCGCGCTTTTCCACCTCTTCACCGAGGGACACGCGCGAGAGCGCGACGGCTGCGTCGATGCTGCCTTCTCCGCCGGACTCCGCCGCCTGAACGAGTTGTTCGCGTCCACCCGCCTCGTAGGTGCCGGGAGACATGTACGCATCGACGATGGCGTCGCGCAGGTGGGCGTCGGCGCGGATCCAGAGGTCTTTCAGCGCGACGACCGCGCGATCCCCGCCGATGCGGCCGATGGCATGGGCAGCGGCCGCACGCGCATCTCGGCTCGGGTCGACGCGCGCCGCTTCGATCAGGAGATCGAAGTCCTCTTTCGCGGGCGCGGTCATCGCAGCCTTGAGCGCGTTCACCCGGACGCGCTCGTCGAGATCGACGAACAGTTTGCGGCGGAGCGGGAAGTCGTCTTCGTCGACGAGGCCGCGGGCGCCGAGCGCGCGGTAGGCGGGGCGTGCGTCCGTCTCCCGCGCGAAGCCGACGTAGTTGTCGATGTCGACGACGCCCGCGTTCATCAGGATGTTCGCGGCGAACGCTCCGGTGTCGTCGCCGGCGTCGTACCGATCGTCGAGCGCCCCCTCGACCTCGTCGGCGCACCCGCCGAACGTTTCGAGCATTCGCTCGCCTTCGACGCCCTTCGCTCGCTGGATCTCGCCCTCCGCCACGGCCTCTGCGATGTCCTCGACGTCGCCGTCGCCTAGATCGCCCGCCTTCTTCGACGCGTCGATCTCCCGCGCGAGGGCGTTGAAGTCCGGTTTTTTCGCGGCGCTGACGGCGGCGGATTGTGCACAGCCGGCCATCGAAATCAGCAGAAGGCCGATGGGGACGACGAACGAGAGGCGGCGCATGGGTACGTATGGAGTACTTGCAGCCCGGGGTGCCCGCAAAGATTATCGAGCGCCTTTTTCAGGGCGCCGCGCGCCGTCGCCTCCGGTGCAACAGGGCCACCAACACGGCGAGCGCAGCTGCACCGGTCGAACCATTGCCATTTCCGACGGCCTGACAGCTGCAGCCCTCTTCGCTCGCCCCGTCGTCGGTCTCGCTGTCGCCCCCATCGTCCGTCGCCGCACCGCCGCCACTGTTCGGTGCACCGCCGCCTGCTCCACCACCGCCGTCGCTGGGAATGGGGCATCCAGGGCCGATATCCTCACCCGCGGGATAACGCACGAACGCGCCGTCCTGCTCGAACGGCACGCGCTCGCCACCGAGCCACACCTCGAGGGGTGACGCTTTGAGCACGTACGGAGATGCCTCCAGCGTCTCGACCTCGGTCGTGACCACACGCGCGCAATCGTTGTCGTCGTATTGAACGGCGAAGTCCCACGAGCCTGCCTTCGACGCCGTCGCGACCGCCTCGCCGTCGACCTCCAGCACCGATCCTCCTTGGACCCAACCGCGCTTCACGCGCCCGGTCGGATCGAGGCCGACCGCGTACATCGCTCCGTCGGAACCGACGCTCGCTACACCTGCGGCGCTGGCCGGTTCGACGGTCGTCATGCCGGTGATCCCGGTGCCGAGAAACGACGCCGCCGCCTCGGTCCCGAACGAGCCATCCACGACGAGCCCGACAGGCGGATCGCCGAGCGCGACCGCGCGCGAAGGCTCGCTCGGCGGCTCGACCCCGGAGGCCTCATAGGTCGCGTCGTCGAACCATACGGTGCCCGACCCGCTGAACTGCAACGCAATGCGGACCCCGTCGACACCGCTCGGCGGGGCCATCGCGTCGAGCTCCATCTCGGTCCAATCGAGGTCCCCGCTCACGGCCAGCTCCTTCGGCTCGCCGCCTGGATTTTCGATGTAGGCGCCGCCCTTCGTCCAATAGGGCTGCACGCTGAACGTGCCATTGGCGTCTTCTGCGCGGACGAAGACGCTCGCGTGGACGGAGCCACCCGCGGCGACGCTCATCGTCTCGGAATAGAAATAGCCGGTGGTGGACGAGCTCAAGATGATTTTGCCGCTCGAAGCTCCGCCGTGGCTCACGGTCGAATCGGCCATGTGCGTCTCTTCGTCTTCGCGCGGCGTCCAGCTCGTCAATCCATTTTCGAATCCTGGATTGTCGAGGGCGATATGGGTATTGCGCCCGGGGACCAGCGCCGCGGCCAGGGTCACCGCCTTGGCCGGTGCCGTCCTCCACTCCGCGTAGGGGCCGTACTTCTCCGCGCCGGTGTGTGATAGGGACTTCGGATAGCCGCTCGCGAGCGGGCTCGAAGAGACGAGATACGTCTCGAGCTTCGCGTTTTGGCCGAGCGTGCGCATCTCTGCCGGGCCGTCGGCCGCGACCTCGAACTTTCCGGTCGGCGGCGCGTGGAGGAGGAAGGAATAGGAATGAGCGGCTGGCGCCGCGATCTCGTCGAAGACGACGACGAGGTCCGGCTTGGCGTAGAGGATCCGCCGATCGAACGCCGACAGCAGACCCGCGTCGTAGGTGGACGGCGCGCGGCCGACGACCTTCGCATAGCCCGCTCCGTCGAAGTAATAGAGGAGCTCTCCACCCGTTACCTCGACCTGGCCGCCGCTCTCCGTCGAGCCGTTCGCGGCGATGGCATTGTCGACCATCACGGTGTTGTGACCGACCGTCCCCGTCGTATAGAGCCGCTCTGCGGGATTGTAATAGCTGCGATACCCGGGGTCGGCGGCGATCCATTCGCCGAACGCGCTCAGGATGAAGCTGTTGTGATCGAAATGGTTGTGGCCCACGACGTCGGTCTTCGGCCCGCTCTTCACGGCGAGGACGGGCGCGCCGTCGAAGCCCGCACGCAAAGCCGCATTCCCGACCGCGACGAACGCGCCCCCGCCGCTGCCTTCGGGCGCCTTCGGCTCCAGATCCGGGTTCGCCCAAACGAACATGATGAGCCCGCCCGGCTTCGCGGTATTGGTGGCCTTCAAATACCATTGCGCCTCGGCGTTGCCCCGCGCGGCGAGGGCGGCCATGGTCGCGCCCCAATGCGCAATCGCGGTAGAGTCGCCGAAGTTCGCGAGGGACCGGTTGTCGCTACCGAGGAAAGCGCGCGCAAAGCGCGGGACGTCGAGGAGCCACGGATCTTCGAACAGGTCGGCCCCCATGCCCCGCCGCTCGAGCGCGTGCGCGCCGATCATCAGATAGTTGACGGCATACGAGCCATAAAGATGGCCCTCGAATGCTCCACCGTCGGCGCCCTGGGCCTCGAAGAAGGCCTTCGTCGAATCATGCGCGAGCTGCAGATACGAGGTTGCGTCCGCGTCGTCGTCGATGGCCGACGCGCCGACACCGAGGCACCCGACGCGGAGGGCGTAGCCGTTGAACCAGGCCGCCATCCCGCCCGGCGTCGAATTGGATGTTTCGATGTCGTCGGCCAGCGCCGCGAGGCCCTTCGTCGAGATCGCATTGCGAATCGTCGTTCGCTGCGCGTCGGTCATCGTATTGAAGCCGATGTCGTAGGCGGCCGACATTCCGAGCGTCAGGTGGGACGTGTCGAGGCACGAGGACGCGCCGCCGCACGGATAATAGGGATCCGTCCAGGAAGACCAGGCGGCGATGTCGAGCGCCATGTCGATGGCGCCGGTGCCTTGCGCGTTGGTGAGATAGGTCTCGTCGCCGGTGATCACATAAGCGAACGACAGCGTCTCGAGCCGCGCTTGCAAGTCGCGCGACAGCTTCGTCCAAGGCGGATAATTCGGATTGTTCGGGTGTGGCGGCGGCAGCGACGGCGACAGCGAGTAGGTCCAATTCGCCGCGCCGCTTCCGTCCGGGTCCGGAATCGAAATCGTGACGGAATAAGGAGTTTGCCGATAGGTGTCGGCGGCGGCCTGGACGCCCTTCCACACACTCGCAAAGTCGTAGCCCAGCGCGGTCGTCTCGGCGTCGGCGGCGCGGGCTTTCAGCGCGGCGATGTCTTCTTCGCCGAAATACAGCGTAGGGTGCGCGTCCGCGCGACCTGCGACCATTGCGATCGCGGCGGGAATTGCGCACGCGAGTGACCAAGACTTCAGACGAAGCATGGCACTGTCTTCGGTTCGCGTCCTATTGGCGTCAAGAAGACGTTAGCCGCGAGTCATGCGAAAGATGGGCAGCTCGGGGCGACATCCAAATCGCACTGCGAGCACACTCGTTCCAATGCCGCGCGAAACATATGCAGGACCGCACGGTGTGTCGTAGGCGCCGGCGACGAAGCGGCCCGAGCCAGGTGGCGTCCATAGCGTAAATCCCGGCCGAACTTGGCCGCCGTGCGTGTGTCCGGCAAGCGCGAGGTCGAACCGAGGTGCGTCTTTTGGCGGTTGGTCCAGCACCCCCGGGGCGTGCGTCAGAAGAACGGTCGCGGGTGCGGACCGATTGACTCGCTTCATAGCGGCGCCGAGGTCTGCGCGGCCTACACAATAATCGTCCGTCGCTACTGCAGCGATTCCGGACTTCAGCATTCGCGACTCGTTGCCGAGGAGCGTTCCGCCTGCGCGCGCATACGCGTTCGCGACGTCCGCAAACGGGATGTGCCCCCAATGCTCCCAATTGCCCATCGTGCCGACGACCTCCGACGCGCCGGCGGCGAGCGCTGCCGAGACCAGCGCTTCGAGCGACGAGAGGTTCGAGGCCGGCTCGACGGCGTCGCCGGTGAAGGCGACGAGATGCACACCGAGCGAGCGGATCGCCGCGACGACGTCCTCTTCGATCGATCCGATGGCGCTCAGGTGCAGATCGCTCAGCTGCGCGATCTTCAAACCTTCGAGCGAAGTCGGCAGACCATCGACGGGGACGTCGCGTTCGGTGATGGAGAGCCACCGCGGCTCGACGACCAGCGCATCGCCGGCCGCGATCGCCACACAGCAACCGCCGGCCGCACGCAGCCAATCTCGACGTGACCAACCGCGCCTCTTGGCTGGCGGTCGATCGAGGCGGGGTAGCCCCCGCGGGAACGGATCCATCGGCGACAGGGTAGCGTGCCGATCCGCGTGGTGCGCGTGGCGGCTAGAGCGCGCCGCCGACGACGACGCCTGCACCTTCCGCCGTGGCCCAAGGCAACACTGTGATTGGCAGCGCGGCCTTGTCGGAGCCCGAGCTCGATAGGCCCAGGCCGAGCCCGATCGCGCCGACGGCGGTCGCTGCGATACCGGCGGCGCCGAAGCCGACGAACAGACCGAAGCTGCGTTTCTCGTGGGCGTAGGCGCCTTCGAAGTCGTACGTGCTCGGGCACTGATTGCGCGCCTCGCCGAGGCATTGGTCGTCGAGCTCGCCGCCGACGTCGAGCACGTCCACACCGAAGCCGATGGACACGCCCATCATCGCGACACCCGTGGAGCCCACGACGATGGCCCAGATGGGCAACGAAGCCTCGGCCTGCGGAGGCTTCGGGACGGGCTTGGGCTCCGGCTTCGGCTCGACCTTGGCCGGAGGCTTCGGGGGCTCGGGGACCTTCTCGAGACGCACCGTGATGGTGGTGCGACCGGCGCCTTCTTTTACCTCCGCGGAGCTGTCGAACGAGACATAACCCTTCGCGCTGGCGCTGACCGTGTGGAGCCCCGGATCGACGAAGAGGGGATCGCCCCATTGCACCCACGGCAGCGGCTTGCCGTCCAGGATGACGACCAGCTCCTCCGGCTCGGGGGTGGGAACCGGTACGTCGACTTGCAGCTGCGACAGGCCCACCGCGAGCTGATCGCGCAGCCGCTCGGCGGTCTCGATAGCCTCGGTGAACTGCACTTCCTTGGCGTACTTGATCGCCTCGTCGAACTCGCGCCACGCGGTCGCCGTCTTGCCCTGGCGGCGATGGCACTCCGCCAGGTTGAGGAGCGTGTCGCCTCGCTTTTGGATCTCGTAGCTCTTCGCGAGCGTGTCGCACGCCTCGTTGAGCTTCTTCTTGTCCGTCAGCAGCTTGCGGCCTTCGGCGAAGAGGCTCTCCGCTTCGGCGCGCTGCTCGTCGGTGACGTTCTGGTCGGGCTCCTGGGCGAACGCTGCCGACGCGCCGGCGGTGAGGATCGCGGCGGTGAGGATCGAGAAGAGTCTTCTCATGGCTGCTTCTTCTTCTCGTAGGCCTTCCACGGATCGAAGGGATTGGCCGGTGTCGCCGTGGTGGGAGCGGCTGGAACCGAGCCGCTGGGCCTCGGCAACCTCCCGGTCAGCGAGGGTGTGGGGGCCGGGACGGGAGGCGCGCTCTCCGAGGCGGACGCCGACGCCGACTCGGACTCGACGGGCGCGGGCGACGGCGTGGGAGCGGGAGCCGGTGCGGGACGCTGGAGCATCTTCGCGGGTGTGGGGCTCGCGCTGGCGGTGGCGACGGCGACCGTGCTGGCAGGGACGCTACCCGGCGTGGCCGTGCCCTGCGGCTCCATGTCGTCCTCGACCTTGTCCACATCCGCGATGGTGACCATGTACCAGCCCATGGTGCTGAGCGGTTGGTACGTCACGAGCACGTCGCGTCCGTTGCGTGTGGTCTCCACGTAGCCGGAGTCTCCGCGTGCGATGGCGTCGCGCACGACCGTGATGCCGATCACCTCGGGCTCGCGCGCGATGCCGGGCGCGTTGCGTTGCGCGACGACCTTGCCATCCTTGTCCACCAGCAGGGAGGACTCGACGTGACTGCCGGCCTCGAGCCCGGCTTCCAGGGACGTCGCGACCGAGCGCTCGATATCGACCTCGAACTCGAGCACGCCGATCAGCCCGCCCTCTTCGTCGCGCAGCGCTGCGCTGGCCGGTAGCACCATGCCGTTCTTTCCCGGCATGGCCGCGCCCCAGGCGACGCCGTACCGGGTTCGCGCTGCCTTGTAGGTGTCCGTCTGGCGCGCATCGAAATCCGCGGGGACGTTCGCGTTGCCGGGGAACTCGATGTGCAACCCTGTTTCGAGCGTGAGCGCGACGCGGGAGATCGGCACGCCGGTCTCCGCGATGGCCTTCTGGCGCTGGGAATCGGAGAAGGTGCGGTAGTTCGGATCGAGGCTGTCCAGCATCACCGACCGCGCGAGCGTCCGCAGCGAATTCATCGCTGCGGCGTCACGCGCCGCCATTTCCTTGGTGAGCCCCGCGGGCAGCGACGCGACGGGCCATTCCAAGCTGATGAGCCCTCCATAGACCTTCGAGTCGATCAGACCGGGCAGCCCGCCGGCCTTGAACTCGTCCGCGAAGTGAAGCGCGGGATCACCTTGCTGGACCTCGGTGAGGGCGAGACCTGCGGCACCGGCGAAGCGGGTGAGCTGCGTCTCGTAGCCTTGCAGCGTCGCGTCCAGCTCCTGCGTGCGCGCCGCCGACGATGCTTGCAGCTCCGCCAGGCGGAGCTCACGGTTGTGCTGCGCCGCGACGACCGCGCGGTTGTAGAGCAAGACGCCGATCGTCGCCCCTGCGCCGAGCACCAGCACGCCGAGCAACAACGCGATGGTGGTCATGCGGTTCTTGCTGATCCACCGCCCCCAGCGCTGCGTCGTCGTGTCCGGCTTCGCGGAGAGCTCTTCGTTGCGCAAGAAGCGCCGGATGTCGTCGGCGAAAGCTTTGACGCTCGGGTACCGATCGACCGGGTTGAAGCGCGTGGCCTTCTCGACGATGGCCGCGATCTCCTGCGGGACCGCGCTGCCCCCGACCGAAAAGTTGTGCGGCTCGCGCTTGCCGCCCTTCGCGTTGGTGAGCACCTCCTCCAAGGTGGTGCCTCCGACGGCGCGCGTGAGCGTGAGCGTCTCCTGCAAGATGAGGCCGAGCGAGTAGAGGTCGCTTCGACCGTCCAGCTCGTCGTTCTTGCCGTGGGCTTGTTCGGGCGACATGTAGATCGGCGTGCCGATCGTCGTTCCCACGCGCGTGCGCGTCGTCTGACGGACATCGCTGCCGTCGGCGTCGAGCACCTCGACGCCCTTGTCCATGGCCTGGCCGCCCGCGCCCATCAGCCGCGAGATGCCCCAGTCCATCACGTAGACCTCGTTGTAGGGGCCGAGCATGATGTTGGCCGGCTTGAGGTCGCGGTGAACGATGCCGCGCTCGTGGGCGTACGAGAGCGCGTCGCACACCTTCAGGAACGCCTCGAGGCGCGCTTCGAGCGCGTGGGCCGCGTCGAGCGGCTTGCCCGACGCCTGCATCTCGCGCGTCTCCTCGAGCAGCTCGGCGAACTCTTTCCCCGACACGAGCTTCATCGTGTAGGCGAGGCCGCCGCTCGGACCGGTCACCACACCGTAGATCGGCACGATGAACGGGTGATCGAGCTGCGCCGTGATCTGCATCTCCGCCAGGAAGCGCGAGAACAGCGAGGGATGCTGCTGCATCGCGGGCAGGATGCTCTTGAGCGCGACCTTGCGCCGAAGCACCACGTCACGGGCGAGGTGCACCTCGCCCATCGCGCCTTTGCCCAGCTCCCCGAGGACTTCGTAGTCCGGTGCCTCGGCGTTCGCGGCCGGGGGCGGGGCCGAGCTGCCCGGCTTGCCGGGGTCGTGGGGAGCGAGGAGGGTGTCCTCCACGAAATGGGTGGGCACGTCGTTGGGGTTCGGCCGCTTCGGTAGCTCCGGTTCGATCAACAGGGTGCCGTGGAGAGGCTTGGGTGTGCCCGCGGACCGCGTGATCATCGGGTTCATGATCTGCGTTCCGTGCGCGCTGACGCCTGCGTACACGGTCGCGCGATACGGCGCCGAGCCGCTCTCGAGCGTCGACCCCAGATCCACCGCGCCGGAGGTCTGCAGCTCCACGAGCTGCTTGTTGTCGATGACCTTCTGGTCGCGCAGATAGGTGAGAAACCCCTCCGGCGTCGCGTTCTGTGTCTGCTGCCGGTACTGCGCCAGCAGCGGGCTTACATCGATGTTCTTCTTGACGCGGACGCGGCTCGTCAGCTCGGCGAAGTCCATGGTCACTTCTCGAAGCAATAAAGGTGGACGTCGGGCGCGGTGCACTGGACCTCGCCCCCCATGGTCCAGTTGCTCTTGGTGTTGTTGGCCAACGACACGCCGATCGTGGCGCTGCCTTCGGTGTCGTCCGTCCAGCCGTTGCAGTCGCCGCCCTGCGCCGTGGTGCCATCGGGGAACGTCCCCGTCCACACCGGTCGCGGGGTCGACGGCGCGATCATGTGCTCGTCCAGGTCGATGCCGTGCAGGAGCGTGCCGTCGGTCAGATCGGTCCAGTCGTTCGCGACCACCGTCATGTCGAGCAGGAAGTACGGCACGTTCGAATGGAGGAAGCGATCCGTCGCGGCGTCCTGGAACACGCTGACCCAGGCTTGCCAATGGCCGAGCATGCCGACGGCTTCGGCCGCGTCCTGACAAATTTGATCCGCGCCAGCCACGCCTGGAAACTTCGCGGACACCGGGTCCGCGGTGATGAACACGCGCCGACCCAGTGTCTCGCACCCGTCGTCAGCCGAAGCGGGGAATCCGAAATCGACGAAGCCGGGCAAACAGGTCGGCCGGCACAAGCCCATCTGGCAGACTCGTGTCTCCACGCCCATGGCGCTGCAGGCGCGACCGCACGCACCGCAGTTGTCGACGTCGTCCATCGTCATCTCGGGATCGCACTGGGCGCCCCCCATGCCGCCATCGCCGCCCTCTCCACCGACCCCTCCTTGCGCGCCGGCGCCTTGCGGATCTCCGCCGGTGCCACCGGCACCACCATCCGCCGGCTCGCCGCCTTCGCCGTCGCCGGCGCTCGGTTCGTTGCCGGGGCAACGGAAGCCAGCCGTCGCTAAGAGGATAAGGCTTGCGCCGACGAGGACAGCAGCGACCGAGCGGGGAGATTGGGGCTTAAGCGAGGTTTTCACGCGACCTCACATGATGCTCGCCCGTGGAGGATTTTGGAAGTCTTCCCGTCCTTCTTCTTCCTTCTTCCTTCGGGGCAGGACGCCGGCGGAGAGATGGTGCGCCGGGGTGCCGCTGTTCAACGGCGAACGCGGTTGCCTTGCGAGTCCGGGCGGGCGCTCCACAGCGCGTCGCTCATGAAGGGGCGCCTGTCCTCGCCGGTCACGACCATCAACAGCTTCGTTATCTTGAGGTTCTCTGCGTCCGTCACCAACAAGATGAGCAGCTCGCGGATGAAGCTCGTATCGAGGGTCACGTCATTGTCGGTGCCGACCCCGAGCTCGACCCCCTTCTTCTCCCACCAGCTGAAGGGATGGGCGCGATAGGTGGCGAGGTTCTGCGTGAGCTTCACGTTCGACGTGGGCAAGCTCACCAGTGACACGTGTTTGTTGATCATGCGGTTCAGGACGTCGTGCTGGTAGTGCTCGACCTCTCGAGCCGCGTGGAACTTCACGGTGATGAACTTGCGGATCTGCTCGGGCGAGAGCGTTTCGCCGAGGGCAAGCTTCTCCACGATCGCCGAGTGGCCCCGCCAATCCATATCCTCCAGCTCGCGGTACTCGGGGCTCTGGCGCGGCACGGGAGACCGCTTGGCGTTCAGAGCCATCACGCGCTCGAACACCATGTGAAAGTAGTAGTTCGGGTTCACGCCGAGGCTGACGCCGTGCTCCAGCGTGTCGATGTGCCAAATGTTCATTGCGTTGTCGACGGCTTGAACGCCGCGACGAAGGCATGACCACGTCTCGCCGTGATGGGAGCGGATTCGAAAACCGCGGCTCGCGAGCTTGCGC
Organism: Polyangiaceae bacterium; assembly: GCA_013361525.1. Lineage (GTDB taxonomy): Bacteria > Myxococcota_A > Polyangia > Polyangiales > Polyangiaceae > Xiheicaenibacterium. The sequence goes on along the minus strand of JABFXY010000027.1, from coordinate 57,714 downwards.
ATGCCCACGCGCATCTCGTCGAAATGAGCTTTGCGGTAGTGGTGGCGCTCGTCCCCGACGGTGTCCACCTCCGTCATCTTGTCGCGCAAGAAGGGGTGCTTCGCGATGAGCGCGAGGATCTCGTCGACGTGGCTGAGGAACGACTCCGCTTTGGTGGCATAGCGCGCGGGATCGAAAGAGTCGGCCTCTTTGCGGAAGCTCGGCGACAGCACGTAGTCGAAGTCGGGGTGCTCCCGGCGAAACGACTCGAAGCCGTCGTAGAGGCCCAGCACCACGTCCTCCGGGGAGACCTCGGGACCGGGGAGCGCGTCGACCGCGTTGCTCGTTGCGCGCGAGAAGCTGAACTTGAGACGGACGCGCCCGATGTTGTGCTCGTGATAGAGGCGGTGCGCCATGTGGTAGGCCGCCTCTCGGTGCGCCTGCCGATCGACGAGCACCAACTTCGCGAGGGTCAGCACCTGCAGGTAGTGCGAAAAGCCCATCCCCTCCTGGAGCCGAAGCAGCCCATCCACGTCCGCCTCGCTGCGGATTGGCAGCGCGTCGTCCCCATACGTCTCACGGATCTTCTTCTCGTAGACGGCGCGGTGCGGTCCTTCGAGCAGGGCGGCGAGGCGAGGGTAGACGAAGCTCGCGCCGAGGGAGCCCGTGAGGTGGATGTGCTCCTCATGAAAGCGCAGAGGAAACGCCTGAAAGATACCGCCGAGGGTTCGAGCCACCTCGTGCTCGAGCAGCTCGCGGATGTCCGACGGGTCGCGCAGGTACCCGAACAAGAGCTCACGGAATCCTCGCAGCGACGTCGCGACCTCCGGGCGCTCCTCCACCATCATGGAACGGAGGGCGAGCTCGAGCGTCTGGGCCAACGTGATCCCGTTGGTCTCGCTGATGAGCTTCAGGAGGACGTGGCCGAGCTGCGAGGCATACGGGTCGGGAAACACACGCAGACGTTAGCTCACGAAGGACGGAGCGGGTGATGTGCCCGAGGCAGCTCGCAGGAACCCGCTTCGAGAATTTGGGCTGGCTCGAAGTTTCGCGACCGTGCTTGGCGCGGCGATGCCTAAAACACCTGGTCTTTCGCGTCCCCTCGAATGGCATTCGACGTGCCTAGGGCTGGCGCACGCGACGGCGAACGTCGCCAACCAAGGAGCCAGAGCATGTACGGACACAAGATGCTTCTCGTCGCAGCGATCGCCATGCTCGGATGCGGCGCGCCGGTGGCGGGCGACCCCTGCGTCGAAGCGAGCGACTGCGGAAGCGACGAGGGCCTCGTGTGCGTGCGCGGTGCGCCCGACGCCGAAGCCGGTGAAGGCGTGTGCGGCGGCTACGGCGCGTGCGACGAGGAGGACTTCTGCAGCTGCATGGACGACCCTGCCTACGCGGAGAGCTTCGCGAGCACGTTCTGCGCGAGCGGCGAGGTGGCGGGCAACTGCGCCGTGAGCTTGGATGGCGCGCTGGCGGTGGAGTGCTTCGCCCCAGAAGAGTGACAACGCGTCCGCCATTGGGTCCTTCACCTTTGAACCCACTGCGCCCTCTTTTGCACCGCGGGCAGCAGAACGGCGGGCCGCTTCGTCTGCGTCGATCATCGTCTGCCTCCAATCGTCGCGCTGACAAAACGAAGAAAGGCGCGCTGCCCTTGCGGACGGCGCGCCTTCCTCGTTTTCGAATCGCGACGGGCTACTTCTTCATCAGATCGGCGAACGTGCCGAACTTCGCCTCGCGGTTCACCTGATCGCGATACTCCTGATAGGCCGCCTTCTCGGCGTCTTCCTTCATCGCGCGAATCGAGAGCTTCGTCTCGCCGCGGCGCGTGTCGACCTCGATGACCTTCGCGTCGAACTTCATGCCGACGGGGAAGCTCTTGCGAAGATCGGTTCCGCGCTGGGTGCCGGTGTGGCCGGCGGGGATGAAGCCGCGAGCCGCACGACCCGTGAGGCCGATGATGCGGACGAGCAGACCGGGCTCACCCGGGTGGACGACCGACACCTTGACGATGCGGTTCGGCCCGACCTTCGGTCGCGGCTCGTTCGCCTCGTCCTCCGGCGGCGCGGGGTGCAGCGAGATACGCCGAGACGCGCTGTCGCAGTTGGCGACGACGACCTCGATCGACTCGTCGACCTTCAGCATGTCCTTCGGGTTCTGGATCGGCTTGAGCGACAGGTCTTGCGTGTACGCGAGGCCGTCGATGCCGGGCTCGAGCTCGATGAACGCGCCGAACGGCTGGATGCGCACGACCTTGCCGGTGTGGCGCGTGCCGGGCGCGTACTTCTGCGAGACGGCGTCCCAGGGGTCGTTCGTCATCGCCTTGCGGCTGAGCCAGATCTTCCCCTTGTCGTCGATCTTGAGGACCTTCACCTCGATCGGATCGCCGGGCTTGAAGAGATCGGCGAGCTTCGCGGTGCGGTCGTGGCTTGCTTCGGTCGCGTGGACGAGGCCCTCGAGGTTGCCCGCGTCCGGGAGCGCAACGAACACGCCCCATTGAACGACGGTGCGCACGATGCCCTTGTGCGTCGTGCCCGGCGCGAGGATTTTGAGCGCCTCGGCGCGCGCCTGCTGCGCCTCCTCCTGGAGGAACTTCTTGCGCGAGACGACGACGTCGCGGCCCTTCTTCTCGAACTGCACGACGTTGAAGTTGAGCCGGCGTCCGACGAGCGCGGAGAGATCTGCGCCTTGCCGAATCTCGACGTGAGATGCGGGCGCGAACGCGCGCAGACCGTCGATGTCGACCTCGACACCGCCCTTCACGGCGCCGGTGACGAAGCCCTCGACCGTCTCGCCCGAGTCCTTTGCGGACTCGACCTTCTTCTTCGCGTCGTCGATCGGGAACGGCGCGCGGGCCATGCGCAACATGCCGCCGCGCAGGCCGTGGCTCGCAACCGTCGCGATGAACTGATCGCCGGGTTGCGGCGGCTCGCCGTCGCCGATCTCGCGGCGATCGAACAGGCCGAGCGCCTTGCCCGCGACGTCGATCCAGATCGCGTCGTCGGTCACCTTCTCGACCTTGCCGAAGACCTCTTCGCCGATGCGGAACGGCATCGCCTCGCGCGCGTCGGGCTTCTTGCGCTCGCCCTTGCTCGCGGGGTGTGCACCGCCTTCGCCTTCCTGCCCTTCGGCAGCGGCTTCACCACCTTCACCCTCCGCGGACGCGGTCGCGCCCTCGGCACCTTCCGGCTTCTTCTTGCGACGGCGGCGGCGGCGCTTCTTCTTCGGCGCCTCACCGGGCGCGGCCTCGCCGGAGGCTGCGCCGCTCGCTGCGTCGCCCTCCTCTTTTTCGTCGCCTTCGCCTTCTTCGTCGCCTTCTTCGTCGCCATGCGCCGATGCGAGCCCGACCTCGATCGACGGCGATTCACTCGTCGATGCGGCGGCCGGCGTTGCGGGCGCGTCTTCCGGTTTGGATTCTGCTTGGGGCGTCGAAGCTTCGCTCGGAGCAGCCGCGGGAGCCTCCGTCGAGGAGGAGTCCGCCGGCTTCGTCTCGTTGTCGGTGCTCATGATGGACGGTTTGGTGTGGAGTCGACGTTGTGGGGGGACACGACGGCGATGCGCGCGACTCATCCGGCAGCGCCGTCGGCTCCTCCGCGTCGCGCGTGGTGACACGCACTCGTTTGCGACTGGAAGAGCATTGCTCGCGACAGTGACGGGTTCGCGAGAGAGCCCCGGACATTACATCGCGAAACGGACTCTGGCTACACCCGCAACCCTCATTTCGGACGACGCATCTCGCAATTGTGGATGCAGTCAGTGCCGCAGCGCGCGATGCAAAGGCGCCTCAGCGGGCGATCGGGAGGTGACGGTTCTTGCCGCCGCTTCGATCGATCTTGAGGCTCGAACCGCCGGTCTCGACGTTGCGCGCGGACACCCGTCCGGCGAGACGCAGCGCGATCTCGGTGAAGGCGCGCGCGACGGCGGAGTCGGGGGCGGCCTGGACGATCGGCGTTCCTGCGTCGCCCCATTCGCGAATGGCAGGATGAATCGGGATCTGGCCTAACAGCGGCGACTCGGAAAAATCCGCTATGGCTTTGCCGCCGCCGGATCCGAACAGCTCGTGCCGTTTGTTACATCCGTCACAAACGAAGTAACTCTCGTTCTCGACGACGCCGAGGATCGGGATGCCGACCTTCTGCGCCATGCTGACGGACTTGTAGACGTCCTGAAGCGCGACCTCCTGGGGGGTCGTGACGATGACGGCGCCCGTGGTGCGAAGCTTCTGCGAGACGGTGAGCGCGATGTCGCCGGTGCCGGGGGGAAGATCGAGGACGAGGTAATCGAGCGGACCCCAGTCGACGTCCTTCAGGAACTGCATGAGCGCGCTCTGCAACATCGGGCCGCGCCACACGACCGCTTGGCGTGCGTCCTCGAGCATGAAGCCCAGCGACATGAGCTTCAGACCGAAGCGCTCGAGCGGCAGAAACTTCTTGCCGTCGGCGGAGACCGGCCGGCCGTTGACGCCGAGCATCGTCGGAATGCTGGGACCGTACATATCCGCGTCGAGGAGGCCGCACGATGCGCCTTCGCGTGCGAGCGCGAGCGCGAGGTTCGTCGCGACGGTGCTCTTGCCGACGCCGCCCTTGCCGCTCATCACGAGGATGATGTTCGCGACGTCCGGGCACGGATCGTCGGGGAGGATCACGCGCTTCGTGATCGCGTAGTCCCAAGCGACGGCGATCTTCGCGGCGCCGAGCTTCTCGAGCGCGCGGCGCACGTGATCTTCGAGCGCGTCTTTCGCGAGGTACGCGGGCGTCATCAGGACGAGCGTGAGCGAAACGTCGGCGCCGTCGATGCGGAGGTCGCGAACCATCTCGAGCTCGACGATGTTCTTGCCGACCTCGGGCTCGAGGATGCCGGACAGCGCGCTGAGGATGCTTTGTTCTGTGAGGCCCATGGTTCTGGCTGAGGGCTGATAGCTGAGCGCCGAGCGCCGCGCAAAGCCGGATGTGCGCACGCCGGCGGGATCGCTTCGAACGACGGAAATGCAGACGCCGCGCAGACCGAGTCGGCCTGCGCGGCGCGTGGTTCGGACGGCCTGTTCGGGCCGTCTCTTGTTGCAGCTGCGCTTACTGGATCTGGGTGACGATGTTGCCCGCGGCCTCGAAGCTCACCTGGATGTTCGCGAGCGCGTCCGCGATCGCGACACCCGCCGGGATGATGCAGAACACGGCCTTGCCATCACCCTCGAGCGCTGCGTCGAGGTTGCCGGACACCTCCACCATGACCTCCGCCTGATCGACGAGGAGCTTCGCGCGCGCCTCACCGATGACGATGATCTCGGGCAGGTACTTCTTGAGGACCGCGATCTTCGCGCTCAGCGTCTCCGAGCCTTCGATCGAGACGGCCGGCGGCGTGCACTCGGCCTTCGCGCTCGCGCTCGCTTCGCAGCTCGCCTCGCAGTCGGCGTCGAGGTTGCACTCCGGCGGGTCGAGCGTGCCGGTGCACTTCGGCGCCGTCGCGGTTCCGCTGCAAGCAGCCTCGCCCACGCACTCGCCTTCGCACGTGACGCCGGCGCTGCCGCTGACGTCGCAGGAGCCGCGGCACTTGCCCTGGCAGGTGCCTTCGCACTGACCGCCGTTCTGGTTGCCTTGGCAGGTGCCTTCACATTCGCCCTGGCAGGTGCCGTCGCAGGTGACGGCGACGTTCGCCGAACCTTCGCATTTACCGTGGCAGGAGAGCTCGCCTTCGCACTTCACGCTGAGCTCGCCCTCGGTGCACCGCACCTCGACGCTGCCCGGCGTGCAGCCACCTTCGACGTCGCAGTGGCCTTCACAGCTCGCCTGAACCTCGGCGCTGAAGGTGCACTGTGCCGGCTGGTAGCTGATGGTCAGCTCCGCGCTGATCGTCGACAGCTGCGCCGACGCCTTCGCGCACCACTGCGTCGTGTACTCGCCGGGGTCCGCCGTCGTCACCGAGTTCGGATCCTCGCCGAGCTCGACCGCCATGTTGCGGCAGAGCGTTCCGAGGTCCGTCACCATACCCGTCGCGGCACCGGAGAAGTCGCCGATGGCCTGAATGGCGACGCCGAAGCGCGCATTGAGCGTCGCGTCGTCGATCCCCCAATCGACCTCGAGCATGTTCGTGCCCGGCTTGAAGTCCTCGCAGCAAATGGCGCCGAGCGGGTTCGAGCCGTCACAGCCTGCGCCCGCGATGGCGAGTGGAGCGGTGACCGCCCCCAATGCAACGACGAGACTCGCGAGACGGAACTGCTTCTTGGTTTTCATCCAAGCTCTCCTTTGTTGATGCAAAGCAATACGACGGCGGGCGCCGAGGGGGCGCCCATTGCCGTCACCGAGACAAGCACAGGCAGACTAGTCTTGCCAGCACTCGAAGCTGCCCGGTCCCGGAAAGAACGGGAGATAGCAGCGATGATACGCACCCGAGCTGGGGTCGACGCCTTCCTGCTCGTCGAGGCACTCACCATGTTTCCCCGAGGGAGACTCGGGGCAATCGTCGTCGGTCGTGCACGTGTCGGGGAACGAGTTGTCGAAGCACGCCCGTTGACCCGCGTTGGTCTCGACGCATGCGATCGCGTTGGACGCGTTGCCGCAGTCGAGATCGTTCAAGCACGAGTAGCAGAAGTTGTCGGTCGGAGGCGGCTTGCACTGACCGCTGCGGGGAACGCAGAAGCCCGCGTCGACGACGCAGAAGAAATCATTGGGGCAGTCGTCGTCGTCCGCGCAGGTCTTGGCGCAAACGTGCTCTTCACCGAGCGTCACGCACGCCATGTCGGGACGCACCGAACAATCGGCGTTGTCCTCGCAAGGCGCGCAGGGCTCGCGCTTGAGGCACTGGTTGCGCAGGAGCGCGATCGGGCCCTCCTGATAGGTCGCGCCGTCCTTGTTGAAGTCTGCCGGCGCGATGCAAGGCAAGCTGTCGTCGCAGAAGTTCGGATTGCACTTGTCCTCGTTCCCGCAGATCGGGTTCGGGGCTCGCGCGATGCCGCAGTACATGCCGGGGCCGCAGTGCGCGTCCTCGGTGCAGTCGTTGGTGGTGCAGTACGCGTCTGCGTCACCTTCACCCGTCGTCTTGCAGATGAGCGGGCGACACTCTGCGGCGGAGCAATTCTCGCCACCTTCGCCATCGGTGCACGGTGAGCCGTCGGGGCAAGCAGAGTCGGCCGGATTCCCCGCGTCGTCGCACTCGTTGCCACCGGGGCACGGCTTCGCGAAGTTGAGCGCGAGCTTCACCTCGGTGCACACGCTGACCGACTCCCCGTCGTTGAGCCCCGTCTCGCTGTCGGCGCGATTGGGCTCGCAGCTCTGCAGATCCGGGTTGCCCTGCGCGGGCGAGTGGCACTCCGTGTTCGTCGTGCACTGGAGCATGCAACGGTTGCCGACGCAGACATTGCCCTCGAGGCACTTGTCCGGCGTGCACTTTCCTTCACAAACGCCGTCGACGATGACGCCTCCGTCGCATGTATTAGGTGGCGGAGAGTCGTCGTCGGTCGACGTACCCGAGTCGCCGCAGGCGGCGGCAGAGATGATCGTGGCAAAGAGACCGGCGAGCCCGACGACGGTAAGAGCGCGAACGGGTGAGGCAATCATGACCACTCCGCGAGGGGTGTAGGCGTTAGGGATGGGGGCGAAGGAGACCAGGTCATTACGTCCGTGTCGTTCCGGACACAACCGGGCTTGACGTCCGCCGCCTGCGACCGGATAGTGCGCTTACTACATCCGAAGGACCGGTGTAAGCCATGCGAACTCTCCTCTCAGCCTCCGTTCGTTCGCTCTCGTTCCTCGCAATCCTCGGTCTCGCGCTCGTAGGCGCAGGCTGCAAGGAAAGCACAAATGATGCGGAGCCCGATGACGACGACGGTGACGTCGAAGTCCCGGACTTCGACGGCGAACCGGGCCAAGAGGCGCAAAGCGCGAAGGCGTACCCGGCCGGCCCCTACGGCATCGAGATCGGGCGCGTCGTCGAGAACTACCGCTTCGCGGGCTTCGCGAATCCGCTCCTCGACAAGGACAGCGCCATCTACGTCGAGATGGCCGACTTCTACAACCCGACCGGCACCGACGTGTACCCGGAGGGCTCGCCCTACGGCGCTGGCTCGCCGAAGCCGAAGGCGCTCCTCATCAACGTGTCGGCGGTCTGGTGCGGCCCCTGCAACTACGAGAACGACCAGGTCCTCCCGGTCGAGTACGCGAAGTACGCGCCGCGCGGCGCGCAGTTCTTCCTGCAGCTCGCGGACGGCCCGACGGTCGGCACCCCGGCGAAGTTCTCGCACCTCGTCAACTGGACCACGAAATACGACACGGCGTGGCCCGCGGTCATCGACCCGAGCTCGAAGCTCTCGGAGCTCTTCGAGGCGAACGCGTTCCCGGCGAACATCATCATCGACACCAAGACGATGACGATCGTCGACGTCATCGCCGGCGCGCCGGAAGCCGGCAGCCCGTTCTTCACGAACCTCGAGTCGCTGATCGACCCCGAGTGATCTCAGCCGTGAGCTGAGCTCCTCGCTCGCGAACCATCCTTGAGAGCGGGAAGCATCCTCGACTCCCGTCGAGCTGACGCTCCCGCTCCAACCAACCATTCTTCGCCCATTGTCCGTTCCCCGGGGGGGCGCCGACTTACGCATGACGACCATTGTTCGAGGGTCCGTGCGGACCTTCCGCCACTCCACCGTTTCAATCCTTTCCCTGCTCGCGATCGCGGCACTCTCTCTCGGCTCGGCGTCGTGCAGCAGCGCCACCGCCGAGGACGGCGGTCCGAAAACCGCCGGCAACGACACGGCGACGCCGGACGGCGGCGCAAAGCCTGACGACGGCCCGAAGTCGGAAGGCGGCGGCACCAAAGGCAACGCGCCCGACTTCACGCTCCCGGCGCTCGACGGCAAGAACGTCAGCCTCTCGGATTACCTCGGTAAGAAGGTCATCCTGATCGACTTCTGGGCGACGACTTGCCAGCCGTGCCTCGTCGAGATGCCGCACGTCGTGTCGATGTACGAGAAGTACAAGGACAAGGGCTTCATCGTCCTCGCCGTCGCAGGTGACGGGCCGGAGACGAGCGCGCGGGTCTCCGCGGAAGCACACGCGAAGAACATGTCGTTCCCCGTCCTGATGGATGAAGAGACGTCGATCATCGCGCGCTACAGCCCGAAGAAGGACATGCCCTTCTGGGTCCTCATCGACAAGAACGGCAACGTCGTCAAAAAGAAGAACGGCTACGATCCGGGCGACGAGGTCAAGCTCGCGCAAGAGATCGAGGCCCTGTTGAAATGACCTCAGGCGCCGCCAAGAGGTGCGGCGCCGTCGCGTTTCTTTGCATCTCGTCGGTCGCGGGCACCGCGACCGCCGTCGAGGTCAAAGAGGTCGGCGACGAGACGCTGACGCTCGACGTCACCAACACGGCGATCGGCAATTACCTCTTCGACAATCGCAACGCGAGCGCCGGGCTGACGCCGCCGTCGACCATCGTCGACGATCACTACGGCGAGTTCATCAACCACCTCAACGCCCAGCTCTTCTATTGGCGTTTTCGTGTCGGCGTGCGCATCGACGGGTACGCGTACGGCGGGCTGCCCGACGACGAAGACTTCCAGAAGATCGCGAAAGAGCGCTTGCCCGACGGCAGCGGCGTCGACCGCTACGAATACGAAAACGCGTTCCGTCGCGAGCTCCACACGCGCTTCCGAAACACGATTTACCCGACGAAGATCAACGTCGGGTACACGGCGCCGGGCGTCGACATCACCTTCGGCGATTTCTATGCGCAGCTCGGTCGCGGCATCGTGCTCTCTGTTCGCAAGATCGACGAGCTCGCGCAGGACACGACGATTCGTGGCTTCAAAGCGTCGTTCAAGAAGAGCTTCGACGACGCATCGCTGTCGGTGACGGCGCTCGCCGGGCAAGCGAACCCCCTCCGCGTGGACGATCAATCGGGGCGGCAGCTCACCGGCGACGGCTCACCGCTCTTCTTCGGTTTTCCCGAAGCCGACGACTTCACGTTCTACAGCTTCGACCAGCAGGGCAACGCCGGTTACACGACGGTCCCCGCGCGGCCTTCGTATCTCGAGGACACCATCTACGGCCTGTCGGTCGAGGCGGGTCCGAAGCAGATCCTCTTCGGCGCGCACGCGTCGCTGCTGAAGCGAAAGTCGTACTCGGACTCGTTCGCGCGGTGTGAACGGACGGGCCAGACGAACTGCGGGGCGCTGTTTCCGACGTTCGTGACGAACAACGTCTCGCGCCTGCACGAGCTGATCATGACGGCGAGCGGGAGCATCCGCGTGCCGAACATCTTCGACCACGGCGACCTCTACGCCGAGGCCGCCGTCCAGTACAACGGCGACGGGCGCGCCAAAGGGCTCGATGAGAACGGCGAGGTGGATCACGTCGAGGACCTCACGGGCTACGGCGTGTACGTCACCGGAACGATCCGCGGCGGGCCGGTGACGGTCACGCTGGAGGGCAAACACTACCGCTCGATCCTTCCGCTAGCCGGCAACATCAACGCCGATGGCGCTGCAGATCCGACGTTCGCCGCGCCCGAGTTCGACACGGTCACGTACAACCAGCCTCCGAACGCGGACACGTTCTATCAAGAGCCGATCGGCTCGCCGAACGTGTGCATCACGGGTGGCCGCGCGCGCACCGACTACCGCATGACCAACACCGTGACCGCCTATGCGTGGCTCGGTTACTTCGTCAGCGAGTCGGAGGTGAACGCCAACAACACCCAATGCGACACGGACGACCCCACGGCCGAGACGCACACCATCGACGCCGCCAGCGGCGGGGAAATGGTCTTCGACGAGGGCAAGAGCCACTTCACCGCGTGGGTCGGCGGGCGCAACACGGTGCGCGCGGAGCCGGTCGAAGCCGTGAACCTCGGCGGCGAGAGCGACGTCTTTTACCGCGAAGGTTACGTGCGGTACGACATCGCGAAACACCTCGCCGGCGACTTCACGCTCGTCAGCCAAGGGTTTCATCGACACCGCTACGAGCCCACGCTGTCGCCCAATTGGTGGAACGAAGGTGAGAACTACCTCGCGCTCCGCTGGGCCCCGTACTTCTCGTTCATCTTCGGCTTCGAGTACCTCGGTCGCCGCGGTTGCAGCGCCGACTCCGATACCGGCACGTGCTTCTATTTCAACGGCGGCGTGCAGTTCAAATCGGCGAACAAGGACAGCATCGCCGAGATGATCTTCGACACCGTGAATTTGTTCGTCGGACAGCGCCGCGGAGCGATCCGTTGTGTCGCCGGCGTGTGCAGGCCGTTCCCGCCGTTCGAGGGCGCGAAGCTCGAGCTCACGTCGCGGTTCTGACTCCAACGGTGGCGGTGCGCCTCTGACCGTTTGTGGTCAAACTAGTTCCCGCCGCCGCTTCCCCCACCACCCGGCGCGCCTCCCGCGCCGCCATTCGAAGGCGTGCCGCCTGTGCCACCGACGCCGTATGCGCCGCCCACGCTCGTGTCTTCACCACCCGTGCCGCCGCCTCCGGTGAGGGGTAGGCCGTACGCACCGCCGACGCCCGTATCTTCGCCACCTCCGCCATTGGAGGGTGTGCCGCCGCCGCCCGTCGCCGTGTCACCGCCGGCGCCACCACCGCCGGACGACGTGTCGTCTCCGCAAGCAACGACCGGCGACGCGACGGCAATCGCGAGGCCCATCGCGAGCGACGCCGCAGACTGACGCGAGCGCGAAGGAACGTCTCGCGGGAGCGCCTCCCCGCAGTGTGGGCACGCGCGATCCCCTGCGAGATGGGGAGTTCCACACGAGGCACATGAAGCAAGCGTCTTCTTGTAGCGCATGCCCTTATGTTTCATGGTGTGTCTGATTGCGTCAATTGCCCGTCGCGGACTGAGCCGAAATGGCCAATGATGCTGGTGTGAACGACACCTCCCGGCCCACCCTTCCGGCACCCGTCCGCGCGCTCCGGGCGGAGGATCGCGATCGCGTGTTCCCGCTCTACGTCGTGTGGGAAATCACGATGAAGTGCGATCAGCCCTGCCAGCATTGCGGTTCGCGCTCCGGACGCGTGCGCCCCGATGAGCTCGGCACGGCGGAGGTTCTGGATGTTGCGCGCGCGCTCGCGCGGATGGGTACGCGCGAGGTCAGCTTGATCGGCGGCGAGGCTTACCTCCGAAACGATTGTGCGGAGATCATCCGCTGCCTGTCGGAGGCCGGCGTGCGGGTTTCGATGCAGACGGGCGGACGCGCCTTCACGCTGGAGCGGGCCCGCGCGTTTCGCGAGGCGGGGCTCGAGTCCTTGGGCGTTTCCATCGACGGCCTCGCGCGAACGCACGACAAGCTACGAGGCAACCTCGGCAGCCATGGCGCTGCCCTTCGTGCACTGCGAAATGCGCGCGAAGCGGGTTTGGTGCTCTCCACCAATACCCAGATCAACAAACTCAACGCACCGGAGCTCGAAGGCCTCGCCGATCTATTTCAACGCGAGGGCGTCGTCGCCTGGCAGGTTCAGCTCACCGGACCGCTCGGGCGCGCCGCCGACCACCCCGAATGGATCGTGGACCCGTGGCAAGTCGTCGACATCATCGATCGCCTCGCCGCGATTCAACTGAAAGCCGTCGCTGATTACGAAGCAGGCGGCCGAAAGGGTGTGCCGTTCAACGTCTTCGGCAACAACAACATAGGCTACTTCGGTCCGCACGAGACGACGCTGCGCTCGCGCCCTTATGGCAAAGAGACGCATTGGCGCGGCTGCAACGCGGGTATCTACCTGCTGGGTATCGAGAGTGACGGCACGGTCAAGGCATGTCCGACCCTCCCGACCGACCCATACAACGGCGGCAACGTTCGCGACATGTCACTCGAGGACCTCTGGGAGCGGTCCGAATTGTTGCGGTTCTCACGCGACCGCACCGTCGACGAGCTCTGGGGCTTTTGCAAAACCTGCCACTACGCCGAGGTTTGCAAGGCCGGTTGTTCCTGGACGACGCACACGACGCTCGGGCGCCGTGGCAACAATCCATTCTGCTATCACCGCGTGGTTCAGCTGCGCCGCAAAGGTGTCCGCGAGCGCCTCGTTCCGGTCGAGCGGGCACCCGGCAAGCCTTTCGACTTCGGGCGCTTCGAAATCGTCGAAGAAGCCTGGCCGACCGAATAGATACGGGCTGTCCCAAGTTTCGTATCGTCCTCCGGCCCGGCCCGGCCCGCGCTGACGCGCGCAAGTGAAGGCCGGGCCGAACGCCGAGCCGAACGCCGAAGTCTGGACAGCCCCTTCATTGTCACTTGGCCGCCCTTCGGGCGGACTAGCTCGTCTATCGTTTCTTCAATGCATCGCTCAGCCCACTCATGTGGTGCTTCCGGATGGCGTGGCAGATCCGCATCTTCTCGATCGCGTTCTCGAGGGTGTGGTCGGCGCCCTGCATGTTCTTCAGTTGGGGCGCGAACACCTTTCGAACCTCCGCCTCGCGATCCGCGTCGCAGAGAGCCTCGACCAGCAATGGTAGATAGCTGCGCACCCCTTCGGGGACGGCGTCCACGACGGCCGGCAGATTCTTCGACAGCCACGCCCACGCCGCCTCGCGCGTCTCGGGCACGTTGAACAACCCGATCACGTAGCGGATCCGTTCGCCGGAAAAGACCGCCTCGTCGAGCGAAAGCGCACGCGCGCGCTCTGCGAGCTTCGGGTCGCTCGCGCTGGAAATGGCAATCAGCAGCGATCGACGGACGACCGCATCCTCCGACTTCTTGAGGCGCGCGACGATCGCATCGAACACCTCCGGGCCGCCGTCTTGGGCAGCGACGGTCAGCACCGGCTCCAGCAAATCCGGCGAAAGCGCAGCTGTGTTCTCGGGTCCGCCCACACCGAGCCAGGCCCGGGCTTTCGTGACGGCCTCTTTGCGTAGCGCCGGCTCTCTCGCAATGGTGAGCAACCCGGTGATTGCGTCTTTGCGCGCGAGCTTCGACTCCGCATCTTCCTTCGCGCCGGCCTTCGCAGCCCAGCCGAGTCGCTTGAAGGTCGGCTGATAGAGCTCTGTCGCAATCTTCGTAAAGCTCGCTCGGTCTTTGTCCTCGACGACGTGTGTCGACAAATATGCGAGCAGGCCAGCGGGCGAGGCCGCGATGTTTCGCACTTTGTCCTTCGCGATCGTCGGCAGGATGTCGAGGAGCGTGCTCGCATCGACCGCGCCCGCGCGAAACGATGCGCGCAGCGCGTCGACTGCCGCGAGGCGCTCCCTCGGCGAGAGCTTCGAATAGGCCTTTCCGAACAGCTCCTTCGATTGCGCGGCGTTCGGCGTGTAGCGGATGTACCCGGCGCCGTCCGCGTTCGGGAAGATGAACGTCGGGCACGCGACCGGCTTCGTCAACGAGATCACCGCCTTTTTGGTGGCCGTCGCCGATACCAAATCACATGTCGTGGCGTCGCCGGTCTTCACGCAGAGCGGCAAGGCCCAAGTGCTCGCGGCTTCACCCTTCGAGCCGAGCGGAAGATACCGCTCGGCGGCCACCTCGAGCCGCGCGAGCTTTCCGTTTTCACACGGGGCATCGATGGAAACGCGCGGAACGCCGGCCCGCTCGAGAAACTGTCGGAACGCGGCGGAGGTCTTCGTCTCGCCGTCCGCGCCGAAGACGGACGTCAAGAATTGCTCCGTCGTCGCGGAGCCGAATCGGTGCTCGTCCAGGTATCGGCGAATCCCCGCCTGAAATGCCTCGGCGCCGACGAACCGCTCGAACATCGCGAGAATGCCCGCGCCCTTCGAATACGTCAGATCGTCGAATGCATTCTCCACGTCACCGTCGTCGACGATCGTCTGGCGGATCTTGCGCGCGGATACGAGGGAGTCCGTCTCCATCGCGCCGTGCGCCCATTCGGTGAGCTCGAGGTCCGCGTTCCACGCTGGATAGAGGGATTGGATCACCCGCTGTCCCATCCAGGTCGCAAATGCCTCGTTGAGCCAAAGGTCGTCCCACCAGGCCATGGTCACGAGGTTGCCGAACCATTGGTGCGCGAGCTCGTGCGCCGCGACCCCTGCGACATCCCGGCGCTGCTGCTCCGTCGCGCTCGCGGGGTCGACCAGCACCAAGGCCTCGCGGTAGGTGATGGCTCCCGCGTTCTCCATCGCGCCGGCGGCGAAATCCGGCACCGCGATGACATCGAGCTTGTCGTAGGGATAGGCGATACCGAAATAAGACTCGAGCTCGACGACGAGCTTCGTGTGCTCGGCGAGGGCCTCTTTTAGATGTTTGCCTTTCCCTTTGACGGCAATCCCACGGAGCGGCGTTGCTTTGGGGCGGGCCTTCGTGGCGGGGATCGGCGGCGCGTCGACGACGTCGAACGGGCCGACGGCAAACGCGACGAGATACGTCGGCAGCTTCTCCGTCGTCGCGAAGCGAACGCGATCGCCGGCGCTCGACTCCGTCCTCTCGATCTGCCGCGTATTCGACACCGCTACCTGGCCCTTCGGTACGACCAACGTCACGTCGAACGGCGTCTTGAAAGAAGGCTCGTCGAAACAGGGAAACGCCCGCCGCGCGTCCAGCGCCTCGAACTGGGTGAACGCATAAGACTGGCCGTCACGCTCGACGCGATAGAGACCCGAGAGCTCTTTGCCGAATGGAGCCTCGTATTCGAGCTCCACGGTGTGCTCGCCCGCGGGAAGCTCTCCGGTCCAATCGAGCCGTAGGAGGCTCTTGTCCGGTAGCGCGGTGACCTTCACCGTTTGTTTCGTACCCGACGGGGAGGAGATCGACGCGGCCGTCACGCGGATATCGTGGCCGTGTAAGAACAGCCTCTTTTCCGCCGACTTCGTGCGGATCGCGATCGTCGAGCGCCCCGTGAACGTCTCCTTCGTAGGGTCGACCCGCAGCTCCAGCGAATACGAAATAGGAGCGACCGTCGTCGGAAGGCGCCCCGCCAGCGTCGGCTCGTCACTCGAAGGAGGAGCGGATGCCGTGGAGGTCGTCGGCTCGGGAACGTCGCTCGTCCTCGCGCCGGGGCAGGCGACGAGCAGCGTCGAGGCGAAGAGCCCCAGCGAAAGACGGCGAACGAGCGCAAACGATCGCATGGCGGCGCGAGCCTAGTTCAGGGCGCGGCGCTCTGCCATACGCTGCGGTCGAAGTTGAACCACGAAGACGCAAAGTGGAGAGAGAGAACACGAAGGTTTTTGAATTGCGGAGCGGTCGGACTTCCTCTTCGAACCTTCGCGCCCTCCCTCTGCGCTTTGCGCCTTTGTGGTTTCTTCGGAGGTCAGCGGGCGCGGATCAGCGCGCGGACGGGGCGCGCGGCTTGCGCCGAGCGACGAGGCGGGAGCGGAGCTCGCGCAGGTCGCGGGCGAGCTCCCGGCAGCTCTGGACGCGCCGTTTTGGATCTTTTTCGAGGAGCTGCAGGATCAGGTACTCGAGCTCGTCGGGGATCGTCGGCTCGTGCGTGCTGGGGGGCGCAGGCAGCTCGTTCAATTGTTTCACCAGGACCGCCATCGCCATCTCGGACGCAAAGGGCAGCACGCCGGCGAACATCTGATAGGCAATGACGCCGATCGAATACAGATCCGATAGATGGGTGACGGAGGCGAAGTTGTTGATTTGCTCCGGCGCCATGTACGCGGGTGTCCCGGCGGAGAAACCCTCCATCGTGATCCCGCCCTCGGTCGTTCGGCGCTTCGCGATGCCGAAGTCCATGAGCTTCACGACGTCGTCGTTCGTCACGAAGATGTTCTCGGGCTTCAGATCGCGATGAACGACGCCCTTTTCGTGCACGCATTGCAGCCCGTCGCAGAGCTGGACCAGCCAACCGAGGTCGCGCACCAAGTCGCGGCCTTGCTCCAGTCGGTCGCAAAGATCCGCGCCCGACAGGAGCTCCATCGTGATGAATCGCGCGTCGTTGTGCGAACCGATATCGTACAGGCGAATGACGTTCTCGTGCGAGACTTGGCGGCACAGCGCGAGCTCTTGTTTGAAACGTGACAAGAGTGTCGGGTCGCTCATGCCGTGCGCGAACAGCTTGATCGCAATCGTCTCGTCGAGCTCGAGATCGTGCGCCCGGTACACGACGGCCATTCCACCGCGTCCGATGAGCGAGTCGACGCGGTAGCGCTCGGCGATGATGAATCCGGGGGCAATGGCGAAGATGTCCTGCAATGGGCGGAGGCGCGGCGCGCTCCTCCATTCATCGGGGCTCGCGAGCGAGCCTTCCGCCCCTCGTGCCGGGCGCGGGGACGGATTCGGTGAGGGCCGGCGTGGCTGTCGCGACGACACCGGTGGATTGGATGACGGGCCGGCAATCGTCGGCTGATCTCTTCCGGGTCGGGGTGGCGGCACGCTGCTCCGCGCGGGCCGTGCGCCGGCCGGCGTCGTCATTCGCGTCGGCGGAATCGGGATCTCGGGCAGCGATGGAAACGTCTCGTTGTCTGCGGCGGAGTGCCCCGGAGGTGGTGCGCTCGACAGCGGCCGCTCGCGATCCGCTCGGCGAAACGCGTCGTCCTCGTCGACGATGCGCTTGAGCATCGCGAACGACGGCCGGCTGTTCCGCTCGATGGCGTCCATTCGCTGGCGCGCGTCTTTGTATTGAGGAGCCGCGTCGACGACCTTCGCATAGACCTCGCGCGCGTTCTCGGCGAAGCCGTTGTCGTCGAAGAGCACGGCCGCGGTGTAGAAAGCCTCGAGCTCGGTATCGTTCGCGGGCTGCGACGACAGGAAGCGGCCGACGAATTGATCGAAATCGAAATCGACGCGGTTCAGGTTGACCGATAGCCGTATCGCGAGAACACACGCATCGCGGTAGAGCGGATCTTCGCGCGGGATTCGCAGGACGGTCTGGAGCGCCGCCGTCTTGTCGTTCGCGGCGAGGTAACAGCGCGCGGCGTGGCCGAGCTGACCGATGTCGGCGTACGAGCGCGCAGCAGCGGAGAACTCCTTGTTCCGCTCTCGGGCTCTCGCCGTCTCTTCGATCCTTCGGTACTCGCGCTCGTCCACAGCCTCGACCTCGCGCCCGACGCGCGACGGGGATCGATCGTTCCCCGCGGAAGCGAGCCGGGACCCATCTCTACCACAATACGGCTGTTCAAAGCATTTTCGCCACGGATCTGATCATTCATCCAGGTTCGCGGCGGCGCGCCGGACGAGGTCCGGAGCGGCGGCGACGGAGATGGCGTCGTCGACGTCGACGACGCCCTGCCGTACCAACCTGCACAACGTCATATCGAGGCTCTGCATTTCCGAACCGCTCGAGCCGTCCCCCTCACTCGATTGGATATAAGCGTCGACTTGGTGACCCTTGCCCTCGCGGATCATGTGCGAGAGGGCGACGCTGGGCAGCAGGACCTCCGCCGCCACGACCATGCCTTCGCCGCTCGAACGCTTCACGAGCTGCTGCGCGACGACGCCCCGGAGCAGCGTGCTCAACGTGACACGCACCTGAGCGTGCATCTCTTCGGGGCAGACATCGATGAGCCGGTCGATCGACTTGGCTGCCGAATTGGTGTGCAACGTTCCGAAGACGAGGACGCCCGTCTCGGCCGCCGAGAGCGCGAGGGTCACCGTCTCCATGTCGCGGAGCTCGCCGATAACGACGACGTCCGGAGACTCGCGAAGGGCGGAGCGCAGCGCGGACGCGAACGACTCGGTGTGCAGACCGACCTGGCGTTGCGTGAGCACGCTGCGCAGCGGTTGATGCACGTATTCGATCGGGTCCTCGATCGTGATGATGTGACGCTGCGCCGTCCGGTTGATCTCGTGGATGATCGCGGCGAGCGTCGTCGTTTTGCCGCTGCCGGTGGGGCCGCTGACGAGGACGAGACCGTTCTGCAGTGCGGCGAGCTTCTTCAAGACGCGCGGCACGCCGAGCTCGTCGATCGAGGGGATCTTCGACGGAATGATGCGGAACACGGCGCCCATTCCGCGCGATTGCATGAATACGTTGGCGCGGAAGCGCCCGAGCCCGTCGACCGGGTATGCGAAGTCGAGCTCCTGCGTCTGCTCGAATGTCGTTCGCTCCGCCGGCGACATGATCTCGAACAAGAACTTTCGCGTCTCGTCGGGGCTCAGCGATCGAAACGGGAGAGGGATCAGCTCCCCGTCATGGCGGACGAGCGGCACGCTCCCCGCGTGGAAGTGCAGGTCGCTCGCCTTCTGCTCGACGACCAGCCTCAAGAACGAATCGATGCGTGCGCCCATGGTCTCAGCGGCGCCCCGGGAGCGCGGACTTCGCGATCGGGCCCGAGATGCGGCCGCTCGGCGGCGGCGTCGACATGGATGGCGAGCTTTCGTCGGAAGGTGGCAAGCCGAGCGCAGCCTCGAATGCCCGCTTGTCGATCGACTTCGCGTGGGCGTCGTCGATGTCGACCCGGCCTTCCTTTGCGAGCCGAATCAGCTCCCCATCCATGAGCTGCATCCCTTGATCGCGCGACATCGCAATGATGGTCGGGATTTGGAACGTCTTTCCTTTGCGGACGAGGCTCTGAATCGCGTCGTTGTTCACCATGACCTCGACCGCGAGGACACGCCGGCCACCGGATGGTCCGCGAAGCAGGTGTTGGCAGGTGACCGCGCGGAGTGACTCCGCGACCATGCTGCGGATCTGCGGTTGCTGCCGCGCGGGGAACGCATTGATGAGCCGATCGATCGTCGCGTCGGCCGTCGTCGTGTGCACCGTGCCGAGAACGAGGTGGCCCGTCTCCGCCGCGCTCACCGCGAATGCGATCGTCTCCAGATCGCGCAGCTCGCCGACGAGGATGACGTCGGGATCTTGTCGAAGCGTCGCGCGGAGCGCATTCGCGAAGGATCGCGTGTGCGAGCCGATTTCGCGCTGATTGACGAGGCTCTTCACGCGCGTGTGCACGACCTCGATCGGATCTTCGATCGTCACGATATGGCGCGCGGTGGTCCGGTTGATGTGATCGATGAGGGCGGCGAGCGTGGTCGACTTGCCGGCGCCCGTCGGCCCGCCGACCAGGACGAGGCCGTGGGGAAGATTCGCGAACGACGCGACGATGCTCGGGATTCCGAGCTTGTCCATCGTCAGGACGTCCTCTTTCACCGATCGAAAGACGGCGGCCGGGCCGGTGAGCTGCGCGAAGACGTTCACGCGGAATCGAAGCCCACGCGACGCAAACGTGTACGAGAAGTCCACGTCGCGCTTCTGCTCGACCATGACGCGTTGGTCGGGCGTCATGATCGGCTTCAACAACTCCAAGATCGATGCACCCGAGATCGGCGTCGATCCCAGAGGCTCGACCTTGCCGAGGCGTTTCAAGAACGGCGGGCGATCGGCCTGCAGGAACAGATCGTCGGCGTTTTGCGCCGCAGCGTGCGAGAGGAGGGCGTCGATCGACTTCAGCTCGGCGGCCTCGGGCGGACCCGAGCGGCTCAATTGGAACCTGCGCAACAGACGACCGGCGACCTCGCGCACCGCCGGCGACGGATCGTCTTCACACCCTTTGACCCAAAGCGCGTGCGTGCCGTCGTCGAGCTCGTCGAGGAGCTGAATCGCGGAGCCGCGGACGTCCGGGTCTTCGTCGTAGACGAGCTCGGCGACGGCAGGCAGCGCAGCCTCCGCGCGAAGCTCGCGAAGCGCACCGATCGTGGCGACGCGCAGCTCCGGGCGCCGTTGCAGAAGGTCGACCAGGTAATCGACGGCGCGCAGGTCGGAGAGGCGCCCGATGGCTTCGACCGCGAGCTCGCTGACGAGCCAGTCCGAATCGTTTTGCGCCGTGCGAACGAGCGCGCCCAGCGCGCGCGGATCGGCGATTCGAAGGAGCGCGCTCACCGCGAACCGGCGCACGACGTCCGACGAATCCCCGAGGTAGACGGAGATGATGTGCTTCGTGAGGCCCGAGCCGTTCATCTCGACGAGGGCGTCGAGGATCCGCTCGCGGACCCACCAATCTTCGTCGCGCAGATAGCCCAGGAGCTTCGGCGCGAGTGTGCCGTCCGCGTCACCCACGCGTTGTGCGATGTCGGCGGCGACACGGCGGACGTTGGTGTCGCGGCTGCGAAGAAGCCACACGATCGCGCGCGCGGCGTCGATCGCCTTGTTCTTCGAGAGCGTGACGATAGCCTGCGCGGCCCGCGTGCGGACGCCGACGTCGCGGTTCGAGAGCGCGTCGACGAGCATCGGAAACAAAGGCTCGCGTCCTTCGGCTTCGACCACGTCGAGGAGGAGAAGGCGCACCGCCTTCGGCCCGTCTCGCATCTTCTGGCGGAAGAGATCGCTGATGCCGTCGTCGAGGCGGCGCGCGGCCTGCGCGCAGAATGCTCGCAATACGTCGAGCCCGCGGTTTTCGATCCGAGGGCCGGTAAGCTCGACGAAGTTCTCGACGTCGAGGAGGCCGAGCGTCGTAATGGCTTGGGCGACGACCAAATCGTCGCGGTCGGCGAGGCCGATCGTCGCGGCTTCGGTGGCGCCACGAAGGTCTTTGGCGAAACGCTCTTTCGAGCCGAGCGCGCGGAGCGCATGGATCTTTTCGAGCGGTTTACCGGCTCGGAGGGTCGCGGCGAGGAGCGGTAGCGCCTGCGACCCGGCGCGAGCCAGGAGCGCATTCATCGCTTCGAGGCGCCCCACGAAGGCGGGATCGAGCGCACGTCGAACGAGAATCTCCAGCGCGGTGCGACCACCGACCTGCTTCAGGACCTCGGCCGCTGCCGCTCGGACCTCGGGTGACGCATTGCCCAATGCGTCACACAGCACATCGTGTGCATTGACGTCGTTCGAACGGGGAAGGACGGCGACGAGAACGTCGCGCAGCGCCGGATCCGATTGCGCCAACGCCTTCAATCCGGGTGCGAAGATCTCGGGGCCCGCGAAGCGCGTCGCGAGGGAGGCGAACGCGTGGCAACGCAGGGAGTGCACGTGGGGCGTCGAGCGCGGGCGAAGGTCGAGAATCACCCCGAGGAGCTTCGAGACCTCCGCCGCCGTCGTGCTTTCAACGCTCGCAACGAAGCCGTCCACCTCGTTTTTCGACGAGAATGGCGCCGCCCGGAACAGCTTCGGGAGATCGCGGCCGAGGAGCACGCTGCGACACGGGAAATACCACTTCGCAGCGCCATTTCATATCCTTGGTTTTCCGTGTCTCGAATCAATCCTCTCCTTCAGAAGCTGCTCGCCGCCCATGGCCCCGGAAGCGTTATCGATCTCGATGCATTCGCCGAAGAGACGGCGACACTCGCGCTCTCCCACGAGGAAATCGGCGAGCTCATCGACGCGCTCTCGGCTGCGGGTCGCACGGTCGGGTCCGACGCGCCCGTCGATCTTCGAGCCGAGCTCCGGGTGGTCCTCGATGCGGCGCGGAAATTCACCGCGGAAAAAGGCCGAAAGCCGACGCTGTCGGATCTCGTCGAAGCGACCGGGTTGAGCGTGGTGGCCGTCCGGCGTGCCCTGCAATTCGGCCGTATCGCCGGCCGCTAGGGGGTGTCGCTCAGCACCCGCTTCACACCTGATACGTTCGGGCCGTGCTCTGTTGTCGATTCGCACCGCCCGAAGCCGGATTCGAAGGCGCCTTCACGGTCGATGCGTCGCGCGTGACCTTCGGTCGGGGGTGTCTCGCCGAGGTCGGGGACCGCGCCGCGGCGTACGGCATCAAACGCGTCGCGTTGTTCACCGATCGCCGAATCGTCGGGCTCGACCATTACCGACGCGTCGAGCGGTCGCTGCGCGCCGCCGGACTCGACGTCGTCACGTTCGCGGACGTGCACGTCGAGCCGACCGACGCCTCGTTCCAGGAGGCGGCGCGTTTCGCGAAAGAAGCGCGGCCCGACGGATACGTGTCGATCGGCGGCGGCTCGGTGATCGATACCTGCAAAGCCGCGAACCTTTACGCAACGCATCCTGCGCCATTCGAGGCTTATGTGAACGCACCGGTCGGGGAGGGCCGAGCCGTGCCCGGAGGCCTGGCGCCGCACATTGCGTGTCCGACCACGTCGGGAACCGGCAGCGAGGTGACCGGGATCGCGATTTTCGATTGGGTCGCGCACAAGGCGAAGACCGGTATTGCGTCGATTCACTTGAGACCGACCGAGGCCCTAGTCGACCCGGACGTCACGGCGACCCTGCCGCGCACCGTCGTCGCGGCGAGCGGAATGGATGTGCTGTGCCACGCGCTCGAATCATTCACCGCGCGACCCTTCACGGTCCGCCCCTCGCCGGCGCGCCCGACAGCCCGGCCGATGAGCCAAGGACGCAACCCGTGGAGCGACATCGGCTGCCGAGAAGCTCTGTCTCTACTCGGCCGATACCTCGTGCGCGCCGTCGAGGACGACCGCGACATGGAAGCAAGAGAGGCGGTGATGTGGGCGGCGACGCTGGCGGGGATCGCGTTCGGCAACGCGGGCGTCCACGTGCCGCACGCCATGTCGTACGCCGTGGCCGGTCTCGCGGAAGAGGTGGGGTATCACGCACCGGACTATCCGCGGGATGAGCCCCTCGTGCCGCACGGTATTTCGGTCGTCGTGAATGCTCCGGCCGTGTTTCGGAAAACAGGGCCGTCGAGCCCCGATCGTCACATCGAAGCGGCGCGATTGCTCGGCGTGCGCGAACGCACGATCCCCGATGACGGCGCAGGTGAAACATTGGCCGATCGGCTCGTCGAGCTCCTGCGCGTATTGGGGCTGCCGAATGGTGTGGGAGGCATTGGATTCAGTGCCGCGCAGGTCCCGGCGCTCGCCGCCGGTACCTCGCTGCAAACGCGCCTCCTCACGAATGCACCCATACCGACGCCGCCGGACCTCGTCGAAGAGCTGTTCCGTGGCGCCCTTACCTATTGGTGAAGGAAACGATGATCCGGCCCGGTCCCGAACAAGCGAGCCAATATGCGTACTTCGTTCCCATCACCACGCGATGGATGGACAACGACGCGTACGGCCATATCAACAACGTCGTCTTCTACAGCTTCTTCGACACGGCGGCGAACCATTACCTCATCCATGAGGGGGGGCTGCACATCGAAACGTCGCCGGTCATCGGCCTCGTCGTCGAGTCGCGCTGTCGCTATCACGCACCCATTCAATATCCGACGGAGGTTCGTGCGGGCGTGCGCGTCGATCGCCTCGGCGATCGATCCGTCACCTACGGCGTCGCGATCTTCGCGGGCGCCGACGAGCAGGCGTCGGCGGACGGCTTGTTCGTGCACGTGTTCGTCGATCGCCTGACACGGCGTCCGGTTGCGATCCCGCCGACGATGCGCGAAGCGCTCCAACGAATCCTGCGCCTCGAGGAACACTGACGCCCAAGGTGCGAACGTGTGGGCCGGCGCCGAATGCAGGGTCGAAAAGCCTGCGCGACTGCTTTCGGACGCCCCGACGGAGCGCACGAAGTCGGCGGGATCACCCCGCGCGGCCCTGCCGTACGACATCGTGCCGGCTTTGCGATTCGTTGCCCATTCGGGCTACAAGGGATCGAAAGGAGATCGTTTATGAGCTTTCGCTTGCGTCCGTTGTTAATTGCCGCCGCCACCACCACGACCGCCCTCCTCGGCGCGAGCACGAGCTTCGCAGCGACGAACCCCTGCGGAAACATCGAGCTCACGTCGATCTCGGAGTGCCATTTCGAGTTCGAAGGCGGCTGTAAGGCGAATTGCGAGCCTCTGTCGTTCGTCGCGGCCTGCGACGGCGAATGCAATGCCTCCGTCACCACGGAGTGTACGGGTTCCTGCTCGGCCGACTGTCAGGCCGAGTGCGAGGTCGACCCCGGCGCGTTCGACTGCTCCGCCTCGTGCACGGCGGATTGCGAGGCGCAGATCGCCATCGATTGCAACAACGATCAAGAGTGCATTTCGTACTGCAATGCGATGTGCAAGACCGATTGCGACGCGCAATGCGGCGTCGACCTTCCACAAGGCGATTGCGAAGCGCAATGCGGCGCGAGCTGCAGCGGTAGCTGTGAAACGGATGCGAACTTCGACTGCACCTACAGCTGCTCGGCCGAGCTCAAGGGCGGTTGCGAGGTCCAATGCGACGCGCCCGACGGGGCCCTCTTCTGCGACGGCCAATACCTCGCCATCGAGGACATCCCGGCCTGCCTCGAATACATCGCGACGAACTTCGAGATCGAGGTGGAGATCGAGGCCGAAGCTTCTGCGAGCGTGAGCTGCTCCGTCGCGAACGCCGACTCCGGCAACGGCGGCGTCTCCACGATGTTCGGCTTGGTCGCGGCGGCCGGCGGGCTCGCGGCGTTCAGCGCGCGCCGTCGCAAGCGCGGCTGAGACGAGCGATCTTCGGTGTGATAGCCCTTCCACCCATCGGGTGGAGGGGTCTTCCTCTTTTTGTCGCGACCGAGGTTGAGACCGTCGGTGCGAGCCACTATCGATCGGGCCGAGCGCGAGCCTCCAGGGAGGTCACGCGGGGACGGGAGAAGACTCGATGGCAAAGGCGAACGATACGTGGCGCGTGCTTCCACATCGACCGATCGAGAAGCTTTCGGCGCGGGTCTGGCGCGTCGAAGGTGATCTCGAAGGCATGCCGTTGAAGCGCGTGATGACGATCGCGAAGCGCGATGACGGCAAGCTCGTCGTGCACAACGCGATGGCGCTCGACGACGCGGCCATGGCGGAGATCGACGCGTGGGGCCCTGTCGCCACCATCATCGTCCCGAACGGGTATCACCGGCTCGACGCGAAGGTGTTCGCCGACCGTTACAAGGACGCGCGCGTCCTCACCCCGTCGGGGGCGAGAAAAAAGGTGGAAGAGGGGGTCACCGTTTCCGGCTCCCTCGAGGATTTCGAGCCTGACGGGACGGTCGCGCTCGAGACGTTCGACGGCACCAACGCGGCCGAGGGCGCGATGGTCATTCGAGAGCCCGGGGCGACGACGTTGGTGTTGAACGACACCGTCTTCAACATGCCGCACGTCGGCGGCTTCACCGGCTTCGTGCTCAAACATCTGGCCAAGTCGACCGGCGGGCCGACGATTTCGCGGATTTCTCGGATGTTCGTCGTGAAGGACAAGCCGGCCTTTCGCTCCCATTTGGAGCGGCTCGCCGGGGCGCCGGATCTGCGCCGCGTGATCGTGTCGCATCACGAGGTCATCGATCGCGAGCCGGCGCGTGTCCTGCGCGAGGTTGCGTCGACCCTCTGACGACCGTGGCGTACCGGTTGCAATCAATTGGGGGCAACGGGTGTCGCTATGGGTCCTCGTCTGCACGCTTCGCGAGGCAGTCGAACGAATCGCGTGCGTCTTTCGCTCGCGATGATCGCGCTGGCCGGCTGCTATCACTATTCGTTCGAGCAAAACCCGGAGCCGAAGAAGGCATCGTCAGCCGAAGCGAAGGAGGTCGTGACCTACAAGGAGCAGGTCCCGACGTACATCAATGGCTTCGTCGGAACCGGAGAGGTGGATACGAAGCGGTATTGCGACGAGCCGGTGCGGACGGAGCTTCGGGTCACGGCGCTCGACGTCCTCGTCTCCGTGGCGACGCTGCTCGTGTACACGCCCCACACGCTCTACGTCACATGTCCGCTGGAGAGCGCGCCGGTGACGCAATGACCATTTGGTCACCGTCCGTTGTCCTTGGGTCGATGAAGTAAACAACCAGTGGCGTCCCGCGCGCGGATCGAGGAAGAGGCGGAAATGCTCGTCCCGATACCCGCACCCGCATGGGCCGGCGTCGCTCTGCGTTATCGAACGCGCCCGCGCCCGAAGCGTGCCTTCCACACGGTGCTCGACGCGGCCGATCTCTTGGTCGAGCCGAGCACCACCGAGGTCCGCCTCGACCGCCAGGCCGACGGCGGCGTGGTGCTCGAGGTCCATGTTCCGCTGAAGGGCGGCTTCATCGACGACAGGGTCGAGCATGGGCCGGGCCTCGCGGTGAAGCGGCTCGAGCGAAAGGTCTCGGACGCGAGCGGCGCGACATCGCGCCACGAGATCGTCGACTTCGCGTCTTCGACGCACGCCCTGCCGCCGTGCACGTACGTCGAGGTCAGCGCGCCGTTCCTTCTCGGCGCGCAGCCGTTCGACGGAAACCGGCGCTCCCTCTATGCGTGGATCTGCGACCGCTTCGTCGCCAAGGTCTATTATGAAATGCGCGGAACCGACTACGTGACCGTGCCGGCCGGCCGCATCAAGGCGCACGAGGTCATCATGTATCCCGACCTCAATGACTATGTGAAGCTGCCGTCGATCATTACCAAGCTATCGAAGCCATTTTTGCCCAAATACCATATGTGGTACGAGGTCGAGCCGCCGCACAAACTGGTGTTCTTCGAAGGGCCTTATGGCCCGCCGGGCGCGCCGGAGATCATGCTCGAGCTCATGCAATGAGCGCGCGCGGAAGACGACCGCGCGGTGCTCAGAGGTTGATTCGATACTCGCGGTCTTCTGCCAGATCGCGCAGCACGATTCCCTTGATGGTGCGCTTGACGGCGAGGTGACCAGGCTGCCCGAAGGCAATGCCCGTCACCTCCAATGCACCGACCCACGCGGTCGAGCGCTGATGGTGAGCTTCGACGCGCATCACGGTGACGCCGGCGGCGGTCGCGAAGGCGACGGTGTCGTCGATGGCCGAGCACGCAATCGGCCCCGTCGCGGGCGCAGCTCGGACGAGCTCGGCGCGCCCACCGAAGGCCGCGACACGGTGGACACCGCCCGCCGTGGTCAACAGCCACGCGTCGCGCGGGCCGGCTGCGACGCCGATTATCTGTCCTCGAACCTCGAGCGGCGCGACGACCGCGCGTGTCTCGAGATCGATCAGCGAGCACGAGCCGTCCGCTGCGACGACGGCGAGCCGCTTGCCGCACCGAGAGAAAGCAGCTTGGACCGGATCGCGCACCGCGATGCGAGCGGGTTGCGTCCCCTCGCGCAGCACGATCACGCTGCCGGGAACGAGCACCGCAATGTGACCTTCGGTGTCGACCGACAGGCCACGCGGCGGCAAACAGAGGCTGGTCGTCTCGACGCGGACGCCGCTATGTAGATCCCATCGAACGAGGCGACCGTCTTCGTCTGCGGTGATGACCCACGGAGGATGAATTCCGACAGCGACGAGCGGTGCTTCCGAGTATCGATCCCACGTAGGGCCACCACGCAATGGCCGGCGAGCGAACGAGAGACGGTCATCGTCGATGACCGCGACGTCCCCCGTCCTTGGGTGAATAGCAAAGTCTCCGCGAATCACCCCGCGAGCGACGGCCGCGCGTGGAGGGCCTGACACGTGCTCTCGGTCACTCTTTCGCGAGCTGTCCGGCGAGACCGTACACGCCATATTGGACGAGGTAGCCGAGCGTGCGGTCGGGGAACGCTTCCGTGAAACGCTTGGCGATCGCGGCATGGTGTTCCGGTGCCTTGGGGCCGGAGAGCTCGCTCTTCTTCTTTCCGAGCTCTGCGATGTAGGCCTTCACGATGGACTCTGCTTTTCGCAGATAGGCTTGTTGCGCCGGCACCGCGTCGGTCACGGGCGCCGGTGCGCCGCGACCGCCGTAAACGGTGGCCTTTTCGTCGATGGCGCTCAGCTCGTCGAGTGCCGCGACCCACGACGCGAGGTCGGGACGCGGGCCGCCGCCGACGATCCCGCCCTCGAGCCAAGCGTGGGCGCCGTGGTGCACCAGATCGCCGACGAACAGAGCATGCGCCTCCGGGGCCCAGCCGACCGTTTGCGTCGACGAAACCCCGGCGTGCTCGAGCTTGCGCAGCACGATGCGCCCCGCCTCCGTCGGAAGCTCGAGCTCGTGATCGAAGACGATGTCGACCCTCGGCTCCTTCGGGTACGCGTCGGCGGGGATCATCTTCGCCATATCGACGAAGAATGCGCGCTTGTACTCGTGCACGCCGTGGATCGCGTCGGCCGTCGCGCGGCTCGCGACCACCTTCGCGCCAATCGATTGGAAGACCGACGCGCCATTGAACTTGTCCGGATTGGGGTGCGTGATGACGAGGAAACGAATGGGCGACGACGTCTCCTTTCGAATGGCGTCGACGAGCTCGCGCGCGTGTCGCTCCGTGAATTGCGCATCGAAGACGACCACCTCTTTGCCGGTGTCGATCCAATGTGATTGGGTATCGAAGCCATTTTGATCCGACGTGTACGTTCCGATGCGAAGCTCGGCGCGGGTGGCTTTCTCGTTCGTCTCGGCGGGCCCTGCCGCCGGGGATGCGCCGGGCGATGCCGGGTCCGACGCAGGGCTCGAAGCGCACCCTGCGGGACCGAGCGAGAGGGCGGCGAGCGACGAGACGAGCGCGACGATTCGGAGCGAGCGATTCATGACGGGACCTCCTGTGGACGGCCCGAAACATGCGACGACGGCGCCGTCCTGTCGCTCGATAGAATGACGAGCTATATCGAGAAACGGACATGGCGAACCCGGACCACGGACCAGCGCCGATCGTCGGCATTCGCGAAGACTTCGCGGAGCTTCGCGGCGCGTTCCACCGCCATGCGCGCGGGCAGCTCGTATATGCCGCCGAGGGCGTCATCACCGTGACGACCGAGGTCGGTCTCTTCGTCGTGCCTCCTCAGCGGGCGGTCTGGGTGCGGGGCGGCGACCGTCACAAGGTCGACGGCGCCAAGCGCTTTCAGCTCGCGACGCTCTACTTCGACGAGCGCCGCGTCCGCGGCTTACCGGCGTCGACGAGCGTCCTCGCGGTCGGCCCGCTCCTGCGCGAGCTCGTGCACGCCGCGGTCGATCTACCGTGGACGTGGCGAAAGGGTGGGCGCGAGGCGCGCCTCTTTGCCGTCGTCGTCGACGAGCTCTCGAAGGTCGACGCCGCGCCGCTCCACCTCCCGTTGCCGAAGGATGCGCGCGTACGCCGCGTCTGCGAAGCCTTGTTGAAAGAACCCGCGGACGACCGCGGCCTCGAAGCGTTCGCGTCCATCGCAAAGACCAGCGCGCGTCACCTGGCGCGGATGTTCGTTGCGGAGACGGGCCTGTCCTTCGGCGCATGGCGCCAGCAGCTGCGCTTGTTGCGGAGTCTCGAGATGTTGGGACGCGGCGCGAGCGCGCTCGAGGTCGCGCTCGACCTCGGCTACGGCAGCGGCTCGAGCTTCGGTGTGATGTTCAAGAAGGCATTGGGGACGTCACCCGCGCGCTATTTTCATGCGACGGGGTGAGCGGATTGTGGTGCAGCCTACTCCCTACCCAGCGCCTTGATCGGGTCCAGCTGCGCCGCACGCCGCGCGGGAAGGAAGCCGAAGATGAGGCCGATGGCGCTCGAGACGCCGAGTGCGAGGACCAGCGTGGCCATATCGAGGCTCATCTTCCATTTCAATGCAGCTGAGAATGCTGCGATCAGGCCATAGCCGAGCAGCGTACCCAAGAGGCCGCCGATCATGGCGAGCACGAGGGCTTCGACGAGGAACTGGACGAGGATGTCCGCCTCGCGCGCGCCGATGGCCATTCGAATGCCGATCTCGCGCGTACGCTCGGCGACGCTGACGAGCATGATGTTCATGACACCGATGCCGCCGACGAGGAGGGACACCGCGGCGACGCCGACGAGCAACATCGTGAGAAACCCAAAGATCGTGTCTTGCAGCTTCTGGAACTCGTTTTGGCTGTAGACCTGGAAATCGTCGTCCTCACCCTCGCTGATCTTGTGCCTGTCGCGGAGGATGAGCTCGGCTTGGCGCTTGGCCTGACCGGAGGTGTCGGCGCTGGTCGCGCTGAACATGATGGCGTGCGTCTCGTTCGGCCGCGCGCGCACGATCGTCGAGCGCATCGTCGTAATCGGCATGACGATGACTTCGTCTTGGTTCTGCCCGAAAGGACTCTGGCCTTTTTCCTCGAGGACGCCGAGGACTTGAAAATAGAAGCGCCCGATTCGGATCGATCGGCCGACGGGGTCTATCGAGCCGAACAGCTTGCGCGCGGTCTCGACTCCGATGAGGACGACTTTGTCGCCGACCGACTCGGCGGTGGTCGGCCAGAGGTCCCCCGATTTGGCCTTCCAATTGCGGATCGCGAAGTAGTCGATGCGCGTGCCGATGACCGAGGTCGTCGCGTTGTTGCCTTCGTAAACGGCCGTGGTCGACGCGCGGAGAAAAGGCGCCGCGGATGCGATGCTCGTCGATTCACGGACGAGCGCCTTCGCATCGAGCTCGTTGAGCTTGGAACCAGTGCCGTCGCGGGCGCCCGAAGCCTTCGAGCTGCGCGGAAACACCATCAGCGCGTTGCTCCCGAGCGCGCTCACCTGCTCCATCATGCCGGTGCGTGCACTGCTCGCGAGCGAGGTGACGGTGACGACCGCGGCGACGCCGATCATGATGCCGAGCGTGGTGAGCCCGGCGCGCAGCTTGTTTCGGCGCACCGCGCGCAGCGCGAGGAAAAACGACGACCAGACTCGGCCGAGGATCATTATTCGTGCCTCAGCGCGTCGATGGGGTCGAGCTTCGCGGCGCGGCGAGCAGGCAAGAAGCCGAAGACGATGCCGACGGTCGCGCTCGTCGCGACCGCGAGGATCACCGCCGCCGGGGGCACCGAGAACGTCCACCCGATGGCGTACGCGAGCGCGCCGTTCACGCCGAGGCCGAGCGCGAGGCCGAGGATGCCGCCGATCATGCTCAGGACGACGGCCTCGACGAGGAATTGAAGGAGGATGTCCGCTTCGCTCGCGCCGATGGCGAGTCGAATCCCGATCTCACGGGTGCGCTCGGTGACGGATACGAGCATGACGTTCATCACGCCGATGCCACCGACGATGAGCGAGATGCCGGCGATGGCCGAAAGAATTCCAGTCAGCATCGCGAACGACTCCTCATTCGCTTTGCGGATTTCGGCTTGTGTACGGACCAAAAAGTCGGGCTCGTCTTCGGGATCGATCTTGTGGCGCTGCCGGAGCAGCTGCTCGATCTGACGGACGGCTTGGTCGACGGTGAGGTCGCTGCTCGCCTGCGCGATCAACATCTGCACGCGTCCGGGCGGGCTCGGGAGCAGGCGTGCGCGGAAGGTCCCAATCGGTGTGAGGATTCGGTCGTCTTGGTCTTCGCCGAAAGGCGATTGCCCTTTCGACTTCAGGACGCCGATGACGCGAAATGGGTATTTGCCGATCCGGATGTATTCGCCAATCGGCGCGCCCGAGCCGAAGAGCTCGCGTTTGACCGTTTCGCCCAGGATGACGACCTTCGCTTTGGTCCGGAAGTCGGTGGCCGAGAAGGTAGACCCTTCCGACACGTCGAAACCCATCACGGTGAAAAACGAGTCACCGACACCCAGCACCGATGTCGAGTAGTTGCGATCGCCGACCACGAGCTGCGCGCGTGTGGTGCTCTGCGGCGTGATGGCCGCGACGCTCGTCGCCTCTTGCAAGATCGCAGCGGCGTCCTCTTCGGTGAGCCGCGGGCGGGGCTGCGTGCGAGCGCCGGAGCTTCGGGTGTCCTGGGGAAAGATGTAGATCGTGTTCGCCCCGAGGGTCGCGATCTGATCCATGACCTGGCCGCGCACGGCATTGCCGAGGGCGACGACGATCACCACGGCGGCGACGCCGATGAGGATGCCCAGGACGGTGAGCGCGGCGCGAACCTTCGCCTTCCAGAGCGCGCGGAACGAGATCCGCACGGCGGGAATGAAGATCATCCTCACCGCTCGTCCTCCCGTGCGGGGAGCGCCGCGAGCGCTTCGGCCGCGTTGGTCGGATGGGTCGAGCGCACGTCGCTCTTCACGCTGCCGTCGAGCATTCGAATGACGCGCTTCGCGCAGGCGGCGATGTCCTGCTCGTGGGTGACGAGCACGATGGTGATGCCGCGGGTGTTGAGCTTCTGAAGGAGGTCCAGGACCTCGAGGCTCGTGCGTGTGTCGAGGTTTCCTGTCGGCTCGTCGGCGAGCAAAAGAGGCGGTTTGCTCACGAGCGCGCGTGCGATCGCGACGCGTTGCTGCTGGCCGCCCGACAGCTGATTCGGCGTGTGGTGCATGCGCTCGCCGAGGCCCACCGACTCCAGCGCCTCGACGGCCATGCGGCGCCGCTCGCGCGAGCCGACCCCGCGGTAGACGAGGGGAAGCTCGACGTTCTCGAGCGCGGTGGTTCTCGCGAGCAGGTTGAAGCCCTGGAAAATGAAGCCGATGAGCCGGTTGCGAACGATCGCGCGCGCGTCGTTCGAGCGGGTCGTGACGTCGACGCCGTCGAGGACGTATCGGCCGCGCGTCGGCCGATCGAGGCAGCCGATGATGTTCATCATCGTGCTCTTGCCGGAGCCGCTCTGCCCGACGATGGCAGCGAAGTCGCCACGTTCGATCACCAGATCGACGCTCCGGAGCGCGCGGACCACGGCAGCTTCGCTGACGTAGTCCTTGCTCACCTCGGCGAGCTCGATGAGCGGCGGTTCCATCGACGCCACGCGGCTTAGAAGCCGCCCTTGCGCTTCTGCTTGTCCGCGCCCGCGTCGGTCTCGTCGCGGATGATCTTCGCGTCACCGAGATCCGTCTTCAGCACGGTGTTCACACCGTCGCTGATCCCGATCTCGACGATGCGCGGCTCGATCTTCTCTTTGCCGGGCGTCTCGTCGGTGAGGACCCACACGCGGCCCTGCCCGGGACCGAGCTTCGGGAGCGGGTCCTGCGGGATCGGCTTGCCCGCTTCGTCGAGGGGCGGGGAGGGGCGAAAACGAAGCGCCGCGTTGGGGATGCGCTTCACGCCTTTCGCCTCGCCGCTCGTGATGGTCACGGTCGCCGTCATGCCGGGACGGAGCTTCGAGTCGGGGTTGTCGACGTCGATGATCGCGGCGTAGGTGACGACACCCTGCTGGGTCACGGGCGCGAGGCGAACCTGCACGACCTTGCCTTTGAAGCTGACCGACGGGAACGCGTCGACGTTGATCTCGGCGGCGAGCCCGTCCACGACACGCCCGACGTCGGCCTCGTCGATGTCCGCGTAGACGCGCATCTTCGACAAATCCTGCGCGAGGACGAACAGCGTCGGCGCCTGGAAGCTCGCCTGCACCGTCTGACCGGGGTCGATGGACCGGCTGATCACGACGCCGTCGATCGGCGAGATGATCTTCGTGTACTCGAGGTTGGTCTTCGATTGCTTGAGCTGCGCGTTGGTCTGCGAGACGGAGGCCCGCGCGGCGGAGAGATCGGCGACGGCGACGTCGTACGCGCCTTGCGCCGTGTCGACCTCGGCCTGGTTGCCGACGTTCTCTTTGACGAGCTTCTTCGCGCGATCGAGACGGATGCGAGCGGCCTCGAGGTTCGCCTCGGCGCGCTTCACCGATGCGCCGCTGCTCGCGAGCTGCGCGGACGTGGACTCGATCTGGGCGCTGATGAGCGTCGGATCGATCTCGGCGAGGACGCCGCCCCGCTTCACGACGGAGTTGAAGTCGACCAGCACGTTGGTCACGCGACCGGACACCTGCGCGCCGATCTGCACCTCGGTGACGGGCTTGACCTGACCGGTCGATTGCACCGACTCGATGACGTCGCCGCTCGTGACCTCCGTCAGGACGTACTTCGGAGGCGGTGGCGGCGCGTGCTTGATTCGGTAGGCGACGAAGCCCGCAATGCCGCCGGCGATGACCAGCAGGATGATGAGGCGGCGGAGCCATTTGAAGCCGCCTTCTTGGCGACCCAGCTCTTTTCGGAGCTGCTCGCGCGCGGCGTTCGGGTCTGGGCCCGGACGTTTGGCTACAGCGGGCGCGGAGCCTGCCGCAGGCGGTGTGGAGATCGCGACGATCTCGTGCTCGCGTTTGCCGGCTCCCCCTACATCACCCATCTGCCTGTCGGCTCGCGCTGGTGGCGCGCTGGGCTCGTCGGGGACCCTCGGTTCAACGGGGGACCCTTCCATATCGAAAACCCGTCTTAGCATCGACAAACCAGACGCGCCGATGAAGAAGTCTCAAGCGCCACCGAGCCGACGTTCGACGCACCTGGACGCAACGAAGCGGCAGCCGGCGGCTTGAACGCGGTCTGTTCTTGGAATAGGAACGCCCTTCGCAATTCGTTCGGCACGCCCGAGAACGAACCGACAACCGTTCACCGAGCTTCCCGGGTGAACGAAGGAGCCAAGTGAACGCCCCGTCGAAAGAGACTACGCAGGTTGGACCCGACGTCCACGTCACGATCCGCTACTCGATTTTCGAGGAAGGTCCCGGCGCCGCGGCAGAGGCCTGCGCCGAAGATCTCACGGACACGTATGTTCACGGGTACGGCCAAGTCTTCACCGCGCTCGAGAAGGGGCTCGAGGGGCAGGTTTCCGGCGCGCACGTCTCGCTCGTCGCCGATCCCGACGACGCGTTTGGTCCGCACGAGCAGGACGGGGTGATCGAGGTCGACAAAGAGGGGCTCGAGGGCTCCGAGGATCTGCAGGTCGGCGAAGAAGTGATGGCGAGCGGCCCCGAGGGCGACATCCTGATGCGCGTCATCGAGGTGCGTCCTGATTCGCTCCTCGTCGACACCAACCACCCGCTCGCGGGCAAGCGCGTGCGCTTCGAGGTCGACGTCGTCGCCCTGCGCCCCGCCACCGAAGAAGAGATCGCGGAAGCCCAAGAAGATCTCGATGGCGACGGTCCTTGCGGCTGTGGCCACGACCACGCGCACGAGCCGCACGAGCACGAGCACGAGGGCGCCGAGAACCTCGTCACGCTCACGTCGAAGAAGAAGGTAGTGTCATGAACAAGCCCGCAAAGAAAAACGACACGTTCGGTCCGAACCCCCTCGACTCCCGCGTGCGCGAGCGTTTCCTCGCGAGCGGTCACCTCGACCCCAAGGTGCTCGAGAAGCACCTCGCGGAGCTCGCGGACAGCGCCGAGCGCGGCGACGCGATCGATCTTCGTCAGCCCGCGCTGTCGGCGACGGCCGACCTGCCCGAGGAAGACTGATGTCCAGCCCCGGCGACGAGCTTCCTCAGCTCGACTTCTCGACGTTCATCCTCGGGATCATCGGGACGACCTACGTTCACCTCGGGGATGCCCCGTCGCCGGACGGCGCCGAGCCCGACTTCGAGCTCGCGCAACAGAACATCGAGCTTCTCATCCTCCTTCAGAAGAAGACGAAGGGGAATCTTACGGGTGACGAAGAAAGACTCCTCGACCAAGCTTTGATCGACCTCAGGTCGCGCTACGCTGAGGTCACCCGCTCGTAAACTCGTCGCGTTCTGCGGCTGGCCGGGCGGGTGAAGGAACCTTTCGTCGCGCAATCGAATGCGCGAAGCGAATCCGCAGGAGAAGCAGCCGAGATGAAGCATCGCCTCGCCGTCATGGTCGCGTTTTTGCTCCTGGCGTTGGCGGCGTGCTCCGACAAGTGGAGCTTCGGATCCAAGGGGTCGGGCGAGCCGGCGGAGACCGATGAGGGCGCGGAGCCCCCGCCGATCCCGTCGGTCCTCGCGCAGCCGCCGGTCCAGCGGCCCGCTGTCATCGACATGCAAGGCCGGCCGATGTCGTTCGCGCCGCTCGTCGCGCAGGCGGACGCATCGGTTGCGACGGTGAAGGCCGTCCAGCGCGGGAACGTCGGCGGTCGCGAGCGCACCTTGAAAGAAGGGCTCGGCACCGCGTTCATCTACGATCCTGCGGGTTACCTGCTCACGAATCATCACGTCATCGAGCAGGCCACCGACATCACGATCGGCTTCAAAGACGGGCGTGACCTGCCCGCGAAGGTCGTCGGCAGCGACAAGCGCACCGACGTCGCCGTGCTGAAGGTCGACGCGACCAGCCTTCCTGCGCTGCCGCTCGGAGACTCCGACGAGCTGCTCGTCGGCGATTGGGTCGTCGCGATCGGCAACCCCTTCGGCCTCGCGCACACCGTCTCCGCCGGCATCCTCAGCGCGAAAGGCCGCACCCGCGACGACGTCCTCGGCTTGGATCCCGCGGGGTACTTCGACTTTCTGCAGACCGACGCGAGCATCAACCCCGGTAACTCGGGTGGGCCGCTCCTGAACCTGAAGGGTGAGGTCGTGGGGATCAACGCGGCGATCCGCGCGAACGCGAACAACATCGGCTTCGCGATCCCGATCAACATGGTCAAGCAGCTGCTTCCGCTGCTGCTCCGCGACGGCAAGGTTCGTCGCAGCGCCATCGGTGTCATCGTCGGCGACGTCACAGTCGAGCACGCGGCTCGCCTCGGTCGCTCGACCACCAAGGGTGCGTGGGTCAAGGGCGTTCAGGGCGGTGGGCCGGCCGACAAGGGTGGGGTCGCCGTCGACGACGTCATCGTCGCCTTCAACGGCAAGCCCATCGACGACCAGAATCAGCTGCGCTGGTACGCGAGCATCTCGGGTGTGGGGCAGACCGCCACCGTTCGTGTCCTTCGGGATCGCAAGGAAATCGACCTGAAGGTCACCCTGTCCGAGCTGCCCGAATCCGACAACTAGTCCTGCCGGCTGTACCAGCCGCGGTTCCGCACCCGATAGCGGGTCGTGTGCGCCCGCATCAGGGCGTCCGTGTTATAGCCCGAAGGCACCCGTGGCTTCTCCGGCGTCGCCGAACGGCAAAGGCTCGGACCCTTCCGAGCGGCCCCAAAAGGTCGAGACGGCGGCGTCCGTCGACCGAACGGCAACCGCGCGACAACAGAACCAAACTCCGCTGAATAGCGCGGATTCTCTGGCGTCCAAGAAAGAGGAACGAGCCCGGGAAGCCGACGAGGACCGGGTTCTCATCAGCCAGGCCCAGTCCGGTGATCAGACCGCCTTCCGGAAGCTCGTCGATCGGCATCACCGCCGAGCTTTCGCGATCGCCGTTGGTCTGGTCCGAGATGAAAACGACGCCCGTGAAATCGTCCAAGAAGCTTTCCTCCGTGTGTATCGAGGTCTCGCGACCTTCGAGGGAGGCTCTTCGTTTTTCACGTGGCTCTACCGCATCGTCACGAACCTATCGATCGATCTCATGCGAAAGCCCGGTCGCCGCGCGGCCGAGCTCGATGAATCGCGAAACATCTCCGAAGAGTCGGAAGGTGAGCTCGCGTTGGTCTCGCGCATCGACGGCGCCGATCCCGTCGACGTCGTGCGGCGCAAGGAAATGGCCGGGCGAATCCAGTCGGCCCTCGATGCGTTGCCGCCCTATCACCGTGCCGTCATCCTCATGCGAGAAGTCGAAGGTCTCTCGTACGAGGAAATGGCCGAAGCGATGGGCGTCTCGAAGGGAACGATCATGAGCCGGCTCTTCCACGCACGCCAAAAGATGCAGAAAGCCCTCGCGGACGTGTACGAGGAGCTTGGGCCGGCCGCGAAACAAGACGAAAAAGGGCGGGGATCTTCCGATGAGAAGCCCGCGGACGATGAATCATGAGCGCCCAAGCGAAGGCTAGTCCGCCGACGGATCTCGAGCTGATGATGTACTTCGACGGCGAGCTCGATGAGCCTCGCTGCTCCGAGGTACGAGCTCACGTCGAGGGTGCGTCGTCGGGCGCGCACGTGATGAAGCTCGGTGGGCTGTCGTTGCTCCAGGGCGTCGTTCGCGAGCACGCCAGCGCTCGCTCGTCGGCACAGGCCGATGGGCTCGCCGACGCGATCATGGCGAAGATCGCGAGCGAAGGCACGGCGGCCGAGGGATCTGGGGCCGAGGGCTCTGGTGCCGAGGGATCTGGCGGCGAAGGTGGCGAGCGATCCGCCGAGGTCGTCGCGCTGAAGGTCGGCCTCGACGAAGCCGCG
This sequence comes from Polyangiaceae bacterium, assembly GCA_013361525.1. Taxonomy (GTDB): domain Bacteria; phylum Myxococcota_A; class Polyangia; order Polyangiales; family Polyangiaceae; genus Xiheicaenibacterium. The sequence goes on along the minus strand of JABFXY010000027.1, from coordinate 19,334 downwards.
AGGTCCGACGACCGAGCACGATCGCAGCGTCCCGCCGCCATCGGCTCGAGGCTGAAGGTGGGTGACACGCCTGCCGCGAACGAAAACGGCCGCCTCATCCTGGGGTTGGCCGCGGCGGCAGCGGCCGCGGCGGCAGCGCTGTTCATTTGGGGTCGGTCCGCGCCCGATGTTCAGCCGACGGCGATGACCGGCGCACCGAGCGCACCCGCGGAGATCGTCGCCGGGGATCCTGCCCCGACGGCGGAGAGCGACGCGGTGGCGTCTACCCAGGCCCAGCCCCAAGAACCGCTAAAGATTGCGTCGAATGAAGAGGACGCGCCGCGGTCCGTCGAAGTTGCGGCGGTAGACTTTGGCTCGCGGCCTGGTCTCGTCTACTACGTTTCCGGCAGCGACCAGGCGATGTCGACGACGGTCGTGTGGGTCCGGGACGAGTAATCGTGGTGCTTGGGAGCGTGCTTCGGAGGAGATGATGAGGGCAGCGCGGAGCATCTTGGTGAGCGGCAGCGTCTTGGCCCTCTGCTGCTTGAGCTCGGTTTCTCTTCTGGCCGCCCCGCTTTCGGAGGGCCTGAGCAAACCTTCGGAGATCGCGCAGGCCCCCGACGCCAGCAGCGTCAAGGCGGAGATCATCGTCCTGCACGCGACCAACGACGGCAAAGGCATCGACCCCAGCATCGGCAAGATGCCCGAGCTCGGTGAGCCTCCGTTCTCCGCGTACAACTCGTACAAGCAGCTCGACAAGTTCGAGCTCGAGCTCGCGAAGGGCAAAGCGAAGGACCACAAGCTGCCCGACGGGGGCAAGCTCGCGGTGACGTTCAAGGAAGCGACGAAGGGCAAAAAGAAGGACGACCCGATGCGCTACGTCCTCGCGACGAGCATCGACAAGCCCGATGGAAAGGCCTTTTTGCCGAGCCTCGACGTGAACGCGCTGCAGGGCAAATACTTCTTCATCGCCGGCCAGAAGTACGAAAAGGGCATCCTGGTCATCGGCATCAAGGTGAAGTGACGCGGGCGCATGTCGCGCCGCGTGCTCCAACTTCACTGCCCGCTGTCAGCGCCCCGTCGGTAGCTCGATGACGAAGCTCGCGCCGCGCGGCTCGTTGCGCGCGGCTTGCACGGCGCCGCCGTGGCTCGCGACGATCGTCTGGACGATGTTGAGGCCGAGGCCGTTGCCCCCGCCGTCACCGCGCGTGGTGAAGTAGGCGTCGAAGAGGCGATCCAGATCGTCGACGGCCGGAAGACCGCGACCTTCGTCCGACATCTTCACGGAGACGACCTTGCGATTGGCGTCGTACGACGTCTCGATCGTGAGCTTGCCGCCTTTGGGATCCATCGCTTGGCAGGCGTTGGTGATCAGGTTCACGAACACCTGCGTGAGCGGCCCGTGCAAACCGCGGATCGGCGGGAGCTCGCCGTATTGCCGCACGATGGTGACGTTGTTGGCGGCGATGACGTGCTCGCTGAAGACGAGGGATCGCTCGATGACGTCGTGCACGCTGAGCGCGGAGGGGTCGGCGCTCGAAGGGCGTGAGTACGCGACGAGGTCGCGCGTGAAGTTCAACACGCGCCCGGCTGCTTCCGAGATGCGGCCGAGGCGCTCGCGATCCGCGATGTCGACGCCTTGCTGCTCCCAGCGTCGCCGGAGGTAATCGGCGTACGCGACGATCGACGTCAGCGGGTTGTTGAGCTCGTGCACGATGCTCGCGGCCATGCGCCCGAGTCCCGCGAGCTTGTCGCTCTGCACGGCCTGATCGCGCAGCTGCTGAACCTCTTGCGCCTCTCGCTTCAGCTGGTCCGCGAAGCGACTGCGTCGCAGCGTCGAGGCCACCGCGAGCGCCACTTGATCCGCGGAGCGGCGCACGGTCGCGTCGAGCGGGTCGTCCGAAGCGATGTGCAGCGACGAGCCCACATCGAAGGGGATGTTCATCACCTCTTCGTAGCGAGCCTCGGGGAAGAGGCGCGCCGCATCGGTGACGCGAGGTTGGCTCGGGCGAGGTGCATGACGAATGACGAGCTGCTCGCCGGTCGCGGTCGGGATGCACACGCCGATGTAGAGCTCCGAACCCTCCGCGAACGTCGACACGATCGCCCAGAGCGCGTCTTCGACATCACCCTCGGGCGGAAGAGACGCGAGCTGAACCAGCAGACGCTCGGGCAGATCGGATCCGCCGAGCACCACCGTCTCTTCGAGTCTTTCGCCCTTGGGGATCTGACTCATACGCCCTTGCCATCGTCGCCGCCGTCCTCCGACGGGACGGAGCGCTCGAGATCGATGATCTTAGCCTCACCCACATAGGCTTTGGTCTCGTACCGCGTGATCTTTCCGATCCGCCGAACGATGTCGGCCATCCGTTCGGCCTCGTGGGCGAGCGCTTCCGTCTCGCGGATGTGTGGCAAATTTTCTCGCGCGCGTCGGCGGATGATCTCGGCGTAGCCGAGCACGCTGGTGAGCGGCTGGTTGAGCTCGTGCGCGGCGGCGCCTGCGAGCTCGGCGACGAGCGACTCTTTCTCGCGGCTTCGAAGCTCTTCTTCGGCGGCGTCGAGGCTCGCCTGCATTCGAAGTCTGTCTCGCAGGTCGGTCATGACCCCGACCGACCCGACGGGGACGCCCTGGTCGACGATGAGGGCCGCGGAGACCATGACCGGCAGCGGTACGCCGCCCCGCGCGAGGACGTTGGTGTCGTAGCCCTCGAGCCGACCCGGGCCGCCGTGTGCGTCGCCGCGGATCCTCCGCATCATTTCCTGGGCGACACCCTCCGGATAGAGATCGCGCACGTTCATCGTGCCGATGACCTCGTTCGCGCGGTAATCGAAGATGCGCTCGGCCGCTCGATTGAACAGAAGGATGTTGCCCTTCATATCGGCCGAAATGATCGCGTCGACGGAGCTGTCGATCATGCGCTCGAGGAACTCTTTGGTCTTCGTGAGCTCGCGCTCCGTCGCGCGCTCGTTCGTCACGTCGCGGAACGTGAGGAGGATCGCTTCGTCCTCGTCGTGCTCTTCCGTTCCCATCGCGGCGATGCTGACGGCGATCATCCGGCGCATCCCGCCCGCGAGGATCTCCACGTCGGTCGTGCGACGATGGCGCGACGACGGGATGCCCTCCTCGGCGAGGAGCGCTGCGAGCTGGGCGCGAAGTCGCTTCTCGTCTTCGGGGACCAGCCAACCGAAGAACGAGGTGCGGCCGAGGTCGAAGGTCGTGACGCCGAGGAGCTCGCGCGCGCGCGGGTTCGAGAAAAGGACGGAGCCCTTGCGATCGACGACGACGATCCCGTCGGCCGACGCGTGGAAGAAGTCGGCGTACGGCTCGAGCGCGCGGATGCGTCGTTCGGCCTCGAATCGGGCGTAGGTGCTCTCGCGCGTCTGCTCGCGCAGGCTCTGCATCATGCGCGCGTTCCGGAGGGCGATGGCGGTCGCGCTCGCCACCGTGCGCGCCAAGAAGAGCTCTTGCTCCTCGGGGCGATGCGGCGTCCGGCTCCGAAGGAAGAGGACACCGAGCGGCCGCTCTTCGAAGAGGATCGGGATGCAGACGGCCGATCGGAACGAGGTCGCGGGGATCTCCGAGCGGACCACGTCGAGCATCGGGTCCGTCGATGCGTCGTCGATGATCAGCGGCTCGCCCGTCTCGAGCACGCGGCGGATCTCGGGGTATTTCACGAGATCGATCGGGAGGTCACGCAGCTTCTTGTCGTCGCTCGCGGCGACGACGTAGCCGACCTTCCCCTCGTCGCGGACGAGCACGATGCTGCAGCGGTCCACGCGCGCGACGTCCGCGATGCGTTGAACGACGGTGTAGAGGATGTCGCGAAAATCGAGGGTCGAAGAGAGCGACTGCGTGAGCTCGAGGACGACGCGCGCGTCACGCTCCCTGCGGGCGAGCGCAACGACGTATTGCCGCAGGCGCAGCTGGCTCCGGATGCGCGCGATGAGCTCCGCCGCTTTGAACGGCTTGCGAACGAAGTCGTCGGCGCCCATGTCGAACGCGCGCGACACTTCTTCCTCCGCGTCCAAGCCTGTGAGCACCACCACGGGCAGCTCGCTCGTCCGCGGCGTCTCGCGGATCATCCGCAGGACCGCGTAGCCGTCCGGCGGCGGCATCACGAGGTCGAGCAGGACGAGGCTCGGTTGGTGCTTGCCGAGCCAGGCGAGCGCCTCTTGCCCGGACGAGACACATTCCGAGCGAAACCCAGCCTTGTCCAGCGACTGGGAGAGGATCCGTCGCGAGATGGCGTCGTCGTCGACGATGAGGATGGTCGAGCTCGAGGTCACGCGGTCCGTGGAGGCTAGTACAGGCGCGTCCCGGCGCGGAAAGCTAGTACACCATTCAAATCCGCGGTCCCCCGGGTTACTCGAAACCACGTAGCCATGGCCGAGCGCGTCCTTTCACCAACCGGGTCCGGCGACGACGACCGTTTCGACCGCCTGTTCCGTCCCGAGACGCTCGACGAGTACGTCGGCCAGGCGAAACACAAAGAGAATTTGAAGGTCTTCGTCGAGGCCGCTCGGCGTCGGCGCGAGGCGCTCGACCACGTGCTGCTCTGCGGCCCGCCCGGCCTCGGCAAGACGACGCTCGCGTACATCATCGCGAAAGAAATGGGCGTCACGCTGCATGCGACGAGCGGCCCCGCGGTGGAGCACAAAGGTGCGCTCGCCGGCTTGCTGACGAAGCTCGAGCACGGCGACGTCCTCTTCATCGACGAGATCCATCGCCTGTCGCCGGTGGTGGAAGAGAGCCTCTACCCGGCGATCGAATCGTTTCAGATCGACATCATGACGGGCGAGGGCCCGTACGCGACGACGATCCAGCTGGCCCTCAAACCGTTCACGTTGATCGGCGCGACAACCCGCACGGGCCTGCTCACCGGGCCGCTCTTGTCGCGCTTCGGCTACGTCGTCCGCCTCGACTATTACCCGGTCGAAGAGCTCGAGCTCATCGTCAAGCGAAGCGCGAGGCTCGTGAACGTCCCGATCGACGAAGGTGGGGCGCGCGCGATCGCGACGCGCTCTCGCGGTACACCGCGCGTCGCGAACCGCTTGCTCCGACGCGTGCGTGACTTCGCGGAGGTCGTCGGCAAAGGCACCATCACCGCCGCGATTGCCCAACACGCCGCCGAGCGGCTCGAGGTCGACGAGGCCGGTCTGGACATGATGGACCGCAGGCTTCTATCGGTGATCATCGACGACTACGACGGCGGTCCCGTCGGGCTCGACACCCTCGCGGCCGCACTGAGTGAGCCGCGCGACACCGTCGAGGACGTCTACGAGCCGTACCTCATCCAACAGGGCTTCCTCGGGCGAACGCCGCGCGGTCGCATCGCCACCCGCCGCGCCCACGAGCACCTGAAGCGGCCCTTCAATGGGCCGACAGGCACCGACCAGGGCAAGCTCTTCGAGCCCTGAGCGTGGTCGCGGTGTTGCGTCGAAAACTCGACGCAACACCGCAACATCATTGACGCGATGCGGATCGAAGCGTCGTGAGGCGTGGATCATTCGATCCACGCTGCAGCCACCGCGGGCGGAATTCTTCAAAGGATTTGTGGGGTAGGTCCGTGGCCTACATCGTGCTCGAGCGCGGCCGCCGGCTGGGATGGAGCGTCTCCATCCACCCGGGGGGAGAGCTGCCATGTCGCGCCTATCGTGTCGAAACCTCGTCGCCGTTCTGTCGATGACCCTGGCCGCGTCCGCGTGCGCGCCATCCGGCGTGCCGCTCGGCGACGACGAAGAGTCGGCGGACTCGAGCGAGAAGGCGTTCACGAGCGCGGCCGCGACGCTCGTCACGCTCGACTTCGACGGTGAGCTCTCCGCGCCGTGGCAGTCGAACACGACCAAGCTCATCAAAACGCAGCTCTTCTACACGGTGGGGCAGCTCAACGATCAGCACTCGGTCGGCCGGCTGGACCGCGTCGTCATCACCGACGTGAAGCGCGTCTCGACCGGCGACGGTTGGATGAAGGTCACCTATCACGCGAGCCTTCCGGTCGCCTGGGGCAGCAAGACGGCCATCCCGGACGAGTACCGCCTCGTCTTCCCGCGCAAGATTGGGCCGCAGAGCCTCAAAAGCTTCACGACCAAGTACAGCGGCGCGTGTGTCGAAGAGCAGGGCCACGCCGTCTCGAGCGACAACTTCTGGTACCACTTCCGACCCGACGCAGACGGCTGCGCGATCGAGGGCGCCGACAGCACCTCGACCACGGCGAGCGTCGAAATCAGCCCGATGAACACGTCGGCGAAGTACCCGGAGTACGACCGCATCTGGAGCGACGGTGCGCTCAACGTCGTCGCCGTCTTCGGCAAATACGAGGACTACGCGACGTCACCCTCGGACGCGGGAATCATCGCCTACAACGAATTCATCGAGGGCCTCCGCGGCGGCGTGGCGTCTGGCTTTTCGACGACGCCCGCATCGGTCCCGACGAACCCGGGCGTCGCCGCGACCGACGTGACCTTCAGCGGCACGGTGAACGGTCGGCAGGTCAACGTCACCGCGCTCCTCATCGACAGCCCGAAGGTCGCGACTGCAGCATTCGATACGCGTTATGGCGAGCTCACGAAGAAGGCGGACTTCGTCATCTACAACGGTCACGCCGGCCTCGGCGCGAACGTGCGGGCCCTTTCGACGAAGGGTCAATTCGTCAAAGGCCGTTACACGATGTTCTTCCTGAACGGTTGCGACACGTTCGCCTATCTCGACGACACCATTGCAAAGCGCTTCGCCGAAAAGAACGCGGACGATCCCAATGGGACCAAATACGCCGACGTCCTCGTCAATGCGATGCCCGCGTATTTCAGCGAGCTTCCCGACACCTCGCTCGCGATCATCGAGGCGCTCTCGGACCCGGATTCGCCCGATACCTACGAGTCGATCCTCTCGAAGATCGATCCGAGCCAGGTCGTCCTCGCGACCGGTGAAGAGGACAACACGTTCCTTCCCGGGGCGCAGGCCTTCGACAAGATCGACGTCGCCAACGTTCTCGCGCCCGCGCAATTGCACCGCTATGAAACGCCAGTCTTGCCGGCGGGGCGATACGTCGTTCGCACGACGGAGAACGGCGCCGCGCAAGGCGACGTCGACGTGTATGTCGGGCTCGGCTACGCGCCGACGGTCGAGCTCTACGATCAGCGGCCGTACCTCTATGGGTCGAACGAAGAGGTCGTGATCGATCTCACGCAGCCGACGAAGCTCCACGTGATGGTCCGCGCGTACGAAGAGTCGCCGGTCGATCACAACCATTACCGCCTCGTCGTCGAGTGACGGGCTTCCCGCCGCTCGCTTGACGAAGTGGCGCGAGCGACACAAGCTCCAGGCATCGTGTCCGCCGTCCTCGTGCGCCGCCGCTTTATCGGCCCCCCGACCCAATCCGGGCGGGGGGGCGCGCGGGGCTGACGACCGCAGGCTCTTCCGACATCCGGATTCGGTCCGGGGGGTGATTCGAAGCCCCGACCAGCCGAACCCCGCGGAGAGCCAAGATGACACGCCGTTATGATGCGGACGCGGTAACGCGTGCGCTCGTCATTGTCGATTTGACCGACCCCGAGCGCGGACCTCACGCGCTGCAGATCCTCGCCAGTCTGATAGCCGAAGCTGCTTCCTCATTATGGAAGGAGACGGCGGTCTCGATTCGTCGAGCGCCGCCGATCGTCGACGTCGCGGACAACTACGACCGGCTCGGTTATGCGCCGGACGCCGTCGCACGGGACGCTCGTTACAGCCGATACGTCGACGAGCGTCGAATGCTGCGATCCCACACCTCGGCGATGATCCCGGCGCTGCTGCGCGAGCTCGCAGCGGCTCATGCGCGAACGGACGACGCTGTCGATGTCGCGTGGGCATGCCCCGGGATCGTCTACCGGCGCGATTGCATCGACCGCCTCCATAGCGGCGAGCCGCATCAGCTGGACCTGTGGCGCATTCGGCGCGACGGGAGATACGGCGAGCTCGGTCCTGCCGATCTCGAATCGATGATCGTCGCGGTGACGCGAGCGCTGCTACCCGGCTCCGAGATCCGCATGGAGCCGCGAATTCATCCTTATACGCAGCACGGCCTCCAAGTGGATGTCCGCGCCGGGGACGAGTGGATCGAGATCCTCGAATGTGGCGTCGCCCATCCCGAGGTGCTTCGTGTGGCAGGGCTCGATCCGAAAGAGTGGTCCGGCCTCGCGATGGGGATGGGTCTCGATCGATTGCTGATGCTCAAGAAGCAGGTCCCCGACATTCGGCTGTTGCGGGCAATCGACGTACGCATCGCTTCTCAAATGGACGATTTGCGACCCTACGTGCCTGTCTCCAGCATGCCGCCGATTCGCCGGGATCTATCGGTCGTCGTGGCCGACGGTGATGCCGCGGAGGAAATCGGGGATCGGGTTCGCGGCGCGCTGGGCCACGACGCCGGCGTGGTCGAGGAGGTGTCGATTCAATCGGAGACCTCCCACGACGAGCTGCCCGAAGCCGCGCGCCGGCGTCTCGGTATTCGTCGAGGCCAAAAGAACCTGCTCGTTCGCGTCGTGCTCCGAGACCCGTCGCGCACCCTCACGCACGACGAAGCGAACGGGCTGCGTGATCGGATCTACGCCGCGATCCACCAAGGGACCGAGCACGAGTGGGCTCAGGCGCGGGGCAGGGGACCGTAGCTCACCTCGAACGAGGCGAGCTCACGCCGGAAGCGACCGAGGCGGAGCGAGAGCTGCCGCGCGGGATCGAACTCGACCCCGTGCGGCAGGAGCCGCAGCGACACCTCGTAAACCGCGCTCTCGACGAGCTTGGCGGCGACCTCCGCTTCGAAGAGCGCGAGCGTCTTTTCGGCGCGATCTTCGGCTGCCCTCATTTCGTCGACCCGGCGGTTCACCATGGTGGTGAAGCTCTCGAGGCGACCGGCCGCATCACGCAACGATGCGTCTTGGATTCGCAGGGGTCGCTTCTGAGTCGCCATGGGTGCCCGCAGGAATAATCAGCGGCAAACATCTTGCCAAGCCCCCGCACGACGGGCGACCGCCGTCCATGTACCCAGGCGCGAAACGTTCAGCGGTCGAGACGGTCTTTGGCGCCGACCTCACCCGCCTTGCGGGCGCAGCTCGCGCAGCAATAAAACGCGCCGTCCGACTCGACGCCGTGGCCGACGACGCGGCATTGGCAATGCGCACAGGTCGGAGCGAGCGCGAAAATGGCGCATTCGAACGAGTCGAACGAGTACCTCGAGCCGTTGATCACGACGTCGAAGCTCTTGTCGTAGTCGTTGTGGCACGTATGGCAGATCATGCCCCTGGCACTCGCAACTTCCGTGCGACGCAGGGCATGGCCGCGTTCGCCGGACGTGGGCTAGCCGCGCGGCGTGGCGAACCAACGCGGCGGTTCCACCTCGCCACGATCGATCGCTATTCGGCGAACGGCAGCGGCGCCACGCTGGCGCCGGACCCCGCGAGCGCCGCCGTCGCGATGCGCATCATGACGCGCCTCACACGCTCGATGCTCGCGTCGGTGACGTGTCGGCCCTCATCGTCCTCCTCGAGCATGATGCGTGTCGCGCCCTCGAGCGCGAGCAGCACCGAGCGAAACAAGAGCGGGTCGATCTTCTTTCCGCCGTTTTGCGGCGTCTCGGACGAGAGGAACGACACCAAGGTTTGGTGCACCTCCATGCGGTGCGCGTGGAGGATGGACTCGTGGTTCTGGGCGTCGCCGCCGAGCACGAACACGAGCCTGCCGAACGAACGCGCATTCCTGAGGTGCGCGTCGATGCAGCGCTCGAGTTGGCGCACCGGATCCGACTCCTCTCGCAACGCGAGCTTGCAAGCTTCGAGCAGCCGGTCGGTTCCGAGCTGGTAGAGCGCCATCACCACGTCCTCTTTGCTCTGGTAGAGCCGGTAGAACGTGCGCCGCGAGATGCCCGCGGCTTTGAGGATGTCCTCGACGGAGACGGCGCGAACGCCGCGCTCCGAGAATACCGTCGCGGCACCTTGAAGGATCATGGCGCGGGCGCTGGCTTCTCCGAGCTGAACACCGGACGGGCCGGGGGCACGAACGACAGGGCGCTTTCCGGCGGGAGAGCGGGTGGGCACGGCCGGAGTATGCCGTGTGGGTCACCGGCGGTCAGCAGTGTTTGGGGGAGTGTCGCGATTGCTTGAGGGGTCGAGGCCGTCGTGGTCGGTGTTCGATCTCGATGAAAAGCATTAGGTAAACCATCTGTTTACCAGACGCTTTTTCTCGAAACGCAACCCCCATTGCCCCGCTTAGGGAGCCTTCTTCGGCGCAGGAGGCGGGGGCAGGCTCGCGATCACCGGCACATACGCGAGAACCAGCGGGGGCCCGTCGGGCTCGCCGTGGACCTCGATCGAGCCCTGGTGGAGCTCGAACACACTGCGCGCGAGGCTCAGGCCGAGCGTCAATCCGCGCCCGCGCGACGACGATTGACGGGCGAACAGCGCGGCGAGCTCGGCGGACGTGACGAGCGTGCTGCCGTGATCGATCTCGATGCGGATCCTTCGCTCGCGCGCGGGCAGCGACGCGCGAACAGTGACGCGGGCGCCGGATCCGTCGGCGGTCGGTGCGCGAAGCGCGTGGGCAATCACGACCGCGAGCGCGCGGGGCAGGTGGACCGGATCGATATCGGTGGGCGGCAGGCCTTCGCCGACCTCGACCTTGAGGTCGCCCGCTTCCTGCGCGAGCTCCCGCCCGAGGCGGGCTGCGTGCGTGAGCCAGGTCGCGAGGGGGACGACCTTTCGGCTCAGCTTGAGCTGGCCGGCCTCGACGCGCGCGGCGTCGAGGATGGTCTCGATGAGCGCGACGAGCTCGCGACCGCGGTTCGCGATGAGATCGAGGCTCTCGTTTTGGGCCGCGGTCATCTCGCTCCGATCGATCGAGTCCGCGAAGCCGAGGATGGCGTTGAGCGGGCTCTTCAGATCGTGGCTCACGCTGGCGAAGAACAAGCCGCGCATGCGACGCGCCGTCTCCTTCGCTTCGAGCGCGCGTTCTTGGGCAGCGGCGAAGACGCGGAAGCGCTCCGTCAGCGCCATGGCCGAGCGCGCGAGCTCACCGACCACTTCGAAGCGCGCCTCGATCCGCGGATCCGGCTTGCCTTCGAGGATCTCCTGCGTGCCGAGCGTCCGGAGGCGTTCGGCCGCGCGGCTGAGATCGCTCGACACGAGGCGTGCAACCACGCGCGCGACGAGGAATGCGAGCAGCGCCACGCCGACCGCGACCGCCGCGAGCGGCGCGGATCCGTAGAGACCGAGCTTGCTCGGGAACGCGATCGTGACGCTGCCCCGCTCGAGGGGAAGCGCGAGCAGCCATTCGTCCTTTTCGTCGCGGGTGATTTGCTCACGCAGCTCGTCGTCGGTGAGCGCGACGCGGTATCCCAGCTTTCTTGCGGCTTCGATAGCGGCGCGCTGGCTGACGTGGTCGCGTGTGTCGCCGGTTGCGACCACGCCGCGGCCGATGATCGTCGCGGTCTCGCGGCGGCTGGCGTCCGTCAGCGCCCGGAGATGCGCATACGACGCGAGCGCGCCGCTCACGCCGACGAGCGCGACAGGAATGACGACGGCGAACGTGAGGTTTCGGCGCGACACGCGGCGTGGCTCACCGCGCGCGGCGAGCTCGGCGAGGTTCGCGGCGACGGCTTCGCGCGGCGCGATCTCGATGAGCCGCCCCACCGTCGTCTGCGCGGTCACGAGGGCAGGGACGCTGGTCGCGAGCGTCGCCATGATCCCGAGGAGCACGAGCTCGCGCGCAACCTCGCCGCCGAGCTGCGACGGGCGTGCGTTCGCGGCGATGGTGATCGCGATGCCCTCGATGATCCACTTGATGATGAGCAGCCGCGTCGGCAGCCGCGCGAGCGCGTTGATCTCGTCGGGCTCGACCGCCTTCGAGCCGAGGGCCAGGGAGCGAATCGTGTACCGGTGACGGTTGAGCCGAAGATGGACGGCCCCCGCGGTGATCGTCGCCGCGATGATTCCGATGCCGATGATGCGCAGCAGAACCTCACCGAGGATGCTGTCGTCCGGGCGCAAAACTGCGGGGACGAACGCGGCGAGCGACGCGAACGTCGCGACCGTCAGCAGCGATTGCTGCGCGATGATGCGCTTCGAGAACGAGACGGCCGCGTTCATCGGTTCACCGCGGCTCCTCGCCCGGTCGGCGGCTCGGGAGCGGCAACGGTGTCGCGACCGGGGAGTCGGGCAACATGCTCGTCGCCGACACGCGTGTGGCCTCGGCGACGAGGATCTCCTCTTCGGTCGCGAGCGGGATCGAGAACGTGAAGACCGAGCCCTTTCCCATCGCGCTCGTCACGGTGATGGTTCCGCCGTGCAGCTCGACCAGGCGCTTCACCGTCGCGAGCCCGAGACCCGCTCCACCCTGCCGTAGGCGAGCATCGGTCGACTGGCGATAGGCCTCGAAGATCTCCTCGATCTCTTCTTCGGCGATGCCGTAGCCGCTGTCCTCGACGGCGACGATCGCGTCGGCGTCGCGCCGCGAGATGCGCACGATGACGTGCCCGCGCGGCGTGAACTTCACGGCGTTCGCGACGAGGTTGGTCAAGATCTGGCGCACGCGCCTGCGATCCGCGCGGGCGAAGACGCCGCGCTCGCCTTCGACGCGTAGGGCGAGGCCCTTTCGGCGGGCGACCGCGCCGCTCTCTCGAATGACCTCCTCGGCGGCGACGCGCATGTCGAGCGCGCGCCGCGTGAGCTTGAGCTCACCCGTCTCGAGCGCCGACAGATCGAGGATGTCGTCGATCAACGTTCGCAGGTGCTCGCCGCTCGTTCGGATCGTCTCGATCGACTCGCGGGCGTCGGGCGTGAGCGGGCCGTCGACGCCGCTCTCGAGGACGTGCGAAAACCCGAGGATCGCGTTGAGCGGCGTGCGCAGCTCGTGGCTCAATCCCGCGAGAAACTCGAGGCGTTCGGCGTCGATGCGCGCGGCCTCGGCGAGGTCGGCGCGGTACGACTTTTCTGCGATCGTGAATCGATCGACGAGGATGTTGAAGGCAGCCGCAAGCTGCCCGACCTCGTCGAATGCGCGGATCGGCACGGGTTTGCCCGCTGGGTCGCTCTCCGGATCGGCCATCGCCGCGATCTGCGCGCGCACGTATTGCACCTCGTCGTGCGCGGCGCGCGCGTAGCTGTAGGTCACGGCCGCGGCGACGCCGATCAGGATCGCGGTCACGGCCGCGACAGCCTGTGTGAGCCCGAGCGTCTCCGCCGGTGTCTTGGGAGCGGCGACCATCGTCACCACCGACAGGTGCTCGAGCGGCGCTGCGAGCGGATGAGACGCGAACACCTGTCGCCCGCTGGAGGTCTGCACGACCCCTTCACCCGCGACGAGCATGTCGACCATGCTCTTCTGCTCGAACGTCTCGAAGCTCGCGTTGGCGAGCGACTGCCCGTCCTGCGAGACGAGCAAGAGCTCAATGTCCTCGTCCTGCGCGATCTCCGAAAGAAGCGGCCCGCGATCCTCGAGCGCCGTCAGCCGAAGCCGCGCCGCGAGCGCCGCCGACACCGCGCTAGCCCGCTCCTGCGCCTCGCTGTCGCTCGTCCGGCGGATCTGCCCGAGGCCGATCGTCACCAGCGTCGCAGCCGCCGCCAGCCCGATCAAAACGACCAGGAGCGGCGCAACCGGTAGTAGAGGCAGCCTTCTCATCGCTCACCGGCTCGCCCCGTGAATGAACGAAGAGGGGTCGCCAAGGGCGCCAAGAGAGGAGGAGGGAGAAGAGCGAGAGTTTTTCTCGATCTCATCATCAAACCCTCCTCTTCCTCTTTCTGCCCTTGGCGCCCTTGGCGACCCCTCTCGTCTTGTTGCTCGGCTAGGCGTGATCCGTTGCCAGGAGGCCGAAGGTGGCGTGGTCGAGCCAGCGGCCGTCGCACCATTCGGCTTGGCGCGCGATGCCTTCGAAGCGGAAGCCGAGGCGCGCGATGACGGCGAGGGAGGGGTGGTTGTCGGTGGCGGCGGCCACGCGGACGCGGTGGACACCCATGCGCCGGAACGAAAAGTCGATCAGCGAGCGCGATGCTTCCGTCATGTAGCCGCGGCGGTGCGCTTCGTTGCGCAGCCAATACCCGAGCTCGCACGCGCGGTGCAGGTGCACGCATTGCTCGAGGCCGACGATGCCGACCAGCGTGCCGGTCACCTTCTCGCGGATGACGAAGCGGACGGCGCGGCCTTGATCCCAATCGGTCGCGCAGGCTTCGGCGAAGCGACCGCTGGCGACGGGATCCGTGTGGTACTGCACCCACGGAAGCCAACGCTGAAGCGTCGCGCGTGATCCGTTCACCGCGAACCACAGCTCGTGGCCGTCCGAGGGATCGACGGGAACCAAGAGAAGCCGCTCGGTTTCGATGGGCCGCTTGTGGAGCTCGCCCCGCGCCGGGATCGTCAGCACGTCACTTGCACTCCACACGCACCGCGAACACCTCGGCCATCCCTGCTTCGAAGTCCGTCCACGCCGCGTACCACTCGTTGTCTTTCAGACCCGCAGAAACGGAAGGCGCGGGACGATCCACCGACGTCATTCGGGCCACGGTCGAGCCATCGGTCATGCCGTCGCGGTTCAACCCGGCGGTGACGAGGCCTTTGCCGCGCTCGTACCAGAAGACCTGCATCAGGCCCTTGGAGTTGGTGCCGATGCCGGGGTTCTTGCCGGAGTTCGGGACGACCTCGCGGGCGAAGAGCGGATCGGCGTCGCCTTGCAGGAGGCCGGCCCAAATGCCGTCGTGGCCTTCCTCGTGCCAGACCGAGAAGCAGCGCTCGCTCGAGCAGGCCATCGTGGGCTGCTCGGTTCGCATCCGCGGTTTGCTCACCAGCGTGGCTTTGCCGATGAACCGATCGGGTGTCCGCGGCCCCATGCCCGTCGCGTTCACCCCGCCCTCGTTGAGCGACGCGAATGGAATGCGCAGGTGCTGCACGAAGCGATCGGGATCGCGCTCGAGCTTGTACGTGATGCGGACGGCTTCACCGTCGACGCCGACGGTGGGAAAACGCGGTCGCGTCCGGCCCGTCACACGCGGCGTGAAGGCCGTCAGCCGAATCTTTTCCCCGATCGGATCGAGATCCGTCGTGAATTTCCGCGCGTAGATATCTTCGGTCAGCTTGTCCGACGGCTCGACCCACACGAAGAGGAGGTTCTTGTCGGGGAGCATGGTGACCGTCGGCGAGCTCGCGCCTCCGGGTGCCGTGGCGATCGTCTTTTGCCCGGTCTCGATGCGTCCGTCCGCGTCGAGGTACCGCGCCAGGATGTTCGGGGGCCGCGTGTCCCAGTAGGTGAGAAGGAACCGATCCCCCATCGGGTAGATCTGCGGGCGCTGGATGAGCTCACCCTCGGGGCTCACGACGAACGGCTTCGTTCGCGCGCGGAGAGACTCGTCGAGCGCGACGGCGTGCGCGAGCTCGACACCGTCCGAAGGCTCCGTCCACACCACGATCGCGCCTTTGACGCCGACCGCGATCGACGGCGCGCCGGCCGCGATCCTCCGCGGCTTCTCCTCGAAGAGGTCGTAGCTGCGCGGGCGGGCGAGGCCGGTGAGCTTGCAGTTCGGCGCGCCCTTGTTGCCGTTCTTCACCGCGTCGAGGTGCTGGCCGAACGTCTGCGGCGTGTAGTGCCCGCCGAGGTCGGTCGCTTGCCGGATCTTCTCGCGGGCTCCTTCGAGGTCGCCCTTCGAGATCATCTCCTGTGCTTCGGCGATGAGCGGCCGGAACGGGAGGCCGCCGGTGTCGTGCGCAAGCGGCGTCGCGGTCGCGTCGGTCGACGCGATCACCGTCGACGTCGGCGCCGCCTCGGTACCGGCGTCGGCCGTCGCCGCGGTGCCGTTCGCCGCCGAGGGCGGAACCATCGTTCGGTAGGCGAAGTAACCGCCCGCCCCGAGGAGCGCCGCAAATCCGACGGTGAGGAGGAGCTTTCCGCCGCCGCCGCCCTTCATCGCGGGCGGGATGCTCGGGATGTCTGCTGCGCCGCCGGAAGGTGCGTTCGGTGAAGTCTCGTGCGCGAGCGGTGTCGGCACGATGCCGGCGCTGGAAGGAGCCGCCGTGCCGCCGAGGCTCGGTCGCGTCCCGGCGCGCGAGCCCGCCGGCGATCGATCGCGCGGCGACAAGATCGCCGACTCCAGGCCGCCGCGGAGCTGCGCGGTGAGGTCCGAAGAGTGCTCGCTGCCTCGCATCGCGACGTTCGTCGCGACCATCAGCTCCTCGGCGAACTCTTTCGGGGTCTGGAAGCGCTGCGCGATATCTTTGTGCAGCGACTTCTTGAACCACTCGCGGAACGAGTCTGGCAGGTCGGGGCGGAACGTCAGCGGATCGGGGACGTTCCCCTGCGCGATCTGCGCGAAGGTCATCGCGACGCCCTGCTCGGTGGACCAAACGGTGCGCCCCGTCAGGCACTCGTAGGTGATGCAGCCGAGCGCCCAGAGATCCGCGCGCGCATCGACCGCGCCCTGTCCGCGCACCTGTTCGGGGCTCATGTACGCGGGCGTCCCGAACACCGCGCCTTCACGCGTGAGCCGGGCCTGCGCCGCGCCGTCTTCCATCGGCTGGTAGAACTTCGCGAGGCCGAAATCGAGGATCTTGCAGAGGAGCGCGCCCTCTTCGTCCTTGGTGACGAAGATGTTCTCCGGCTTCAGATCGCGGTGAACGATGCCGGCTGCGTGCGCGCGGGTGAGGCCGCGACACGTCTGGGCCATCACCGTGACCGTCGTCTCGACGTCGATCGGCCCGACCCGGACCATCCGCTCGTACAGGGACTCGCCCTCGAGGAGCTCGAGCACCAGGAACGGCCGGCCGTCTTCGAGGCGGCCCGAGTCGTAGACGTCGCAGATGTACGGGCTGCGAATGGCCGCGACCGCGCGCGCCTCGCGGAGGAAGCGCTCGACGACGACCGTCGAGGAAATCAGCTCCTGCGCGAGGACTTTGATCGCCACGCGCTTGCCGATATCTACGTTCTCGGCCTCGTAGACGGCAGCCATCCCGCCACGGCCGAGCTCACCGGTCACTCGGTACTTGCCGGCGATGACGAAACCGACCGGAATCTTGGCCTTTTGGGTCGACGCCATCAGGGGGTGGGCCTTGCGAGCGCAGCCTATTCTACGTGGTCACGGCCTTCAACATTAGGTGAAGCGCGACCTGGACCTGCGTCCGTCCAGGCTAGCTGCCTTTGCGAAGGGGATCGCACCGTTGACCGGGAGTTCGTTTGGCGAGCTCGGCGGAAACGCTCCGGAAACAGAGAGCACGCTAGGTAGAACCCCGAGCCAGCCTTGTCACGCGGTTCGTGCCGCGCGATAGCCGCAGCTCTCGAGGAAACGGACATGAAGAGGGTCGTCGCGATCATTCGGCCGTTCAAATTGGACGAAGTCAAAGATGCGCTCGCGGAAGTTCCGATCGGAGGAATGACCGTGACGGAGGTGAAGGGCTTCGGAAGGACCGGTGGAAAGAAAGAGGTCTACCGCGGCTCGGCCTATGTCGTCGACTTCGTACCGAAGGTCCAGATCGACATCATCGTGCCCGCCTCTCAAGTCGAGAGCGTCATCGACGCGATCTTGAAGAGCGCGAAGACGGGCAGGATCGGTGACGGAAAGATCTTCGTGTACCCCGTCGAGGACGTGATCCGCATCCGAACCGGAGAGCGCGGGGAAGAGGCTATCTGAGCTCGAGACTGCCGCGTCCGAGGTCTCGAAGCCTCGGACGGCTGTGTGCGTGTGCGTGTGTGTCGAAGAGAAAAGAAAGAGGAAGGATGCCATGACGCCCAAAGAGGTCATCGAGTTCGCGCAGAAGAACGACGTGGAGTTCCTGGATCTCAAGTTCGTCGATCTGCCGGGAACGCTGCAGCACACGACCTTGCCCGCGCGACGGCTCGACGAGGCGCTCTTCGAAGACGGTATCGGCTTCGACGGCTCGTCGATCCGCGGATGGCAGCCGATCAACGCGTCCGACATGGCGGTCATCCCGCAGGCCGACACCGCGCGCATCGATCCTTTCTACGAGGCGAAGACGCTGAGCCTGGTCTGCAAGGTCGTCGACCCGATCACCGGTCAGCCCTACGGCCGTGACCCGCGCTACATCGCGCTGAAGGCCGAGGCCCACCTTCGCTCGACCGGCATGGCCGACACCTGCTTCTTCGGCCCCGAGGCGGAGTTCTTCATCTTCGACTCGGTCCGCTACGAGAACACGCAGAAGGGCTCGTCCTTCGAGGTCGACAGCGAAGAGGCCCACTGGAACAGCGGCTCGAAGCCGAACCTCGGCCACAAGGTCCGCCCGAAGGAGGGCTACTTCCCCGTTCCGCCGAACGACACGCTCGGCGACCTGCGCAACGACATCATGCGCACGCTGATGGAGACCGGCATCCACGTCGAGGTCGGTCACCACGAGGTCGCGACCGCCGGTCAGTGTGAGGTCGGCATCAAGTTCAACACGCTGACCAAGATGGCCGACGACCTTCTCTGGTTCAAATACGTGGTGAAGAACACCGCGAAGAAGCGCGGCAAGACGGCGACGTTCATGCCGAAGCCGCTCTTCGGCGACAACGGCAGCGGTATGCACTGCCATCAGTCGCTCTGGCGCGAAGGCAAGCCGCTCTTCGCCGGCGACGGCTACGCGGGCATGAGCGAGCTCGGCCTGCACTACATCGGCGGCATCCTGAAGCACGCGAAGGCGCTCGCCGCGCTCACCAACCCGACGACGAACAGCTACCGCCGTCTCGTCCCGGGCTACGAAGCGCCGGTCAACCTCGCGTACTCGAGCCGCAACCGCTCGGCGTCGATCCGCATCCCGGTCGTCGCCGGCAACTCCGCGAAGGCGCGCCGCATCGAGGTTCGTTTCCCCGACGCAACCTGCAACCCCTACCTCGCGTTCGCCGCGATGATGATGGCCGGCCTCGACGGGGTCATCAACAAGATCGACCCGGGTGATCCGCTCGACAAGGACATCTACTCGCTCTCGCCGGAGGAGCTGAAGGACGTGCCGCACATGCCGGGCTCGCTCTCCGACGCGATCGACGCGCTCGAGCGCGACCACGAGTTCTTGCTGCGCGGCGATGTGTTCACGCGTGACCTTCTGACGACGTGGATTGATTACAAGCGCGAGAAGGAGCTCGATCCGGTGCGGTTGCGTCCGGTGCCTTACGAGTTCTTCCTCTACTACGACGCCTGATTCGTAGGGCGCGGCGCGGCGTAGGGCTCGGCGCGGCTGCGCGGGCGGGTTTCGGCTCCGGCGGGGGGTCGTCAGTCGCCGAGCTAGGCGGAGTGGGGTCCCCCAGCCCCTTCGGGGCTGACCCCACTCCGTTCGTTTGCCGCAATGCCTTGGCGGCGACTTCCTCCCTGCCCGCCTACGCCGAAACCCGCCTCGCGCTCCGCGCCTCGCTCGCGAAGGG